>MTNJ01000030.1 GCA_002011425.1 Candidatus Acetothermia bacterium JdFR-48 | reverse complement strand
TCGAATTCGATGAGCACCTTGTCCAGGGCCTCCACGAGCCAGTGGCGGAACTCCTCGAAACTGAGATACCATTCCCTATCCCAATGTGTGTGCGGTACGACGATCCCCTCCACAGAAGCACCCATCCCGCTCCTTTCCTAGGCCCTTATTTTGTCGTCACGGAATCCTTCGTACCAGATGGGGTTTGTCAATCCAGCTAATGGTCCTTTTCCTTCGGGCCACGGCCCGGGTACGCGCAACTCGGCATATATGAACCCTTCTTTTTCGAGATCGAGGGGGAAGACAACGTTCCAAAGCTCGCCCGTTACATGCGTTACTTTCCATACACCCCGAGAAGACAGGAGCCGAAGTTTTAGGCCTTTCCCGTTGAACACCTCCACTGACAAAATGCCCCTTCCACATGGAGAGGCACCGCCCTGCTCGATTCTTTCCCCTTCAGCTTCGAAAGCGATGGCCGTCAGAGGCCCATGGGGACAGGCGGATATGGATACCAGACCGGCCTTCAACGCATCCAAAATGCCGTCGGGGGAAGCTTTCTTCACGTAAATCCAAGTAGTGGGATAACCAAGCCATTCCGACAATTTCCCGGTGGACAGTGCTTTAGGGTGGGTATCACTTCCGCCAACCGCTATAATTCGTTGTCCTTTTTGCAAAAGATCTTTCCACTTCCTCAAGCTGGTCTCGTTGCCGAGATGCCACATGCCGTGCCATACCTCCAGACACTCGAAAGGTATCTCTAAGCCGAATTCCCACGGAGGGCCGCCTGGTTTAGGATGATTTATGGAGAAGATTCTCTCTTCCCTATTGGCTACCTCGTAAACTCTTCTCATGTCTTCCCGGCTCGTACAGCGGAAGTCGAGCCAACGCCCTGTTCCCCAGACGTTGGCGTGTCCCTTATAGGTGGTGATCTCTTCGCCGGGCAAAAGGATCGGTCGCTCATAATTGAAAGAGAAAATTTCATCCCAATGGCTTACCGTGTTGTGATCCGTTATCGCGAGGAAGTCCAAGCCTTTGTGGCCAGCCGCGACGGCGATGTCGAACACGTTCCCGTGGGCATCACTGTGGTGGGTGTGGCAGTGAAGATCGCCTTTCAGCCATCCCGACCTCGGTTTTTGGGGCACCCCCTGAGGAAGCGAGGCAGGATGGTCCAAAAAATCCACCACTTCTTCAATTGGGCTTTCCTCTGTAAATATGTGCACTTCCACCCTGTACCCACAGCCATGCCGAGAGATCTTGTAGAGGCCAAGGAGAACGTGCCAAATGCCGCGGTAGATTGGACCGGGTAGGTACCCCGGGGTCGCCCAATTTTCACTCACGAACACGCGTTTTCTGGCGCTCCCGCTCCAGCCCCTGAATCCTGTGGGGGTGAGGAACTCGCAACCTCGCGGATCGAAGAGGCCGAGGTCTATAATATTGCCTTCATCGTGCAAATACGTGATCTCTACGCCTTTCGCGCCCCCGGGCACTTCGAAGGGGAACAGTTTATACGGATTTTTGAGGGCATCCTTCGGAAAGAATTTTCCACTGAAGACCACCTGTCTTTGCATCACTCCAGGCGTTTGCCCGTGGGATCGAAGAGGTGTACCCGCTCGAGGGTCGGGAGCAACCACACATCTTCCTCCAGTTGGGGAAGGTCATCGGTGAATAGACGGACGGATACAGGGATCTCTCCCACCTGAACCGTGATCAGAAGCTCTGGTCCCAGGGGTTGCACGGCGTAGAGCTTCCCAGGGATCGCTTGAGGATGTGGTTCCGAAAGGACACGGATGTGTTCAGGTCTGATTCCTAAGAAGACTTCACCTTCTTGTGCTCCGGGGATTCCACCCAGGCTGATGCTGAATCCCGGGCCGATGAAGAAATGGCCCCCTTCTTCGCGGGTTATATGGCCAGGGATTAGGTTCATAGGAGGGTTTCCGATGAAGGCCGCGACTTCTTTGGAGAGTGGATGGCGGTAGACCTCCACCGGGGAGCCGACTTGGCAAATTCTCCCCGTGAACATGATGGCTATGCGGTCAGCCATGGCCATGGCCTCCGCTTGATCGTGGGTCACGTAGATGGTGGTTACCCCTACCTCCCGCTGAAGGTGTTTCAGAAATGCTCTCGCTTCCAGCCGGAGTTTGGCGTCTAAATTGGACAAGGGTTCGTCGAAGAGGAAGACCTGCGGTTCATGCACCAATGCGCGAGCTACCGCCGCCCGCTGCTGCTGGCCCCCCGACACTTGGGAGGGACGCCGATTTAAGAGATCCTCTATTTTTAGATGGCGAGCCACTTCCTCCACTTTGGCATAGATCTGCTTGCGCGGGACTCCGCGGACTTTGAGGGGATAACCGATGTTGTCGCGGAGGGTCATGTGAGGGTACAGCGCATAATCTTGGAAGACCATTGCGACGTCCCGTTCGCGGGGAGCGAGGTTTGTCACATCCTTCCCCCCGAGGAAGATCTTGCCCTCGGTGGGCTTCTCCAGCCCCGCGATAAGACGTAACGTAGTAGTTTTGCCACATCCAGACGGTCCAAGTAAGGCGAAGAATTCACCCTCGGAGATCGTGAGATCGACATGATCCACAGCCACCACAGCGCCGAAGTGCTTCGTGAGGTCCTGTAGCACTACGTGAGCTTCGTAAATCCTGTGCGATTTCTTTTTTTCGGTCTGTAGTTTCATTTCCCTCCGCCTTTTATTCCCCCAAAGAAGCGGAATCCGTAACGCCAATTCACGAATAAGTAAAGTATCACCACAGGTAAAGCGTAGAGTAGCGAGTAGGCAGATACCAGGGTGAGGACGGGGGTTCCGCCCTCGGTATAGAAGGAATAGATCGCCACGGGTGCGGGCATTTTCTCCGGGCTACGGATGAGTATCGCAGGGATGAGGAAGTTGCCCCAGGCGTTGACGAAAGCCCACACCGCCACCACCATCATCCCCGGCCGCAGGACGGGCAGTACCACGTCACGGAACATCTGCCAGGCCGTGGCTCCGCTCACCAGGGCGGATTCTTCGTAGGAACGGGGCATGCTTTCCACGAAGTCACGCATGAGAAATATGCCGGTGGGGAGAAGGCCCCCAGTGAGCACGAGAATTACCCCCAAATGTGTGTCGATTAGTCGGAGGTAGTAAAGCAAGAGGAAGATGGGTACCATCGCTGCTGTACCTGTAACCACCGAAGAAAACAGGACCAAAAGGTAGACGAAGAGATTCCTACCCTTGATCTCCAACCGGGAGAGGGCGTAAGCGGCCAGGGTAGCGATTACAGCCGTACCCAACATCGTTCCCCCGGCCTGGAGGATACTGTTCAGGAAAAGGGCTCGTATGGCGAAAGTATTCCGAAACACTTCACCAAAATTCTGTAAAGTGAAGGGAGATGGCCACTCTACTCTGAGCGTGGCTTGCGCGTTGAACGGGGCAGTGACGAGCCACAGCACCGGAAGGAGGAAGAAGGTGCCGAGCAGGCTCGTGACCAACATGAAACCCAGGCGAACCAGAACGAACCTTGCGGACCTCATCCGTATGCCCTCCGACGGCGGAGGGAGAGTAGATATCCTGTGGCCAGGACGAAGTTGATCGCCATCATTACAACGGCCACCGCCGCTCCACGCCCGAATTCTAAGAATTTGAAAGCCACCCTATATGTATACATGGAGACCGTCTCGCTGCGGAAGAAGGGGCCTCCACCGGTAATGAGATACGGGGTAAAGGTGTTGAACGTCCAAAGTGTTATCAGGATTAGATCTGTGAGGATGTGGGGGAGGATCAGGGGAAGGATGACGTCCTTGAAACGTTGCCAGGAACTCGCTCCCGCGACCTCTGCCGTCTCCCAAAAAGAGGGGGGGATGCTCCCCAGGGCTGCTGAGAATAAGAGCATGGAGAACGCAGTTCCTCGCCACACATTGAAGATAGTGATGGCCACTAGCGGATGTTGAAAATACCAGTCTATTTTTCCAAGTCCTAGGTTAATTAAGACGGTGTTAAGAGTGCCGAAGTCGTAGTCCAAGAAAGCAATCCAGGCGAACGCCACCGCTACATCTGGAAGGATCCACGCCATGGTTGCCAACGAGAATACGAGTTCCCGCAAGGGACCTCGCCTCCTATGAAAAGCCAGTGCTATAGCGAGCCCTAAAGGCGCTTGCCCCAAAACTGCAGAGCCCAGAACGAAATACAACGTATTTCGCAGGGCATTGCCGAACTCTCCGGAGCGCATCCAGCGAGAAAAATCGAAGAGACGCACATAGTTTTCCAATCCCACGAAGGCTGGGTTTAATGCCGTCGGACCAGTTAGAGCCACATTTGTAAAGCTAATGATGAAAACCCAGATGAACGGAAAGAGGAGGAATAAACCTATGAAAAAGAACGCCGGGGCCAGGAAGAAGAACCCTGTGGCCCGAGGCAAAATCTGTTGGATCTCCTTATTTTTGCCCATCTAGGTAAAAAGCCGGGGCCCCGATGGACACGGGACCCCGGCCACAGCATTTTCACTCCACGATGATGAGGCTCTCCTCGCCGACGATCTCCTTCAGCGCCTCGGCATAGGCTTCCATCGCCTCTTCGGGGGTCATCAGGCCGGCGACAACGCGTTCTGTCATAAGCTGCGCTTCGTAAGAGATCTTGGGATAGCCCGGGAGCATTGGGCGTACGGTGGTGAGCCGCAACAGGGCTTTCGCCATTTCGCTCATGACCGGATCACCGATCACCGGCACGTCGTCACGGGCACGGATACGGGGTTGAAGTTTCTGGAACTCAAGCTGCATCTCACGGCTGAAGGCAAAGCCCATCAGAGCCCAGGCTTCCGCGGGATGTTTGGTGTTGGGGTTGAGAATGAAGCCTGTGCCGCCGGAGATGGTGACGAAGTTCTGGCCACGGTAGCCGGCTCCGGGTTCTTCGGCCGGCATCATGGCCCAGTCCACCACCTCATTGCGATTCGGCAGGCCCCACTCCGAACCGGGAGCGAGCACCGAACGCCAGAACCAGTCACCTTCCACCAGCATGGCGATTTTTCCGTCCCGGAAGAGCTCGAAGGTCCGGGCGCGTGCCCCCGGAATCAATTGGGTGCGGGCATCTCCCAGCTTCTCGTCGATGTAGACGGTCTTGTAGAAGTTCAGGGCCTCTAGGATGCCCGGATGCTTGGCGTACCACTTCCCGGAGTAGAAGTCGTACATGTGAATTCCGGTGCCCAGGAGCACCATAAACCACCCCTGCATGGTGGTGGCCTCGCCCATCTGGGTACCGGCGTTTATCTGCAAGGGGATCACACCGGGGAGCGACTCTTTGAGGTAGCGGGCCGTGTCTAAGAGCTCCTCCCAGCTGCGGGGCTGCCAACGTAGCCCAGAGCCAGCGGGGATTATCCCGGCCTTCTCGAAAATGTCCCGACGGTAGAAAATCACGCGCACATCGGTGCCTAAGGGAAGGCCGTAGACTTTCCCCTGATAGCCCAGGATTTCGCGCATGCTGGGCGGAATGTGTTTCCACCCTTCCCACTCCCAGATGGAAGGACCAACAATTTCGTCGAGGGGTTTTACTAACCCAGCGGCGTCGAACTCCGGAATCCAGAATCCGTCGAATCCAAGTATATCAGCGCCGCGGCCGACCTTGAGGTCGAGGGCGTATTGCTCCTTCAAGGCCTCATCGGTGCCACCGAACTCGATGAATTCGACGACGACGTCTTTACCCTGTTCCTTCATCCAGTTTTCGAACGCGGGGAAAACTACGTCCTCAAGCCACTGCACGAGGAGCGTGTTGACCCCTCCACGTACTGCGCGTGAAGTGACGGTGAGCTTTATCGATTCCGCAAAGGTCGCTATCCCCAAAAGCGCGAAGGAAAGACCGATCACGAAAAGCAACTTAAAGCACTTGCGCATAGTAAACACACCTCCCTTTAAATTGTTTCACGCCCTGGATTTTGTGTAGCGTTTATCACCCCCTTTCTCGTCGAAACAGGGTTGCTGGAAGCCCTTACTACAAGCTCGCCCGGGATCAGCACGGGACGTCCGGGGTTTTCTCCCACGATTTGGCGAATGAGCAGTTTCACGGCCCAATAGCCGAGCCAATAGCTGTGAAGGTCGATCGCAGTGAGCGGGGGGATAAAATAGCGGGCCAATTCTGTATCCTCAACGCAGACCACCGACACCTCCTGGGGGACGGAAACACCGAGATCTTGTAAGGCCTTAATAGCGCCCACCGCGTGAAGGCCGCTTGTGGCAAAGATGGCGCTGAACTCCTTCCCCGGAGCGCCGCTGATGACAGCCTGGTATACGGCCTCTTCACTTTGTTCAGCGTACCAGACCAACCTTTCTGAGAAGGAAATTCCAGCCTCACGTAGGGCCGCCTGATATCCGAGGAGACGGTCTTGGCAATGAGTGAAGCGCGGCGGGCCTGAGAGGAACACAATCTTTTCGTGTCCTAATTCGAGAAGATGCTTCGTCCCTAGACGACCGATTTCCACATTGTCGTTATCCACATATAAGACGCCTTCACGAGGAGGACGGCCGACGAATACATGTGGCACGCGGCGGCGTTCGAGTTCCTGCAAGTAAGGGGCGGCCACAGAGGGGTTCGTGACGACGAGTCCGTCCACACTGTGTCGCCTTAAGGCCTTGTTGACTTTTTCGACTGTCTCCTCCTCGGACTCGGAGATCAAGAGAAAAACGCTGTAATCGTGCTCCGCAGCTGCTTGGTGCATGCCCTGGATCAAGCGCATGAAGAATCCGGAGGAGGAAAAGAGGTGTTCAATGGTGATCGGATTTATAAGGCCTATGGTACGGGTACGGCCATCGGCGAGATTCTTCGCAGCAGCATGGGGATGATAATCCAACTCTAGTGCAGCCTTGAGAACGCGGGCCCTGGTTTCGGAACTGACGCCGGGCTTTCCATTAAGGGCTAACGAAGCGGTTGAAACAGAAACGCCTGCTTTTTTTGCGACATCTCTAATGGTTGGAACCTTATTCATCCGAACCGGTTCGATTATATGGAAGAAATAACCGTGGGTCAAGTTTCACAGCCATGGGTACCGTACACAGAAGGACAACACGATGAGGGTTCTCGGTCCTTGGGAAAAGTGGTGTTCTTGGGTGCCAGAATTTCTTTCTTTAAGCCCTAATTGGGAACAGCCAGCTTCTCAAGGAGTTTAAGGAAGGAGAAGGAATCCGCGAGTTCCCGAATGAGGAGATCCTTCCAACCGGCCCCCTTTTCGGGGGTGAAGGGATCAGGACCCGGAGCCGTACATTCCAATATCACCGGCCCTCGATATCCCACTCGGCCCAACATGCGGAAGATCGGAACAAATGGGACGTGTCCTTTTCCTATCCCCCTTCGGTTGGAGTCGGCCACATGTAGGAGGATGAGGTACTCCCGCACTTCCCATATTGCGGAGACGAGGTCGGCTTCCTCTATGTTCATATGGTAAGTGTCGAGCAAGACCCCCACTGCGGGCGAATCCAGCCTCTCCAACACGCCCTTGACCTGCGTCGCGGTGTTCAGGAGATGGGATTCGTAACGGTTCAAGACTTCCAGGGCGATTTTTATGTCCATGGTGCATGCTCTCTCAGCTATTCGGGCGACTCCTTCCAAAAAGAAGGTTTCTTCCTCCTCTAACGTCGTAATAGGGCGAACCCTGCCCACGGCCCCATGACAAGCCAATGTAGGCGCTCCAATTTCGGCAGCGAAGTCCAGCAAACGGAGGTAATACTCAATGGCTTTATTTCTGATCTTGGGGTCGGGATGGGCCATGTCCACGTCGAGAGGAGTGAGGGATAAGGGCCTCAAACCGTGATCGTCCAGGAGCGTTCGGATCTCCCGTGGGCTGTATCTTTCGCAATCTCCTAACAATTCGACCCCATCGAACCCCATTCTTGCAAGGCGTCCGAAAAGGGGGGCGAGCGGTTCACGACCGAAGATCCAGGTGCAAACGCCGTAAAGCATGAGCGTCTAAATGTCCAGAGTGGGGTCCACCTCGGTCAGCCTCACCGGTCGCCGCTCCTCGAGGGACCTCTTCGCCGCGTAACCTATCACCACGGGGAATTTACCGTCTATCCCGGCAACAGGGGGTGTCTTTCCTTCCCTCACCGCCTCAACGAAGGCCGCCATCTCAGCAATGTATGCGTCCCGATAGCGCTCAACGAAGAAATAGTGAAGTGGGGCGGAGCGGTAGCCTCCCTCGTCGGCTAGGACAGCAGTGTGTGGGAGAGGGTTTTCCGCGAAGAGAGCGCCCTTTTCTCCGAGGACCTCAATCCGCTGGTCGTGACCAAAAGTCGCTTTCCTACAATTAGTGATAACTCCCAAGGCCCCACTCACAAAGCGTAAGGTTACCACGGCGGTGTCTATATCCTCTGCCTTCCCGATCTCCGGGTCCACGAGGACTGAGCCCGTTGCGTACACCTCCTTCACCTCGCCGATAAGATACCGAGCCATGTCAAAGTCATGGATTGTCATGTCGAGGAAAATCCCGCCTGAAACTCGGATGTAGGAAATAGGAGGGGGAGCAGGGTCATAGCTCGTGATCTTTAGGAGCCAGGGCTGCCCGATGGCGCCTCCCGCGAGGAGTTCCTTTAAGCGCCTGAAGTTGGGGTCAAAGCGCCGCTGGAACCCTACTTGGAGGATTAACCCAGCCTCATTAACGGCGGAGAGGGCGGCGTCTATCTCCGCGAGGTCCAGCGCCAGCGGTTTCTCACAGAAGATGTGTTTTCCCGCAGCTGCTGCTGCCTTGATGATCTCGGCGTGAGTGTCAGTGCTCGTACAAATGAGAACCGCATCAATATCAGGATCTTTCAAGAGTTCGTGGTAGTCAGTGGTAGCCCTGGGAATACCGAGCTTCTGAGAAAGCTCCACCGCGGCTTCTTCAATCACGTCAGCCACGGCGCACAGCTCTACGCCTGGGACATGGTGGGCCAAGTTCTGTGCATGTAGCCTTCCGATCCTTCCTGCTCCGATGAGGCCTATCTTGAGCTTTTTGGCCATTCGTCTCTCCTTTATTTGACCGCACCTAACGCCAGTCCGCGGACGATGTACTTCTGCAACACGATGGCCATTATGAGTACCGGCAATGTAGCCATGGCTGCAGTGGCTGAGACCGCTCCCCACATAAGGCCGTGAGCCTCGCGCATTCCAGCGATCGCCACGGGAAGTGTCATGGCATGGCTACGCGTCAGAATCAAAGCGAAAAGGAAATCGTTCCAGGACCAGATGAAGCAGAAGAGTGCGGTGACCACAATCCCCGGAGCAATAAGGGGTAAGGTTACTTTCCGGATGACTCCGAGATGAGAACAACCGTCTATCATAGCGGCTTCTTCCAGCTCTTGGGGGACTTCGGCCACAAATCCTTTGATCATCCATACGGCAAACGGAATAGTGATGATGAGGTGAGGGATGATCACCGCGATGTGGGTGTCCAAGAGGTGGAGCTTGTTCATCATTAGGAAGAAAGGGACCGCGGCTGCAATTGGGGGAAAGAATTTCAGCGAGAGGATCCAGAAGGGAAGAGTGTCTCCTCCCACTTGGTAGCGTGCAAATGCATAACCGCTGAGGGAACCGACCAGAATAGCAATGACCGTGGCGGATGAGGATATGATGAGGCTATTGGTAAAATACTTCCATTTATTTTCGATGGCGAAGCGCCAATGTTCTAGTGTTGGCCGTGAGGTTATGAAACGTGGGGGGGATTGCATAAGTTCATCTGAAGGCTGCACCGAAGTAAGTAGCATCCAGTAGATGGGAAAAAGGGTGAACGCCAAAGCAACGCCTATCAGGATATAGCCCATGGCCTGGGAGAGGGACTTTCGCATACGCAAATTCATCTCCTCTCCTTTCCCATCATTTTGAGGAAGACTGTGACCCCCAGGGAAAGCATTATGGCAAGCACCCACGCGGCACTGGAGGCTTGGCCAATATCCCAATAGCGGAACCCCACAAGATAAGTGTAGATACCAATAGTCTCAGTAGCAGTGCCGGGCCCTCCCATGGTAAGGACGTAAATGATGTCGAAGGTCTGGAGGATAGCCAATGATCTCATGATGATCACCAAGGCGATCACCGGTTTGAGAAGGGGCAAAGTGAGGTACCAGAAAATCTGTAAGCTAGAAGCACCATCCACCCGGGCGCTCTCGTAGGGCTCCGGAGGTAGCGACACGAGGCCCGCCAGCAACACTCCCATCATGAACGGCGTCCACTGCCACGTGTCCAGAAGCATGACGGTCAAAAGTGCTGTCTTAGCGGATGTGTGCCAGAGTGCACTGGAGAGTCCCATCAAATTCAGGAAGTAGTTAATTGGTCCGGACCTGGTTTCGAATAGAAGTCGCCCCATGTACCCAACCACTACGGGGGTAATCATCATGGGAATCAACAAGATCGGTTGGACTACCTTCTTCCCGTAGAATTTGCGCGCCAGCAGGAGGGCCAAGCCGAAACCGAGGGGAAACTGCAGAGCGAGTTCACCAAGGAGCAAGAGGCCGGTCACCCCTAGCGCATTGTGGAACCGGGGATCTGTGAAAAGGCGGACGTAGTTCTCGAACCCCACAAAGGGATGTCGCGGGACGCGGAGGTCATAAAGGTGAAAGCTAACCGTAAGCGAGTAAATCATGGGAAAGATGACTACCAGGACCAAAATTGCCATTGTAGGCAGTACTAAAAGAACTGGCCCGCGTCTGCGTCTGGTCATGCTGTCTCCTTGAACGAGTATATAAAAAGGCGGGGGGCCTGGCGGCCCACCCGCCCTTTATTTCCAGTTAAGCCTACTTCTGCCACAGTTTGGCGTAGAACTCCTTCTGTGACGCACGTCCAAACCGTTCGGTGATCTTTTCCCACTCAGTAGCCACCTTGTCCAGTGCTTCCTGCGCGGTCCTTATCTCGCCGGCTAGATACTTGGAGATATAAAGGTCGAGTTTGTCCATATATTCGAAAGCACCTGGGATCTTAAGACAGGGAAAGCCGTACTGCATAGCTTGAACTTCAGTGTCCAGGAACTTGTCAATGCCAGGGACCTTTGCGCGCCACAGCGGGGAGTTCACGTGGGAGTACCGATTGGGATCCCAACCACTGTCAGGACTCATGACCCACTTCAAACTTACCGCGCCGGCGCCGAACATGTAGTTGAGGACGGCCCAAGCCGCTTCCTTGTTCCTGCTATCAGCACAAATGGAAGCCACCCACGCGGAGTCCACCAATGTGAACTGGTAATATTGGCTGTCTTTGACAACGCCAGGGGTAGGAGCGATGCCTAGTTTAGGCGTGGGCGGGTTCTCAACGGGCAGGGGTGCCAGCTCGTTGAAACGTCGGCCCTCATCGGGCCAGTGGATCCACATGGCCACCCGACCATCCTTCATGGCGGCGTTGAAGAGCTCATCCCACTCCCATCCGAGCACCCCCGGCGGCGAGTATTTGAGGAGCTCCTTCATGTTCTCGAGGGCTGCCACCGCGGCGGGGGAATTGATCAAGGGATCCAAGGTCTCGGGATCGAAGTAGTGGGGGTTGGGTGCGCTGAAGGGGATGTACCGGAAGAGATACCAGTAGTACACGCGCCCACGCTTTGCCTGATCGGCATAGCCATAGAAGTCCTTGGTCAGGACGCTGCCAGCGAGCTTGTCACCCTTCTTGCGGGTAAAAAACTCGGCAAGGTCCACGACCTGATCCCAGGTCTTGGGCGGGTCTGGAAGCTCATAGCCGTACTTGGCCTTGAACGCAGCCCTCTCTTCGGGGTTTTCGAAAAGGTCCTTGCGGTAGTAGAGGAGGAAGGTGTCACCATCCAATGTCACGGAGTAGATCTTGCCTCCCCACATGTTGTGGAAATTTCGGAACCCGGGGAGGTAGTCGCCGAAGGCGAAATCATCCCCGGTCTTAATGATGAAGTCGTCAAGGGGCACTAGATACGGCTCGAAGTCACCGATCCATGCAGAGTTGTATTGGACAATGTCGAACGCCCCAGTGCGGGCGGAAAGCTCGAGAAGCTCGCGGGAGTACATCTCTTCGGGACTAATCTCGACTACGTTCAGAGTAATGCCCAGGAGATTCTTGATGTTCTTTGCTTCCATGTACCACGGAGTAGCGTGGTGACCGGAGTGGACTGCTACGGTGATGGTGACCCCTTCGAATGGTTTTCCTGCGGCAAGCCCGCCAATCCCGACGAACAAAAGTCCGAGCAAAAACACAAACCACTTTTTCACGACACTCACCCTCCTTTTCGTTTGGTTCGTTTAACGAATGCACGATATCTCTTTTTTAGTTACCACCCCCTTTCTCGTTATCGCAGGGAGGTTATCTCTCCGAGGGCGAAGGCCTCTTCCTTCGGAAGCTCCACCGTTTCCAAGACTTCATCGAGGTTTTGAAAGACCTTGCGGATCGCCTCTCCCCACAGTTCCACCGTGTCGGCCGACTGGGCAAAGATGGGGTAGCGTTCAGAGCCGATCACGATGGAGGAGTTCAAGAGCTTTAGCGTCTCTGGATACTCGGAGAGATCATAGTTAATTTGCCTTGCCCCGGGGAAGGTCCACGGAAAGCCCTTGCCAAAGCCCTCCTTCTTTTGGAAGAGGGGATTAGCTGGCAAGGGGAATGTCTGCCATAGAACCGCGGGGACACCTTCTGCCTGCAGCGCCAAAAGGACCTTGTCCCGGAACACGGTGTCCTTATCACTGATCCCGAGTACCTCCGGATGAAGGCGGGCACGGTACTTGTGGTAGATGTGGGTCCTGTCCGGGGGGCAGAAGGGGGGGTCTATGCCGTCGATCTCCGCAAGGACGGCGTTGAGAATTTTAGCGTTGCGACGGGCATTCTCATTGATCTCGTCCAGGCGTTCGAGCTGTGCCCTAGCAATGGCCGCGGTCAGCTCCGGCATGCGGTAATTCCATCCCAGCGTGTGAGCCACATAGGATCTGCGCTCTTTTTCGCGTACCTGCTCACCGAACATGCGGACCATATCCGCACGGAGCCAGTATTCTTTGTTGTCGGTGACGAATAGCCCTCCCTCGCCGGCCTGGAAGTTCTTGGTCTGATTCAGGCTGAAGGCGGCAATGTCACCTAGAGTCCCTATCTTCCTGCCCTTATATGTCGCACCTGGAGCCTGGGCAGCATCCTCAATGAGAACGAGTTTGTATTTGTCCGCGATGGCGCGGATCTCGTCCATATCAGCTGGAAGTCCTTGGATGTGGACAGCAATTATAGCTTTTGTGTTCTCCGAAAGTTTTTCCTCGATCCTCCGAGGATCTAGATTATGGGTCTTGGGATCAATGTCCACAAACACGGGGATTCCCCCTTGGTGCATTGCAGCAGTAGCAGAAGCCAAGAATGAAAAGGCACTGGTGATGATCTCGTCTCCCGGGCCCACACCCGCTGCAGCTACCGCCATATGTAATGCAGCGGTGCCGCTGTTTACGGCGATACAATGTTTGACGCCGAGATATTTGGCAACCTCTTCCTGGAGGACCTTGACCTGAGGGGCAAATGCTCCAGCGAGAATTCCGGATTCCAAAACTTGATTTACTAACTCCCGATCTTTATAAGTTAATTGAGGCCAAGGGGATAGCCTATTTGAAGACAAAACAGGAGTACCACCATTTATGGCCAAATGACCCAAACAGATCTCCTCCTTTCTTGAAAACGTTAGCAAGATCATTCTAATGAGGGAGGAAGTGGCTGTCAATCCCTACATTCATGGTTCGAAAATATTTTCGTGATAGCAATTGCAGAAGATGCCAGAGCGTTTAACCTTATTTTGTTAAAGGAGAATTTGTGAAAATGATCGCTATGCCACATCCTCGTTCGGCGGGAATTTTCCTCTCTTATAAATGTAGTGGGGCCTGCAGGCACTGCCTTTACGCCTGTTCCCCGCGGTGGCCGGCGGACTGGCTCTCGATCGAGGCCGCGGAGCGGGCGCTCGCGGGGCTCGCCGCCTCGATGCGAGGCCGCTACCCGCCCGATGCACCCGTGGGAGTGAACGAAGGCCTTCACTTCACTGGAGGTGAACCGTTCTTGAACTTCGAGTTGCTGGTGGAACTCGTGCGGATCGCCTCCGGGCTCGGGATCCCCGGGATCTTCGTCGAGACGAACTCCTTCTGGTGCGTGAACGACCGCCTAACCCGCGAGCGCCTCCGGGAGCTCAGAGCTGTAGGCCTGCGGGGGATCCTCATCAGCGTGAACCCGTTCCTCCTCGAACACGTTCCCTTTGAAAGGACAAAACGGGTGGTGCGGGTGGCCATGGAGATCTTCGGCCCCCGTGGCGTCCTCGTCTACCAGGGGATTTTCTTCCGGGAGTTCTCCCGGCTGGGGATCGAGGGGACTCTCCCTTTTGAGGAATATCTCCGCATCGGGTACGGCCTCGCTTACGGTGAGCTCCTCCTGAACGGCCGGGCGGTCTATAAGCTGGCGTATCTCTTCCCGAAATACCCTGCGCGGCGTTTCTTCGGGTTTTCATGCCGAGGAGATCTCCTGCGTGACTGGCATGTGCACGTGGATAACTACTGCAACTTCGTCCCCGGCTTCTGCGCCGGGCTCTCCCTGGGCGACGCCCGGGACCTCGAGGGGATCCGCGCGGGATCGGGTCCGGGAAGATATCGGGTCCTGCGGGCGCTCCTCACCGACCTCGGGGAGCTCTACCGGCTCGGGATCGAGCACGGATATCGGGAGCGTGAGGAGGGCTACGTCTCAAAGTGTCATCTGTGTTTGGATATCCGCCGACATCTCGCGCGCTGTGGGGACTTCCCCGAGCTCGCCCCCCGCGCCTTCTACGAGCACCTCGAGGACTGAACTCCTCCCATCCGATCTCTCGCCGTTAAGGGGACGCGGTCAAGGGGCCCTCCAGGTCCAGGGGCCAGCTTCCGTAATGGCCCCGATCGGATAGCTCCAAGGCAGCCGCAGCCGTGGTAAGGGAGTTGGGGATCTCCCCCGGCTCTAGCATCCCCACGATATCTGCACAGGCTACCTGAACGTTGGCCAGGTTGTCCACCGCCCGCGCGAGCCGGGGGAGGAGGAGCCCCACGTAAGAGGCATCGGGGTTGAGCCGGATCCACCGCATGCCGGTATCATGCCAACCGCGGTACTGGAGCAGTACGTGGGAATGGTCCGGCGCGGCCTGGACGTGGTCCCGGACGGAGCCGATCACGATGGCCAAAGTTTCGGGAGCCTGTTCATGACCTCGTCGTAATATCGGCTCATGTCGCGGATGGCCCAATAGGACCGCGCCTCCTGCAGGGTGGCCACATCGGCAGGCCAGAGTTCGATCAGCCCCCTTTCCACCACCGCCTCCAGGGCCGCGGTGGAGTAGACCCGCTTCTCCATTCCCGCGAAGGTCCCGGGGTAGGCACCCAGCATATAGTCACCGCCATCATAGCGGCCGTTCCCGTTTAGGCCATGGTATAGAACGCCCCGGATACCGCGCCCCTGGGGCCCCCCAGCCCCGGAAGATCACCGTGGGATCCCAGGTAAGACGGGCGTAATCCACGTCACATTCGGCTCCGTCCGGGATGTTCCGACATGAGCAGGGCGGTAAGAGGGGAGGGGATGGCCCCGGGAGGCCGAGGTCCACCGTGGTGAACTGCACCCCGGTCGGGTTCTCCCAGCCCACGTACCAGTCCACCTCCATCCGGTCCCGAAGAGGCCCAGGGCCACCACCGCCGTGTTCCACCCGTTGGAAGAGCCGACAACGCCCACCTGCAGCACCGGGTACGGTGAGGATGTCGAAGGTGTGGCATCCATCCACGTCCGGAAGCTCGCCCCGCAAGAACCGTACTACATCCCGCAGGGCTTTGAGGGAATCGAGGTCCCGGTGATCGTAGGTGTCGCTGGACTGAAACGGGGGGCCTACCGCCGCCGGGGAAGGCGAACGTGACCTGGACCAAGCCCTGGGACAGGGAGGAATCCCGCGCCAGGTTCCGGGGCAGCTCCGTCCCGCCGGGGAGGTGCGCCCCCGGTACCTCCACCACCGCTGTCCCCTCGGGGTAACGGGGGAGTTCTGGCCAGACCAAACGGATCACGATCCCCTGCCCCGGGGCCGCCTCCGACGGTATCCAGGTCACCGCCGTGGCCCCGCCGGGAACGGGCTCGGGTGACAGGCATCCCACGAGAGTCGCCAGGGGAAGCGATCCCGCCATGGAGAACAGCACGGCGATGCAGGATATCCGGTGCGTCGCTGATGGACACACCTCCTCGTTTCCATCGGTGGATCCTCAAGGTTCGACCGCCAACGGGTCTTCCCACCTCGCCCACGATACACCTGATGCGAACGGGATTCCTTGGATCGCAGTCTCGACCGTAAGTGTTTCTCCATCTGGAAAGACCCAGCGTCGACCCCGGCGGCAGTGGATGAACGGCTCTCCGGTCTCGCGGTAAAGTCGCGCACAACCCGCTCAGGGGAGCTTCCCTACCGGGGCGAGATAGACGGTGAACTGCTCCTCCCCGTCGATCCCCAAGAGCTCATCCATGGCGCTTTGTGAATAGGCGGCCACGGCGCAGGCGCCGGCCCCGATGGACTCCGCCGCCAGGTACAGGTTCTGACAGACGTGGCCAGCATCGATGGCGATCACCTTGTGGGAACGAGTGGAGTAGCGCCATTCGGTCCTGTACGGCACCGCGGCCCATACGAAGACAACGGCCGCTTCCCCCACGAACACCTGTCCCAACGCGGCCTCGGCGATCTTTCCCGGGAGCTCGGAGTCCTCCCTGACAAGAAGGAGCTTGTGATCCAGGGGGAGATAGCGGTAGACCCCCGGCTTCAGGCCCTCAATTCGATGCACGGAGAGGTAAGTTTCGAAAGGGTGGCGGGCCCCGGCGGAGGGAACGCTCCTCAAAGTAGCCACA
Organism: Candidatus Acetothermia bacterium JdFR-48; assembly: GCA_002011425.1. Taxonomy (GTDB): domain Bacteria; phylum Bipolaricaulota; class Bipolaricaulia; order Bipolaricaulales; family Bipolaricaulaceae; genus UBA3571. The sequence goes on along the minus strand of MTNJ01000030.1, from coordinate 30,572 downwards.
CCTTCCCGGACCACCTGATGCACCCCCTGGGTCGCCCAAAGCAGGAAGGAAAGCTCCACGAAGGAGAGGGGGTCGGGGGAGAATCTCCGCCGGCTGCGGCGGCGGGCGATGACTTCACGCAGAGGCATCTCACCCAACGAAATGTGATGAGGGGGAACGAGTTCGATGAGTTCCGTTCCCTCGGGAGCCGGCTCCTGCAGAGACGGTGCAGGAATGCCCTTCCGTTGGTCAGTCTCGATGTCCACGCTCCATTCCGTGGCTTTCAGCCAACTACGGCCCTCCTCTATCGAGCGCACCCACACCCCTTAGTTCAGGTTTTCATCTCCGCTTTCAGCTAAAGCTTAAGGAAGAGCTTACACACCGCAAGCGAGCTCGTTGGCCGTCGGTGGATATGCTCTATTTCCGTGGAGAGGGTTGGAGATTCCTACCGACGTTCTGTGTCGGCCCTACATCGACTGTGGTACGGCGGGGTGCCCCCTGGCTTGATTCGGATCGAGCTGGGGAAGTATCCTGAGTAAACGGTCTATGTCTTGCCAGCAGATTATCGTTAGAATGGGCTACTTGCTCCGAGGAGGTGGTGTTAGTGGACCGGTTCAAGACCCATGGTGATTTCAGTTGGGTGGAGCTCGTGACCGCAGATGTAGAAGGGGCCAAGATTTTCTACCGTGAAGTGTTCGGATGGGAGCTGACCGAGAGCCCTATGCCCGAGGGAACCTACACGGTGATCAAGGCCGGAGGCCAATCGGTGGGCGGGATGATGGCTATGCCCCCCGACGTCCCACCGGGAACCCCGCCGCACTGGATGGCCTACGTGACGGTGCGCGATGTGGACGCGGTGGCGGAGAAAGTGCAGAAGCTGGGTGGCCGCATCCTGGTCCCCCCGACCGATATCCCCGATGTGGGGAGGTTCTGCACCTTCCAGGACCCCCAAGGGGCCATCATCTCCGCGATCCAGTATTCGCACGATTAGACACGGTATGCATGCCTCTTCCCAAAGGAGGGCTCAGGTACATCCGGGATTCGGAGTAATCGGAATGCGTCTGCGCTTATCCCCTGTTTCCTGCGCGTGGACGTCACCTTGGGCACCTAACAAGCCATCTGGTCCTTGGACTCCGCCGTGGCATCACGTGTGGTCGCCGGCTGACAGCCCCGGTGTGTACTCCCCGCCCTCTTCGGTCATCAAAAAGACCAACTCTTCAGGACAGATGGCGCCCTTTCGGTTGCCCTCAGGCTCACCCGGGCCGGGAATGGTGTTCAGCTGGCCGGAGACACGACCGGTGAAAGTCCAATCGATCTGGTGACAAGGCCGCTGGAAGAGGGCAACGCCGTAGCCCCCGTTGGCGGTGATCTTGGTCTCCACGATAATTGCCCGAGATGAACGCGCTAGCTGGATGCCATCCCACTGTTTCCATGGACCATGGAGCCGGTGATCATTAGCTGAGCCGAACCCCAGAGCCTAATCCCGAAAAGGCCGTTGCCGGAGATGGTGGCGCCAGTGAGGGTGGCTTGGCCTGACACCACTACGAGGCCATCGCGCTTGTTCCTGGAGATGGTAGAGTCGATGATTTTCACCTGTCCTAGATTTACTCGGACCCCATGCAGCGCGGTCAGGGAGATAAAGCAATCAACGACCTCCACCCAGGCCTTGCCTTGAATCAGCAGGCCGCTGGGGCAGATTAACCTTTCCCTGTCGGCACATTCGCCCACGCCCCCGGTGATCATCAATTCCTCAATCCCGACCGAGACCGTTTGGGCATCTCCCGAGTCCGTGATCCAAACCACCGGAAGGCCTTCTTGAACCCCTTTGATGACCGTCCGTTCGCGACCTGTTCCCCGTAGAGTCAGTGACCTCTCGATTTTGATGTTCTCCTCCCATACTCCTTCGGCCAGACAGATCACCATGCCCTCTTCCGCCCTATCGATGGCCGCCTGGATTGACTCCCCGGGGTTGACCATCACCGCGCATCGTACCCGTTCTTGCGCTATAGCCTCGTTGTGAAGTCCGCATGTCCACATAAGGGACAAAAGGGCCACTAGTACGCACACCTCTATGAGACAATGACGAGAGAACTTTGGCACGCCCTCACCTCTCCCTACAGAAATCCACCCTAAAGATTGTAGCCCTTGGAACGGAGATTAGCCAAATAAATTAAGGATCCAAGGCGTTGGTTTCAGCTGACTGGCCCGCGAAGCCGGCTCGTCGCCACGTACGGAGCCTCCATTACTCCTCACACTCCCTCTTACGGAATATCCATGAGTCCACCAACGCGTGTCAGTGGCGGACGTCCGTGTCACCTTGTGGGGCAGGCTCTAGCGGGGATGATCCAGGATGGTTCAGGATGTCGGTTGAGCCAGTGTGGTAAAGCGTTCCCTGATCATCTCTTCTGAAAGCGTGCGCCTTGTAAAGGCCTTGTGCCCCCTTCATCGACTTCTAACCCAAACCTTTATCACCTTAACCCGGGGTCCATCTCTTCACCGTCAGCTGCGGCATAAGGTTATCCTCACGGGACATCTCGCAATCACTAAATGAAACACTGCTATCAATACGTAGTTAGTCAAAAATATTTGAGAAGAGTATCTCTGTCGCTCATTTGTTTACCCCTCTTGCGGTTTAGACGGCTTTAGGGCAATAACGATCTCTCCCGGCAGCCCAAACAATCTCACCCCTTCTTTGTACTTTATTTCGAATCCGGCCTCTCTTATTGACTGTTCAACATAAATTGGTCTGCAGTCAATATATTGGGGGAGCTTTTCATGGAGCCACTCATACAGCCCCATCAATAATCCTCCGCCCTCTTTTGACATGCTGACCACACCAAGCCTTCCGCCGGGCTTTAAGACCTTTTTAATTTCATTAAGAACTTTTGGAATTTCGGGTGTGTCAAAAAGCTCCAGGGTGAAGCTCATGAAAACGGCATCGAATTTATTATCCTCATAGGGCAATTTTGAGGCATCCCCGCAGTACAGCTCTACCCTATCCAACAGCCCGGCTTTTTGGAGTCTTCTTTTACTAACTTCCAGCATCCCGGAAGATATGTCGATGCCATAAACCTTTCCCTCTTCACCCACCAGCTCAGCTATTTTCTTCAAGCAGTGCCCAGTTCCAAAGCCAATCTCCAAAACTATTTTCCCTCTTTCAATGCCCAGCAGCTCCAACGCTCTATTTCTATATTTTTTCTCAAAAACTCCGGCAAGATAATCGTAAACCCAGCTAATCTTATCGTAAGCCTTTTTTGCCTGAGTTTTGGTTCTATATACGCGTGACACTTCGTGCGTTTTTGACATCATTTTGTTCGCCAGTGTAATTTATACCCAACTTTGACACTCAGCGTCGGGATTTGAGCCTCGCGACGACCTGAAATGCCCAAGAGATGGGGGTGCGGATTTTCGCCAACGGAAATTGTAGTGCCTATTAATCTTGAGTTGACATGTAGTAGGACAAAGAATTTGCTAAGGTTGTTGTGTCATGTACATCCGGGTGAAAAGGTTCCGCAACAAGGACGGCTCGGTCAGGGAGTACCTGTACATCGTGAAGGGCGTGCGCATCAACGGGAAGCCCCGCCAGAAGGTGGTGGCCTATCTGGGCCGGCTGGACGAGCTGCGGGAGGAGGGGTCCATCGATGCCTTGGTGGAGGGGCTGGCCCGGTACGCCCAGCGGGCTCGGGTGATGGATGTGGCCCAGGACCTGTTCGTGCATGCGGCCAAGGAGTACGGGCCGGTTTTGGTCATCAAACGGCTGTGGGAGGAGCTGGGCTTGGGGGAGTTCCTGGCGAGGTACGTGGGGGAACGGGGCTACGAGTTCGGTGTGGTGGCGGCCATCTTCGCCATGGTGCTGAACCGGCTGCTTTGTCCGTGTTCCAAGCTGGGGGTGTCCCGGTGGATCGAGGGGGTGGAGGAGCCCTCGTTTTCCGGGCTTTCGCTGCACCACTTCTACCGGGCGCTGGATGTGCTCTGGGAGTACAAGGAGCGGCTCGAGGGGGACCTGTTTGTGAGGAGGGAGGATCTTTTCGCCCAAGAGGTGGACGTTGTGTTCTTCGACACCACCACGGTGTCCTTTCAGGGGGAGGGGCCGGCGGGGCTTTCGGAGCACGGTTACTCCCGGGGGAAGCGGCCGGACCTGCGGCAGATGGTGGTGGCGGTGGCGATGACCGAGGGAGGGGTGCCCATCGCCCACGAGGTGTTCCCCGGGGCCACCGCGGACGTGCGGAGCTTCGCCCGGGTGATCACCTCGTTGAAGGGGCGGTTCCCCATCGGGCGGGTGATCGTGGTGTCGGACCGGGGGACGGTGTCCGAGGGGAACTTGGAGCTTCTGTCCTCCCTGGGCCTTTCCTACATCGTGGGGGTGAGGATGAGGCGGGTGCGGGAGGTGGACAAAGAAGTGCTTTCGCGGCCCGGCCGCTACCGGGAGGTGACGGAGAACCTGAAGGTGAAGGAGGTCCGCCACGGGGGGAAGCGGTACATCGTGTGTCTCAACGAGGAGGAGGCGGAAAGGGAGAGGAGGGCCCGGGAGGAGATGGTGGAAAAGCTCAAGGAGAAACTAGCCCGGGGCGGGCTCAAGGGATTGGTGGGCAACCGGGGTTACCGGAGGTACCTCAGGATCGAGGGGGCGAAGGCGGAGATCGATGAGGTGGCGCTCAAGCAGGAGGCCCGCTACGACGGGAAGTACGTGCTGGTGACCGACTGTGACCTTCCGGCGGAGGAGGTAGCCCTGGCGTACAAAGGTCTTTGGCGGGTGGAGGCGGCGTTCCGGGAGTTGAAGGACCAGTTGGAGTTGGGGCCGATCTACCACTGGACCGAGCCCAGGGTGCGGGCGCATGTGGCGGTATGTTTTTTGGCGCTTCTTTTGGAGGTGGAGCTTGAGCGGAGGCTGAGGGAGCAGGGGGTGGGGGCGAGCTTCCGGGAGGTGCTTTCGGACCTCAGGCGGGTGAAGGCGGTGCACTTGGAGGTCAAGGGCAAGCCCTATTTGGCTCGCACGGAGCTTGTGGGACAAGCCTACCAGGGATTCCGGGCGGCGGGGGTGGGGGTGCCGCCGCGGGTGGTGGAGCTGTAGTGGGTACGTCTGCCTGATAACCCCAGAAATTCCGTTCCCAAGCCAAATCTCTGTTTTGCGGTGTCAAACTTGGATTTAATGAATTTCAAAAAACGAAAGCCTTGCATAGACGGGGGTCGATCTTTACTCTTGAGTCTGCGATTTAAGTGGAGTCCTCTTGCTCACAAAGCTCCGTAATTACCCATGTCTCATGATTCCCGAATTGTCACGGTGGCCTCTTCGGCTATCCTTGATCAACGCCTTTCCCTGGAGGGGATAAAGGTGCCGGAGTGTTTCGGGCTCGTGGGGCTGCCGAATGCGGGGAAGTCCACCATCTTCAACGCCCTCACCGCGGCGGGCGCCAGGGTGGAGGCCTACCCCTTCTGCACCATCGAACCCCACCGTGGGATCGCTGCCGTCCCCGACTCGCGCCTCGATGTCCTCCACGCCCTCTTTCCCGAGAAGAAGAAGGTCCCCGCGACCATTGAGGTGGTGGACATCGCCGGGCTCGTGGAGGGGGCCTCCGAGGGGGAAGGCCTCGGGAACCAGTTCCTCGCCGAGATCCGGGGTGTGGACGCCATCCTCCACATTGTCCGCTGCTTCCCTGACCCGGAAATCCCCCACCCCACAGGCGATATCGACCCCCGCCGGGATATCGAGATCGTGGAGACCGAGCTCCTGTTAAAGGATCTCGAGACCCTGGAGCGCCGGAAGGCCCGGATCGAGAAGATCGCCAAGACCGGGGACAAGGCCGCCCGTGAGGAGCTCACCCTTATCGAGCGACTCATCGAGGGGATCGGGAAGGGGATCCCCATCCGCAAGATGGGCTTGAAGTCCGAGGAACTCGAGCTCCTCAAGGACCTGAAGCCCCTTACCGCGAAGCCCGTGCTTTACGTGGCCAACACCGGCGATGAGGGGAGGAACGAGTACACCGAGGCCGTGGCCCGTATCGCGCAGGGAGAAGGGGCGGGGTACGTTGTGATCCGGGGGCGGCTCGAGGCGGAGATCGCCGAGGCCGCAGAGACGGAGGAGGAGCGGGGGGCATACCTCGCCGAGTGGGGCCTCGGGGAATCGGCCCTCTCACGGCTCGTGCGGGCGGCATACGAGCTCCTGGACCTGGTGACCTTCTACACCATCGAGGGGCCGGAGGTCCGGGCTTGGACTGTCCCCCGGGGGACGGTGGCCCCTGACGCCGGCGCTGAGATCCACACTGACTTCCGCGACCGGTTCGTCCTCGCCGAAGTGGTGAACTGGAGGGAGCTCGTGGATGCGGGCTCAGATAAAGCCCTGCGCGAGGCGGGGAAGTGGCGCCGGGTGGGCCACGACTACGAGGTCCAGGACGGTGACGTGATCCACTTCATCTGCGCCTAGCGATGGCGACCCTCGCCCTCTTCATCGCCACAGCCATCTGGGGTTGGAGCTTTGTCCCCGTGAAGGAGGCCATGGGACATATCACCCCCCTCTGGTTCCTCGCCCTCCGCTTCGCCATGGCGAGTCTCCTCTTCTTCCCCTTGGCGCCCCGCCGGGGCCGGGATTGGGGCCAGGGCTTCCTTCTTGGGCTTTTCCTCTTCGCCGGCTACGCCTTCCAAACGTGGGGCCTCGTCTACACCACCGCCCAGAAGTCCGGCCTCATCACCGGGCTCTCGGTGGTCCTCGTCCCCCCCATCGCCCACCTCTTCGGGGAGCGGACTCCCCTCCACACCTGGGCCGGGATGGGGATCGCGGCGGCTGGGGTGGCCATCCTGGCCCTGGGGGGCGTGGGGCCTCTGGGGCCCGCGAGCTTTGGGGACTTCCTCACCGTGCTGGGGGCGATCTCCTACGCGCTTTACCTCGTCATCCAGGGACGTTGGGTGGGGGAGGGGAAATGGCAGCGGCTGCTCCTCCCCCAGTTCATAAGTGTAGGGGCTCTCTCGGGCATCGGGGCCGCCGCAGCCGGGGAGGCCACCCTTCCCGTAAGCGGGGTCGTGTGGCGTACGGCCGCTTCCACCGCGGTGCTCGCCAGCGGGGTCTCCTTCTGGCTCCTCCTGTGGGCCCAGCGGCACCTACCAACGGGCTACACCGCGCTTGTCCTGGCGCTGGAGCCCGCGTTCGCGGCCTTCTTCGGCTGGTGGCTCTTGGGGGAGATCCTCACCGACCTCCAGCTACTCGGGGCCTGCCTGATTCTCGCGGGGATCCTGTGGCCGAACCTCCGGGCCGAGTCCCTGAAGCGGGGGTAAAATGGCTTTTCGTGTCTTTCCGACAACTGCGGCCCGGAGGTGACGTCGATGTTGAGCCCAGAAAAGGTCCCTCGGTGCATGAGCACCCAACATCCTGATAACGTCCAGACCCCCTTCTTCGCCGATCATCCCGTGCTCCAGGGGGAGGACGAAGTGAAGGAAGCCTTCTACGCCTACTCGCACCTCGGCTGCACCGAGCAGATGTGGGACTATGAGGGGAAGGAGGTCGATCCCTTTGTGGTGAAGAAGCTTCTCACCCGCTACGGCCATTTCTTCCGCGAGCGGAGGCTCGGGGAGGACCTTTTTCTCACCCTCCGCGTCCCCAATCCCCGGGTGGAGAGGGCCGAGGGGAAGGTGCTCCTGGAGACCCTGGAGAGCATCCCCCGCTCCTGCGACGCCGCCCGGCTCTTCTACGGGGACGACGCCCCGCTCCCCATCTTCGAGGTCATCCTCCCCATGACCACCAGCGCCGGGGAACTGAACCGGGTGTACCACTACTACCGGGAGTTCATCGGGGGGAAGGGGAGGCAGCGCTGTTTCGACGTCACGGTGGCGGAGTGGGTGGGGGATTTCCGTCCCGAGAGGATCAGCGTTATCCCCCTGATCGAGGACAGGGAACACCTTCTCCGGGCCAATGGGATCGTGGCTGAATACCTCCACGACAAGAACGTCCCCTATCAGCGGGTCTTCCTCGCCCGCTCCGATCCCGCCCTGAACTACGGCCAGGCGAGCGCGGTGCTCCTAGTGAAGATAGCCCTCATGCGCCTCGAGCGCCTGGAGCGGGAGCTGGGCGTCCCGATCTTCCCTATCCTCGGGGTGGGCTCCGCCCCGTTCCGCGGCAATTTCACCCCGCCCAAGGCCGCGGAGATGGTGCGGGAGTACCCCTCGGTCCAGACGTACACAGTGCAGTCGGCGTTCAAATACGACTACCCCGAGGAGGAGGTGCGGGACACCATCACTTATCTTGGCCGGACACCCCGCCGCCCGGCCCTCGAGGTGGACGAGGGGAGGTGCCTGGAACTCATCCGGGTGATCTCCACCCGCTACGCCGCCTGTGTGGCGGTGTTGGCGCCCGTGGTGAACGAGGTCGCCCGCTACGTCCCCGCCCGGCGGGCGCGGAAGCTCCACATCGGTTTATTCGGCTATTCCCGGGAGCTGGACGGCCACGACGTGCATCTCCCCCGGGCCATCACCTTCTGTTGCGCCATGTACTCCCTGGGGATCCCGCCGGAGGTGCTGGGGCTTGGGGCCCTCTCGCGGGAGGATCTCTCCTCCCTACGGGAGGCCTACGTGAACTTCGACCGGGATATGGCCGATGCCGTGCGCTACCTGAACCCGGAGGTGATGGAACGCGTCTCGTCGCCGGTGCGGGAGGAGTTGGAGCGGGCGCTGGAACTCTTCCCGGTGGAACGGGACGAGGAGCACGCCGCGGGGACGGGCTGGATATGGGCCTTGCTTCAGGAAGGGGAGCGTAACCGCTCGCTGATAGCGGAGGAGATCGTCAAGGCCGCGGCCCGGCGCCGCTTCCTCGGCTGAGCCGGAGGGCCTCCCACAGGGCGGAGTAGTCGGAGCGGGGGTTCCAGAAGAGGTAACCGTCAGATCCCATCTCCTCCGCCGCCCGCACCTGGGCCAGAATGTACTCGGGGAGCGTCATCCCCGGGGGGATGTCCATGTCGAACGCCTGGAGGTAGGGCCGGAACGGCACCTCTACTCGGGACATCCCATGTACGAGGGCAAGCCGCACCGTCCGGTAAGGGTTGGCCTTGAGCTCCGGTTCCACATAGTGGGAGGGGTAGAGCATGGGTGAGATCACGTCCACGTACGGGGCCATTTCCTCGAGGCATTGCCCGATGGGGTCCTTCTTCTCCCTGTTCCACGGCCAGAGCACCCTCCCGAAGAGGTCGATGGAGAGGGGGATAGTAAGTAGCTCGCGCGCACGCCTGAGAAAGGAATTCACCGCGGCATACCGCTCGGGGTATGCCCCCCCGATCTCCCCGTCGTCAGGGAACCGGATGTAGTCAAACTGGATCTCATCGAACCCCAGGGCCTCCAGCTCCCGGGCGATGGCGAGGTTGTATGCCACTGCGCGCTCGTCCGAGGGGTAGACCCACTTCCCGCCCGGATACCCGAGGTATTTGGAGAGGATCGGGTCGTAGAAGAGGACCTGGCGCGCGATGACGTAGAGTCCGCGGGACTGGAAGAATTCGATGAGCTCGGGGAGGGCGAGGTAGGGCACGGCGGCGCCGATCTCCCGGGCGAGGGGGATACCGCTTTCGTAGCCCACCGTCCCGTGCATATCCTTGACACAGATCACCACCGCGTTGAGGCCGAACGCCCGGAGCTTATCCGCGATCTCCTCCGCAAAGCCAAGCTTGGCGAGGGCATAGAAGGAGAGGTGTATTCCCACCTTCCCGTGAAAATCCGCGGGAGCCGTGACTGGCTCTTCTCCGGTGGGGGAGGTCCCTTCCTCGGGCGGCGGCTCGATCGGGGCCTGGATAGGTGCCGGGGCGATGGCGGGCCGGAAGAAGAGGAGGAGTAGCCCAAGCGTGAGCCATAAAGTCGAGCCCAAAGTCTTCCTCAGCATCGGAGAAGAGGGTAAGCGACCGGAGCGGGCCACGGAGGGAAATTCGTCGCCTTACCGGGCGAAACTCGTGCCGGACGTGGGCCACGGAATCCCCACGAGCTAAAATCCTTGCGCTCAATGTGCCCATACAAGCTTGCGATCATCGGCTACGGCGGCTTCGGCCAGTTTCTTCACCATGCCTGGAGGGACATCCCCGACCTCCAGCTCGTGGCCGTGTTCGGGCGCAGGAGAAGCCGCAGGATCCCGGTAGAGGTGAGCTACTACAGCGACTGGAAAGAGCTCCTGGAGCGAGAAAGGCCGGATATCGCCGTGGTGGCCACCCCGCCGGCCACCCACGCGGAGATCGCCTGTAACGCCATGGAGCGGGGCATCCATGTCCTCGTCGAGAAGCCCCTGGCCACCACCCTGGAGGACGCAAAGAGGATCGTGCGGACCGCGGAGCGGACCGGCGCCCGGGCCACCGTGGACCTCATGATGCGCTACAACCCCCTCCTCGAGGTCCTTCGGGGGATCACCCGTGAGGGGATCCTCGGGAAGCTGTTCCGTGTGCAGGTGGAGAACTATGCCCAGGGGGATTCCCTCCCACCCGAACACTGGTTCTGGGACTGGGGGCTTTCCGGGGGGATCCTGGTGGAGCACGGTGTGCACTTCTTCGATCTGGTGCGTTTCCTCTCCGGGGCAGGGGTGCGGCGGGTGACGGGGGCGCTGGCGCGGACCGGGGGTCGGGTGGACCGGATGGCCGCCCTGGTCCTCCACGACGACGGCCTCATCGCCACCCACTTCCACGCCTTCACCCGGCCCGGATTCTTCGAGGAGACCCGGGTGACCCTGGTATACGACCTGGCCGTGGTCGAGCTCTCGGGCTGGATCCCGCTGGAGGGGAGGATCCGGGCCCTGGTCACGGCCGAGGCACTGGGAAAGCTCCGGGAGCTCCTCCCCGGTTTCCGGGCGGAAAAGGAAAGCCCGGTGGAGGCGCTCCGGGACGTGTCCCGGCCCGAGGGGTGGGGGGACGAATGGCCCCTGCCCCCGGCGCCGGGGCGGGGGGTCCGCTCGGGGGGGCGGGAGTACCGCGTGAATATGCTCGTCCATGGGAGCTTTCGCCTTCCCGGGACCAAGGCCGAGGTCTACGCGGGCTGCCTACGGGCGCTCATGGAGGACTTCCTGCGGTTCATCGAGGATCCTTGGTATGTGATGCGCGTCACGTTGGATGATGGGTTGGAGTGCCTCAGGGTGGCCCTGGCCGCCACCCGAGACACCCTCCGGGGATGAATCCCAACCTCGCCTCCCCCTCCGTGATCCGGGATCTGCTCTCAAGACACGGGATCCGCTTGAAGAAGGAGCTGGGCCAGCACTTCCTCGCCGACGGGAACATCCTGGGGAAGATCATGGCCACCATCGATCCCCGGGAGGATGAGGTCGCGGTGGAGGTGGGGGCAGGGATCGGGATCCTCACATGTGCCCTTGCCCCACGGGTGGGGAAGTTGTACGCGGTGGAGCTCGACCGGCACCTAATCCCTATCCTGGAGAAAAATTGCTCCGATTTCCCTAACGTAGAGATCGTCTCCGGCGACTTCATCGAGCTTTCCCTGGGGGATTTCGGTGACCGGCTCCTTTTGGTGGGAAACCTCCCCTTCGGGATCACCAGTGGGGTGCTCCTGAAGCTGGTCCGGGAGAGGGAGCGTGTGGGGAGGGCCGTGTACCTCGTGCAGTGGGAGGTGGCGGAGAAGCTAATCGCCCCCCCCGGTCGGGACCGCTCCCGTTTAGGTCTTCATCTCCGGGCTTTTTTCGATGTCACGGTGGCCTTCCGGGTGTCGCGGAACTCGTTCTTCCCCCCGCCGGAGGTGGACGGGGGGCTGATACGGCTTATCCCCCTCCCCGCGCCCAGGATCTCCGTTCCGGACCGCATTTTCGAGGAAACGTTGAGGATGCTCTTCTCCGCGCGGCGGAAGACCCTACGCCGGGTCCTCGCCTCGTGGTTCGGGAACGCCGCCGCGGCGGAGCTCCTCGCCGAGCTGGGACTCGATCCCCGGGCCCGGGCCGAGGCCCTCCCCCTGAAGGACTTGGACCGGATCGCCCGGTGGCTCTACCGCCGCGGCCTGCTCGCCCTCAATGGACCCGGACCGTGATGGAGAAGGTCTCCGCGGGCTTCTCCTTCCACGGGCGGAGGTAAGCGAACGATAGGGCCCCGATGCCCGGGGACTCCGCCTCATAGCGGAAGTAGAAGGTGCCCCCGCCGCCGATGAGCGCCGTGGCGGTCACGTATTCCACACCCTCGAGGCGGACGAGGAAGTCGGGCTCGTCAACGGGTTTCCAGACGTACCCGGTGGTGGGGTTGCCGGGCAGGGCGATCATGAGCCGCTCCCCCCGGCGCAGGGAGACCGTGGCGCCGTCGTCGCCCTTCTCGAGGAGCCTGTAGACCCGAAGAGAGATCCCACATACCGAGGCCCGTGCGATGCTCCTCCCCAACGGGGCATCCCCCGCGGGAAGGACCTCCAGTTCGGCACGGAAGGTGCCCACCGAGGACTTCACCACCGCGATATAGGTCCCGGGGGCCACAGGGACGCCGGAGGCGTCGCGCAGGCCCCAGCGTCCCACCCATTCCGATGCCGTCACGGGGTACGGGCGGCCGGTGTCGAGAAAGACCTCGACGCCTTTCCCGTCAAGGACGCGGAAGGATTCAATTGTTAGATCGCCGCACATACACACGCAGGGTTCATCGCGGACGAGCTCGAGAGCGACCTTCTCCCCCAGGGAGAACGCGAAGACGCCGATCGACACCTCGGCCGGTTCCCCCGCCGCCGCACGGCCCCGGGCGCTCGCGCTGGCCTGGGCCAGGGCGAGGGCTGGGAGACCCAACACGGCCAAAAGGATGAACACGCCTCGCATCGAAATATCACCTCCACTGAAGGTACACCTTGTCCAGTCGAGGGTTCCCGAACTCCCCCTCAGCCTCCGGTCCTGTGAACCACCTCGCCCTCGATGAGGACGAGCTCCACCCTGCTGCGGGCGACGTCGAAGGGGTGCGCGGCGAGGACCACCAGGTCCGCGTCCTTCCCCGGGGCGATGGCCCCCACCCTGTCATCGATCCCCAGGATCTCCGCGGGATAGAGGGTGATCGCCTTCAGGGCCTCCCCCTCCTCCATCCCTTCCCGCACTGCCAACGCGGCATCGAACAAGATGTACTTCACCGCCGACATCTGGTCGGTTTGGATCGCCACCTTCACTCCGGCCCGGGAGAGTTCCACCGGGTTCCTAGGGTTCATACCACGCAGCTCATACTTGGTGCGCGAGAAGAGGATCGGCCCCACCACGCAGGGCACCCCCCGCTCGGCCAAGATATCCGCGACCTTGTAGCCCTCGGTGGCGTGGATGAGCACCACCTTCTCTATCCCGAACTCGTCGGCGATCCTGAGGGCGGTCATGATGTCATCGGCCCGATGGCAGTGGATGTGGGCCGGGAGTTCTCCGAGCAACACTTTGGCGAGGGCCTCGAGACGTAGATCGGCCTCGAAGGGTTCTCCCTTCTCCTGGGCGTGCTCCTTCTTGGCAAGGTAGTTTTGGGCCTTGGTGAGCCACTCCCTGAGCAGCCCCGCGTTCCCCATCCGTGTAGAGGGGAGCTTTTTCTGCTCGCCGTAGACGCGCTTGGGGTTCTCGCCCAGGGCCATCTTCATTCCCGCGGGGGCCTTGACGAGCATTTCCTCCACGGTGCGGCCCCGGGTCTTCACCACCGCGGTCTGGCCCCCCACCAGGTTAGCGCTGCCGGGGCCGGTGTTGATGGTGGTAACTCCCCACCTACGCAGGTCTTTGAAGGCCATGTCCTCGGGGTGGACCGCATCGACGGCGCGCAAATGCGGCGTGATAGGATCGGTTGTCTCGTTCCCGTCACTCTCCCGCCACCCGATCCCGTCGGGGAAGAGGCCGGTGTGGCAGTGAGCGTCGATGAGCCCAGGGATCACGTATTTGCCGGTCGCGTCGATGACCTGGGCCTCTCCGGGCACAACCATGTCCGTCCCTACGGCCACGATCTTCTTCCCCTGGACCAGGACCGTAGCCCCTCTGAGCTCCTCCATGGGCGTCAACACCGTTCCGCCGACGATCGCCAGCATTTTCCCTCCCTTTTTGAGTTGATCTCGACACTTTTAACAAACAGCGAGCTGAAGGGCAAAATGGAGGTTGCACTTGAGGATGGGAACCCGTTTTCCTAGCATTCCCATCGTCATGAAGGTCACGATACGTGATGTGGCCAAAGCCGCTGGCGTTTCCCCGTCAACTGTCTCACGTGCCCTAAACGGCAAAGGCAGGATGCGTCCGGAGACCCGGGAACGGATCCTTCGGATAGCCCGCGAACTCGGCTTTCGCCCCAACCCTTTGGCGAAAGGCCTTGCCACCAAAATGAACTACTGCATAGGTGTGGGAATTGACGCACGGCACCTGCCGATCAAGAGGTCATTCTACGGGGCGGTTTTGGAGGCAATTGAGGAAGTTTTGGATCGCGAGGGGTACCATTTAGTGTTCTCGGTAATAAGGAATGCCGAGGCACCCCGTTGTGTTATCGAAGGACGTGTGGACGGCGTGATCTTGATGGGGACCGATGTTCGTGGTGAACTGGTGGAGAAGCTGCGCGAAAAGCTGCCCCTGGTGTTGGTCGACTATCACCTTCCCGGAGCGGCAGCCGTGGTCACTGATAATTTCGGTGGCGCCAAGGCGGCGGTGGAACACCTTATAGGGCATGGGCACAGAAAGATCGCGTTCGTGGTGGAGACCCTGTCCGATCCTAACTTTAAGGAGAGGTTCGAAGGGTACCGCGCTGCGCTGGAGGCCCACGGGATACTGTTCGATGAGAAACTCGTGTTTGAGGGGGGACGACGGGCCGAATCTTCCCGATTCGCAATGGAGAAATTCTTTGAAACGAGGGAGATGCCCACGGCCATATTCGGCGCAAACGACCATATGGCCATAGGAGCCATAAGGGCTCTAAAGGAAGCGGGTATCCGGGTTCCGGAGGATGTAGCGGTGGCAGGATTCGATGACGGGGATCTGGCACCACACGTGACACCTCCCCTAACCAGCGTACACGTCCCGCGGGGGGAAATGGGAAGGAGGGCAGCGGTGCTGCTTTTGGACCTTCTGAGGGGAAAGTTATGTACGGTTAAAACAGACATCCTTTCCATCACATTGACAATAAGGTCCTCTTGTGGATGCGGGTCTACTTGACATTCCCCGTGGGCCCTTCTCTATAATGGGGGCAACCGGTTGCGCAAAGGGGGTGATAGATGGAAATAAACCGTCGGTCCTTGAGAAAACCCGAGCTGTAAAAGGGGGGAGACTGATGAACAAGTACGGTTGGTGGCTTATTGCTATAGCAGTTTTCCTTCTGGCGTTCGGCACGGGTGCTCAAGAGGTTTACTTCCATGGAGCGTCTGGTTGGGAACCCCCACCGCTTTATCATGGCAATGCCTTCGCTCCTGGCGGTGTGGGTGGTGCGTGGTGGTGGGTCTTCGAGCCCCTCTTCGTCTACGTTCCCGGTCCCGGTGACATCATTCCGTCGGGTCTCTTCGCCGGCCGCGACCGCATGCTTCCCAGGCTTGCCCTCTCCTATGAGGACACCCCCGAGGCGTTCGTGGTTAAGCTCCGTGAGGGCGTGAAATGGCACGATGGGGAACCCTTTACTTCCAAAGATGTCTGGACCAACTTCATCATCGGCTACCTCCAGGGATGGGGCATCTGGAGGTACCTGGATTCCATCGAAATCCCGGATGACTACACGGTGGTCTTCCGTTGGAAGGCGCCCACCCCGTTCGCCAAGCCCCTGATCGCGAGCCCGGTGATCCGTTGGCCGTACCACATCTACGGCAAATGGGCCGAGAAGATCGATGTCAAAAAGCCCAGAGACGCCGAGCCGAATAAATCGGTCACCGAGGAGCTCCTCAAGTTCAAGCCGGAGAAGCCCGTCGGGACGGGGCCCTTCATGCTCGACAAGGTCACAGCATCCGAAATGTTGCTGGTGAAGTTCCCTGATCACTGGGCCGCCGATAAGGTGGACTTCGCCGGAGTCAAACTCCTTCGGTGGACGAACAACTATGTGGTCTGGGGGTACCTCCTGGGCGGGGAGTTAGACGCTGCTCACCCCGCCACCCGACGTGATATCACCGAGGCCATTCTCAAACTCCCGGGGATGAAGCTCGCCACCCCTACCGACCTCGCCGGGTTCTGCCTCGCCTTCAACCTCCGGGAGACCTTGCCCGATGGGAGGCCCAATCCCTTCCTCAACCTTAAGTTCCGCCAGGCCATCGCCTACGCCATCGACAGGGCAGAGCTTGCGGAGGCCACTTACTGGGCCGGGCTCCCCATCACCGATTACGCTACCGGGCTGCTGGAGTCCATGAGGGCGGACTGGGGCGTCACCGACGAGTGGATGGCCGCCAACCTCACCGACTACTCCTACGACCCGGAGAAGGCGGCCATGCTCCTGGAGGAGCTCGGTTACAAGAAGGGCCCCAACGGCATCTGGCGGGATAAGGATGGCAAACCCCTCAAGTTTAGCCTCGTCTGCCACGCTGGCTACTCCGACTGGGTGATCGCCATTGACAATATCGCCGCTCAACTCAAGGAGTTCGGGATCATCATAGAGCCCGAAACCCGGCCGGGTGCCATCTATTGGAAGTCGATCCGGGCCGGCAACTTCGAGCTCTGCATGGAATGGACCGCGACCTCGTGGGGCTTCGCCCATCCCTGGGCCGAGCTGCGCCGCACCCTGCATAAGGACGGCGATACCGCCCGGACCATCGGGCTGGCGGAAACCCCTTACGCCTTCTTGGGGCCCGATGGGAAACCGGTGGATACCACGGCCATGGTGGATGAACTCGGCGCCACCTTCGACCTCGACAAACAAGTCGAGCTGATAAGGACCCTCGCCTGGGTCCACAACGAGAACCTGCCCGTTCTCCCCTTCGTGGAGAAGCGGATCATGATCTTCCATCGTGAGGGGGTCCGTGTAGCCGGCTGGCCGGCCCTGGATGACCCGGCTTGGCTCCTAGCTCCGGGCGGGATCGAGCGCTTCTACACCACCCTCATGATCGAGGGCGTTATAACCTCCGTTCCCTGAAGGTGGACCGGAAAGGGCGGGGCAAGGAAAGGGGTCTCCCTTGCCCCGCCCTTTTTGCATCTGAAAATCGGGTGATATGACCATAATCGTCAAGCGGCTGGTCCTGGCCATCCTCACCATCACGGTGGCGGCCCTGGTGACCTTCATCGTCATCCAAAACGTCCCCGGGGATCCTCTCTACGAATGGGCTATGGACATGGTCCAGACAAGCGGTCTGGATTTTGAGACCGCCTACAAGATGGCCGCACAGATGTATGGCTACGACCCCAATCAGCCCCTCCTCGATCGGCTCGTCACGTACGTTAAGAGACTCCTGAAGGGAGATCTCGGTTATTCCATGATCTATCGGGCCTCCGTCAACCAGATCATCGCCAAGGCCCTTCCCTGGACTGCGTTCGTGGTGTCGGTCTCTCTCCTTTTGAGTTTCTCCATGGGAGTGATCCTGGGAACACTTGTGGCATGGAAGAGGCGTTCGATATTAGATCCCCTGGTGACGGGTTACGCTTCCTTTACCGCCGCCACTCCGGATTACGTCACCGCCATGCTCCTCCTCCTTTTCTTCGCCATCAACCTGAAGTGGTTCCCTTCCAAGGGGGCGTACGACATCGGCAT
Organism: Candidatus Acetothermia bacterium JdFR-48; assembly: GCA_002011425.1. Classification (GTDB taxonomy): domain Bacteria; phylum Bipolaricaulota; class Bipolaricaulia; order Bipolaricaulales; family Bipolaricaulaceae; genus UBA3571. The sequence continues at coordinate 13,026 of MTNJ01000030.1, read as the reverse complement.
CGAGCCCGGCTTCAGTCTGGCCTTTATCGGGAACGTCCTCCACCACGCTGCCTTGCCGATACTTTCCTATACCTTGGAGGCGGTGGGAGGATGGGCTTTGGCCATGAAGGGAGCGGCCATCTCGGTTCTGGGCGAGGACTACATCATGGCTGCCAAGGCTAGGGGCTTAAAAGACCAAAGGATCGTGACCTCTTATCTTGCCCGCAACTCTATTCTCCCTTTGATCACCGGATTGGCCATCTCCTTCGGGGCGATGTTCGGGGGATCCATCCTCATAGAGACCATCTTCAACTACCCGGGCATGGGATGGTTCTTCTCCCAGGCCCTCATGCGGAAGGACTACGGGATGATGCAAGGACTTTTCCTCCTCACCATTACGGCCACCATCTTGGCCAACTTCCTGGCGGACATTCTCTACGCGAAGCTCGACCCCCGTGTTCGGTTGGAGCGGTGATGCGGACCCTCCTGCGGAACAGGCGAGCTGTGGCCGGTGCTGTAATCCTAATTCTATATTTTTTCATGGCCACTGTGGGCCCAATACTGGTTCCCTTGAAGGAGGGAGAGCCCTGGAAAGCCTTCCGGCCACCATCTTGGGAGCATCCCCTGGGCACGGACTATATGGGGAGGGACGTGTTGGCCCAGATCGTTCAAGGTTCAAGGGATGTCCTCTTCGTAGCCTTCTTGGCGGCCCTCTTCGCGATCTTGATCGCGATCTCACTGGGAATCATCGCTGGCCTGAAGGGAGGTTTCACCGATCAGATCCTGATGACATTCGTTAACATGATGCTCACCATCCCCCACCTCCCGGTGATGATGATCCTGGCGGCTGTCTTTCGTGTGAAGGACCCCTTCAGCTTTGCCCTCATCCTCGCTTTCTGGATGTGGGCCGGTCTCGCGCGGGCCATCCGCTCCCAAGTCCTCTCCTTGCGTGAGCGGGAGTTTATCGAGGCGGCTAAACTGCTCAAGCTCGGAACGGCACATATCGTCTTCAAGGAAATCCTGCCCAATGTGATGCCCTACGTGGCGATAAACTTCGTGTCCATGATGCGGGGGGCCATCGTCTCCTCGGTGGCCATAATGTTCCTCGGCCTCGCTCCCTTCTCCGCGACCAATTGGGGAATGATGCTCAATATGGCCACGATACAGACTGGGGCGATCTATATTCCCCAAGCCCTCTCTTATGTGCTCTCACCCCTGTTGGCGATCATGCTCCTCCAGTTAGGAGGATATTTCTTCGCCCACGGTCTCGAAGAGATCTTCAATCCGAGGTTGAGAGCCCATGAATGAGCCTATCCTGTCCGTTCGCGATCTCGTGGTGGAGTTCGAGGTGCGNGAGGGAAACCTCCGCTCCGTCGACCATGTATCCCTCNATATCCCCAAAGGCGCCTTTATGGGGCTCATCGGCGAATCCGGTTGCGGCAAGACCACCATCGTCCAGGCGGTCCTCAATCTCATGCCCGAGAACGGGTACATCCGTGGCGGAGAGATCCTCTTCGACGGCGTGGACATCCTCGCCTTGCCTCCCGAGAAGCTACGACGCCTTCGCTGGGAACGGATAGCCTTGGTCTTCCAAGCGGCCCAAAATTCCTTGAACCCGGTGCTCAAAGTCTCCGAGCAGATGATCGACACCGTGTTGGCCCACCGGAAGATGTCGAAAGAGAAGATCTTGGAGAGGGCAAGCGAGCTCCTGGAGCTCGTCCGCCTCGACCCACAAAGGGTCTTAGATTCATACCCCCACGAGCTCTCAGGGGGCATGAAGCAACGGGTTATCATCGCGATGTCGCTTCTTTTGGAGCCGGAGATGTTGATCTTGGACGAGCCCACCACCGCCCTGGACATGATTTCCCAGGCCTACCTCATGGACAGGCTCCAGGAGATCCACCGACAACTTGGGATCACGATGTTGATGGTCACTCATGACGTTTCCAACGTGGCCAAGGTCGCCGAACGGGTAGCGGTGATGTACGCGGCAAAGATATTGGAGGTAGGTGGCGTAGAGGGGATCTTCTATGACCCCTACCACCCGTATACGAAGGGTCTCATAAATGCGATCCCCTCGATTGTGGGGGACCTTTCGTCGAAGCGGCCAATCCCCGGCTTCCCTCCCAGCCTCATCAGCCCCCCGGATGGTTGTCGATTTCACCCGCGCTGCCAGTTCGCTGACGCGTTGTGCTCTCAAGTTGTGCCGGAAATGGAGGAGGTCACCACCGGGCACTTCGTCGCTTGCCACCATTGGAAAAGGGCGAGGGAGGGATAATGGACCTCCTCGAGCTTCGCGACGTTTACAAGATCTTTGAACGAGGCTGGATCAGGAAAAGACAGGGAGCTCAGGCGGTTTCCGGTGTCTCGCTCTCGATCGAGGAAAAGGGGATTCTCGCCTTGGTGGGGGAATCCGGTTGTGGTAAGACCACCGTCGGCCGGATCTCCCTGGGGCTCATTCCACCGACGAAGGGCAAGGTCCTCTACCGGGGACGGGACATCTGGCGGGAGGATGTCCTGCGGCCGACGGGACAGCTCGTCCACCAGGATTCCTACTCGGCTCTAAACCCCGTACGGACGGTGTACCAAACGCTCGCCGCCCCATTACACCGTCACGGGACCCCCAGACGCAACCTGAAGCACGAGGTCCAGGAGCTCTTGCAATTCGTCGGCATCATGCCGCCCGAGTACTTCTTCAACAAATACCCCTATCACCTGTCGGGGGGGATGCGACAAAGACTTGTCCTCGCTCGGTCGATTATCCCCAAACCCAAGTTCATCGTGGCTGACGAGCCGGTCTCGATGATCGACGCCTCATTGCGGCTCTCTATCCTCGACCTTATGCTTAAGTTGAACCGCGAACTGGGTGTGGCCTTCCTCTACATTACCCATGACCTCGCGACCGCGCGGTACTTCGCCCGGGAGGGGAAAATCGCGGTGATGTATCTGGGGAAGATTGTAGAAGCAGGCCAGATGGGGGCTGTCCTTGAGCACCCGGTGCATCCGTATCTCCAGGCACTTCTGTCCGCGGCCCCAATCCCGGATCCCCGGCTCGCCAGACAGCGAAAGCTCATGGCCCTCCGGGAGGCCGAGCCCCCCTCTGCGGAGAGCCCCCCTTCGGGATGCAGGTTTCACCCGCGCTGTCCTTACGCTCAGGAGATCTGTGCCCGAGAGGAGCCCGAACTCAGTGAATACGCGAATGGGCACAGGGCGGCTTGTCACCTAATGGAGACCCTGCCGGAATGGCGCCTCATATAGGGAGGATTGCTTTTCGCCTCGGCTTCTTGGTGCTCGTGTTGGCTCTCTTCTGTTTGCCATTCTTGAAGGTCGGCTCTGCGGAGTTCGTGGTGGATCTATTGGCCATAGCGATGGCATCCACTTTCCTAGGTCTCGTAGCGTGGAGCGTGCGCCGAGAGGCCAGAAAGACGGTGCTGAAAGGAGGAAACGCTGATGTCTCTGGCCATAGAGGAAAGGCTCCGCAAGAAGGCCAAGACCGCGTTGGTGGAGAACAGGGGGATACGGGCTCCGAAAACTGAGGATCTCTTCCGCCGGGTTTGCTTCTTCGGCCCGAAGGACTTCTTGATCGAGAACTATCCCCACAAAGAGCCCGTGGCTGCTTTCAACCCTGGGGCGACCTTGGTCGGCGAGAGAGTCTTCATATTTCCTCGGCTCATTTTCGACTATTATTCTTATGTCTCCAGCATCGGCGTTGTGGAACTCGCCATCGAGGAACTCCTGTCGGGCGAGGCGAAGAGACCTCTCCGGACGCAAATTGTGCTCTGGCCACAGTACGGGTGGGAAGCGGTCAAGGGTTGCGAAGATCCCCGAGTCTTGGCAATTGAAAACGGTTTTTTGATCCTTTACACTGCTGTGGGTGAGTTTTCAGAGGACAGCAAAGAGTCTCATAAAGCGGTTCTTGGATTCGCCGAATTGGGGAAGGATTTCAGCGTGCGCCGCAAAGGGTTCTTTTCCGTGCGAGGCCCTGAGGGGACTTTCATTCCCGGTAATAAAGACTCCGCCTTCATTCATCTGCAGGAGAAGAACGCGGCGATGCTTACCCGACCTAGCTTTTGGGAACTCCCAGATGCTCGGCTCGAGCCCTTGTTCAGCTTGCTGGAGCTGGAGCCACCGAGGAGACCACTTCCCGATATGTGCTGGCGAGCCGAAGCGGACTTGGAGGAGCTCGTGATCTTCGAGGACACTATGGAACCGGTCTTTGTACCCGAACCGTGGGAGCACAAGGTCGGTTGGTCCACAAATACGGTGCGCCTTGCCGAGAACGAGTACCTAGTAGGGTGGCATGGCGTCCTCCGCGAGGACCGTTCTTATCGTGAAGGCCTCGCCATCGTGGACGGCAGCGGACGGCTCCTCGCCGTCTCGGATTATCTCTTGGCTCCTCGAGGGTTGTGGGAGGAGTACGGCGATCGTCCCCTGGTGATATTCGGAAACGGCTTGTTGCTCCATGGAGAAGTTCTGATCTGGATCGGCGGCGTCTCGGACTACTGCATCGGGGTGTTCACCGCGGAGCTGGGCGACGTCCTTCCTTTGCTGCGGCGGATTTGAGGGATCCATGAGATCATATGTAAGGGCATGAAGAAAATAGACTCTGGCGACATCCATGTTGGTTTCAGCCTCAACAAAATCGGATGGTGTCCCCCCGGTAATCCCGGCCCCTTTCTTGATTTTTTAGCATCGGCGGGAGTGGCATCCGTGGAGTTACCCCTCACGGCGGCGGGAGAATTCGACCGGAAGCTGGCCGATGCGGCGTTGGCACGTGCTCTCACGGTCACCTTCCACCTCAGTTGGAAGAGGAACACCATTTGGAAGTGGTACCGCAGGTCGAGGAAGGGTGTATTCCCAAGACGGCTGTGGGCTGTTTTGGAAGAAGTGGCAGAGCGACAGGGGACGCCGACTCTGGTGGTCCTTCACCCGTTCGATGACGGCCGAGACCGGGAACGGGGCCTGGCCATTACTTCGCTTCTCTGCCATCGACTGGCTGCGGAAATGGAGGCGCGAAGAAGCAGGGTTCTCTGGGCACTTGAGAACATGCCTTATGATCCCAGGGTCCCTTCCCTTCCCGGTGTCTCGTTCGCCGAACTCGGGGTGTTAGTTGACGACGCCGTAACATTGGGAATCTGCTGGGATATAGGGCATTGGTACCTCACCCGAGAGGCAGGCCTATTCGAAAATGGCTTATTCGCTGATCGTCTTGCCGACCGAGTTGTTCACATCCACGTACATGATTGGTCTCCCGAACTGGGTGATCACCTTCCCCCCGGGCGGGGGACTGTCCCGTTTACGGAAGTCTTTGAGACCCTCTGGCGCACGGATTATGGCGGACGTTTCGTTCTGGAGTTGGATCATGAGCGGTCCCAACGTTTCGGGCCCCCACAGCGAGTAATCCGGGAGGCCGTGCTCGCTATCAGGAAGGCCTGGACTCGTGGGACGTGAACTCTACCACCTGAGGTGTGGTGCCGCCCGATCTCCGCCGGTCGGCCGAGCCCTGAGGGAGTAAATCATGCTGCGGACAGTACTGCACGATCATACCGGAAATCCCTTCTACCCCATTGGCGTGAACTACTGGCCCCGCCGCACGGCGGTTGAGATGTGGTCCCGCTGGGATCCTGATGGAATTGCGCGGGACCTAGGAGAGATGCGAGCTTTAGGACTGAACGCGGTGCGGTTCTTTTTGTGCACGGAATGTTTCGCTGACGCCGAGGGTAATTTACGGCCCGAGGCTCTGGAGAAGCTGGACACGTTCTTGACCTTATGCCACGAGAATGGACTCTACACGTTTCCCACCTTCTTCGTCGGGCACATGTCCGGGATGAATTTTCCCATTCCCTGGGAACAAGGACGCGACTTCTACACCGACCCCGAGGTGCTGGCCCACTCCAAACGCTTTGTACAGGCGATCGTCGCCCGTTACCGTGAGGAGGAGGCGATCTTGGGGTGGTTACTCTCCAACGAGATCACTCACTACGCGGGAAAGCGGGAAACCCAGGTTTTCTTGGACTGGATGAAGGAGATATACCAGGCCATTCGTGCCCTGGACCCCTACCGCCCCATCGCTCCCGGCGACGGTGGCGACGACCTGAAGGGTGCCGGATTAGGCTTTCCCGAAGGCACGTTGGAGGGGATTGAAGAGCTGAGACGAGGGGAAGATTTCGTGAGCCTCCACCACTACTATGAAGACTCGGACGTTTTGCGCTTCAGCCACGCCGCGGCGGGAACGGTTCGCCTGTGTGACATCGGCCTGCCGGTCTTGGTGGAGGAGTTCGGGGTCAGCACGGCCCTATGGGCTGAAGAAGTTCAAGCGGACTACTTCCGCATTATGCTCTTCTCCACATGGGCCGCGGGAGCTGCTGGGATTCTGGCTTGGTGCTGGAGCGATTTTCCCACCGTTGATCTTCCTCCTTACACCCACCACCCTTTCGAGCTTTTCTTCGGCATCACCCGGGTCGACGGCAGCGAAAAGCTAGCTGCCGGGGAGATGTGTCGGTTCGCTCGTCTAATGGGGGAAGTAGGCCCCATCCGCTGGTCCCCCATCCTGTCCCACGCCGCCATCTTGGTGCCTTCTACCTTCTACGTCAACTATCCCTTTCGCGCTGTGGACCGACCTCACCTCTATAGGACCCTGCTCGAGGCCTACACCCTGGCGAAAATGGGCGGCTTCGACGTTTCCTTCGTTCGCGAACCAGCGCTCCCCCCGGAGAATGTGCGTTTACTACTGGTCCCCTATGGTGACCTACTCGCTCCCACCTGGCGTGCTCTGCGGGATTGGGTGAAGGCCGGGGGAGTGTTGTGGGTTGGATTCGCCGGGGCGGTGCCCGACCTCGAGGAGCTCTTCGGCGTACGCCCCGGCCGGGAGCCGAACGCTTTCGCCCCACCACAGGGAGAGATGGAGAAGCTGCGTTTGGTGGAGGTGTTCGGTGACTTGCGGCCGGGGGAGCGGATCGTCGTGCCCGCTGCCGGTGCTCCCCGCCTTCCCGTCGTCCCGACGAAGGCCCGTGTCCTGGCCGTGGATGAGGAGAGCAGGCCCGTCCTCACCGTGCACGCCCTGGGGCAGGGGAAGGCGTTCTTCTCCTCTCGCTCCCTGGAGTGGATGCAGACGGCGCGAAACAAGCCCCATTCCCGGCCGCTGGTCCACCGCCTGTATCGGGCCTTGAGGGCCGAGGCCGGCATTAGGCCGCCCCTCGAGGCCCAGAACCCTGCGTTGAGCTTAAACCTCCTGGAAAACGAAGAGGGGGAGCGACTTCTCGTGGCCATCAATCATGGCTATGCCCCGCTGGAAGAAGAGGTGCGCTCCTGGTTGTCACTCGGTCATGTATTGGACATCGAAACCGGAGAGGAGTTGGAGGTCCATGAAGGGAGGTTCCGACTCTCACTGCAGCCCTGGGGCGTGCGAATACTGGAGATACGGGGGTGACAGATGTTCCATCTTTTAGGTAAAAACTATGGCATAGGCCTTCACAAGTACGATCCAGCGAAGTTTGTGGGGGCCCTCTTTCTCGACGTCGCCGACGCACAGTACAACCCGCTGGATCCGGAAGAAGTGGTTGCCGGCATTCACCCAGCCGAGAGGCCCGGCACGTACGGTGTGGCCAAGTTCCGGGATGGCATTCTGGCGGCCAAAGCTTTGACGCCCTATAGATGGGGCGGTTTCGAGCTCTACATAGACGCGGAGGAACAGCTCCTGTACGTGGCCACCGGCACGAACGTCGTCGAGGTCAGAGACATGGAGGACCTTCGGCTTCAGAGGGCATTGGCCCTGCCCATTGAGGGGGTGACTAGCACCGCGCTGGATTCCCGTGGAAGGCTCTGGCTACTTTCGAACCCGATGCACGGCGGGGACGGTGGGCTGTACGTGCTCGAGGACATAGAATGCCCGAAAGGGGTGGAAAAGGCCAAACAATACTCCGCACCGGTAAGTCTCGACTCACTGCGGGTCTCCCCTTGGGGCCAGAAGCTCTTGGTCGCGGATTACGGTCGTCATGTAATCGAGTGCATAAGCGAGGATGGTGATCTCGTGGGAATGCTCCACTTTCCCTATGTCTCCGGCGTGAAGTGGACTCTGGACGAGCGGGTGCTTATCTCCAGCGGCAAATTTCCCAAGAACACTTCCTTACTCCTGATAACTGGGGCACTGCACAACACCATGAGATCCGGCTGGTTCGGTTATGTGATCGATTACGGGGTCCGATCTTCCAATCGTGCAGATGCCTTTTTCCTGGACAGGATTCTCATCCAGTGGTACTTAGGCTTCTCGGAGGTTCCCATACCATTGCCCAAGATGGCCCCTTATGTGGTCAGGGTGGGGAGCGGGGAATTTGACCAGGGGGAATTCGTGCGAGAACAGGGTTTTGATGCGTTTACCCCCATTCCTGTATTCAACCGATGCTACATCGCCGCCGGGCCGAAGAACGTCGAACTGGTACTAGAGGCCATGGTTCCCCATCACCATCTCATCGCTCCCAAACCTGAGCCGGTTTGGGATGAGATGGAGAGCTTCAGGGGGAGGTGTGAGGTCGATGTGCCAGGCGTCTACAGGGTCAGGGTAACCTCGAAGGGCGCGTTCGAGGTCTACGCAGTTTGCAAACCGTAGTTTCCCTGTTGAGGTAGGTAAGGGAGGCGAGAAAATGACCCAGAAGATGTTCCCTTTTAAAATTAGATTCGCTACGCTTGAGGATTTGGAGTGGTGCGTTCAAGAGGATAGCGAGATCGATGAGGCGATAATCGAGAAAAAGATTGAGGAGAGGGAAATCGTCGTCGCCGAGGTAGATGGAGAATTAGTGGGACACCTGCGCCTGGAGTATCTCTGGTCACAGGTACCTTACATCGGGCTCATCCGGGTCCTGCCGGAATATCGAAAGAAAGGCATTGGGAGAACTTTGCTCCACTTCTTAGAGGAATTTCTGCGGAGCAAGGGGCACTCGGTTCTGTTCAGTTCCTCACAGGCCGACGAACCAAGACCTCAGGCCTGGCACAGGAATATGAGATTCGAAGAATGCGGCTTTATCGCCGGGATTAACGAAGGGGAAGTAGGCGAAGTCTTTTTCCAGAAGGCTTTGAAGTGAGGTGCGGATTCTCATAGGGTCGGGGCACGCCCTCTGTAGATAAGACGGAGAATGGAGGAAGGAATGGAGTTGAGACGTCACGGAGGCAACCCCATCATCGAACCCCGGGGAGACGATTGGGAAGCGGTGGCCACGTTCAACTGCGCTGCCCTCTATGAGGATGGCAGGATACATCTCTTATATCGGGCTGTAGGCGATTATGTGCGCTATGCCTCCCGGCAAGGGTACGCTATGTTCGACAAGAACCTAGCCCTTTTGGAACGGCGTGAGGCACCCGTTTTCAGTCCAGAGTTCAAGTTGTGGGAAACGACCGTCGAAGACGCCAGGCTCATCAAGCTCGGGGGCACGATATACGTGACTTATGTGATCACTCATACACCTTCCCCACCCGGGGCGGTGAGGCGACGTCTGGGCATTCCTAAACCAAACATGTCCTTTTCCCGAACAGCTATGGCGAAGGTCGAGGGCTTGGGGGAGCCCGATGGACCGCGCTTCAGACGTTTGGGCATCATCACACCCTATCAAGCCGATGACAAGGATGTGGTCCTTTTTCCCGAGAAGGTCCAGGGAAAGTATGCCGTAATCCACCGTCCAGCCAACTGGGTCGGCCCCGGTTACCCGGTGGAACGTCCCAGCATCTGGTTCGCTTTCCTCGACGGGCTTCCCGGCAGAATGTACGGTCACAAGTTGATAATGCAGCCAGAAGAAGATTGGGAAGCCAAGAAGATAGGCGCCGGACCACCCCCCATCAAGACCGAAAAGGGATGGCTCCTCATCTACCACGGAGTCGACTGGGGCCATGTCTACCGGGCCGGAGCAGTTTTGTTGGATTTGGAGGAGCCGTGGCGCATTATTGCCCGCACACGGGACCCCATCCTGGAGCCAAAGGAGCCTTACGAAGTGGAAGGGGACGTCCCCAACGTCGTTTTCCCCGAGGGGGCGGTGGTTATTGGAGACGAGCTATTGGTCTTTTACGGCGGTGCCGATAAGGTATGTTGCCTCGCCAAAGCAGGTCTTGATGAGCTCTTGAGTTACTTGCTAGACTGAAATGTCCTTTCGTCTAACGCGGTAAGGACAGCCTCGATAAATTGCAAAGCATACCAGAGTCCCTCACCGGAAATGAACCGGGGGGTCATCGGGGAGTGCCAGTGGGCGAGGGCCACCGTGGCCGGATCACGGCCGGCGAGGGTGATTGCCTTACATCCACTGCGCCGTAGCGTTTGTGTTCTCACACACAAATGTCATCGCCACGGGCACATTGCCCAACATCGAGTACGCCCGCGCGACCTCACTGCCAGCCCGCGGAGCTCCGCATCCGGACGACAGCGAAAGAGGATTCCACTCAGTATCCACCAGCGTCAGCTCTCCCGCCCCCACGCCCTCGAGGACGTACGCCTTATCGAGCTCGGGATGGCGGCACAAGAGTTCCTTCACGCCATTATGATCCACCTCCTCCGCCCTGGTGAAGCAACACCAGACCTCGGTGTGCTCCAAGGGCTCACGAGCGGGCCCGGCCACGAGCCCGAGCGCCACGACCGCCGACGACGCGTTGTCGTCCGCCCCGGAAGAGATGGGCATCTTCAACTCCCAGGGGAGCAAGCACATTGTGGCGATAGCATAGAGCCCGAAGGGGATCGCCGCGTAAACTGAAACGGAAAAACCGCGGTCGTCCCGACGAGGAGGATCAGGGCCTCGAGGGAGTAAGCCGCGGGCGTTACAGCGGTGCCCACGGCTATCGATCGTGTCCCGTCGGCGGACCAGGCCAGCCGGCGGCGGTTGGTGTCGAGGTGCGCCAGGATCGCCCTAGTCTTTCCCGCTCTTTCCGTGGTAGTTTCCGCGCTGTCACGTTCCGGCTCCGTACCCCGGGGGAGGAGACCTGGGGGCTATCGGCCCGGGTGAGGGCATACCAGTGGAGGGCAGGGGACGATGTGGCGATGGTCGTCCCCGGCCAGTCGTTCGCGAACCGTATCCCTGCCCCCGAACACGGAGAAGAAAATGGTGGAGATGGGGAACTAGTTCATGTCGACTACAGCGACAAACGTATCCTCCCACACTTCGATTCCGTGACGGGTGAACGCCGCCCTGACGTAGCAGAGCCCGTGGCGGAGGAATTATAAGGCCATTACGCTCTGCAGAAGGACGTCAGTGTCTCCTCTCACCCGCCGGCGGAGAAGCTCCTCAAGATCTCGCAGAGGAGCGAGAGCACCGCCCCGCGGTCATAGGAAGGGGGTGGCGAGGGAAACATCCCCGGGTTCGCAGTGTGGATCACGAATCTCAAGGAGATCCAGTTTCTCTCATCGAGGGACGTAGCGTACTGAAAAGACTCGTAGCGGGAGCCCGCGGCGCCCTCTTCGGTGTGAGAGAAGAGGAATTCACGGGAGCCGATATGCACCGGGTTTCCTGGGGGAAGGGGGCCAGTCCCGGCCTCGAGGAGCAGGAAGAGTTCGGTGAGGAGCGTCCCCGACGGGAACGGTAACTCCACCCGCACCACTCCTGCGGCGTGGGGGACGACCGCTCCCCCGGGAGGGAGGCAGAGTGTGACCCCATAGGGCCCCCGAAAGGTGATCCACCCCTCTCCGAGGGAAGGGAAGGAGAGGAGGACGACGACGAGGGCCGCGATTACCGACCAAACGCCCATCGCGGGACTAGTTAAACGTCGCCACACCGGGGGACGTCAAGGACAGTGATCACCCTTCTCCGGACGCGGTAGTGTTCCGTTTAATGTGTCTCGGTGGCATGGCAGCTTCCCATCTGCAATTCCGCGAATCCAACCAATCTCCTCGCCAGCTTTTTCTCCATCTGGGACAACACCAAGTATAAAGCTTCTCCAATGCCCCGGGATTGCAAAAGATCTCCACCGTCTTCACCCGCCGCTTCACCTCCTTTACCAGACGCTCCAGCCGGTTGGTGGTGTAAAGGCAACGCCGGACCGGTTTGGGATGCTCCAGGAACGCCAACAGGACATAGCTTTTGGTGACCCACCTGGCCACGATCTTCGGGTATTTCGACGCCCATTTGGTTTTGAACGCCTCCAGGGCGTTGCGGGCCTCTTATTCTGTGTCCGCACGGTAGATGGCCTTCAGATCTCCGGCCATTCCCTCCCGCGCATCTTTCCTCACCTTGGAAAGGGCATCCCTCACCGCATGTACCACGCAAAGCCGCCACTTGGCCTGGGGAAAGATCCCGCGGATCGCCTCCTCGATCCCGGGGAGATCGTCGCTGATGAAAAGCTCCACCCGTCTTACCCCCGTTCCCACAGTTCCTTTAGGATCGTCTCCCAGTTGTGGCTGGATCCCCCTTCCGCCCCGAACACCCGAAACCCCGGGACCTCACGGCTCCCGTCGGGTTTCACGCCCAACGCCACATACACCGGCTCCACGGCAGCTTCCCCCCGACGCACCGAGAGGAAGGTACCGTCGAGGTAAACGGCGTAATGCTCGGCGCAGAGTGGCCGGCTTCTCCATTCCTCCACCTCCTCCGCGGCCACCTCCGCGGGGCGGGAGATGCTCAGGGGCGAATAGAACACCCCGTACACCGCCTTTAGGAACCGGGAGATCTCCCGGGTGCTCACCCCCGAGGCGTAAAGCAGAAGGATCGCCTCGGAAAGCTCGATGGAGGTACGCTTGCGGTAGGGGATGGGTTTGGGATGGGAATCCCCTTCCCTTACCCGAGGTACCCGTAGGTCCTCGATGGGACCGAAGAGGGTGAGGAGGTCGCGGGTGTAATAGCCGTTGGCCTTGGTGGGATGTCGTTCCAGGTAGATGGCGCGCTCCTCCAACATGAGCCGCTCCAGGAGGGCCTTGATCAGGTCCTTGAGCCCCCCGGAGAACCGCTCTAGGATACGGTCGCGGGTTTTGTCCCGCATGGTGCCTTCCCCCTTGTATGCTGCTTGTCGTAGGAAAGGGACGGGGTAGACCGCCTTCCCTCCTGGTCGAAAAGGCCGCACGAAAGCATGGGTCGCCCCGTCTTT
>MTNJ01000031.1 GCA_002011425.1 Candidatus Acetothermia bacterium JdFR-48 | reverse complement strand
GTATCCGGGTCCAGGATCCACAGGTCGTTGAGCTCCCCGGCCCTCCCCGCGCCGCCGAAGAGGACCACCTTGCCCTCCGAGACCTGTGTCAAGGTGGCCCCGACCCGCTCAGGAGGAGGGTTCTCCGTAGGTACCGGCCCCTGGATGGTTCCACCGTTAAAGGGAAAGATATCGTTTTGTAGGCCCCCTAGGTAATCCTCCCCGCCGAAGACGAACCTCCGACCGTCATCCAATTCGACGACGCTATGGCCGAACCGCTCGACGGGGGAATCGGGCGCAGGCATCTGGTTCCAGCTCTCGGGATATCCCGTGACCGTCAGCGCAAAGAGCGCCGCTGCGATCAGGCACACCACCCCAAATCGCCGCACCATTTCGCTCACCTCCCGCTGTGCCCACTGCCCTTAAAAGGAAGATAGTACATTTTAAAATACACTAATACCCTTTACAACTGGAATACGCACCCAGTCCCTGCGGCCACGGCTGATGCTCAATCACTCAATGCTATGCTTGTCTGCGTAGTCAGGGGTGATCGTCTATCTCGTCCACGGATTGGGGATAGGTGGTCCATATAGTCGGCCACGGTAGATGGTGGTTGACCATAGGCCGCGTAACTTCTGGGAATATAACTGTGAAGGGGAAAGTGGAGCCAAGCGAATCTCCCTCGAACTTGACCGACTCAACGTAGTGCCGAGTTTTTCCACGGATGCCCCCTTTTAATCCATACATCATAAGGTGTGGATTTGCTAAAAGCCGCGGCATCTCGAACTGAGGAGCACCGCCCTTGGACACCCTGAAAGGGCGAGACGCACTTTCGGCGACCTTCTCCTTCCCGCGTTGGCCCCACCGGGGTGGAGAAAGCCATGTCAAGCCGCGTCTTACTTAGCTGAGGGAGAGGGTAATCCCGGATAGAATTTTTGGGAAATTTCTATGAAAGAGTTATTCAAGGCCAACCGGGGGCTCGCACTTTATCTCGTTGTCGCCAACGTTGCCCTCTTCTTCGGCTTCCGAGTGTGGCAGGCCCTGTTCAACAACTTCGCCGTGGAAGAGATTGGGGTGGGGCCAGCGGAAGTCGGGGGCATCCAAGCAATCCGCGAGATTCCGGGGCTCCTCGGGTTCGTGGTGGGATTTCTGACGTTGGCCCTGGCGGAGACCCGTCTCATGGCGCTGAGTGTCGTGGTGTTGGGGCTCGGCGTCACCCTTACTGGGTGGGCCCATACCATCCCCATGCTTCTCTTCGGGACGTTGGTGATGAGTGTGGGATTTCACTTCTTCGTCCCGGCCAATAACTCCGTTCTCCTCATGGCGGTGGACAAAGGGACGGCGCCGAAGGCCCTGGGGCAGCTACGGAGCTTGGGGGCACTCTCCGCCCTCCTCGCCACCGGGACCGTGTACTTCCTGGCTGAACGGATCGGATATCGGGGGCTCTTCTGGGGGGTGGGTGGGATGGTCACCCTCATGGGGCTCTGCTTCCTCCCCTTCCGGTTCGACGAGGAAGGCCTCCCCCCTTCACGCAAGGTCAAATTCAGGAGGCGGTATTGGCTTTACTACGTGCTCGCCTTCCTCCTCGGGAGCCGCCGCCATATCTTCACCACCTTCGCCATCTTCCTCCTCGTACGTGAACACGGGATCCCGGTGCAGACCACCGCCCTCCTGTACCTCGTGAACAGCCTGGTTAACACCTATGCCTATCAGTGGATCGGGAAGTTGGTAACGCGATTCGGGGAGCGGTGGGTGTTATCGGTGGGGTTCGCACTGTTGGTGTTCGTGTTCCTGGGCTACGCTTATATCCCACACCTTTCGCTCCTCTACGCCCTGTTCGTCTTGGACAACGTGATCTTCGGGACGAGCCTCGCAGCCTCCACCTACCTTCAAAAGATCGCGGTCTCAGAAGATGAGCTAACCAGCAATCTCTCCCTTCAGCAAACGTTGAATCACGTCTCGGCAATCGTGATTCCGGTGGTCGGTGGGACGATCTGGACGCTGTTCGGGGCAAGGGCGCCGTTCCTCATGGGGGTCGGAATCGTGGTCCTTTCACTCATCCTAGTGCAGTTAATGCGGGTGCCACCTACGGCGGTTGAGAAACCCCGAGAATGTGCGAAGGTACGAGCGTGATCGGGTCCAGGGACAATGATCGACGAAGCGGCTATCCCATATCCTCGACCACCAGCGTGACCGCTTGTTCAAGTGAGAAGTGAAAAGATACCCCAGGGAATTCACTTCGCGGCGGCACGCCATTTCGATCGTCCGGGCCTAGCTCAACGCCCTTTATTCCTTTTGTGAGAAATGCTCGCAGGTCAAGAGGGCGCGGGTCGTCCGGCGTTAAAATGGAGTTGTCAGGGTGTGAAGATTTCTGTGGCAGAAAGGGATGAGGGACTTGGTCGAAAAGCCTGGAACTGGACGCATTGAGACGTTAGTCGATGGGGTGTTCGCCATCGCCATGACCCTGTTGGTCCTGGAACTTATCCCGTCGAGTCTCAATGGCGGATTGTCGAGAAGCCTGATTGGAATATGGCCAAAGTTCTATGCTTATACCATGAGCTTCTTAGTGCTGGGCATCTTCTGGGCCCTCCACCACTCTATGTTCCACTACATAAGGCGCTCCGACGAGATTCTCCTCTGGCTCAACATCCTTTTCTTAATGTTTGTCGCTTTGGTTCCGTTCTCCACAGCTATCTTGGGCCAGCATACCACGTCCCGGATCGCTATCGCTCTGTATGGCGTCAACATGATGGCCGTATCGCTCATCCTCGGCGGGATCTGGTGGTACGCGACCCAGCGCCTGCGCCTCGTCCCCCGGGACATCGACCCCCGGCTGGTGCGCCACAGGAGGGTGGCCTTCCTAGTGGTGCCGCTGGGATTTGCCCTGGGAATAATTTTCTCCTTCGTCAGTGCGCTGCTTTCCCTGGGACTATTCAGCGTGATGGCCGCTTTTTATATCGTATCGAGCCTGATGTTGCGACGTTACCGAAACGGGGGCACGTTCGATCCGAGCCCATGACATGGAAAGCCGGTGAGCCCTTTCGGCGTCGGAACAGTCCGGCCTCTCCATGGGTACAACATAGGAAATGCCCTGCTTTCCCTCTTGGTGGAGGATGTCGAGACCCAACCCGTTCTGGTTACATCCTGTGCAAGGAACTCGCCCAGCCGGTCCGGGGACGAAAGGTGCCTTCGTCTACGCATTCTCGGGGAAGAGTTCTCCTGGCTGAGAACAGCTCTCGCGAAAGGTCGCATCTCCCATATCGAACCTCGGGCACACGTTAGATTCGCATGGCGAGCAGGAATAATCCCGCACAAGGTGTACCACGCCTCCCGCAAGCACGGGTTGAAGGTAATAAAGCCCATGAGGAGTAACCACGGGAGGCAGTGGGGTTTATGCTTTGGTGGATCCCTCCTTCGCCGCTTGCTTCCCCGAAAACTTGGTCGGGAACCTCAGCTGTGCTGTGGGCCAGGACTTGGGATCGGGGAAGCCCTTCGTCTGTGCGCGGTTCGCCGGGGCGTTCGAACTCCATTACGGCGGCGTATCAGGCTCCATAAACATCCTTCTGGAAAAGCATCCCCCGAGTGCCATACCCTGTGGGACGAAGTGGTTGTCTTCCCCATGCCGATAGTACCCGGCGCAAAATCAGCGCGGAGGCCGCCGAATACCGCCGGAAGCTAGAGCACGAAGAAAAGCCCGTCATCGTGAGGTACCTCGGAGAAGGTCGCGGGGATCCAAGAGGAGGACAAGGATCTCGCCCGCCGGGCCATCGTCTGGCGTTGGAAATTTTGGCCGTTCGGGTCCTTTCCCTCGTCCTGCGGGAACTCGGGAAGTACCATCCCCACCTTGTAGAGCGGGCGCGGGAGGCCCCGCATTGGAAAGCTTGCCGGGAACGAGGAGTCTCTCTGAGTCCAAGCAAAAAATGAAACTTGTTCTTCTTTGAACCCCACGGTATAAAGCCTCGCTGGAGGTGAAGCATGGGAGCACGCGAGATCCGTCCCGGGATCTACTGGGTCGGCGTGAACGATCGGGCCACTGACCTCTTCGAGGGTTTATGGCCCCTCCCCCACGGGGTGAGCTACAATGCCTACCTCGTCGTCGGTAAGAAGGCGGCCCTTATCGATGGGGTGAAGGCACACTTCACGGAGGAGCTCCTCGCCAACATCGCCGAGGTCCTCCCCCCGGAAAGGATCGACTATTTGGTGGTGAACCATATGGAGCCCGACCACTCGGGTTCCGTTCCTCACCTGTGCAGGATAGTACCCCGCGCTAAGGTCCTCGCAACGCAGGCCGCGCTCCCCATGCTTGAGCGCTTTTATGGGATCAGCGAAGGTGTCCGGGCCGTGGCCGACGGGGACACGATAGATCTGGGTGGGAAGGTCCTGAAATTCTTCCATGTACCCTTCGTTCACTGGCCGGAGACCATGGCCACCTACGAGGAGGCCCAGAAGGTGCTCTTTCCCTGCGACGCCTTCGGGGGCTTCCGCGCTCTGGGTGGGGTGCTATTCGACGACGAGGTGGATATCTCGGAATATGAGGACGAGATCCTGCGGTACTTCTCCAACATCGTGGGGATGCAATCCAAGGCGGTGCTGCGGGCGATCGAGAGGTTGAAGGGCCTCGAGGTCGCCGTCATTGCACCCTCCCACGGCCTCGTGTGGCGTGGCGATCCCGGGCACATCGTGAAACTCTACGCCCGCTGGGCTCAAATGGACGCCGCCCCCGAGGTGACAGTGATCTTCGGCTCCATGTACGGCTTCACCGCCCGAATGGCCGAGGCAGTGGCCCGCGGGGTGGCGGAGGTAAGTGTCCCGGTGCGGATCCTGGACGCGGGGCGGGTCCACGTGAGTTTTCTCATCCGGGAGGCGTGGAAGCGGCGAGGCCTGATCCTGGGCGCCCCCACTTACGACGCCGGAATCTTCCCCCCGGTGGAGTACCTCCTGCGGCTCCTGGAGCGAAAGCGCCTCGGGGGGCGAATCGTCGGGCTCTTTGGCTCTTACGGCTGGCGAGGTGGTTCGGTGGAGGTAATGCGGGAGCGCGTGGAAGCCCTGGGCTGGGAACTCGTGGATGCGGTGGCCTTCCCCGGGGCGCCCACGCCAAGGGACTTCTCGCGTGCCCAGGCCCTGGGCGAGGCCGTAGCCCACCGGGTCGCTGGTACCGCCGCCGCTTAGCCACTATGATCTTTTGTGATTTCGAAAGGAGGCCGGATGGCGTCCGCGAGGCTCGAGGAGCTCCTCAACCGGGCGATCGCCTGGGAGATGCAGGTGGCGATCCAGTACATGTGGCAACACGTGCGTGCCACCGGGATCGAGTCGCTGGAGATGGCCGACCGCCTGCGGACGATCGCCGTCCAGGAAATGACACATGCCGAGGAGATCGCCGAGCGGCTGGACTACTTGGGAGGAGTCCCCACAACCCAGCCGGCGCCCATAGATGTGGGCGGGACTATCCAAGAGATGATCCAGAACGACATTAAGGCCGAGGAAGAGGCGATCGCTGTCTACAAGGAGATCGTAAAACTAGCCGTGCAGGAAGAGGATTACGTAACCGAGCGGCTCTTCAAACAGGTACTTCAGGACGTGGAGGAACATCAAGACCAGTTCCTCAGGATGGCGGGACGATGAGGAGGCCTAGGTGCAGTGGAAGAAGCTTGTAGAAAGGGAGTATTACGAGACGGATCAGGAGTTCGTGGAGAATGTTCTTCCCATCGGCTCTGTAGATATTTCGTCCTTCGGTCTGATCGCGGATGCGACGCGTTATACCCTCGTGATGGAGGGCGAGGAGGTCCATATCAGACCTGAGATCGCCTCCCTCCGTCAGATCCTCGGCTCCCTCTCCCGGGGGGGCACTGCGGTATCGCAGCGGGATGCCGAGGAGGCGGTGCGGCGATTCGCGGAGCTGTGGGAGGAACGGATCAAGGCAAAGGGGAAGTGGGAGTCTCTCGTCGCCTTCGCTAGGGAGAAGGGCGAGGTCGAGGAATCGAAATCGAGGGAGGAGAAAAAGCGCCGGGGATGGCTCTTCCGCCGCTGAATTCGGCGGTTTCAGGGCTGGGTGAGCCGTCCCTTATGAACGAAGGTCCGATCCCTGAAATTTTGTTCCCGGAGTCCGGGTCATTTTAAGATCCTGTGAGGATGCCGCGCGTAGAGCTTCGGGGGCTGGAGAAGCGGTTCGGGAGGACAGTGGCCATCGATGGCCTCACAGCGACCATCGAGGACCGTGAGTTCTTCGTGGTGGTCGGGCCCACGGCTTGCGGGAAGACAACGCTCCTGCGCCTCATCGCCGGCCTCCTCAGGCCCGACAGGGGTGAGATCTTGTTCGATGGCGTGGTGGTGAACGATCTCCCTCCGCCGGCGCGGCGGGTGCGCATGGTGTTCCAAGGCCAGGATTACGCGCTCTTCCCCCATCTTGTCGTCTATGATGTGCGGCGTTGGTCGAACCTCACGTTTCCGCTACGCCTCCGGTCCAGGGCCATGCGGGAGATATCGGAGCACGTGCGGCGGGTGACGCAACGGCTGCGGATCGGCCGGGAGATCTTTCCCCGCAGACCTGGGGAACTCTCCGAGGGGCAGAAGCAACGGGTGGCCGTGGGGAAAGCGATCGTCTTACCGCCCCAGCTCCTCCTCCTGGACGAGCCTCTCTCTCACCTCGATCCCCACGCCCGCGCCGAGGCCCGGGAGGAGATCCGCCGGCTCCACGCCGAACTCAAAACGACAACGATCTACGTTACCCACGACCTTGCCGAAGCGTTCTTGCTCGCGGACCGGGTCGCGGTGATGAGGGAGGGGCGGTTCGAGCAAGTGGGAACTCCCCGCGAAGTCCGTGAACGTCCCCTCAACACCTTCGTCGCGGATTTCGTGCAGAGTTACCGTGAGGCCGTGCGCCGCGCCTTTCTCTGATCGCCGGGGAACGCGTGTCCTTGTGAGCGGATGGTTGCCGGGATATCACCTAGCACGCCATGACCTCCAGCGAGAGGGTCAAAGTGGCCATTCTATGTGGGGGAGATTCGCCAGAGCGCAAGGTGTCTCTGCGCTCGGGGGAAGGGGTCTACCGAGCCCTCCGGGAACGTGGTTGGGATGTGGACCTCGTAGAGATCGAGGGATACGACGGCCTCCCCCAACGTCTCGCCTCTTATGACGTGGTGTTCGATATCATCCACGGTGGCCCGGGCGAGGACGGGACGGTGCAACTCCTCCTCGACCTCCTGGGGAAGCCGTACGTGGGATCCGGGCCCCTTGCCTCCGCACTGGCCATGGACAAACATGAGGCGAAGCGAGCGTTCGCCGCTAAGGGGATTCCCACCCCGGAGTGGGTGCTCGTGGAGCGTGACCGGCTGGAGGAAGGGATCGAACGGTCCTGGGCGGAACTCGAACCCCCACTCGTGGTGAAGCCACGGTCCCAGGGTTCGAGCGTCGCCCTCCAACTCGTGAAGGTCACGGATGAGCTCGGGGACGCGGTGAGGAGGGTCGCGGAGGAATTCGGTGATGTCCTCGTGGAGAGATTCATCGTCGGGCGGGAGCTCACCGCTGGCGTCCTCGAGGAGGGCGGGGTCCCCCTGGTCCTCCCCCTCCTGGAACTCCGCCCTCGGGGCGCGGGGAGGCTGTTCGATTGGACCGCCAAGTACACCCCGGGTGAGTGCGAGTTCATCTGCCCCGCTGAGCTCTCGCCCCAGGAGCGCGGGGCGGTGGAGGAAGTGACCCGGCGTGCGTTCGCGGCCCTGGGATGTCGGGATCTCGCCCGGGCTGACGTGCGTCTCTCCCCGGAGGGCGTCCCATACGTCCTCGAGGTAAACACCCTCCCCGGGATGACGGAGATGTCCACCTTCCCCCGCATGGCCGCCGCTGCAGGGATCCCCTACGGAGAGCTCGTGGAGCGTCTCCTCCGGCGCGCCATATCCCGGTTGCCGACTTCCCATCGCCTGGGTTAAAAACCCACGGAGGTGATCCTGATGAAGCTCCAGTGGATCGGACACGCGTGCTTCCACGTCGAGGCGGGTGATGGCACGGTGATAATCATCGACCCCTACGACGAGTCCGTACCCTACAAGGCCCCCGAGGGGCCGGCGGCCATTGTCCTCTCAACCCACGATCACTTTGACCATAACGCGGTGGACCGCGTGAAGGGAGATCCCCAGGTGATCCGGGGAGTGGGCGAGTGGGAGGTGAAGGGGATCAATATCCGCGGCATCCCCGCCTACCACGACGAGAAGGGTGGCAAGGACCGCGGTCGGACCACTATCTTCCGCCTCACCGTGGACGGGGTGACCCTGGTACACTTCGGGGACCTCGGCCACGTGATCACCGCCGAGCAGGAACGTCCTCTCCAGGACGCGGAGGTGGCCATGATCCCCGTGGGGGGCTACTACACTATCGGTCCCCGCGAAGCTCTGGAGACGATCCGGCTCCTCCCCCGCCTCAGGGTGATCGTCCCCATGCACTATAAGACCGAGCTGGTCAAAGATTGGCCCATCGTGAGCGTGGAGGAGTTCCTCGAACTCGTGGAGTTTCCAGTGAAGCGAGTCGGTTCCTCCGAGGTAGAGATCACCAGGGAAAAACTCCCCGAGAAGAAGGAGGTGTGGGTACTCGAACATGCCTAGTATCTCGGCGCGTGCGGCCCAGGCCCCGGCATCCCCTATCCGCCGTCTCGTCCCCCTGGCGGACGAGGCCAAGCGCCGGGGAAAGAAGGTCTACCACCTGAACATCGGCCAGCCCGACATCCCTACCCCCGAGCCTTTCCTGCGGGGGATCCGCGAGGCCCCGTTGGAGGTGCTCGCCTACTCGCCCTCACAGGGGATCCGCGGGGCGGTGGAGGCGATGTGCGCTTACTACGCCGAGTGGGGCCTCGAGCTCTCCCCCGATGAGCTGATCATCACTCAGGGGGGATCAGAGGCGGTGCTGTTCGCCCTGAATGTAATCTGCGACCCCGGCGACGAAGTCCTCGTCCCCGAGCCCTTCTACCCCAACTACAACGGCTTCGCACGGCTCGCGGAGGTGAATATCGTCCCCATTACCACGTGCCGAGACGAGGGTTTCCATCTCCCGCCGCGGGATGAGGTCGAACGGCTCATCACCCCCCATACCCGGGCCATCCTCTTCTCCAACCCCGGGAACCCCACCGGCGTCGTATACACCGAGGCAGAGATGGAGATGTTGATCGACATCGCCCTGAGGCGGGATCTCTTCCTCGTGGCGGACGAGGTCTACCGGGAGTTCGTATACAGGGGGCGACACGTTTCGGTCCTTTCCTTCCCCGAGATCCAAGACCGGGCGATCCTCGTCGACTCCATCTCCAAGCGACTCTCAGCGTGTGGGGCACGAATCGGGGTGTTCGCGTCGCGGAATCCCGAGGTCATGGCGGGGGTGCGCCGGTGCGCCATGGCCCGCCTCTCCCCGCCCACCATTGAGCAGTACGGCCTTATCGCTTTTATGGCTGACCCCCGTCACCGGAAGATCGTCGAGGGGATGGTGGACGAGTACCGCCGCAGACGCGCCGTCCTCTGCGCGGAGCTCGCCAAGATCCCGGGGGTGGTCTTCCGGGAACCCGAGGGGGCGTTCTACGTGATGCTCGGCCTTCCGGTGGACGACGCGGAGGGATTCGTAAAGTTCATGCTCACCGATTTCCCCGGGGAGGAGACGGTGATGCTCGCGCCTGGAGAGGGGTTCTACCGGACACCAGGGCACGGCCGCGACGAAGCCCGGATCGCCTACGTCCTCAAGGGAGATGACCTCGTGCGGGCCTGTGTCCTGCTGGGGGAAGGGCTCGAGCTCTACCAGGAGGTGGAGGAGCGGGTCCGCGGTTGAGGCGAAAAATCCGGCTCGACCAGCTGCTCGTCGCCCGGGGACTCGTCGCGTCCCGTGCGAAGGCCCAAGCTTTAATCAGGGCCGGCCTCGTCACGGTGGACGGCGAGCTCAGGGACAAGCCGGGGATGTTCGTCCCTACGGACGCTGAGATCGTTCTCAAGGAAGGGCCCCGGCACGTCTCCCGGGGCGGGGAGAAGCTTGAGGGGGCTTTACGTGCCTTCGGCATCGACCCGAGGGGTAGAGTCTGCCTGGACGTCGGGGCATCCACAGGCGGGTTCACCGATTGCCTCCTCCAGCATGGGGCTGTGCGAGTCCACACGGTGGACGTGGGGCGGGGCCTCCTCCACTGGAAACTTCGCAATGACCCTCGGGTGGTGGTGCACGAGGGGTTGAACGCCCGATATCTGCGGTTCGAGGACATCGGCGAGCCGGTGGACTTGGCAACGGTGGATGTCTCGTTCATTTCCCTCCGGCTCGTCCTCCCCGCACTCCGGGGGATCGTGGTGCCCGAGGGGGATGTGGTCGCCCTGGTGAAGCCTCAATTCGAGGCCGGGCGGGAAAAGGTGGGGAAGGGAGGGGTGGTACGGGACCCCGAGGTTCACCGCGAGGTGTTGGAGGGGATCGCGCGGTTCGCCGAGGAAGAGCTCGGCTGGTCGGTGGCCGGGGCAGCGCGCTCCCCGCTCCTCGGTCCGGCGGGAAACGTGGAATTCTTCCTCCACCTCCTTCCGCGCCCCTGTGCCTCCGTGTCCCTCGACTGGCGGACGGTGGGTTTCTAATTCGGAAGGTGGTCCCTGTCCCGGTGGCCCGCGTTTGCGGATGGCGGGGGCCTATCGTACAAACTCCCGGTGAGATGAGGGAGATATACCAAAGGCTAGCGGAACTCGAGCGGGAGGGGAGGAAAGCCGTTCTCGTCTTATTAGCCGCTGCCGAGGGGCCGGTCCCCCGTGAGGCAGGGACGAAGATGCTCGTCTTTCCCAACGGTACGATTGAGGGGACGATCGGGGGCGGCTCCCTGGAGAAAGCGGCCATCGAAGAGGCGCTGTCGCTCTTCGAGGCAGGAGGTACCCTGCTCCGCACCTACAACCTGGAGGACCTGGGCATGATCTGTGGCGGGCGCGCCACCCTCTATTACGAGCTCATCTCCCCTGCGGCGGTGCTCCACATCTTCGGGGCCGGCCACGTGGGGAAGAAGCTCTTCGCCCTCGCCCGGGAGGTGCTCCCGTTCGAGCTCGCTATCTACGACGTGCGTCCCGAGGCTGCCGGGGAGCACCCGGCCGTGACTCTCCTCCCGAGCTACGCCGATGTCCCTCCGTTGCGCGCCTCCGACTACGTCTTCATCTGCACGCACTCCCATGAGGAGGATTACCGTGCCCTGAAGGGAGTGCTCTCGACCGACGATCCCCCCGTGTACGTGGGCCTGGTGGGGTCGCGCCCCAAGTGGGCGAAGATGCAGGAAAGGCTCCGTGCAGAAGGAGTCTCCCAAGAGAGAGTGAAAAAGGTCCGCTGTCCGGTAGGGCTACCGCTCGGTGGGAAGGATCCCGGGGCCATCGCAGTGAGTGCCCTCGCGGAGATCCTCGCCCATTATCACGGCCGGCTCACTGAACTCGAACGCGGCCGGTGAGGAACGAGGGGGGTCATCCCCCCTTACTTGACGGGTATGGGAATGAGGCCGGAGAGAATCTCGTCGATCTCGCTCCCGTCCAGCGTCTCCCGGGCGAGGAGCTCAGCGGCGAGCTTATCAAGGGCAACTTTGTGCTTCCGGAGGAGCTCCCCCGCCCGCCGGTGACATTCCTCCACGATGCGGCGGATCTCCCGGTCAATGACGGCGTTCAGCTCCTCGGAGTGCTCCTCGCTCTTCACGATCTCCTCCCCGAGGAAGACGTTCATGCGCTCCTCGGCGAGGCTCAGGGGCCCCACCTCCTCTGACATCCCGTATTCCACCACCATCTTTTTCGCGAGCTCGGTGGCCTGCTTCAGGTCGTCGTAGGCACCAGTCGAGATCTCGCCGAATTCGAGCTCCTCAGCGGCCCGCCCGCCGAAGAGAAGCGTGATCCGGTCGAGGAGCTGTGACCGAGTGAGGATGTAGCGGTCTTCGGTGGGGAGGGGGACAGTTGCGCCAAGCGCACCCTTTCCCCGCGGGATGATGGTTACCTTGTGGACCGGGTCGGCGTGAGTGAGGAGCTTCGAGAGCAGGGCGTGCCCGGACTCGTGGTAGGCGATGGTCCGTTTCTCTTCCTCGGAAATATACATTCCCTGGCGCTTGAGCCCCATAAGCACGCGATCCAGAGCTTCCTCAAAGTCAGACATTTCGATGTAGTCCTTATTCTGGCGAGCGGCGAGGAGGGCCGCCTCGTTACAAAGGTTCGCTAGGTCCGCTCCGGCGAAGCCCGGCGTCCTTTTCGCGAGGACCTTCAGATTTACGTCCGGAGCGAGCTTCTTGTCCCGGGTGTGGACCTCCAGGATCGCCTTACGTCCCCGCACATCGGGGAGGGGAACCACGATCTTCCGGTCGAACCGGCCCGGACGGAGCAACGCGGGGTCTAGGACGTCTGGACGGTTGGTGGCCGCAAGCACGATCACCCCGGTGTTCCCCTCGAACCCATCCATCTCCGCCAGGAGCTGATTCAGGGTTTGCTCACGTTCGTCGTGGCCTCCGCCGATCCCGGCGCCACGTTTACGCCCAACGGCATCGATCTCGTCGATGAAGATGATGCATGGGGCGTTTTGCTTCGCCTTCTGAAACATATCACGGACGCGTGCGGCCCCGACCCCAACGAACATCTCTACGAAGTCGGACCCGGAAATGGAGAAGAAGGGAACGTTCGCCTCACCGGCGATGGCCCGCGCGAGCAAGGTCTTCCCCGTCCCTGGGGCGCCGACGAGGAGGATACCCTTGGGGACCCGGGCACCGAGCCGAGCGAATCGACCGGGATTCTTGAGGTAATCGACGATCTCCTTCACCTCCTCGATCACCTCATCGATCCCGGCCACGTCCTTGAAGGTCACTTTTGTGTACTCCTTGGTGACGAGCTTGGCGCGGGATTGGGCGAAGGAGAGGGCCCCTCCCCCCGTCTGCATCCGCCGCATGAACCAAAGCCACACCCCCACGAGCAACACCACCGGGACGATGGTCCACAGCAAGAACTGCCAAAAGAGCGACCCCTCCCCGGCGACCTCATAGCTCCGTGGAATGCCGTACTGGTCGAGGAGTTCCACAGGGTTCTCGTACTGGGGGTCTACGGTGGTGATGAAGGTCTCGCCGGTCTTGAGGATCCCCTTGATGGTGTTCCCCTTGATGATGACCTCGGCGATGCGGCCGTCCTTCACCCAGCGGACGAAGTCAGAGTAGCCCACCCTGACCTCTCCCCTGGGCCAGATTCCCTGGAGGACGATGAGGCCCAGGATGATCAGGATCACGAGGAAGGTGAGCGGGCGTAGACTCCGAAATCGGTCCATATTATCGTTGCCTCCGGAAAATTTTAAGCGATCTCTACTCCTCCGGCTACCATGGGTAAAAGGAGGACCCTGCCCGCAAGTCGCGTTTCCTCGATATCTTTTCCTGTCTTAGAATATCGAAAGATGGTCGGGGCGCCCGGATTTGAACCGGGGACCCCCTGCTCCCAAAGCAGGTGCGCTACCAGGCTGCGCTACGCCCCGACTCCACCGCCGATTATAGAACTTCCACGCCACGAAATCCCCTCTACAGGGGCTTCGCGTGGGGGCAGATATCCCGGTAAGCACAGGGACGGCAGGCGTGGACGTTGGGTTTGGGATCGAAGATCCTAGCACGGATCCCCGCCTCGGCCTCCATGATCGCCCGTAGGGCCCGGGAGAGCATCTTATCAGTAGGCGACGCTCTCCCGATTACCACCTCCGGAGTGAGAAAACGGAGCTCGATCCCTTTCGGCCTCTCGCCCACGAGCCTCTCATAGGCCAGGGCATAGATCGCTAGCTGAAGCGAATCCCGAGCCTTGCGCGGGGCGTCCTTCAGCTCCGCCTGAGAGGTCTTGTAGTCAATGATCACTGCTCCATCTTCGTTTCGGTCCACACGGTCCCAATAGCCGATCACCCGGACATTTCCCGCAGGGAAGGCGAAGAACTGTTCCACCATGGCGGGACGCTCAGCCCTTCCCTCCTCGAAGGCGAAGAAGCGGCGCAGACACTTCTCCCCGTGCTTGAGCATTTCTTCCTCATGTCTGGCAGAGAGGAAACCTTCTGTCTGCCACGAGTTGCGGAAGACGAGCAACAAGTCATCCAAAGAGATTGCCCGCCCCTGAAGTTTCGCCAAGTGATAGGCCTGAATCGCCCGGTGCACCGCGTGCCCCAGAACCACCGATGGGTGCAGGACGATGGGGACCCGGAGGATGTGGATATAGCGATACTTGAGGGGGCAGGTGAGGTAGTCATCGATCTGGCGGTGGGAGAGGATGAGGGGCGCACCCTCGCGGACCTCCGGTTCGGCGCGCACGGGATGACGGCCAGTGCGGCTTATGCGTACCAGCGGGGGGAGCTCTTCTCGGATTTGGGCCACATTCTCCGGCCCCAGGGCCTCCACCACGAACCGGGAGACTTTCGCGGGTCGCTTCCGTGGCTCCTCCCCGGGGAGGCGGTAGTCCTCCGACGAGAGGAGGAAAAGGTACTCCTTGGCCCGCGTCATCCCTACATAAAAGAGGCGGCGTTGTTCCTCGAGATGTGCGATCTCCCGGGGCACTTCATCCGGGACAAGCCCCGGGGGAAGGGCAAGGGCAGAGGAGCGGGGCCTCCCGGGGAAGAAGTCTTCGATGAGCCCAGTGAGGAAGACCACACGAAATTCCAGTCCCTTCGCCTGGTGAAAGGTAAGGACCTGGACGGCCTCTACCCCGGGCTCCGCTTCCCCCACCAGGGGGTTGTACCCCATCGCCCGCAGCTCCTCGACGTAGCGCACGAACCAGGGAACGCGGTCGTGCCGGGAGATTTCCTCGAACCGTCGCACCACCTGTTCGAAGAAGTCGGCGATGTGTTCAAGCTTTCTTCCGTCGCGCAGGTCCTGGGACCGGGAGAGGCGCTCGATGTAGCCGGTGTGTTCTGAGAGGTAGGCGTAGAGGACCTGGCCCGTGGGCCGATCCTTGGCGAGCTCGCCACAGGCCCGCAGGTGCTCCCGGACCCGGGCGGCTACATCGCGACCCTCCGGGGAAAGGAGGACCTTCCCCGCAGCTGCCTCCTCAAGCATTTCACGCATGGGGCGGTTCCAGCGCTGCGAGAGCCCGAGGAGCACGGAGATGTCCTCTCCGGGCATCTCGTAGAGCTCCGAGCCCAGGAGGTGGAAGAGGGACTGGTCGTCTTTGGGGTCGGCGAGGCAACGGAGAAATGAGATCAGGACCTTTATCTCCTCCTGGTCGAAGAGTCCGGTACCATGACGTCCCGCGAGCAACCACGGAATTTCCCGCTCCGACAGGGCCCGTAGATACGGATCCGGCCGGTACCGGTTCCGGTAGAGGACCGCGAATTCCCCGTAGGGAATGCTCTCCTCCCGACGAAGTTCCACGATCTTCTCCGCCAAGAACTCTGCCTCGTCGAGGACGTTGGTAAAGTGGAAGTGGACCGGCTCCGGCCCGGATTTCTTGGGGCCCGAGGCCTGCAAGACCTTCGTCACCCCGTATGGAATCTCGCCCCGCTCCGCCAGGGCTTCGAGCCGAAAACTGTTGTGGCGAATGAGCCTCCGAGCTCGATCCAGGATCTCCTGCGTGGACCGATAGTTCTCCTCGAGGACGACGAGCCTCGCCTCCGGGAACCTCGTGAGGAAGTTCCTAAGATTATCCCAGCGGACGCCCCGGAATCCGTAAATCGCCTGGTCGTCATCTCCCACCACGGTGATGTTTCGGTGTCCCCCCAGGAGCTCCACCAGGCGGAATTCGGCGGGGCTCGTGTCCTGGAATTCGTCGGCAAGGACGTAGGGGAAGCGACGGTGATACTCGTGGAGGAGAGACGGGTTCCCCTCGAGGAGCTTCACCGCCTTCAGGATGAGGTCCCCGAAGTCCACATACCCCTCGCGTTCGAGAAGTCCCTGGTATGTGGCGTAGACCCGGGCAAGCTCCTCGTGCAGGGAGATGAGGTCATCCGGCAATTCACCCCGCCCGCGCTTCCGCTCCACCCACGCTAGGTAATCCTCGGGAGAGAGTCCCTCGTCCTTGGCGCGCTGGATGAGGAAGATGATGGGTTGGAGGAAGCGCAGCGGGTTACGAGTGGCCCGGGGCTTCAACTTCCTCAACGGGAGGCGCCAGAAGTGGTCAAGGAGGAAGATCTTCTGGTCCCACTCGTCGAGCACCTTGAAGTCGTGGGGGAGACCAGCGAGGGGCGCGTTCTCCTGCAAAATTCGCTGGCATACCGAATGGTACGTGGAGACCCACGCATCAAGGGCGGCGTACCCCACCCACTCGAACGCCCGGTCCAGCATCTCCTCCGCCGCCCGCTCGGTGAAGGTGAACACAAGGAGTTGGTTGGGGCGTTGGACGAAGCCTTCGGAGATGAGAAACGCCACCCGGCGGGTAATAATGGTGGTCTTCCCTGTGCCCACCCCAGCGAGGACGAGGAGTGGTCCTTCCCCATGGGTCACCGCTTCCCGCTGTTTTGAATTAAGGCCCGTCAGGATCTCCATCGGAAAAGTATAACCGCCGGACCACGCGGGATTTATTTGTCCTTCTCAAAATCGCAGAGCTCGGAAATGGGACAACCTTTGCAGTGGGGCCTCACACGGCAATGTTCCTTTCCGTGGCGTACGAAAAGGGCGTGATATTCCTTGTAGAGCTCAGGGTCCCGGGGGAGGTTGGATTCGAAAAGATCCCTGAGCTCCTCGTACGTCTCGCCCCCTTCGATGAGGCCAAGGCGGACGAGGATCCGACGGGTGTAGGCATCGACCACGAAGACCGGCTTTCCCACGGCGTAAAGGACGATGGAGTCCGCAGTCTCCGGCCCGATCCCCGGCACGGAGAGGAGTGCCTCGCGGAGCTCTTCCACTGGAAGCGCGAAGAGCTTATCCAGCCCTCCGTACTTCCGGATCAGCTCGAGGAACGCGCGCAGACGTTTCGCTTTCTGGTTGAAAAAGCCCGCGGGGCGCACTAGTTCGGTGAGTCTAGTGTGGGGAAGCCGTCCCATCGCCTCGGGGGAGAGGGCTCGGGCTGCTTTTAGGTTCGCGATGGCCCTGGCAGCGTTCCGCCAATTGGTGGCCTGGGTGAGGATCGCTCCCACCGCGACCTCGAAGGGAGTCTCCCCTGGCCACCACCCCTGCGGCCCGTAGGCGGAGAACAGCCTCCCGTATATCTCTCGAAGCTTTTCCGGCATCGTCATGCCACGGATTTTAGCGGTCGGCCCGAAGACGGTCGCCCAGGCGTTGCATCGGCGGCTGTCCCCCGATTCGGGTATCTTTATCGGGCCGTGGGGAGGACACCGTTGCTCTACTTGGGAGGGGGAGCGGCCATTGCCGCCCGCGAGGAGGCGGCAAGGCTCTTGGGGGAGGACCTCCTCCCCCAAGAGCATCCTGACCTCCTCTTGATAGGGGAGAAGGGGACCATTGGGATCGGTCAAGTCCGAGAGGTCCTTGCTTGGAGCCGTTATGCCCCGGTGAGGACCCCTTGGAAAGTGGTACTTATCGGGCCCGTTGAACGACTCTCCCACGAGGCTGCGAGTGCTCTCCTCAAATCTCTAGAGGAAACGCCGGAATATTTAGCCTACTTTCTCTACGCCGGGAACCTCGACTTCGTCCTCCCCACCATTCGCTCCCGTTGTCGTAAGATCTGGGTCCCGAGTGTCCGAGGTTACTGGGAAGACAAGCTCATCCAGGTTGGCTATGACTCGAAAGAGCGGGAGTTTCTCCTCGAGTTCCTGGAGATCGATCCCGAGGCTTTGGTGGGGTTCGTCTCCGAGCGCCGTTTTCCCTTGCGGGAGCTCGAGGAAGCGAGGGAAGAGCTCGAAGGCCTCCCCATCGAGGAACTCGTTGCCCGCTTCCTCGCCTATCAGAAGGATCCCATTCGGAGGCGTGTGGCGGCCCGGACGCTGCTCGCTGGCCTTCCGGAGCTCTTGGTCAACGACGTCCTTCAAGCGGCGGAGAAGCTTGCCCGAGGTGGAAAAGACGCGGTCCTGCGGTTC
Organism: Candidatus Acetothermia bacterium JdFR-48; assembly: GCA_002011425.1. Lineage (GTDB taxonomy): Bacteria > Bipolaricaulota > Bipolaricaulia > Bipolaricaulales > Bipolaricaulaceae > UBA3571. Next base: position 32,885 of record MTNJ01000031.1, on the reverse strand, counting down.
TTTGCCGAATATCTTCTCATCCTTTACAGTGAAGCCCCGGAAGGGTGGGGAGGGCTTTCTACAGAAGAGCGGAGGGCGCTCGCGCGTAAGCTCTCCCTCGCTAAAGAAGAAATCGAGGCGAACGCCAACTTGAGACTCCTATTGGAGGTGTTGCTCCTTTGGCCGAAGCTCAGGTCGTAGTCGTCAGAAAACTCGTCCCCTGGCCTGACTGCCGTCTTGCCCGCGTCGAGGGGGGTGTCTCCCCCGAGGAGGGCGAGGTGTGGGTGGTGCGCGAGGTGGGGTACCTGTGGCTCGGGCGCGTGACGCGATGTGTTCCCTACGGGCAGAGCTCACGCGTGGTCCTCGTGCGTCGGGCCGAAGAGGTGGACCTCAAAGCACACGAAGAGGGCCGGAAGATCGCCGAGGACCGTCGCCGAGTGGCCCAACGTGAGGCCAAGAAACTCGGCCTCCCAATGAAGTTCGTAGCCGTGGAGCAGAGCCTCCACGGAGACTTCATCAGGCTCTTCTTTCTCGCGCCTCAACGGGTAGACTTCCGTAAGCTTGTGAAACTTCTCTCCCGGGCTTTTCAGGCTCGGGTGGAACTGCGCCAAGTCGGTCCTCGGGACGCGGCGCGGATGGTGGGGGGAATCGGGGTCTGCGGTCGGGAGACTTGTTGTTCACTGTTCCTGCATGAGTTTAAGCCCATAACCCTCAAGATGGCTTTCGACCAGAGTTTGGTAATTGCTCCTCAACGCCTCACCGGAGCGTGTGGAAGGCTCCGATGCTGTCTTGCCTTCGAGCACGCCCACTATCGTGAACTTCTCGTGGGCCTCCCCAAGGTAGGAAAAAAAGTCCGGGTCGGGGAGGTAGAGGGGCGGGTCGTGGCGTACAACATCTTTCGTTGCGCGGCAGTGATCGAGAAAGGAGACGGGACCCGGGTCGAGGTGCCCTGGGAGGAGCTCAAGGCTGTCTAAAGGGCCCCGGTAACGGCCCTGCGAGCTGCACTGTCTGGGTGGGAAAGGCGAAAGCTATTCCCGCCTCTTCGAAGCGACGCTTGATCTCCAGGTTTATCTCCTCGGTGGCCTTCAGGAACTGCTCGTAATCGGTGTACTTGCACCAGTGAGTGACCACGATGTTCAGGGAGTAAGGGCCGAACTCCTTGAAGTATGCGCGATAGTTAGCCGTGCTTGGATGGTTGGCGAGGATGTCTCGCAGAATCTTCAGGGCTTCTACCACCTTCTCGTAAGGTGTGTCGTACACAATGCCAACAGTGTACTCGTTCTTGATAGTGGGGCGTTTGGCCACATTGTTGATCAAGGTGTTTGCCATGGTCCGGTTGGGAATGGAAACCAACGTGCCGTCCAGGGTGCGTACCCGGGTGGATCGAAGACCGATCGCCTCAATTTTCCCCTTTATCCCTAGCTGGTCAAAGTCGACGCGGTCTCCTACCTCACAGGGCCGGTCCACAAGGATTGCCAGGGCACCGATGAAGTTAGACAGAGTTTCTTGGGCTGCCAGGGCAACCGCTAAGCCCCCGATCCCGAGGCCCGCGAGCAAGCTCGTCACGTTGTAGCCCAAATTCTGCAGTACAAGGAGGATCCCAATCGCCCACACGAAGAACTTCGTGACCTTGGAGAGGATAGGGATAACTTGATCGTCGAGGCGGGTTTCGGTACGGCGGGCGCGTTCCCGCCAGAGTGAGAAGAGCAGATCCACTAACTTGGTGACAATGTAGATTACGACGACGGTCAATGCGGTAATGAAAAGTCCTCTGACGATCCCCCCAGCGGCCTCGGGCAGAGTGAAGAGCTTCACCCCGGCCCATAGAGCGAAGAGATAGAGGAGCGCCCCAAGGGGACGACCGAAAAGTGATCGGAGGCTTTTCTCAATCTCCTCGGGTATAGCTCGGAACTTCAATGTTCGATTCGCAAACCATCTAAGCGCGGGATGCAAGACCGCCGCAGCCAGGAGAAGGCCGAAGAAGACGACGTACTTCCACAGGGGATTACCCAGGACATCCATCTTGAAGAACCACATCTCATGCCTCCATCAAGACGATCCCCGGTATCCGTCGCAGGCGGGGGAGTTCGGTGCTGGGGAGGACCAAACGCACCAACACCCCGCCGTCCCGATCGCCCAGGACCTCGAGCTTTCCGAGGCTCCCGAGCGTGGCGAGGAGGTCGCTTTTTTCGTAGGGGATAAGGGCCTTAAGATCCACCCAGTGGCCCTTCAGCGCTTCCGCCATGGCGTTCCGAAGTTCGTCAATCCCCCATCCGAGCCGGGCCGAGATTTCCGCATAACACCCGGCCTCGAGCTTGAGTTCTTCGAGGATCGCCTCCTGCCGTGCGTCCTGCACGAGGTCAATCTTATTGAGCACATGTAACACCGGAGGTCTTGGCTCATCTGGGGTGAACACCTCCTCGGCGAGTATCCTCTTCACGGCACGGAAGTGTTCCAGGACATGGGGTGAGGAGGCATCGAGGACGTTCAGGAGGAGATCGGCCTCGCGGGCGGCCTCCATGGTGGCCCGGAACGCGGGGATGAGCTGGTGGGGGAGCTTCCGGATGAACCCCACGGTGTCGCTCACGAGGACGAACTTCCCCTCGTCCAAGGCGATCTTTCTCACTTTTGTATCTAGGGTAGCGAAAAGCCTATCCTCGACGAGAACGGCTTCGCCGGTTAGGCGCCGGAAGAGGGTGGACTTCCCGGAGTTCGTATAGCCCACGATGGCCACTTGAGGGATGGGCGCTGACGTCCGGCGCTTCCGGCGCACCTCGCGGATTCGGTCCGCCTCCGCAAGTGCCTGACGGACAACCTGAATGCGGCGTTTGACTTTCCGGCGTTCGATTTCCATCTTTGTCTCGCCGGGTCCCATGGTCCCGATCCCGCCACCGGGGTTCGTGAGGGCTTTACCCCAACCACGCAGCCGCGGGAGGAGGTACTCAAGCTGTGCAAGCTCCACCGCGAGCTCCGCCTCCTTGGTACCGGCTCGCTGGGCGAAGATGTCCAGAATCAATTGAGTCCGGTCGACAATCTTGAGACCGGTGATCTCCTCGAGGGTACGTGCCTGATCCGCTGAGAGCTCGTCGTTGAAGAGAGCCGTGTCAGCGCCCAGGGCCGCCGCCAGATCACGAAGTTCCTCGGCCTTTCCCTTTCCGATGAAAGTGGCGGGGTCCGGCCGGCGGCGGTGTTGGATCAGGTAACCCACGACGAGTACCCCCGCGGTATAGGCGAGGGAGCGGAGTTCCTCGAATGTTTCACGTTCCTCTTTCGCGAACCCCGGCGGCAGGATTCCCACGAGGATAGCGCGCTCCCCACCGTAGATACGTGCCCGACGGCCCAGGTAATCCTCGATTAGGTAGCGCTGGTTTCTTCTAGCCATGCGTTCGCCCCTAGTCCGACCAGCTTCTCTTCCACATTCTCATACCCCCGCAGGAGGTGCTCCAACCCCTTTACCCGGGTTTCACCCCGGGCGGCAAGGCCAGCGAGGACCAACGCGGCTCCAGCACGGATGTCGGTGGCGACGACCTCCGTCCCCCGGAGTTCCTCTACCCCCTCTACGATGATCGCCTGTCCCTGCAGGGTGATTCGCGCCCCCATGCGCAAGAGCTCCCCCACGTGTCCGAAACGCGATTCGAAGACTCTTTCCCATATAATACTGCGCCCTCGGGCTAGCGTGAGAAAGGCGGTAAGTTGGGGTTGGAGGTCAGTGGGAAAGCCGGGGTACGGCGCGGTCTCCACCTCGGCCCCGAGCCAGTTCTCCCGTGCCAAGACCGAAATCGCGTTTTCGCCGCAGCGAACCGCGACCCCGCACCCCTCTAGCTCGGCGATGAGGGCGGTCAGGTGTTCGGGACACACGTCCATGAGCTCCACTTCCCCCCCGGTTATCGCCCCGGCGAGGAGGTACGTCCCCGCTTCAATCCGGTCAGGAATCACCTCGTGCTCAGTTCCGTGGAGTCCCCCGCCCCGGATGACGATCCGGTCCTCGAGCACTTCAACCTCTGCACCCATGGAAGCGAGAAGTCTCCCGAGGTCCATAACCTCCGGTTCTCGGGCAGGATTCACGATCTCCACCCTCGTGGGGATAGTGGCCCCGGCGAGGAGGAGCTGCTCCGTCGCCCCCACAGAGGGGTACCGCAGCCACACTTCCCCCCCGTGGAGCTTTCCTCTGGCATGAACCACTCCCTCATCCACTTGGATTTTGGCTCCGAGGCGTTCGAGCCCTGAGAGGTGCAGGTCCACGGGACGGGCCCCGATGACACAACCCCCCGGAAGGGGAACGTGCGCCTCCCCGAGTCGCGCGAGCAGAGGTCCGAGGCACAGGAAAGAAGCGCGCATTCGGGAGACGATCTCCCGCGGTGCAGTGGCAATCTTCGCCTCCCCTCGGATCGTGATGACATCGCCCCAACGCTCCACCTGCTTTCCCAAGGCCTCGACGAGTGCCAGCTGGGTCTCAACGTCCAGGAGCCTTGGAACTCGTTTCAGGACCAGGGGTTCAGGGATAAGAAGGGAGGCCACGATCGCGGGGAGAGCGGCGTTCTTGGCCCCGGAAATTTCCACCCGTCCCGAGAGAGGCCGCCCTCCCCGAATAATGATCACGGAAGCCACGACAGGGGATCTATGGGTTTCCCAAAACGACGGATCTCGAAGTGAAGATGGGGACCCGTGGAGAGGCCCGTATTCCCGGAGAGGGCAATTATCTGGCCTTGTTCCACGAACTGGCCCACTTCTACCAGGGCCTTGGAAAGGTGGGCGTAGTAAGTGGAGAAGCCGCCAGCGTGTTCGATCACGACGAGGATCCCATACCCTCCCTGCCTGCCGGCAAAGCTCACCACGCCGGCCGCGGCGGCATGTACTGGAGTGCCTTCGGGTACCCCGAAGTCGATCCCGGTATGGAAGTCCGGGGTGCCGTAGATGGGGTGAGTACGGGGGCCGTAGAGGGAAGTGAGCCGTCCTCGGAGAGGCCAAATAAAGTTGGAGTCCGGTTTCCAGCCGAGCTTTAGGGCCTCGAGCCAGGGGATCGTCTCGGGGTTGGGGATAAGGAGCTTTTCCCCGGGGAGGGGAAGTCCGTCGAGCTCGTTAGCGGCGATGATCTCGAACTCATCTACGCCGTAGCATTTGGCGATGTCGTGAAGATCTTGGCCCTCTTTCACCGTATGTACGATGCCCCCCCGCGGGAGGAGGATGACCTCACCGGCGCGAAGCTCCCGTGGATCGGCGATCTCATTGCTCGCCTGGAGATACTCGATGGGAATGCCATAGCGGCGGGAGATGCTCGCCAGGGTATCGCCGGGGAGGACACGGTAATTGACGAAGGGGGCGCTAGAAGGGGTTCCCAGGGGACCTCCCAACTCGGCCCCCGCCCCGGGTTCCTCCTGGAAGATGGAGGTGACCACCGCCAGGGGCAACACCAAGAGAATTAGGAGTCCGATGAGGATCTCTTTACTCACTGTTCATGAGCTCCAAGAATTGTTTGTTATCCTTGGTCTGTTTCATCTTGTTCATAATAAACAGCAACGCCTGCTCTGGCTCCATATTGGCAATTACTTGCCGCAAAATGTGGACTTTGCGAAGGACATCCGGCTCGAGAAGCAGTTCCTCTTTTCTCGTCCCGGACTGAAGGAGGTCAATGGCGGGGAAAATGCGTTTGTTAGCGAGGTCTCGGTTGAGCACCAGCTCCATGTTACCTGTGCCCTTGAACTCTTCGAATACTACCTGATCCAAACGCGAGCCGGTGTCGATCAGGGCAGTAGCGATGATGGTGAGGCTCCCTCCCTCCTCGATGTTCCGAGCCGCACCGAAGAACTCCTTGGGTTTGTAGAGGGCGGTGGGGTCGATGCCGCCCGAGAGGAGCTTTCCGGAGGGATTGATGGAGAGGTTATACGCCCGGGCGAGGCGGGTAAGTGAGTCCATCAGGATCACCACGTCGTAGCCCACCTCCACTAACCGCTTGGCCTCGGCGGTCACAAGCTCCGCCACTCGAGTGTGGTGGTGGGGTTCCATATCAAAGGTAGCCGCGACGACTTCGGCCCGCTTGACCGAGCGCTTGAAGTCGGTGACTTCTTCGGGTCGCTCGGCGACAAGGAGGATCAAAAGCTTTACGTCAGGATAATTTGTTTCAATACCTTGAGCAATGTGTTTGAGCAAAGTGGTCTTCCCCGCCTTGGGAGGAGAGACGATGAGGCCGCGCTGGCCTTTGCCAATGGGGGCAAAGAGATCGATCATCCGGGTCGAGATTTCGTCTGGATCGTGCTCCAGGATGTACAGTTCATTCGGGTGTAGGGGGGTGAGCTCATGGAAGTCGCGGCGCTTGCGCACCTCCTCGGGGTCTCTCCCGTCCACAAGATCTACCCGCAGGAGGGCAAAGTACTTCTCACCGTTCTTCGGGGGACGTACAAGTCCGCGCACGACGTCGCCGTTCTTCAAATTGAAGCGCCGAATCTGGGAGGGAGAGACGTAGACGTCATAACGGGAGGGGAGGCAGGATTTGTCACGTAAGAAGCCGAAGAAGTTGGCGCTGTCGGTGGTGACGATCTCCAGGATACCCTCGGCGTAAAGTTCTTCTTTCTCCGCCAGGGAACGCATTACAGCAAGCTGGAGCTCATAGAGCCCCATCTCACCCGTTCCGTCCAAGCCGAGCTCCTGAGCGAGCTTCAGGAGTTCATCCAGGGGCTTGCTGCGGATTTCTGTGAGTTCCACTTCCATCACCCCCCATTCCTTTGGGGTCCTCGGTCGAGAAGCTCCAAACGACGCGCGTGGTGCCCCCCCTCAAACGACGTCGAGAGGAAGGCCTGCACGATCTCCTCGGCGAGGCCCACCCCTATCACCCTCCCCCCAAGACAGAGGATGTTCGCATCGTTGTGGGCTCGTGCCATCTTGGCCATATAGACATTGGTACACAGGGCAGCTCTAATGCCAGGGACACGGGAAACAGCTATAGACATCCCAATCCCGGTACCACATATCAGGATCCCAAAGTCGGCCTTTCCCCCCACCACTGCTTCGCCGACGGCGAAGGCATAAAAGGGATAGTCAGTGCGTTCCGGCGAGTAGGTACCAAAATCCAAAGTCTCGTAATCCGCCAAAATACCCTCCCGCAGCGCTTCTTTCAGATAGTAACCGGCATGGTCTGCGCCGATGGCTATCTTCACGTTCTCACCCTCTTTTCAGGTCAAAGCTTGCGGAAGAGGGTTCGCAGGATGTCACGATACATGTGAAATCTGTCCCGCAGGCCATCACGGAACCCCCGTTTCTCCTCTTTACGCACGTGGGAAACTCCTTCCAAGTGGACACGCCGATGTTTCCAGCCTTCCTTCAACGCGGCCTTGGTGAGGGCAATCTCGGCGCCGAAGGAAGTATCCTCATCCAACGCTTTTCGCGCCCGTTCCCATATACGGCGGTGTAATACCCGTTGTCCGGAGAGGAAGGGAGCGATCTTCATAGAAATATCTGTCGCTGCACGGCCTTCCTTGAAAATTCCTATCACGATGTCCGCCCCTCCTTCGGCGTACGCTGAAAGGAGCTTCTGCACGTGTGAGGGTCTAAGCCCGATCAGGTCTGCGTCCAGGAAAAGGAGGAAATCGTTCTTGGCTTCTTTCACGCCAGCATCAAGCGCCAGCGCTTTGCCCCTATTTTCAGGAAGCTTTATCACCTTGACCCCAAAACCTCGTGCCACTTGGGCGGTGTCGTCAAAGGAACCATCGTCTACGACGATGATCTCGTCCACCTGGGGGACGTCCAAGAGAGGTTCGATAACAGCGCCAATGCGTTCGGCCTCGTTAAAGGCCGGGATGATGGCTGAAACTTTCATGAGGATGATCTCCTGAAACGGTTATTGAAGTATAGCGCGTGGAAACTTCGCTGTCAAATGAGCTCTGAACGGAGGAACTCTCGTACGCCGCGGACCACAGCCTCCTCGGCCGCGGCGAAAGTGGTCTTGGCTCCGTCGCGACGCCGTTCAGCATCGACCACGCCGCGTTTGAGTGCCTTGGGACCGATGACCAATAACACCGGAATCCCGATCAGCTTTGCGTCGTGGAACTTCTCCCCGGGAGAGCGGTCGCGGTCGTCGAGGAGTACCTCGAGACCCTGCTGGTCCAGGGTCATCGCCAGCCGCTCTGCTAGCTCCATCTGCGCCCCGATGTCGGGCCGCAATACGGCGATCAATACCTGGAAAGGCGCGATCTCCAAGGGCCAGATGATCCCCTCTTCGTCGTGGTGTTGCTCGATCACCGCGCCCAGAATCCGCGAGACCCCGATCCCATAACACCCCATGATGATGGGCTTCTCCTCCCCGTCCCTGTCCAGGAACGTTGCCCCTAATGCCTCCGAGTACTTCGTCCCGAGCTGGAAGATCTGGCCAACCTCAATTCCCTTTCGGATTCGGAGGGGGGTCCCGCAGTGGCCACAGGGATCGCCATCGCGAGCCTGATGAAGATCGAGGTATCTATCGACCCGAAAGTCCCGGCCCGCCTTGGCACCGATGTAATGATATCCTGACTTGTTCGCGCCCACCACCGCTGTGGGTAAATCTCGCACTGCCTCGTCGGCCCAGATGGGGACCGAGAGCCCGATGGGTCCAAGGAACCCGAACGGTGCACCGGACAGCCGTTCTGCCTCCTCCGGATCATCCACGCGCCGGAGGGTGGGGTCACCCTTCGCTTGGAAGAGCTTCGTCTCCTCGAGCTCCTGGTCTCCGCGGACGAGAACCGCCATGGCACCCTCACGGCCTACATATAGAAAGGTCTTCACAATTTGGGCCGGATTCACCCCGAGGAACGAGACGAGCTCTTCCACTGTACGGACGTTTGGGGTCGCGACGAGCTCCATGGGACGCTCTTCCCCGGGCGGGGGGGATGGGGGTTCGGTGTGGGCTACCAGGCGGTTGGCGGCGTAGCCACAGGAAGCGCACAGGGCGATCTCATCCTCCCCCGTGTCCGCGATGGCCATGAACTCGTGGGAGATGTTCCCCCCCATGACACCGGTGGGTGCTTCCACTGCCTTGAAGACCAATCCACAACGGGTGAAGATCCGAGAGTAGGCGATGTACATATCGCGGTAGGTCTCCTCAAGGGACGTCCAAGTGACGTGAAAACTGTAGGCGTCCTTCATGAGGAATTCGCGGGCCCGCATCACCCCGAAGCGAGGGCGAATCTCATCGCGGTATTTCTCGCCGATCTGATAGAGGACGAGAGGCATATCGCGCCAGGAGCTTATCTCCCGGGCCGCAAGCTCCGTGATGATTTCCTCATGGGTGGGTCCGAGGGCGAACCCTTGACCTTTTCTATCGGTAAGTTTGAACATCTCCGGACCGAAGTCCTCCCAGCGGCCGGTACGACGCCAGAGCTCCTCGGGCTGAAGTACCGGGAGCTTCATCTCGAGCGCGCCGATGGCGTCCATCTCCTCCCGGACGATGCGTTCGACCTTCTTGAGGGCCCGGTACCCGAAGGGGAGGAATTCATAGACGCCCGAGGCGACCTTCCTGATGAGGCCCGCCCGGAGCATCAGCCGGTGGGAAGGGATCTCCGCCTCGGCCGGCTCCTCCTTCCACGTGGGGAGCAAATACCGAGACCATCTGACGTAGGCCATGTGCCCCAAGGTTACCGAAAGAGCTCCTCCAGGGCAAAGAAAAGCTCTTCAAAGGAGGATGCTTTCCGCAGGGGGAGGGAGAGTTTGGCCCGAAACGCCTCTCCGTAGGGCTTAGCGACGATGCGGCGGTCGGCGATGATCACCGCCCCTCGATCCTCGGGGCCCCGCAGGAGCCTCCCCGCCCCCTGTGCAAGCTTGAGCACCGCTTGGGGCAGGTATAGCTCAAAGAAGGGGTCTAAGCCTTGCTCCCGCAGACGTCTCTCCTTCGCCCGGACCACTGGGTCTATAGGGTTAGGGAAAGGGAGGCGTGCGACCACGAGGATCTCGAGTTCCTCTCCGGGGAAATCCACTCCCTCCCACAAGGTGTCCAGGCCCAAAAGCAGGGCCGGCGCGGGTGCGTTGCGGAAGAGCTCTATCGCTCGGGCAGCATCGCCGTGGGAGAGCTGCGAGATTACGGTGACCCCTCGTAGCTGCTCCTCAACTGCCCGGAGCATCCGCCGGGAGGTGAAAAGTGCCAGGGTCTTCCGACCAAGCCGCTCGTGAAGCTCCTCGAGGAGCCAAGAGAGCTGCTCCACGAACTCGTCCCCATCCGGATGGGGCAAGAACTCGAGGAGGAACGCCGCCGCCCTGGGAGACGAGAGTTTTCCCGGGAAAACTCGGTGGAAAGCCCGCGCTACCCCGAGCTCCCGCAAGAGGAAGTCCGCCCGACCACGCACGGAAAGGGTGGCCGAAGTGAGGACCGCGCCGGGAAATCTCCCCCAGAACTCCTCGGCGAGCATCTCCCCGAAGTCGAGTGGGGTGGCGTGAAATCGAGGATCGGGTGCCCGCTCGCTCCAGAAAACGTAGCGCGAGTCCCCGGCCTGAAGCACGAACTCCATCTCCCCCGCGGCTTTCTCCAGTGCGGTGGCCGTTCCCTCGGCCAGAGCCCTTTCTTCGCCCGAGACCGAGTCCGCGGCATCTTCCAAAGCGTTCCGGAGGTCGACGAGCTTCCAAATGAGGTCCTGTGCGAGGGAGAGGAAACGGAGTCCGTCCCGGTGGCAGAAGGAGCTCGGTTCTTCGGGGAGAACCCCCCCGAGCCTCTCCCGAAACCGCGTGAGCTCCCGCCAGGCGGCCCGCAGCTCCCGCCGGGGCACGAGCTCTGGGGGGAGGGTTGTCTCCACTTCCTCTAGGAGCCGTACCACCTCGCCGGGAGATGTCGTGCGAGTGAGGCCTTCTTGGAACGCCCGCGGCAGGGCGTGGGCCTCATCGGCCACGAGGAAATCGTATGGTCCGAGCAGCGCCCCGCCGGCGACAAAGTCCGCGACCAAGAGGGAGTGGTTCACCACCACGATACGGGCCTCCTGAGCCAAGCGCCTGGCCCTCCGTGAGGGACACTCACCGAAGAAAGCACATTCCCTCCCGGCACAACGTCGGGGCCTGGCCCGTAGGCGTTCGATTAGAGCAGGGCCATCAGGAGATCCACCAAGGAGGGGATAGAGCTCGCCCACTTCGAAGGTCTCGGTTTCCTCGAGCCACCCTTCCACCCTCTGTAAGAGTTCCCGGCTGAAGAGACCGCGTTCCCGCTCGAGTTGGCGCAAGCAGATGTAGTTTTCCCGACCCTTGAGGAGCGCCAAGCACACGTCGGCCCGGAGCGTCTCTCTCAAGGTGGGGAGGTCCCGATGCCAGAGTTGGTCCTGTAGGGCCTTGGTGCGGGTGGAGATCACCGCCCGTCGCTTCCCCAAGGAGAGGAGGAGCGGCACGGAATACCCGTAGGTCTTCCCCGTTCCTGGCCCTGCCTCGAGGAGATAAACCCCGCCTTCCTCCAAGGCACGCTCCACCGTGAAAGCGTAGGCGACCTGGGTCGGCCGAACGTGGAAGGAGGGGAGCTTTCGTTCGAGGAGTTCGAAGATTTCCTCGATGAGGGGCTGCCCATTGGCTGATCCCCACGGTTCCGGAGGCTCCCGGAGGAGCTCCCGGGCCGGCCCAGGGAGCCATCCCAGGAGGAGCTCTTGAGTTCCCTCAGGGAGGAATTGGAACGCGGCCACCTCCTCGAGGAAGAGGTAGCCCGTGGCCTCGGCATCGGGGAGCGCACGATGTGCCCCTTGAGGGGCGAGTCGAAGTTTCTCCCTGAGCGCTGATAGGGCATGGCTATCCCGCTCCGGCCAGATGAGACGTGAGAGAGATAGTGTGTCCACCCAATAAATCAAGGGAAGTTGGATATCGAGTCTCCTCGCCGCCTCTTCCAGGAAAGCCCGGTCGAAGGGAGCGTTATGGGCCACCACCACCTTGTCCGAAAGTCTGTCCAGGACCTCGGGCAATACCTCTCCAAGGGAGGGGGCCCGCCGCAACCTCTCCGCGGAGATCCCGGTGAGTTCTTCCACCTCCTTGGGGAGGAACGTCACCCGCACCAAAGTTTGGAAACGCTCCCGGGGCTTTCCCTCGGCGAACCGCACCCAGGCTATCTCCAGGATTTCGTCCCGCTTGGGGTCGAGCCCCGTGGTCTCGAGATCCAGCGCGAAGAACTCCATCAGCGGATTAACCGGGAGAGGATATCTATCCTGCGGATTACCCCCACGAGGTGGCCTTCACTGTCCACCACAGGGATCTGCTTGAGGCGCTTGCGGATGAGGAGGTCGGCGATGTGGAGGTCCTCGTCGTCGAGGTGAACCGAAGTCACCTCCTTCATGTATTCTGATACCGGCTTGAAAGCCATCTCCTTGAGGCGTTTCTGGATTTGGTTCAGGTTGGGGAGGAAGGAGATCGAATGGAGCATATCGAAGTATTCGGGGAGGGCCGCGTGGATGAGATCGTGCTCGGTGATGATGCCCACTAGTTTCCCCTCTTCGTCCACCACTGGCAGAGTGGAGAGGCCGGACTGCTCCATGAGGTAGACCACCTCGTAGATGAGGGTATCCGGCTCCACCGACGTGAGGTCGCGTCGCATGAGGTCCCGTGCTTTCAAGGGCCCTCCTTGAACTGTACCTCGACGGTCCGCATCTCGTGCTCGATCACCGCGGGCGAAAGGCACATCTTGGGCTCGATCTCCGCAGAAGCCACCGCTGCGGCCATGCCGAACCGAACGGCCTCGGTAAGCTGGTCTCCTTGGGTGAGCCGGTAGAGCACCCCGCCCACCAGCGCGTCGTCCGCCCCCACGAGGTTCTTGAATGCGGTGAGGGGAACTTTGGCCTCGTACTCCCAGATGCCTTCGGGGGTGATCAGGACGTCCCCGGTCACGTGATGGGAGATGAGACAGGCCTGGCAGCCGTATTCCACGGCCCGCTTGCCAGCAGCGATGATCTCCTCTTCAGTGCGTACCGGCATGTCTCCCACCATGAGTTCCTCCCGCACATCTGGCTTCACGAAAAAAGGCCCCACCTTCACCGCTTCCCATAGGGGCCGCCGGCCGGCGTGAATGACCACCTTCACCCCTGCCCCCTTCGCCTCACGAGTTAACTCTTCGTAAACCGTCTCCGGAATTCCTGGTGGGATTGCGCCGGCCAGCACCACATACTCCGTCCGCTTCAGCATCCTTCGGTACTTGCGCAGGAAGATCTCCTGGGCGTGGGAAGGGATCCGCGGGCCCTCCTCGTGGATCTTCACGGGATGATATTCCTTTCCCTTCTCGATGATGGTCACGTTGGTGCGGTTTTCACCCTCGATCCAGACGAAGTTGGCCGTCACCCCCTTCTCCAGGAGGTCCCGGAGAATGATTTGGCCGGTATGGCCAGCCAGGAACCCCATGGCCACCGTCTCCACTCCCATGCAGGCGAGGAATATGGAGACGTTGATGCCCTTACCACCCGCGGACGCAGAGGACTTCCGGGCGCGGATGAGGATCTCCTCCTCGGCCCGTTCAAGGGATAACGGCAGGTGATCCACCCAGTAAAACTTGTCGAGCGTGGGGTTGAGGGTAATGGTGAGGATCATGCCACGGTCTCCTTGACCGCCTCGCCGTAGAGGGCCCCGGGGGTTGCCCGCTCGAACTTGACCCACACGAGCTTACCCACCATTCCCTCCTCTCCGGGGAAGAGCACGGTGCGCATGTCCCGGGTCTTTCCATAATAGAGGCCCTTGCTCTCGAGGAAACCTTCCACCAAGACCTCCTCCACCTCCTCGAGCTTACGCTCGTTTATTTTCTGGGCGATCCGACGCGTCTCCTCGAGGACCGCTTCCAAGCGGCGCTTCTTCTCGGGAGGGGGGACGTCATCGGGCAGCTCCGCTGCCGCGGTGTAGGGCCGAGGAGAGTACATGGCCACGTACACCGTCCCGAACTCCGCCTCCCGGATAAGGGAGAGCGTCCCCTGGAAGTCCTCATCCGTCTCACCCGGGAAGCCCACGATGATATCGGTGGTGATATTGACTCCGGGGATCGCAGTCCGGAGCTTCTCTACTATCCGGAGGAACCGTTCCCGAGTGTAACCCCGGCGCATGGCCCGTAATACTCGATTGCTCCCCGACTGGACCGCAAGGTGGACGTGTTCACAAATGTTCTCGCCTTCGGCGATGGCGGCGATTGTCTCGTTGGTCATGTACGCTGGGTGAGAAGAGGTGAAGCGGATCCTGGAAATCGGGATCTTGGCGACCTCCCGCAGGAGGGTCGCGAAGTTCGTGCCGTCGTGGAGGTCCAAGCCGTAGGCGTCCACGTTCTGGCCGAGAAGCGTGACCTCCTTGTAACCGAGCTCGGCCAACTCCCGGAGCTCCGCGAGGACCTCCTTCATGGGCCGGGAGCGCAGGGGACCTCGCACGAAGGGGACAATGCAGTAAGCACAAGAGTTGGAGCACCCCTCGGCAATGGTGAGGTAGGCCTGGAAGGAACTCCTTCTCCGCACTGGGAGGCGTTCGATGCGGTTTGGGTAAGGGAGAGAAACTGGGCGCTCCCCACGCATGGCCCGCTCGATGAGTTCGGGGATCTCCGAAGCGTTTGCGGAGCCGAATAGAAAGTCCACGGAGGGATACCTCAGGAGTTCTTTCTTCCTTCCCTGGGACATACAACCCCCTACCCCGATGACGAGGGGACAGGACTTCTTCAAATGTTGAAGCTCCCCCAGGCGCCCGGCCACCTTGTCTTCGGCCCGCTGGCGGACCATACAGGTATTTAGGATCACGACGTCCGCCTCTTCGGGCCGGGAGACGATTTCATAGCCGGCACGCTCGAGCACCCCTTCGATCTCCTCGGAGCGGTGTTGGTTGAGCTGGCAGCCCCAGGTAAGAACACAGGCCTTCATCTTGGAAAGAAAAGATACCGGCGTCACGTTTCCTCCTCAACTTTGTATGCGGACAGCACATGGAAAAAAGAGAAAGGGGCGGGATAATCTCCCGCCCCTTCTGAAACCTAGGTCCGAGGAAACTTAACCCACAATGTCGGCGTAGAGAGCCACTACGCGCACGTTTTGGGTGAGCTGGATCGTGAGGGCATTTACCCCCTTGCGCCGATTCTCGGTCCCCTTGTAAGCAACCGGCTTCTCGGCGTCGCCATACCAGACGAGCCAGCCCTTGAAAGCCCGGCCGTAGGCGCCACCTTCGGTCCGTAGAGGGGCCTCCAGGGTGACCGTGGTGCCGAGAATCCGTTGTACCACAAATGGGGTGATACGTGGTTCCTCCTCTCCTACTATGAGAATCGGAACCTCGAGTTCCTCCGGCTTTTGTTGTGTTGGGGCCCGCGTAAGAAGTGGTTGATACGTATACTTCCAGGCGTGGACCTCCAGGTTCACGGTGACGATTTGAAGCACGGGAAGACACGCCGTGAGTTTCACCTGCGTCTGCATGGTGGTGGTCCTTCCCAGGGAGTCGCGTGCCTGTGCCTGGATTAGGAAGGTCCCACCGTTGGGATAGTTCACCCGGATCGTGCCCTCATTCCCGCTGAAGAGGCGGCTGATAAAAACCTGCCGCCCATCAGGATACCTCACGAGGAACGGGCCCACCTGGTAAGGTGGTTGCCCTCCCGAGATCTCCCACTGGAGGAGAATCTGGTGGCTCACGTCCTCCTTGCAGACGGCCGTCCCCCGCCAATAGGTGAACTGAGCAGAGAACTCCGTGGGCTGCGTCGGCTGGGGTGCCCCGGCACGGATGTCAATAGTGAGATTGATTACTGGGCACTCATGTTCGTCGTAGAGCTGGTAAATAACCTGCCAGCTCCCGCCCTGGCTGGGGATGCGGCCTTGCAAGATTCCCACGTGCTGGTCTAACGCGAGATCGAAGGAAAGACCGGGTGGAAGGTTGTCTTGTAGGCGTTCCGCGTAGATGGCGCCAGTGCTAGCGACGGCTTGCATGAGGTCTTGTGGGAAGTTCTGCATTGAATGTACCGATGCACCGGGCGTTACCTCGGGAAATTGCCAGGTAAAGCTCAGTGGGGTGGGGCATCCAGCCTCCTCACACACCTCGTACTGGCGACAGGTGGGTTGGAGACAATCGGGGTTCACGAAGGATTGGGTCGAAGTTTCGATCTCCGGGATCACTTCCACCGAGGTCTCAGCAGTGGCAGCGGCACTAGCGGCGGCCTCCACCATGGCCTGAGCGAAGGCAGAGGCGTAAGCACATGCCTGAGCTGCGGCTTCGGCGCTGGCCTCGGCATAAGCTGCAGCCTCAGCCGAGGCACTCGCGGCTGCGGCGGCCAGGGCGCATGCCCTTACCTCAGCCTCGGCTGCCACCTGGGCCTCAGCGATGGCCCCGGCAAACGCGAAAGCGCGGGCCCGGGCTTCCGCCAGTGCCATAGCAGCGGCTCGAGCGTAGGCTTCAGCGTTCGCGAGGGCTTCGGCCACCACATTAACGCCCACGGCAGCCTGGGCTTGCGCCTGAGCTTCTGCGGCCGCGGCGGCCCTGGCTGCTGCGAGGGCCTCTGCATAAGCGGAGGCGATGGCTTCTACCCCCACCGCCACCTGCGCCTGGGCATCGGCTTGAGCCAGGGCACACGCTTGGGCGGCAGCTTGGGCTTCGGTTACCGCATTGGCTATCGCCTCTACGCTCGCGGACACCTCGGCCTGAGCAAGGGCCTCCGCTTGTGCGCACGCACGCGCCTGGGCTTGAGCATCAGCAGTGGCCTCGGCCACGGCCTGTACCCCACTCATCGCGGCCGCGCGGGCACGTGCTAATGCAGACGCGGCGGCCTGAGCTGCGGCCTCGGCTCGGGCCTGGGCGGCCACCGCCGCCTGAGCATAGGAGAGGGCTTCGGAAGAAGCCATGGCCTCCGCGGCGGCAAAGGCTTGGGCATAGGCGGTACCGGTACCCGCTGCTTGGGCTTGTGTTTGGGCCTGTGCGACGGCTGCGGCGGCAGCTTGGGCACAAGCCTCGGCTTGGGCCTTGGCCTCGGCTGCCGCTTGAGCCGCAGCCTGGGCTTGAGCCTTCGCTTCGGTTATTGCAGCCGCCACCGCACTCTTTGCGCTATCGAGGGCGGACTTGGCCTTGGCATATGCTTGAGCAGTGGCCTGGGCTGCGGCGGAGGCACTGGCCTTGGCCTGGGCAATAGCCTGGGCCATAGCCTCAGCTTTGGCCTTCGCAGTGGCGTACGCGGAAGCGGCCGCTTTGGCCCTTGCCTCGGCTGTTGCCTTGGCTTGGGCAATCGCTTCGGCCATGGCTTGGGCCTTAGCTTTTGCCTCGGCACAAGCGGCCGCAGCGGCCTTGGACTCAGCCTCAGCGCTCGCCTTGGACTGGGCCAGGGCATGAGCGATGGCCTCGGCCTGAGCTTTCGCCTTGGCATATGCTTCGGCAATGGCCTCGGCCTGGGCTTGGGCTTCAGCATAAGCCTTAGCGATCGCTTCAGCGGCTGCATAGGCTACGGCCTGGGCCCTGGCTTTCGCCTCAGCTACCGCCTTGGCACGAGCCTGAGCGGTGGCATAGGCGGATGCAGCGGCCTCAGCTCTGGCTTTGGCGGCTGCTAGAGCTTGAGCTGCAGCCTGAGCCTGGGCATAAGCCCGGGCTTGTGCCTTGGCCGCGGCCTGCGCGGCCGCCTGAGCAGCGGCGTGTGCCTCGGCAACGGCTTCGGCCACGGCCTCCACCACACCGGTGATCTCAGTGATGACTTCGCCGCAGTCGTTGGGGAGTGTAGTCCTTATACGTTGGTTGACGAGTTCAGCCTGACTCGTTGCCCGAGAGTAAGCCTCGGCGGTGGATTCGGCCTTGGCCTTGGCGGAGGAATAGGCCTGGGCGGCCGCTTGGGCGTAAGATTGGGCTTGGGCGTAGGCCCGAGCAGAAGCCTGTACGGAGGCCTCGGCTTTGGCTTTAGCGCTGGCTGCCGCTTCAACTTGGACTTTGGCCTCGGCCTCGATCTGGGCCAAGGCCTCAGCGATTGCCTCAGCATACGCTGTTACCTGGGCTTTGGCCTGGGCACAAGCCGCTGCTGCTGCTTCCGCTTCGGCCCTAGCGCCCGCGATTTTCTCGACGATCGCCTCTATTGCCGCCTGGGCCCACGTTTCGGCGCTGGCGCATGCCGAAGCCGAAGCCGAAGCCTGGGCTGACGCTTGGGCACAGGCCTTAGCCTGAGCCTCGGCGTAAGCCTCGGCCTTGGCCGCGGCGGCTGCGATCGCTTGGACGCTGGCTTCCGCTGTGGCCACTGCTTTGCTGCAGATTTCGAGGAATGCCTCCACCGCTGCCTTGGCCTTCGCCTCAACAGATGTGACCGCCTGTACCGAAGCCTGTGCGCTCGCTTGGGCGGCAGCGCCATCCTCGAGAAGCCCCGAGACGGCCGCCTCGAGCTCCGCTAAGACCCTTTCTGCTTCAGTCGCGGCAGCCTGGGCCTGGGCCGCAGCTGATGCGGCGGCTTGGGCAGCGGCCTGGGCCATAGCGACAATGTTGGGAAGGAATGGTTCGTACTCGGCTTCCTGAGCATAAATAGGGAACCCCAAAAGGAGGCCGAAGAGGAAGAACAAGGACAGACGCTTTACCCGTACACCCATATTAAAAACACCTGCCTTTCGGAAAAGTTGATTTATCTTACTTCAGTTACACCCTTCATCCAGGCTGAGTTTCATCTGCGGTTGCGTATGCGTATGATTTGCAACCAGCTTCAATACTTCTGCGGAGGTAAGGAATGAAGATTGCTTGGGAAGTGGTGGTCACCTCCTTCTGGACGATCCTCCTCGCGGAGTTGGGCGATAAGACCCAACTCGCCATCTTCGCTATGGCCACGGGCAAGAGCCCCGGGAGTGTCTTGCTCGGGGCTGGCGCCGCATTACTCTTTAGCACTGCAGTAGCGGTTGCTTTAGGTTTCACTTTACACCGCTATCTTCCCGAAGGAGCTATGCGTGGGATACACTATGCTGCGGGCGCGGTCTTCATTACCTTGGGGATCTGGACTATTTTGCGGGCAGGCTGAAGTCCATTTCCCAGACCCGGAGCGCCTTCAGGAGCCGGTGGTCGGTGAGGTCCAGCTGCAGAGGGGTGATGGAAATGTATCCCGAGAAGACCGCCCACACGTCGGTGTCCTCTTCCCCCGGCGGGGGTGAATTCATCATTTCCCCGGCGAGCCAGTAGTAGTCTCTGCCCCGTGGATCTTTCCCTTTCACCAGGTAATCACGCCAGATGCTCGTTCCCAGACGCGTGATCTTCACTCCCTTGGGCCGCTCCAGGGGGACGTTAACGTTGAGCAGCGTGCCCGAAGGAAGGGGGCTATTCGCGAGAAGTTTTTCTACCAGGGAAGCAGCAATCTGGGCCGCACGCTGATAATCTGGGACCTTCTCCTCGCCATTTTCTGCCCCCAGGTCCTGGGAGATCGCCAGTGCTGGGATACCCGCCTGGGCCGCTTCCATGGCGGCGGCCACGGTGCCGGAATAGGTCACGTCTCGGCCCAGATTGGCCCCGGCGTTTATCCCTGACACCACCACATCTGGACGTCGCGGGGCGAGACCGAGGATCGCTAGAGAGACACAATCCGAGGGAGAACCGTTGGTGATATGGACTAAAACTCCGTCCGGAAGGCGAACCGGGGAAACGCGGAGGGGTTTGTGAAAGACACGAGTTCGCGAGGCTGCAGACCAATTTCGATCGGGGGCCAGTACCCAGACCTCTCCCAGAGACTTCAGGGTTTCATACAGGGCCAAAAGTCCGGGGGCAAGGTATCCGTCGTCGTTGGTGAGGAGGATAAGGGGCTTTCCCACGTGAGCCCTCCCTTTTTGAGAATTCTACGTACTTTTCTCTTCAGACGCAAACTCAAAGAAAAGAAGCCTCGAGTCGCCGTAACCGCGGTCCTGAAGGAGCCTCAGGGGGCCGCATCGAGGACGGAGCTCCTCAGATTTGTGAATTTCTGTGATGAGCAAGCCGCCATCGCGGAGGAGTGGGCAGAGGATCAACTGCTTCAGGGCCTCCTGGGTAAGGCCCTGGGAATAAGGGGCACCCATGAAGATAAGGTCGAAACGCTTCCTCTTGCGATGGAGCCCCTTTATCGCTTCCAGAGCGTCGGACTTGATCACCTCAGCTCGATCCTCATACCGGAGTTTTTTTAAATTGGCGCGGATGACGCGGATGGCCTTTCCGGACGAATCGACGAACGTGGCGTGGCGCGCCCCGCGGGAGAGGGCTTCGAGCCCTACCGCCCCAGTTCCGGCGAAGAGGTCCAAAAAATCCGCTCCCACGACGAGTTCTCCCAGGATGTCGAAGAGAGCGGCCCGGACCTTGTCCTGCAGGGGACGAATCCCAGTGGCGTGCCATTCCACCAGCCGGTGCCCCCTCTTCTCCCCCCCGATTATCCTCATCTCCCCATTTTCCTAGGCCAATCCCTCCCGCACCACCGAGGAGGGTGTCGATTCGGGTTTGACAGTGGGGTGGCCTAGGAAGTATATCTCATCTGAAATGCTCCAAGAGATCATACGGAAGGTTGGGGAAATTCGGGAGAAGTGGGAGGAGGAGCGTCGAGATATCCCTTCCCTCAAGGTCCTGGAGGAGGTCAGGATCAGGTTCTTGGGGCGGAAGGGTCTCCTCACCCAACTCTTCACGACGCTCCGGGAGCTCCCCTCTGCCGAGCGTGCCGAGGCGGGGAGGCTCCTTAACGCCCTCCGGAAGGAAATCCAGGGCGAGATCGAGCGGCTCAAGGAGGGACTCGCCGCCAAGGCCGAGGCCGAGCGCCTCAAGCGGGAGGCCTTCGACTTCACCCTTCCTGGAAGTTGGCGCAGGGTGGGGCGGCTCCATCCCCTCACCCAGGTTCGTCTTGAGATCGAACAGATTTTCATGGAGATGGGATTCGACGTCGCCACTGGTCCCGAGGTTGAGACCGACTACTACAACTTCGAGGCCCTCAACATCCCAGCCGACCACCCCGCACGGGACGAATGGGACTCATTCTATATCGGCGAGGGAGTACTTTTGCGTACCCACACTTCCCCAGTCCAAATTCGGGTGATGAAATCGAGGAAGCCCCCGGTTCGGATCATCTGTCCCGGCCGGTGTTACCGCCGTGACACCCCCGACGCCACCCACTTCCCCGTCTTCCACCAGGTGGAGCTCCTCTGGGTCGAGAGGGGTCTTACCATGGCTCATCTCAAGTGGATCATCGAGGAGTTCGTGCGCCAATTCTTCGGCCCCGGATACGAGATGCGCTTCTCGGCCGACTTTTTCCCCTTCACTGAGCCCTCAGCCCAGGTCCACATCCGCCGCGAGGGCGGCCCATGGCTCGAGATCATGGGTGCGGGGATGGTAGATCCCGCCGTGTTCGAGGAGGTGGGTTACGATCCAGAGGAGGTAACGGGGTTCGCCTTCGGACTCGGGATCGAGCGGATGGCGATGCTCAAGTACGGGATCGACGATATCCGTCTCTTCTTTCAGAACGATATTCGGTTCTTAGGGCAGTTCTAAAACCGGACTGTGGGGCCGGAAGCGTCAGGGGGGTGGTGTAATGCGGGTAGCAGTATGGGCAGTGGCAGCATTGAGTTTGGGCGTACTCGGACTCGGGGAGGGATTCGGAGCCGGTTATTCGGGGGCGGCGTTTCTCCTCTGGGACCTTATGACCCTAAACACGGCTCTGGATGATGCGGGGTACCCTACGCTGGAGGGATCCTTCGTGCTCTATGGAGGAATGGGCCTCGGGGGGAATGATCTTCGATTCGGTGCGGGAGGATTCGGCGGTTCTCTCGCCGCCCGGGCGGGCGAGAAGTACGCGAGGCTGTCCCTGGGATTCGGGGGCGCCTCTTGGGAGATCGTGGTCCTCGAAAGCGGGGACTTCTCCGCCACGGTGGGTTCCTTCTTCGGAGGCGGTGGCGTGGAGCTCCGCCTACGCTCACGCAACTACAGCTCCTTCGGTGACGCCCTCGCCCATCCCGCAGACCTCTACCTCTCCCGGGGGTTCTTTCTCTTCTTACCCTACGTATCAATGGAACTCTGGCCCACCAACCGAATCGGAATCCGGGTGACAGCGGGCAACCTCGTGGCCTTCCCCGGTCCCTGGGAGGCGGGCGAAGCCGCGCTCCCCGGCCCGCCGGAGGGTCTGCGGGGACCGTTCTTCAGCGTGCTCCTCGCCTTCGGCGGAAAGGGGGGTGCGGAGGAGGGTCAGCCCTCGCGCTGAGCCCGAACGCCGGCGCACCAGGAGACGACCCGCGCCTCCTCTTCCAAGGCCACGGCACGACGCAGGGCATCGGTCAGGGTCCATCCCACCGTCACTGCCCCGTGGCGAGCGAGGAGACAAGCTCCTTTGCCTTGCTTAAGCGCTTCTACTGTGGCGCAGGCTAGTTCCCACGTTCCCGGTGGGGCCTGTCGGCTCACGGGCACCTCGTCCCCGAAGCGAAGGCGGCCCTCGTCGGACACGGGGCGCAGGGATCCGTGGACTGCGATAGCGGTTGCGTGGGGGGAATGGGTATGGACCATGGCGTGCACTTCCGGGAACTCCCGGTATATGAGGACGTGCATCCGCCATTCCGAAGAGGGTTCTCCACCTCTTGAGAGGACATTCCCATCGAAATCCAGGAGGATGATCATCTGAGGCCTCAAGTAATCGTAGGGGACGCCGCTCGGAGTGATATAGATCACACTGCCAACTCGCCGGGAGATATTTCCCGCGCTTCCCGCCACCAATCCCAGCTCCGTCATCCGCCGCGCCGTTCGGCATACGAGCTCCCGGGCAGCCCTCCCACCATGCATTAGTCAAGCCCCAGGTACCGCTTCTGTTCTCCAGTGAGGTAATCGATCCGGACATTCCGCGTCGCGAGGAACATCCGGGCCACCTGCTCGTCGATCTCCCGGGGGACAGGGTAAACGCCAGGGGAAAGATCCCTTCCCTCCATCGAAAGCCAGCGTAGGGAAAGGGCCTGGAGAGCGAAGGATATATCCATGATCTCCACCGGGTGTCCATCCCCGGCAGCGAGGTTCACCAGCCGCCCATGAGCGAGGAGGTACACCCGCTTCCCATTTGGGAGAGTGAACTCCTCCACGCCCTCACGGACCTCGCGCCACTGGGCCCGTTCTCTGAGCGCTCGCACGTCGATCTCCACGTCGAAATGGCCGGCGTTGGCAAGGATGAGCCCCTCCTTCGCCGCGAGGAGGTCCTCCCAGGTGACCACGTCCCGGCACCCTGTGGCGGTGACGAGAAAATCCGCCACCTGGATTGCCTCACGTAGGGGCTGGACGATGAACCCATCCATCAGGGCCTCGACGGCCCGTACAGGGTCCACCTCAGCCACCACTACTCGTGCCCCAAGTCCTCGGGCCCGCATGGCGACTCCGCGGCCGCACCAGCCGTAGCCCGCCACCAACACCGTCTTCCCCGCCACGAGCAAGTTCGTGGTGCGCATGATGGCATCCCAAGTAGACTGGCCTGTGCCGTAGCGATTATCGAATAGGTACTTCATGCGGGCTTCGTTCACCGCCACGGCGGGGAATCGCAGCTTCCCAGTACGGGCGAGCTTGTGTAACCGCGTCACCCCGGTGGTTGTCTCTTCGCAGATCCCGATGACCTCTGCCCCAAGCTCGGCGTACTCCCCGTGGAGGAGGGCGGTGAGATCGCCGCCATCGTCAAGGAGGAGGTGAGGGCGGGTCTCGAGCGTCCGCATGAGGCCATCCCAGTACTCTTTCGGACTTGCCCCTCGCTTGGCGGAGACGGGGACCCCCTCCGCTTGGAGGGCTGCGACCACGTCGTCCTGGGTGGAGAGGGGGTTAGAGCCAGTGACCGCGACTTCTGCCCCGGCGGCAGCAAGTGCCAGGACGAACCGGGCCGTTTTGGCCTCGAGGTGGATTGAGATCGCGATCCGCATGCCACGGAACGGCTGCTCCCGGGCGAGCTGCTCTTCGATCGCCCCTACGATGGGCATGTGAGCCCTTGCCCAGGCGATCTTCTGTGTCCCCCGTGTAACTAACCCCTCTTCTCTCATCCCGACCGAAACCTTACCCCAACTCACGCGTGCCGCCCAGGCCCCGCGCGATCCCGAGAAGGACCAGAGCAAACCCGGCCCCCTGCAGCGGACGGATCCCCTCGTCGAAGATGAGGTATGCCCAGAAGGAGCTGAGGACGGGCTCGCCGAGGATAGCCAACGCCACGGCGGCCGCCGGCAGGAATCGCAGCGCCCAGTTGAGGGCGGTGTGGCCGAGGAGCTGCGGGCCCAGGGCCATGAGAACGATCCAGACCCAATCCCCATTTAAGGGGAAGAAGTCGACCTCCGGCAAGATTCCGATAAAGGAGAGAAGAACGGCTCCGGCAGTCCCATAGGAGAGGGTAATATAGGGAAGGAGCCCGAGCTCCCGCCGGACTCGACGTCCCACCAGCAAGTATCCCGAGGCCATCATCGCTCCAAGAAGTGCCAGCACATCCCCCCACAGGGCTTTTCCCCCGAGAGCCAGGTCTCCCCAACCGATCATCACCGCTCCGGTAAATGAGAGGAGAATCCCCTGCCACAGTCTCCGCGACGGCCGTTCCCCGAACATCGCGGAGAAGAGGCCTACGAAAAGGGGGTTCGTTGTCACGAGAACTACGGAACTCGCCACAGTGGTATAGCGTAAGGAGGAGATCCAGAGGGAGAAGTGAAACGCGAGGAATATCCCTGCTAGCGCGGAGAGACGGAGGTTCCGGCGGCTAAGACCTCCAGTTTTCTGCCGGAACAAAAGGGGTAATAGTGGAAGGCTCGCGATCGCCATGCGCCACGCAGCCACCGCCACGGCGGGGGAACGGGTGAGGCGGATGAGAATTGCCGCGAAGGATATCGAGACGACTCCCATGAGGAGGGAGAAAAGAGTCTGGGCCTGGGGAACCCTTCCCGGGGACACGGGGTCACTCCTCGAGGAGGCGCAAGAGCATGGGAAGACAACGCTTCATCTCGCGGTAACCTATCTCAACCGCTTCACCGATGTCGGCGTAGCGGGGGGGGCGGTTGCCGAAGTCAGGGCGTAGGATGAGGTCCGGCCCGTCTAAGACGGTCTCGAGCTCGGCAATCCGCTTTTGAAAGATGGTAGACATCTGGAAAAGGACTTGGAACACGTTGGGGGTTGAGAACCTCTTCTCAGTGGGATGAACGAGGACGTCGACCGCCAGGACGATTTCCGCGCCTAGGGAGCGGGCCGCGGCCACGGGCAAAGGGTCCACTACGCCCCCGTCAATGAGCCACTTTCCCGCCCAGCGGCGAGGGGCGACGAGACCGGGCACCGCACCGGAAGCACAGATGGCGTCTGCCAGAGGGCCACGGTCGATCCATACTGCTTCTCCAGTGGTGAGATCGGTGGCCACAGCGACGAAGGGGATTCCGAGCTCCTCGATACGGGCGTCGCCCACAAACGTGTGGATGGCGTGCCACAGAGATTTCCCAGAGGTCCACCCCCGCCAAACTGGGCCAGGGACGAGGTGTTTCCCAACCCCGTACCAGCGTAACTCCTTCCAATAGCGGGCGAGCTCCTCGAGGGAAACCCCTGCTGCGTAGCATCCGCCGACCCACGCGCCCACACTGGTTCCCGCGATGGTCCCTATCGGCACACCCTCGTCTTCCAAGGCCTTGAGAACACCAATATGAGCCGTGCCTCGGGCCCCACCGGAGCTCAGGGCGATCCCCAGTTTCCTCGTCACCGGAAAGAAAAAAGAGGGGCGGGACGGGCCCGCCCCGGTGTTAGTATAGAGTTTACTCGCGGCTTATTGCGCCCACGGGGCACTGGTCGATAGCTTCATCCACGCAGGGAAGGGACTCATCAGCGCCGGCCTTCACATGGGAAAGGCCGTCGTCCCCTATCTCGAAGACATCGGAACAGACCTGGGCGCAGAGCCCACACCCGGTACACAGATTCTCGTCCACTTTTACCGCCATAGCACCTCCTTGGGGATATATAGGGTCGTGCGGAACTATAGCAGAGGAGAGGAACGTTTGCCAAACGATAACAAAGCTCAAGCCCCGAAGGGCCGAAGTCTCAGGGAGGCAAAGGGTATGCCGGCCCAATGAGCACGACGGCTAGGGCCACAGCAAAGTCCCTTCAAGATGCGAAGTCGTTCGCCGGCGTGCCAGAGCTCTGCCTCCCAAGCCTTGGCCACCGCCAAGAGCTGGCTGGGACAGAACTCCCATAGCATACCCATCACCCCCTTTCCCTCAAGGAGTAGTTTTGATAATCGAGCGGAAGATTCATCAGTACTACAAGGAATTCTTATGCGTAGCACGTTCATTTTACTGATGCGAAGGGTTCTCATTCAAGCTCAGCAAGTGAAAACGTCGGCCCCACCGATCCCCAACTGGTGGAGGTGCGGGGATTCGAACCCCGGTCCGGAGATACCCTCGGGCTCGGCTTCTACAAGCTTAGCCCGTGTTTTCGCTCTCAGGTCCGACGCTCCCACGGGCAGGATCGCCCTGACCCCAGCCTCCGCAATTCTCGTCATCACCCCAGGAGGCAAGGGGTAATGACCAGCCCGCTGCGTCCACGCCCTATCGAACCCGCGGGCAAAACTCGATAGGACGGCCAACGCGCGTCAGTTCAGCGCGACGGCGGGAACAGTTGCATAGCTGGCATTTATTCGTATCGCCGCGTGTTTTTGGAGCTCGCGGCCAGCTCCGCTTGCCACCTCACCTGGGTATCCCCGTCGAATCCAACCACCCCCAGGCGTTCCCATTATACTAGTCCAAACGCCTTATGTCTATGCAACGGGCTCTGCTTCCGGGGATGGCATTGGCGTTGGGGGTGGGGTGCGCGTTGGGCGGCATCCTCGTGCCCTCCCCTTGGCCCCTACTTGGGGCTGCGGCATCACTCGCGCTCCTCCTCGTTCGCCGCTCCTCTGCATTCCTCTGGGCCACATTTCTATTCCTCGGAGCCACGCTCGGTGGGCAGGAGGCGGTGCCCGAGCGTATGGGGCGTCAACTCCTCCTCTTACGCGAAGTCCGGGGGACGGTCATCTCCATGCCGGATCGCCATGAGAAGACCGTCTCCTGCGTTCTCGAGGTGCCTTCTCTGGACGTGAAGCTCTTGGCTTATCTTCACCGCAAACTCATCCCGGTCCCCGGCGACACGTTGGACATCGTCGGGAGGTTTGAGGCTCCGGTCGGAGGATGGGGGGAGTACCTCCGAAGGCGTGGGATCGCCGGCGTCTTTTGGGTCAATGAGGTCAGGGCCGCAGAACCGGGGCCCCGAAGGATGGCGTGGGTCCTTTACGTCGTGCGCGAGAAGTTCCTCGCAACCATCGAGCGCTCATGGCCCGAGGACGCGGGGTCCGTGGTGAAGGCCTTGCTCCTTGGAGCCCGTGGGGAGCTAAACAATGAATACAGGAAGAAATTCCGGCGAGCTGGAGTCGCTCACCTCCTCGCCCTCTCAGGACTGCACCTCGGGATCATCGCCTACGGCCTGTGGAGGCTCTTGGGCTTCCTGCGGCTGCGGCCGGGGCGGCGCTACCTCCTCATCTTCACCGTGATCGCCCTGTACGTGGGCCTCGTCGGGGGACGGATCTCCCTTGTGCGGGCGGGGATCATGTTTGGGTTCCTCGGCCTTTTCTGGGTCCTCTGGGAGCAGGGGCTTGTCCTCCGAGACTGGTACGATCCCCTCCAGGGGATCTCCGCCGCGGCGATCGTGGTGCTCCTCATGTGGCCCTGGAGCGCCCTGGACCTCGGGTTCCAGCTCTCGTTCGCCGCCACGGCGGGGATTATCCTCGGCTGGCCCGTGTGGCGTGACCTCCCTCTTCGAGCGAAGCTCCCCACCCCCCTGCGGCCCGCGGGCGATCTCCTCTGGGTCTCGCTCTGTGCTCAGGCAGCGACCCTCGGGTTTGTGGGAAGCGCCTTCGGCTACATCTCCCCCTACGGGATCCTCGCCAATCTCGTCCTCATTCCGTGGACCGGAATCGTCATCTGGTCCGGCCTCTTCCTCCTCGTGCTCTCCCCACTTGATTTCGTTCCCCTCCTCGGGGCCATCGCTAGTCGATATCTGATCTCCCCATACCTCGCCGTGGTGGGGTGGCTCTCCTCGCTCCCGGGGGCGGTCCTCGTCGTGGGGAGGCATTTCGGTCTTTGGTACGCGTTCGCGGCCTTGGTGCTCGTGGCTCTCCGGGCCTTGGCACCGGAAACGAAGCCTGTTTTAATGCCGTTAACGAAAGGAGGGAGATGCAAGTCAAGGCCTGGCTCAAGGGTGCGCTGGCGGAGCTGAAGAGGGCCGAGGGGGTTGTCTACGCCGATGCCCGGTACTTGGAGGGCGAGACGGAGAGGATCACCGTGCGTAATGAGGAGGTGGTGGGCTTATCCCGCGCCGAGACCAAGGGCTATGGGATCCGTGTCCTCTATCGTGGCTCCTGGGGGTTCGCCGCCTCGGGGCTTCTCACGGAGGGAAGCGTTAGGGAGACGGCGCGTCGGGCATTGGATATCGCCAAGGCAAGCTACAGGACCCAGCGGTCTCCAGTGCGGCTCGACGACACCCCGCCTCAGGTCGGTACTTACCGGAGCCCCTGGGTGGAGGATCCCCTGGCCGTACCCCTGGACGAGAAACTTGAGCTCCTCTTCTCCCCGTGCAGATCCTGAGGAAGGACAAAAGGATCAAGAAGGCCGAAGCGGAGATGACCCTCTTCCATACGGTGAAGATCTTCCTGAACACCGAGAGGGCAGAGGTCGAGCAGGAGATCGTCGAATCCGGAGCGGGGATCGAGGCCACAGCGGTGGAGAGCCACGAGGTCCAGCGCCGCTCCTTCCCCACCTCCTTCGGTGGGAACTATGCCGCGCGAGGGTACGAGTGCATTCGGGCTCTAGGGCTAGTGGCGAACGCCAAGTAGATTCGGGAGGAGGCTGTGGCCCTCCTCTCCGCCGACCCCTGTCCGGCCGGGGAGTTCAACCTCATCCTCGCGAGCGATCAGCTGGCGCTACAGGTGCACGAACCCTGCGGCCATCCTACCGAGCTCGACCGGGTCCTGGGCACCGAGATCTCCTACGCCGGCGGGAGTTTCCTGACCTTGGATAAGTTAGGTAAATACCGGTATAGTTCTGATATTGTAAACATTGTGGCTGACCCCACTGTCCCCGGCTCCATCGGTTCTTTCGG
Organism: Candidatus Acetothermia bacterium JdFR-48; assembly: GCA_002011425.1. Lineage (GTDB taxonomy): Bacteria > Bipolaricaulota > Bipolaricaulia > Bipolaricaulales > Bipolaricaulaceae > UBA3571. The sequence continues at coordinate 3,953 of MTNJ01000031.1, read as the reverse complement.
CTACGACGACGAAGGGGTCCCGGCCCAGCGGACTCACCTCTTGCAGGAGGGGATCCTCGTGGGATACCTTACCTCCCGGAAGATGGCTCCGGAGATCGGCCGTCGCTCCAATGGCTGCATGAGGGCCGAGTCCTGGAACCACATTCCCCTTATCCGCATGGTGAATATCAACCTCGAGCCGGCCCCGGATGGTCCTACCCTTGACGAGCTCATCGCAGACACGGAGCATGGGATTTTCATGCAGACCAACAAATCCTGGTCCATAGATGACCTCCGGCTCAACTTCCAATTCAGTTGCGAGATCGCCTGGGAAATCAAGAACGGACGGAAGAAACGGCTCCTTAAGAACCCCGTTTACACCGGGATTACCCCGGAGTTCTGGCGGTCCTGTGATGCCATCTGTTTGAGTAGCGAATGGAAGATATGGGGCCTCCCCAATTGCGGGAAAGGGGAACCCACACAGACAATGCACGTCGCCCACGGGACAGCTCCGGCAAGATTCAGGAAGGTTCGGATAGGGAGCGGAAAATGATCGGGAAAGATAACATCCTGGAGGTGTTGCACGCAGTACTTGAACGGGCGGGGGGTCGGCAGAGCTGCTTTTTTGGGGCGGGCGGTCCGAGCTCACCCGTTTCTGTCGCTCGCAGATCCACCAGCACGTGGGCGAGGAGGATTTCTCGATCCACGTCAAGGCGGAGGAGGGAAAACGGGTCGGGGTAACAAGGACGAATCAGCTCTCGGTAGATGCGATCGTGGCTGCCGAACGGAAAGCCCGCGAGATGGAACGCCATCAGCCCGAGAACCCCCACTTCCCCGGACTCGTCGGCCCGGGGGAGTTCGCCCCCACGGACACCTACTGTGAGAACACCCTCAACTTCGGCCCGGCGAAAAGGACCGAAGTCCTGGCCGAGGTCTTCGCCGAGGCGGCGAAGCATAAGTTCGAGGTGGCGGGAAGTTTTTCGATCTCTGAGGGGGAAGTCGCGTTGGCCAACACCGCGGGCCTGGAGGTATACCAACCCATCACCGGCACGGAGCTCGGCCTCGTGATCGCCTCGGGTGAGGGGATGTCCCGGGCCGACGCCTTCTCCTGCGACGTGGAGCGAATCGACTTTGGGAAGCTCGCTGATCGAGCCATCTCCCGCTGCATTCTGGACAAGGACCAAGCCGAGCTCCCCCCAGGGGAGTATACCGTGATCCTCGAACCCGCCTGCTTGACGGGGGTCATGATGTGGCTCTCCTTTGTCGCCTTCGGATCGGAGGCTTTCCTCTCCGGCTCGAGCTTCCTCTCAGGAGCACTGGGGAGCGCTCCATGGGGGAGAACATCACCATCTACGACTCTGCCTGGGAGCCGGAGGCACAAGGGCTCCCGTTCGACTTCGAGGGCATACCGAAACGGAAGGTGGTCCTCATCGAGCGGGGAATCAATAGAGGAGTGGTGTTTGACCGGACGAGCGCCGCCAAGGCCAGCGCCAAGCCCACCGGACACGCCGGCCCGCCCGGGACCCCATGGGGCGCCATCCCCTGGAACTGTGTCTCGCCCCAGGGGACTCGTCCTTGGAGGAGATGATCGCGCGCTGTAAGCGAGGGATCCTTGTCTCTAACTCCCACTATGTGAACGGGTACCTGGATACCAAACGTGCCTTAATAACCGGGATGACACGCTACGGGACCTTCCTCGTGGAAAACGGCGAAATAACCAAGGCCCTGAAGAATCTGCGTTGGACCGAGTCGATGCTCCGGGCGCTCTCGAACGTGACCGCCATCTCACGGGAGCGGGAGGTTTTCGCCCGAGGCGGGGTGTTCTTCTCCATCGTCCCGGCGGTGATGATCGGGGGGTTCACTTTCATCGGCGTCCAGCGGGAGTAGACGGGCGCTCAGAAACCGGGGAAGAAGCGGGACCCACCCGAGCGGGGGTTGTCTGTTTCTCGTTTGGGAGGTCCTACGTAGGCAAGGGACTTTCGGTCGTTGCGCCACTTCTCATCGAAACGACAATAGCCATAGATTCCTCGGGAACGACAGCGGGACCGACACCGGTTGGATCGCCGACATTGCCTTTACGCCCAACGGTAAAGCGCACGTCCCTCGTAATGGGGAATGTACTCGAGATCCGCGATGGCAAAGATTTGAGGCTAGTCCAGGGGATTGTCTTACCGGGCGGGAGACGGGCGTACGCGGTCGTGGCCATTTCTCTAAACGAGGTCGCCATGGGCTGCGGTGACACAACGGTCCTTATGTCCTGCACAGTCGGGAAGGGCACATAACGGGCACGCATGGGGGTCGTGCTGGGCCCCGATGGTAAGTATTTTACGAGTGCAGGAGAGGACGGGAGCGTTGCACCCCTCTTGCTTTCCAACCTCTCGGGGGAATTCTCGAACATGTCCCACCCAGAGGGAGCGCTCTCCGTGGCCTTCTCGCCGGATGGGAAACCCCTCGCTTCCGGGAAAAAGGGAGAAACGCCCGGGCAGTCTCCGGAGGAGTGTCGGGCGGCGAGCTCTGGGGACACGGAGGAGTCGCTTGGGACCTCGCCCTTACTCCGGGTGGGGAATACCTCCTCTCTGAAGCGGACGGTAAAGCGATCATTTGGGATCTACGTGCGGACGAATCAGTGGCCGTAATATTGCCTGGGGGACGGAGGATCTGCGGCGGGACTTTTTTCCCGACGGGGGCTTATCGTCCTTTGCTTCCTCCAGATTAACGCTGTCCTGTGGAGCTTCGGGAAAGAGGCGACGTTTGGGGAATTGTGCCCGCATACCACCCCCCTTTTGGACTCTAGGGTTCAGCCTGATGGAGAGTACCTCGCCACCGTGTCAACCGGCGGACGAGTCATCCTTTGGGACGTCGAGAAGTGCCTCTGGCTGCGGCCGAGGATTGCCCGGGATTCACTAGTCGCGAAAATGCGCCGTGTTAAATAAATCGGAACTTCCTTTGTGGATTCGAACGGCGATATCCCCATGGCCGAGATAGAGCTCTTCAGGGAGATCGGGCGACACTCCATAGCAGGCCAACGGAGCGGATGCAAATACCCCGTTTCCGCGGCGAGAAAACGGGGTTCTTTACCTGCGCGCTGTAAGTAGAACAACCATAGTGGATATTTCTCCGATCGTGCTCATGGGTTCGCTTGGGCTCCAAAGCCTGCCGATGGAAATAGAGCTCGAGGCCACAGGTTAGAATTCGCGGAGGAGTGCCTCCACCTCTTCCAAGGAGCGGCGGAAGGGGCCAGGACATTCGAGCTTGAGGGTAGTAAGGGCGGCAGCGAATCTGGTCGCTTCCGCCGGGGGGTCCCCTAGAAGCCTCCGGCCGAGATACGCGGAGAAGCAGGTGTCGCCCCGCCCTGTGCGGCCGGCGAGGCTCCTCGGCCGGAAAGGAGCTTCGTGGAACTTCCCTTCGGCGAGGACGAGAACCCCGGCGTGGTGTGTCAGCACGATCTCTTCGGGCCCCATCCCGGCCAGGGCCTTCGCGGCCCGGCGGAGATCCCCCTCGCCGGTGAGGGCCTCCGCCTCGCGGTCGTCCACTTTGAGGTAGCGTACCAAGGGCAAAGCCTCCTTCGCCCCGGCCCAGGCCCCCGTGACGAGCGCTCGCCCAACACGGTGACGGAGGCAGCCCTGTGGATCCAAGGCCAAGGGACCACGGTCGGCCACCGCCCGCAGGAACCTGAGGTCCACCTCGTCCGCCATCACCGTACCCACGTAGTAGAGCCGCGCCCCGACCTCGGGGAGGTCCTCGGGACGGAAGGTACCGGCGAACCCGAGGAAGTAACAGGTCCTCCGGTCCGAGTTCGGGTCAGGGTGCACATTCTCTATTCCGGTGGATTCGGAAGTGTAGACGGGAAAAACACCGATCCCCTCGCGGTAAAGGTCGGCGAGCATCCAGGAGTCGCCATGGGAGAGGCGGGTCACCACCCCCACTTTGAGTCCTAACCGGGCGAGGACGACCCCCCCGAAGTAGACTGCCCC
>MTNJ01000032.1 GCA_002011425.1 Candidatus Acetothermia bacterium JdFR-48 | reverse complement strand
GACTCGATCTCCGCGAGCCAATCCCGACGGTCCCCGGGCTCCGCCAACGGGAGGAGGGCCCGCAGGAACTCCCCGGCGTCGCCCACGATCGCGAGATCCGGCGCGACGTTCTTCCCGATCTCGGCGGGGTCGATGTCCACGTGGACGATGGTGGCGTGGGGCGCGAACGTCCTTGGATTCCCGGTCACGCGGTCGTCGAACCGCGTCCCCACGGCCAAGAGGAGATCACACGCCTGGATGGCCCGGTTCGCCTGGAGGGTCCCGTGCATCCCCGCCATTCCCAGGGAAAGGGGATGGGTTCCGGGAATGACGCCGATACCCAGCAGCGTCGTGGCCACCGGGATCTTCCCCCGCTCGGCGAGGGCCACGAGCTCGGCATGTCCCCCCGCGAGCAGCACCCCATGCCCCGCGAGGATCAGTGGACGTTCCGCGGCATTCAGGAGCTCCGCCGCTCGCCTAACGAGCGCCTCCGGGGGCGGACGCTCGGGGATATAGCCGGGGAGCTCCACCCCCTCGGGGTAGGAGAATCCGGTCTCCGCCGCTTGGACGTCCTTGGCGATGTCCACGAGGACAGGGCCCGGCCTCCCGGTGCGAGCGAGGTGGAACGCCTCCTTCAGGGTGCGGGCGAGGTCAAAGATATCGGTGACGAGGTAGTTGTGCTTGGTGATGGGGAGCGTGATCCCCGTGATGTCCGTCTCCTGGAACGCGTCGGTCCCGACCACCGGCGTGGGGACCTGGCCGGTCACGGCCAGGAGGGGCGAGGAATCCATATAGGCAGTGGCGATCCCGGTGACGAGGTTGGTGGCCCCGGGCCCCGAGGTGGCCAGGCACACACCCACCCTCCCGGTGGCCCGGGCGTAGCCGTCGGCGGCGTGAGCCGCGGCCTGCTCGTGGCGCATGAGTACGAACCTGATGGGGTAACGTGGGAGGGCGTCGGTGATGTGGATCACCGCTCCACCGCAGATCCCGAACACTACCTCAACCCCTTCGGCGACGAGCGACTCCCAGAGGATCTCGGCCCCGGTACGCTTCATCATCCCCCCTTCAGGATCGCTCCCCGGGCGGCGGAACCGACCCAGGCGGCGTAGCGCCGGAGGTACCCCGGGGGCACCTCGCATTCCGGTGGCGTCCACTCCTCCAACCGCTCCTCGAGCTCCTCCGCAGGGATGTCGAGATCGATCCGCTTGCCGGGGATGTCGATGGCGATTCGGTCTCCGTCCCGGACGGCGGCGATGGGGCCTCGAACCGCGGCCTCCGGGGAGACGTGGCCGATGGCCGCCCCCCGCGTCGCCCCCGAGAAGCGCCCGTCGGTCACCAGTGCTACCTTGTCATCCATTCCCATCCCCGAGAGGAGCGCCGTGGGGGTGAGCATCTCCGGCATCCCGGGAGCCCCCTTGGGGCCCACGTAACGGATGACGATTACGTCGCCGTCCCGAAACTCCCGGGCACGGATGGCCCGGACGGCGTCCGCCTCGGAATTGAAAACCCGGGCCGGGCCCTGGTGGCGGAGCATTTCCTCTGCCACCGCGCCTCGTTTCACCACCGCCCCCTCCGGGGCCAGGCTCCCGAAAAGGACCGCGATCCCCCCCACGGACGCGTGGGGATTGTCCACAGGCCTGATGACCCCCGTATCCCTGACGCGGGAGAGGCTCCCCTTGAGCGACCCCGTGATGGTCACCGCTTCCGGGTCGATCAACCCCCCGCCGGCGAGTTCGCTCATCACCGCCGGGATTCCCCCGGCGCGGTGGAGATCCTCGATGTGGTGTGGCCCAGCTGGGGAGAGCCTGCAGAGCTGGGGCGTCGCGTCGCTCAGCTCGTTCACCCGCGCAAGGGGGAACGGAATCCCCACCTCCTCCGCTAGGGCCAGGAGGTGCAACACGGTGTTGGTGGAGCCCCCGAGGGCCAGGTCCACGCGGATGGCGTTCTCGAACGCGGTCTCGGTGAGGATCTCCCGTGGGCGCGGTCCTCCCTCCCGGAGGAGGGCCACCGCCCGCGCCCCACCCTTTTTGGCCAAGCGCAACCGTTCCGCCGAGACCGCCGGGGCGGTGCCGTTCCCCGGGAGGGCAAGGCCCAGGGCCTCGGTGAGACAGTTCATGGTGTTAGCGGTGAACATCCCGGCACAGGAGCCGCTGCCCGGACATGCGGTGAGCTCGAGCTCCGTGAGATCATCCTCGGAGATCTCCCCCATGGTCAGGGCACCCAGAGCGTTGAAGACGTCGCTCAAGTCGACCTTACCCCCACGGAAGTCGCCGGCGAGCATGGGGCCGCCGCTCACGAACACTGCGGGGAGGTCCAGCCGGGCCGCGGCGAGCAGCATCCCCGGGATCACCTTGTCGCAGTTGGGGACGAAGACCACCGCGTCAAAAGAGTGAGCCCTCACCATGGCCTCGGCGCAGTCGGCGACCAACTCACGGCTTGGAAGGGAGTAACACATGCCCCCGTGGTTCATGGCGATCCCATCACAGACCGCGGGGCAGTGGCACTCGAAGGGCACGCCTCCGGCCATCCGCACCCCATCTTTCACCGCCTGGACGATCTCCCGCAGATGTTTGTGGCCGGGGACGGCCTCGTTCAGGGCACTGACCACGGCCACGAATGGACGGTCAAGCTCCTCCCGAGTTAGTCCCAGGGCGTAAAGAAGCGACCGATGCGGAGCCCTCTCAGCGCCCGTCTTAATCGCACAACTTTTCACGCCCTCCCCTTTCAACCGAGGCCGGGACAATAAAAAAACCGGGCCCTTCGGCCCCGGTTTCGTCCGGATCCAACACCGCCGCTGGGCGTTGGATCCGCTAGCTAATAAGGACGAGAACGACGGAGAAGTCCTCGCGCAGGATCACCCTGCCGAGTCGCAACTCTAAACGCCGCTCAATCCTCTCCGCCGACACAATTCTCATATAGGACATTTCGAGCGCCACCGTCAAGGGTACGATGTTCCTCATTGAAAGTGTTACCGAGGGCTAAGGAGACGTTCCTCTTAGTTGTATTCAGGAGAGGGCTTTCATCCGGAGACCGTTAATGCGGCGACGTGCGAGTACGGTGAATCCTCCACAACTACTTTGGCACAGGCCCTGGCGCCTTCGATATCTATATGACGTTTCACGGGAAAGGCGTGCGACCAAATGTTCGGCCGGGAGGTGCCCTGCTCAAACGAGCCCTTCATCGGGCTTGATGATCCCCGATCCCTCCGGGCGGATAATGGGGGAAGACTTCTTGGGCGGCGGTGGGTAGAGCCCGAGGAGGCCCTGGACGAACCTCTTGTCATCGCTCTCCTGTCTGAAGTACTCGACGAAACCGGCCAGTGCCTTCAGGGCTTCGCGCACGAGTTCCCGATCGAGCCTCCCGCTTTGTACCAATGGGACAAGGGTTTCCTCCAAGGCCCGTCCCAAAATGTTCGGCGGTCGCTCCATGAGTTCTATGGGGGAGAGCCGCTGAGCACAGTATTCCAAAGCGACGATCACTTCGTCATCGGTCACGTCGAGCTTGTGGATTCCGTTCGCGAGTGCCTCACGCAGGATCTCGAGCATGGGGATGAGGTGACCCTCCTCCCTTTCCCGGAGGTATCCTGTAAATCGGTCCCATTCCTTGGAGAGCTCCCGGCCCAGCCTCTCCCGCTGCTTTCTCAAAGCTGCGATGAGGTATTGACAGTCCGAGGGACAGCCTATTGACCTCTGTCGGTGCTCACCACAACAAATGCTGCAAAGTCTCTTCCCTAAGGCGGGACAAAGCCTGTTGGCAATCCTCGTGGCACAGATAGGACACTTCTCCATCAGCCGAAGCCGAGCATCCTCCTGGCCTCTGCGGACATCCTGTCGGGCGTCCACGGAGGGTCGAAGACCAGGTTTACCTCGACCTCATATCCCTCAAAGGCCTCGCGCAACACCTGCTCGGCCTGCGCGGCCAACGTGCCCGCCAACGGACATCCCGGGGTAGTGAGGGTCATGTCGATAGATATCCGCCCCTCGCCTACATCGACGTCGTAGACAAGCCCCAGATCGACGATGTTCACCCCCAGTTCGGGATCCATCACCTTGTCGCGGAGCACCGCCAGCACCTCATCCGTCGTCGGACTCATCGACTCTCCTTTCGTGGCCGATTGTAGGGCCGAAGCGTTGTGTCATCCAGCGGTGGGTCTCTGCGCGGGCCCAGGAGTCGGCGGCGAGGATGTCCCCCAGGCTCGGCGAGCGCATCGGCACGTGTCTCTCCAAGACGCTGCGCAGGCCCTCGGCGATGGCGGTGAAGGGGATCTTCCCGGCGAGGAAGGCGGCCACGAGCTCCTCGTCGGCGGCGTTCGCCACTGCGGGAGCGGTTCCTCCCGCAATCCCCGCCTCTAGCACCGCCTCGAAGGCCGGATATCTCCCCGTCGGGACTTCACGGAACTCCAGGTCTCTTCCAATCAGCGAAAAATCCCGCGGGGGGGGCGGCAAGTGTTGTGGATAAGTGAGAGCATACTTTATGGGAATCCGCATGTCGGGGGTAGAGAGCACCGCGATCCAGTTCCCGTCCACAAGCTCCACCGCCCCATGCACGATGGACTGGGGGTGAAGGAGGACCCCGATCCTCTCGTAAGACATCGCAAAGAGCCAGTGGGCCTCGATCACCTCGAAGGCCTTGTTCACCAGGGTCGCCGAGTCCACCGTGATCCGGGGGCCCATGTTCCAAGTGGGGTGTGAGAGGGCTTCCCGAGGGCTCACCCGCTCGAGCTCCTCGGGGCTCCTATCCCGGAATGCACCCCCCGAGGCGGTTATCCAGAGCTTCTCTACCTCGCCAGGTGAGATACCCCGGAGGGCTTGCCAGAGGGCCGAGTGTTCCGAGTCAACCGGGATGAGCTGGTCGTGGAGATGGACCCTCTCCATCACCAGGTGTCCCCCGATGACCAGGGATTCCTTGTTGGCCAAGGCCAGCCGCTTCCCGGCGGAGAGCGCAGCCAGGGTGGCGCGGAGTCCCGCCGCCCCTACCACCGCGTTCAGGACCAGCTCTGCCTCGGGATGCGCCGCGAGCTCTTCCAGTCCCCCTCGGCCCCAGAGTACTTCCACGTGTGAGGGGAGGAGCGCCCGGGCCCTCTCCGCCTCCGCCTCGCCGAGCACACAGATCGCTTTGGCCTCGAACTCCCGTGCCACTTCACACAATTCCGCCACACGCCGCCCCGCGGCAAGAGCCACGACCTGCACCTCTACCCCCCTCCCGCGGAGCTCCCGGACCACCTCCAGGGCCTGAACCCCGATGGACCCCGTGGCGCCCAAGATCGCGATCCTCATTCGATCCCCCCGTTCACCGGGTTTAGCGATGTGGGTTTCAAGGCCTTTACGGCCTTTATCGGTCCGACTACTTCCCGTAACGGCCGCAATGGACCCTCTCCACGAGAGGCCAGCGCGCCCTCTGGGGCCGATAGGTGTAGCCGGGGCAACCGAGGGAAGGGGATGGTCACCACTTTGAACGTGTCCGAGATCTCGAGGAACTTCTCGGCGGGGGACGCGGCGGTGCCCGGCCCGCTCCCCGGGCTGCCGATCCAGTGGGAGGCGGGACCCAGGGCGTGGGCGGCGAGGGGCATGTTTAAGTCCGCCACGGCACTTCCATCGCGGAAATGGAGCGGATCGAACTCGCGGTCAGTGTTCTCGACTCCTCGGCGGTGACGCTGTACCCCTCTTCGGGCCTTCCGTCGGGGGCTCCTATGAACGCCCACGGCTATAGGTCCGTATAATAAGCAGGCCCGGCGGCTGGCTTCGAGAACGATTCGGAACCCCTCCTCGGAGACCCGTTCGGGCCGGAAGTAGGGGATACGCCGCCGCTCCCCGACGGTGTCCGGGACTCCGTTCCCCACCATCGCTCTCCTTCCCCATCAAGGTACTCCCAAAACGCCACTTCCGCCAAAGATTTCCGCTCGCGGGGGCCGCATGCCCGCTCCGGCTGGTCCTCGGAGAGTATTCCCACCGCCTCAGTCCCGGACCTCGACGGAGAAGGAGAGCTCCGCACTGAGGGAGTGGGAGACGGAACAATAGCGCTCCTGGGAGAGCTGAGCGGCCCGCTCCAGGTTCTCCATGGGGACGCCCCAGGCGCGATAGGTGAGGTGGACTTTCCTCACCGCTTTAGGGTGCTCGGCGGCGCGTTCCGCCTGGACGAGCACTTCGAACCTTTGGGGCGGCGTTCGCATCTTTTTCAGGATCGCCACGATATCCATTGCGGTGCAACCGCCCAGGGCCATGAGCATGAGTTCCACCGGTCGCGGCCCTGTCCCTTCGCCTCCTACGGCGTCTGTGTCCATCACCACGGCATGTTTGGAGGGCCCAATGCCGACGAACCGCATCCCCTCGTGCCAGCTAACCCGTACTTCCATCCGACCTCCTTCCCATCGAAATCTTACCGCAACATCCGTTAAAGTGAGTTGTACGGGAATGGATTTGGCGCTATATAATTCGACAAGATGGCCGTACAGAACCGTATCCGGAAGGTACAGAAACGTGACAGGTCCCTCGTCCCCTTCGATCAGGGCCGGATCTATTCTGCCATCTTGCGTGCGGCCCGGTCCGTGGGCGGCTTCTCGCTGGACCGGTTGGAAGGGGTTAACGGTCACCTCTTCGACGCTTATGGTGACGATGAGAGAATCGCTCAGTTCCTCTCCGACATCGTGGTCATCGTGTTGAACCGCGACCCGCGCCATTGGATCGCCAACTTCCCTCCCACCATCGAGGAGATCCAGGATACCGTGATCCACGTGCTCCGCAGCTTTGGCTTCGTCACTGTGGCCGATGCTTACGAGTGTTGGCGGTGGGGCAAGCACTGGGTGCGGGCTGGGGCCATCACCGTGGACCAATTCGTGGGAAACGGCTACCCCACGCCCTTCCACGAGAAAATCCTGGAATGGAACAGGTCACACGGTTGCGACACCGTAGCGGGGTTAAATGAACTCATCCGCTCCGGGCGGATAAAGTGGCTCATCGAGGAGGCCACCGAGATTTACGAACGTTCCCTGGACGAGGCCGCGCGGAAGGTCCTGGAGCGACTCGAGAGGGGGGACGACATCCGTATGATCTGGATCTCCGGTCCTTCCTCTTCCGGGAAAACGACCACTACGGTGAAGCTTACCCAACGCCTTGAACGGGAGGGGCTTCGATTTCTCATGTTGAACCTCGATGATTATTTCTGGCCCCTGGTGGAACACCCCACCGATTGGATCAACGACCGCAACTTCGAAACCCCTGAGGCCCTGGACATCCAGCTCATAAACAAACACCTGAAGATGCTCCTCGAGGGGAAAGTCATCGAAAAGCCCATCTACGATTTCAAGGTGGGCGAGCACGTGGGAACGAAACGGGTGAAACTGGAGCGAGATCAGATTCTCCTCCTCGACTGCCTCCATGGCTTCTACCCACCCCTCACCGAGGGGATCGATCGGCCGATGATGTTTCGGATTTACATCGAGGCCTGCAACATGATGTACGAGGGGGACGGATCCACCGGTCGCCTCACCCAGTTCACCGACGTGCGGTTGCTCCGGCGGATGCTGCGGGATGCGAAACACCGGAACCATCCGCCCCTGCAGACTCTCCTCCACTGGCACTACGTGCGAGCCGGGGAGCTTTTCTCCATCATCCCCCTGATGGGCCTCGCTGACCACACCATCAACGGGGGGATGCCGTTCGACCTCCCAGTGCTGAAGCCGCATTTCGTCCCGGACGGTATCTGGCCCGAGCCCGAGGAGCTTGTCCCCTACGAGGCCTTCCTCGACGCCCGCATTCGCTATCAGCGGGTAAGCGCGCTCCTCACCGCGGTGGAGGGGCTCACCATGTGGGAGACCCAAGACCATTCGCTGATCCCTGGCGATCACCTGGTGCGGGAATTCATCGGGGGGAGTACCCTCAAGATCCCGCACAACGAGTGATCCCCATGCGTAAGCACTTATGAAGTGGGTGGATCTTGTCATCTCTTCCCTTCACCAATAAGATTTAGGATGCCCCCACTAGGGCGTCGGCTAACGGTAGGCCGCGGGACTTTGGATCCCGTTGTGGAGGTTCGAATCCTCCCGCCCTAGCCACATGGAGCCTCAAGACGTTTCCCCTCTTATCGCTGTCCTCGACTTGGACCTCGAGCCGCGGGAGCTGATTCCCGCCCTCCGCCACGCTTCCTACGCCCATGAGGCGGGGCTCGAGAGCAATGAGCGGTTGGAGTTCCTGGGAGACGCGGTGCTGGACTTGGTAATGGCCGACGTTCTCTTCCACCGTTTCCCCGAGCGGGACGAAGGGGAACTCACCAGGTTGAGATCGGTGCTCGTATCGAGGCCGGTGCTCGCCGAGATCGCCGGGGAACTCGGGCTCGGGAGGTACCTCCTCGTATCGGAGGGTGCCGAGGAGCTCGGGGTGCGGGAGCGGCCCTCGGTCCTCGCCGCGGCCCTAGAGGCCATCATCGCCGTCGCCTTCCTGAGGAAGGGCTACGAGTACACGCGCGATTTCGTGCGCCGTCTGTACGGCGAGCGGATCTCGGAGGTCGCCACCCGGCAGCCCGAGGACTACAAGAGCCTCCTCCAGGAGCTCGGCCAGAAACGTTTCGGCGAGCTCCCCCGTTACGCCCTCGTGGAGACGGAGGGACCGGAGCACGAAAAGGTGTTCACCGTGGAGGCGACCCTGGGTGGGGAACGCGCGGTGGGCCGTGGACGCAACCTCAAGGAGGCGGAACAGGCCGCGGCGAAGCGGCTCTACCTGAAGTTCGGGGAGATCACCGACTGATCGAATCTCCCAAGCGCTCCCGTTCCAGAATCCTCTCCTGCTCCGCCACCGCCTCGAGGTGTGCCCGATCTCCCGCGGGACCTGCGCGGCGGCGACAGAGCTCCTCCAGGAGCCCCGCTCGGCCGTAGATGATCAGCGTGTCCCCGGGCCGGACCGCGGTCCACCCCCGTGGGGCGCCGATATAGGTGCCGTCCTCGCGGCGGATGCCCAGGACCAAAACCCCCTCCTCGCGGAGCTCCAGGTCTGCCAACGTCTTCCCGGCGAGCCAGTCATCCGCGCCCACCTCGTGTTCCACCACGCGGTAATCCCCGTGTAACTCGAGCACGCTCGCGTAGTCGCGCACCTCGATGTGGGTCCAGCGGGCGAGGGCCCACCCGATGAACCGGCCCACGTACCGATCCACGAGCTTGCTGCGCGCCAGGCCCCACAGCGTCCCCAACCCGAGGATGAGGATCAGGAGCCGTACCGCGACTTCCCGTGGACCGGCGGCGGTGAGGAAGGAGAGGACCAGCGAGGCGATGGCCGAAACGAACCCTGCATTCCCGAGGAGCATCAGGAGGAGGATGATCCGTCGCCTCACGGGGTGGGATACCACGAACTCGGCCTCGGAGGTGGTGAACCCCACTCCGCTGAACGCGGAGCGTGCCTGAAACCGCGCCACTTCCCGAGATAACCCCGTGAGGGTAAGGGCCACCGTAGCCACCCGCGTCACCACCAGGGAGAGGACTACCACCACGAACAGGGAGATCAGCGCCGCCATTCCCACCTCCGGATTATCCCCCGGACCTCCCTCACGCCCAGAGGACGTAGAAGTCAGGACGCCGGTCAGCGAAGAGGTCGTTGTACCGGGTGATCCGCTTGTCCAGGGCTCTCTCCAGCTCTACCTCCACTGCCTTTGCCTCCTCTCGATCCCGGGATGCCCGCGAGAGCACCGCCCCGTCTGGCGTCACCACCTGGGATTCCCCGGTGAACCGGAGCACCTCCCCGCCACGGGCTTCCTCCCCGATCCGGTTCGCCGTCACCGTGAACACCCGGTTCTCCATAGCCCGCACCCTCATGGAGAGTTGCCCCATCCCGGGGAGGACGAGGTTGGCGGGGTGGCAGATGAGCTGGGCCCCCCGCAGGGAGAGGGTTCGTGCCACCTCGGGGAAGAAGTGGTCGAAGCAGATCATGACCCCGATCTTGACCCGATCCAGGAGAAAGGGCTCCAGGGGGAGGTCCCCGGGGTCGAACCAGACCTTCTCTTTGCCGAAGAGGTGAAGCTTGCGGTAGCGGCCGATAAAGCCTCCGGGGCCGGCCACCACCGCGGAGTTGTAAACCTTGGCCCCGTCGCGCTCGGCGAGGCCAGCCACGAGGAACGTCCCCCGGTCCCGGGCGAACTCGAGGAGCGCCCGGGTCGTCCGACCTTCGGGCACCGGTTCCGCGAGCTCGAGGAGATCGCTCCGCGAGGCGAAGAGGTATCCGGTGGAGAAGAGCTCCGGCAGTACCCAGAGGTCCGCGCTTTTCCTCTCTATGAGGGCGAACGCCCGCGCGATGTTTCCCTTTACCTCGCCAAACTGCGGCTTAAACTGCACATATCCTACTCTCATAGCGAGACACGATAACCGAAGCCGGGAACGCTCCACAAACTTGAGAGGAGGCGCCGATGCGGTTCGAGGTGGATATGGGAAAAACAAAATTGGTGCTCCTGAAGGGCGACATCACGGTGGAGGCGGTGGAGGCCATCGTGAACTCGGCAAACCCCGAGCTCACCCCCGGAGGCGGGGTCTCAGGCGCCATCCACCGTGCGGGTGGCCCCCAGGTGACCGATGAGGCGGCACGGATTCGGCGCGAGCGGGGGCGATTGCGGACTGGCGAGGCGGTGATCACGACCGGGGGAAACCTGCCCGCCAAGTGGGTCATCCACACCGTGGGCCCGGTGTGGCACGGCGGGACAAAAGGGGAACCGGAGCTCCTCGCCAAGGCTTACCGATCCTGCCTAGCCCTCGCTGTGGAGAAGGGGATAAAGACCATTGCCTTCCCCAGCATTTCCACGGGGGTCTACGGGTATCCAGTGGATCAAGCCGCGGAGATCGCCCTGAGGACGGTGAAGTCCTTCTTGGAGGGAAACCCCGGGATCTTGAAGGAGGTAAGGTTCGTCCTCTTCTCCGACGCCGATTTCGAGGCCTACCGCGCGGCGTGGAAGAGGATCGGGGCCGAAGGTTGATCGCTCACCCCACCGCGCGAAAGAGGAGGCAGGCGTTCTGGCCTCCGAAGCCGAAGGAGTTGGAGAGGGAAACCTTCACCTTGGCGGCCCTTGGTCGGCCGGGGACGTAATCTAGGTCACATTCGGGGTCACGCTCCCGCCATGTGACGGTGGCGGGGACCACGTCCTCGAGCAAGGGAAAAATGGCCGCCGCGGCCTCAACCGCGCCGGCCGCCCCGAGGAGGTGCCCAATCTGGGACTTCGTGGAGCTCACGGGGATCTCATAGGCGCGCGCCCCGAACAGGGCTTTGATGGCCCGGGTCTCCACGAGATCGTTGAGCACGGTGGAAGTCCCATGGGCATTGATGTAGTCCACCGCTTCGGGCGGTATACCGGCGCTTTGCAACGCCATTTCCATGGCGCGGCGTGCTCCCGCCCCGTCCTCGGGAGGAGCAGTGATGTGGTGCGCGTCACAGCTCGCCCCGAACCCGGCGAGCTCCGCCAGCGCCTCGCCGCCCCGCGCCCGCAGGTGTCCTTCGGATTCGAGCACTAGGACGCAAGCCCCCTCCCCCATGACGAAGCCGTCCCGGTTCGCATCGAAGGGCCGGGAGGCACGCTCTGGGTCGGGACAGCGGGAGAGAGCCCCCATGCGATCGAATCCTGCGTACACGAGCCGAAGCATCACCGCCTCCGTTCCTCCCGCCAGAGCCCACTCCACCACGCCGGCACGGATCCAGTGCCATGCGAGCCCAATGGCGTGACCGCCGGAAGCGCATGCCGTGACGACGCCGGTGTTCGGGCCCCTCAGGCCGAATTCGATACCCACCTCGGCTGCGGTGGCGTTCGGCATCATGGTGGGAACGAAGAACGGGGAGACCCTCTCTGGCCCCCTGTTCTCCAGGGCGTGGAGATTCTCGATCATCGCCTCCACCGGGCCGATCCCCGTCCCCATGATCACACCGCCGGACGGGTCCCTCCGTGAAACGAGACCGGCCTCGCGGAGGGCGAGGTGGGCCGCTGCCAGGGCGAACTGGGTCGCCCGCCCGAGGCGTCGCGCCTTCTTGGGAGAGATGAAATCGCGGGGCTCGAAGTCCACCACCGGGGCGCCCACCTTGGACTTTATTCCCTCCAGGTCCAGGAGTCCGTCCACCCGGCGTATCGCCACCCGCGCTTCTTTTAGGCCCTGGAAGAACGCGTCCGTCCCAATCCCGAGGGGGCTTATTACCCCTATCCCGGAGACGAAAACTCTACGCATGTGTCTCCTCGACGGAGTCGGCGAGCACGATGACCCCTTCCGGCGACACCCTCGCGAGGCCGTTTTTCACCCGAAAGGTGAGTTCACCGGAGGGAGTGCGGACACGCAGCGGAGCGTCGACCAACACAAACGCGGCCGGGGCATGACGAGGAAGGATCCCTAACGCCCCTTCCGGAGTCCGTGTGGTCACGGATTTCATCTCTGCGGAAAAGACCACCCGATCGCAAGCGATGACCTCACACTTCACAGCTTAAATTTAGCGCACAACCTCCAAAATCTCATCCTCAAAAAAGGGGCGCTTGCTCCCTCCCGTTTCTGGAGCATGAAAACCCTCGGAACTCGAGTTCTACCGGGATGGTTAGGGAATATCGCTACGGCTTTTCCCCAACGTACAAGAGGATCCCACGAGTCCAGGTGAAATTGATAAGCGCCACTGGGCGAATCTGCAGGCGCTTCCCATGTCTCTCGGTGGATATATTTGCTCGCGGGGAGCATGGTATGGGACTCTACTTGGTACTTGTCGATCAGATAGCCGTCTGCATCCGTTACGTAAACCCACCCAATTACCCGTCCACAGCTGATATGGAAGTTTCCATCGCTGGTGACAAGGGCTTCAAGGATCACCCCTCGGGGATTGACCTTTGATTGATAGATCCGGACGTTTTCGAACCTCAAATGAGGTACCCGAGAAGGTATCCCATCACCTCGCCCACCACCCGTTCTGGGACCCCAGGGCATAAAGTACCAGGTCGACGAGGTCCGCGGCCCTTCTGGCGTGGGGAGCGAAGAGGGGGGGCCTGAACCGGCCTTGCAGATCGCGGGGGACGCGGAACTGTACCTGGCCGAAAGGGGTGTCCAGTCTTCGGGGGTAGGAGCCGTTCACCCGTCCCCCGTTTTCCTGGATGAACGCCTCCCGTTCCAGGAAAAGAAGGGCTTGGAGCTCTTCGGCCACCACTTCCCTCACCGTTTCCCGCAGAAGCACCTCGGGTTCGTCCTTGCTCAACATCGGGGTACCTCCCTTCCCCTACAAGGTACCCCGCCACATACTGTGACACAGAATTGTTACACAATCGTTTCCCCGTAATGGAGCGCCAATCACGCTGTGCGAAATAAGTCTTTACCAGAAATCCCATCAGGCCCTCGGTGCCCCCAGAGTCCGACCCACGGCCCACCGAAGGCCCTTTTTCTGCACACGGAATCGACACGATGTTATGAGGCCATGGAGGAAGAATGAATCGTACTCGGGGAGAAGAAAAGGTCCCACCGCCCGGGCGGCCACGAGAGGCTTACCAAGGGACTTTTGCTCACCTCCGGCCTCCTATGGGAAGGGGGTGGAGCAGTAATGCGAACGTCAAGAGGCTGACTACGTCAAAAAAACCGGGCCTTCGGTGTGGAAATGGGGGACACCGCCATATGTCCGAACAACTTTGCCGAGGACAGATTTATCCCTTTACCCCCGGAACCCCACGCAGGCCCATTCAGAAGGGAAATTCGTGGTTGACGAGGCCGAGCTCCCCCTGCAGTGTCTTGATATCCCGCTGGAGATCTTCGTTGATCGGTATACCCCTCTCGTAGGCTCGCTTTATGGCGAGGTGGGCTTTCTCGCCCGCGGTGTAAATACGCTCAGCACCCGGCGCTTTCTCGGCGGCCCGGAGAGCCCGTAAAATCCCCCCCACGGTGCGCCTGAAATCTTCTAAAGGCACGAAATGTTCGATGTCGATGGCCATGAAGAAGTGGCCTAGCTGATGGGGGCGGGCATTTCCTTGCTCATCGAAACCCGCGAGGTCCTTGAGGAACGCCCCGGACTGCAGGGCCGCGCATAGGATCTCGATCATAACCGCGAGCCCGTACCCCTTGTGCCCGCCCATTTCCTCCCCGGCGCCTCCCAGGGGGAGGAGGGCGTATTCGCCATTTGGGATCCCCGTGAGGATAGCACGAGTATCGGTGGCCAGCTCTCCAGCACGGCTGATGACCCATCCCGCGGGGGTGGGCTTCCCCAGCCGCGCCAGGACCTCGATCTTCCCCCGTTGGGTGATGGAGGTCGCGGCGTCGAAGCAGAACGGGAACTCCTCATCGGTTGGGCAGGCGAAGGCGATGGGATTCGTGCCGAACATGGGCTCCACCGAGAAGGTCGGGGCCACCGATGGCCGGGCGTTGGTGAACGCCATCCCGATCATCCCTGCCTCCGCGGCCATGAGGGCGTAATACCCGGCGATGCCGAAGTGGGAGGAGTTCCGCACCGCCACCGTCCCCACTCCGTACTTCTTGGCCTTCTCCATGGCGAGCTTCATTGATCTGAAGCCGATCACGTGCCCCATGCCGTGGTGTCCGTCCACTACTGCGGTGGTCGGAGTTTCCCTCACTATCTCGAAGCGCGTGATCGGTGAGAGGATCCCCTGCTTGATCCGGTCATAGTACATCTTGAGGCGGTTGATCCCATGGGAGGGGATCCCCCGGATGTCCGAGGCGATGAGGACATCAGCACAGATCTCCGCGTCCTCCTCGGGCACACCACACTTGACGAAGACTTCGTACATAAACTGTCGCAATGTCTCTACGGGAACGTAGACGACCCTTTCCTCCACCGTAACCCCCTTTCCGCGAGCTCCACGTCAAGGGCCGGGAGCTCGGCGATGCTCTCTACCACATAATCGGGCTTCCAGTCTGCTTTCTCTACGTCCGCGCGTGAGCTCACGCCGGTCAGGGTAAGGATGGCGGTGAGCCCGTTCTCCTTCGCCATACGGATGTCAGTCTCCAAGCGGTCGCCCACCATGGCACACTCTGCGGGAGGAAGGCCGAGTACTTCCAGGGCTGCCCCCACCATATGTCGGGAAGGTTTCCCCAAAACGAGCTCCACTTTACGCCCGGTCGTCGCCTCCAGGGCAGCGATCACCCCAGCGGCGTCCGGGATTTCCCCCTCTTCCACGGGGCAACTGCGATCGGGGTTGGTGGCAACGAATCTCGCTCCCCGCTTCAAGGCCTGGAATGCGGTGTTGAGCTTTCGGTAGTCGAAGGTCCGGTCGAAGGCGGCGATCACGTACTCGATCTTTCCTGGGTCCTCACAGAGCTCGAGCCCGGCGCGGCAAAGCTCGACGAGGAGGGGGAGCTCCCCGATGGCGAACACCCGCGCCCCCGGTGCCTCCCGGGCGAGGTAGCGGGCGAGGACGAAGGAGGAATTCACCACCCCGTCCTCGGAGGTGGGGATCCCCAGGCGGGTAAGTTTTTCGGCGTAATCCTTACGGGAACAGAGGGGCTTGTTGGAGAGGAAGACGATTCGCCGCCCCCGGTTCCGGAGCTCCGCGATCGCCTCCGCCGCCCCCGGAATCGCACGATCTCCCCGATATACCGTTCCATCGAGGTCGAGAATGTAACCCGTTACCGTGGGACCTCCCTTCAATCCTGGATGATTATGGTCCTGTACGGATCCAGGTAGACGTGGATCTCGTCATCCTCGCGGTATGGCATCGTGGCACGGGCCTGCACCCTGAGTGAGGTATCCCCCAATTTCACGAAGAGGTAAAGGATATTCCCGAGGTATACCCGGTGGAGCACGGTGCCGCGGAAGAGGTTTTCCCCACCCGCACTCCTTTCCCGTACCTCCACATCTTCGGGGCGCACGAAGGCGGTGGCCTGCCGCCCCTGGATGGCCGACTCCGGCACCAGCACCTTACACCGCACGCGCCCGAAATCGGCCTCGAGGACCGCCTCGGCCCGATCCGCGTCCACCTCCGCCACCCTCCCGGAGATGAAGTTGGTGACCCCGATGAAGTCGGCCACGAACTTGGTGGCCGGCCTGTGGTAGATCTCCTCTGCTGATCCCACCTGGACGATCTTTCCCTGGTTCATGACCGCCACCCGGTCTGAGATCACCATGGCCTCGGCCTGGTCATGGGTTACGTAGACGGCGGTGATCCCCATGCGCTTCACCAGGCTTTTTATTTCAAAGCGCATCTTCTCTCTGAGCTTCGCATCGAGGTTGGAGAGGGGCTCGTCCAGGAGGAGGACCTTCGGGTTCCGGGTGAGGGCCCGTGCCAGGGCCACCCGCTGTTGTTGGCCACCGGAAAGCTGGGTGGGGTAACGGTTCTCCAGGCCTTTTAGGCCCACAAGTTCCAGGGTTTTCTGCACCCGTTTTCGGATCTCTTTCTTAGGGAGCCTGGCGAGTTTCAGCCCGTAGGCCACGTTGTCGAAGACCCTCATGTGGGGCCACACTGCGTAGTTCTGGAAGACCATGCCGATGCCACGTTTGGCGGGTGGCACGAACCCCTTGGAGAACATAGGCCTCCCATCGATCACCACGTCGCCCTCATCCGGGCGCTCGAGGCCCGCGATACAGCGCAAGGTCGTGGTCTTGCCGCAGCCGCTTGGGCCGAGCAGGGTGATGATCTCCCCCTTCTCGATCTCTAGCCAGATATGGTCCACCGCCACCACTTTGCCGAACCGTTTGAGGAGGTTCTGGATCTGGATGAAGCTCATCTACTCCCTCCTGCCGCCGGCGCCCCAAGCCACGTTCAGGATCCCGCCGCCGATCCGGGCCGCGATCAAAAGCAACACGAACACCAATACCACCATGAAGAAGGCCATGGCGGCCGCGATCCCGAACTCCATGCCCCGATGCCAGTTGAGGTATATTCCGATGGGCAAGGTTTCCCATCCCCCACGGTAAAGGAAGACCGCGGTGGAGATCTCTTGGAAGGCCATGATGAAGAACATGATCACGCCCACGAAAATTCCCTTGAGAAGGAGCGGTAGCGATATGGAGAAAAAGGTCCTGAGCTTCCCCGCTCCCGAGATCTCGGAGGCCTCTTCCAGCGACGGATCGAGCTGCAGGTACGAGGCGTGGGCCATCCGCAAAAAGTAAGGCGTGCGGCGCACGAAGAGCGCCAGGGGCATGATGATCCAGTGGGTGGCGATGGGGATCGTCTTCCAAAAGGCCAAAAGGAAGCTGACGCCGATGGCGATTCCCGGGAAGACGAGGAGGATAGTGGAAATGAAGTCCAGGGCGTTTTTCCCGGGGGCCCGCGTTCGGGTAAGGAGGTATGCCACCGCAAGCCCGAAGGTGACCCCAAAGATCAGGGCGATTCCGCTGAAGCGGAAGGAGTTCATCAGGAGCTGAGGCGTCTCGAAGAAGATCACCTCGAAGTTCTCCAGGGTCCAGTAGGTGGGAAACGGCTCGAACACCCACCGCCGCGAGAACGCCGAAAGGCCCAGCACCACCGGGATTATGAGGACGAGGGCCGAGATGAACCCCATGTACAGATAGGCGATCAGCCGGGCCAGGGGGCCGGGGGTGATGGTCCTCCCTTCCAAGGCCGTGCCCTTGGAGAGGGCGGTGTATTTCTTCCGCTCGATCCAACGGCGCAGGGTGAGGAACATCCCCACGCAGATCACCGCCGCCACCACCACCGAGACGATCCCCATGTATTTGCGGTAGACGTCGGTGAAGTGGTAGGCGATGTTGATGTAGGCGATGGAGGGGAGGTAATCCACCTGCCCCAGGATTATGGGGGTCAACCAGTCCGTGAACGGCCAGAGGAACACGAGCACCGCCCCGGCGAAGTAGCTGGGGGTGGCCAAGGGGAGGGTGATGGTGAAGAACCGGCGGATGCCACCCGCCCCCTCCACCTCCGCCGCCTCCTCCAGCGAGGGGTCGATGTTGGTGAACCCCGCGAGGAGGCTGAGGACGATGAAGGGGAGGAGGTGCAGGGACTGGATGAAGACGAGCCCCTGGAGGCCGTAGATGAAGTTTATGGGTTCATCGATGATCCCCCATTCCATGAGCAGAAGGTTCATGGTCCCCCATTTCCCGAAGAAGACGATGAACGCGAACGCCCCTGCGTAGGCGGGGAGGACGATGGGGAGAAGGGTCAGGGCGGTGAACACCGTCTTTCCCCGGATCCGGTAGCGGGCCAGGATGTAGGCGGCGGGGAGGCCGACCAGGGTAGTGGTGGCCAACACTAGGATCCCGAGGAGCATGGTATTCCCGAACGCCTTGAGGTAATAGGAATCCCGGAAGAAGTCGAGGTAGTTTTGAATACCGAATCGGTCCGTCCCCGCGATCTTGAAACTCTCGAGGATCAAGAAGAAGAGGGGGTATAGGATGAACAGACCCACCACTGCCCAGAGGATCAGGGAGAGGAGGATCTCCCCCCGGGACAGATCATAGAGGGGCAGGCGGAACCTGACCCCGCCTGCCCCTTCAGTTCCCGCGGCGGTTACTCGGTTGACCATCCGCGATCTTCTAGGTCAGCCCTTGACCAAGAGGTTCCGGGCCTCCAATGCCAGGAGCCGTGCAGCGGCATACTCGCCCCGGCCGAAGAGGGTCCGGGCCTCCTTTATCTTGGCCTCGGCGGCGGCAACGTCCTTACCGGCCGCCCGGGCGGCCTCCACCTCGCCCTCCACCTCCTCGATCAGGGCAAGGGTGTTCTTGAGCTCGCCCCACTTGCGGTAGATCTCGAGCTCATATGTGCGGTTGACCTCGTCCCAACGTTGTTTGGCAAGCTCGAGGTCGTATTCGATGAGCTCCACCTCCAGCTGCCAGAAGTTGTCGGCCCCCAGGGCCCCCAGGGCGTGCTTGGCCATCTCGACCCCCTCGTCGGCCCAGGCGCTCAGGCTGATATCGGTGCGTGCGGGGAAGTAGGCGCCCTTAAGGACGTAAAGCTGCCCCTCGAGGCTGTAGAGCCAGTCCAGGAAGATCTTGGCGTTCTTCTCATTGGGGGCACCGGCCAGGAGCGCCGCGGCCTCGGGGACCATGATGGTCTTGTCGGGCACCAGGGCCTTGACGGGATACCCGTCCTTGCGGGCGGCCATGGCGTTCATCTGGGGCTGGGCGATCCCGATGGGCACCTCACCCCGGGCCACGATCTGGAGGGTATCTGTGCTCCCGGTGGAGAATCGGGCCAGGTTCGCCGCCAGGTACCGCAGGTAAGCCCACCCCTCCTCCTCCCCCATGGTCTGGAGGATGATCTCCACCGTCTCGTGCATGGTGCCGGAAGCGTAAGGGAGGGTGTGCACGATGTTCCCCCGGTAAACGGGGTCGATGAGGTCCATCCACGTGGAAGGCACGGGCAGGCGCAGCTTCTTCATCACCTTCTCGTTGTAGATGTTGGTCACAAGCCACGGGGCGAAACACGTCCAGTAGTACTCCGGATCCTTGACCAACATCCCCTTCCATTCCGCGGGGATCGCATCCCAACCCTTGGGCTTGTAGGGGACGATGAGGCCGAGGTCCTGGAGGAGCTCATGGGCCGGGGCACCGGCACCCAGGAACACATCAGCGTCGGGCTTGCCGCCCCACAGGCGCACCTTATCGACGCACACGGGCCATCCACCGGGCTTGACGAAGGTGATCTCGATCTCCTCACCGAAGGTCCGCAAGTAGTAGGCTTTGAACCCCTCCATCAGGCTTTCGGCGAGCTCGGTGTAGATGGGGCCCACCCAGCCGAGCTTCTGTTTGGCCTCCAACACCCCGAAGACCGCCAGCAAAGCGGCGAGCACCAAAATGACCTTTGACCTGAACACTACCATCACCTCCGGAGCAAGTTATTTTGAATCACCCACGGCGGACTCCCTCTGGCCCAGCTTCCACCTCCCTTCCCACATGCGAAATGGGAAACCACGGCGCGAGAGGACACGGGCGGAGGACCGCCTTTGCGTTTCGTTTCCATTGCTTTCGATACCATTGTAGATGGGGGATCCTTTCGGTGCCAACCGGTCCAAGCCCCACCTCTCACGGCACGTATCGCGCCTCCAACAGGCATTTGACGGCCACATCGGGGTGATCGGTGAAAACGCCATCCACCCCGTAATCGAAGAAAAAGGTCTCTATTTCCTCTTCCAGCGATCCGTACTTCCGCGGAAGGGAATCGGCGCGGAAGGTATAGGGATGGACGAGGAGGCCGAGCTCGTGGGCCCAATCGACGTAATCGGGGTTTTTCTCGATGATGGATTTGTTGGGGCCAATGCCGTCAGCATATTGAGCGATCTCCGCGAGGCCCTCCCTCTTCCACATGCGCCAATAGCCCGGGCTCGCACTCACGAGTTGAACCAGGGGAAGTGCTGTACCGAACTCATACCGTAGTCGTGTTAAGGTATCGGCCTCGAAGCACTGGATGAAGACCTTGGCATCCGGGCCGCGATAGCCATAGCGGTCCAGTATTTTTATCAAGGCCGCGACAATGTCATGGCCCTGTTGCATATGCCAGCCCGGCTTCTTCAGCTCGGGGTAGATGCCTACGTCCCTGCCGGTGGTCTTATTCAGGCCTTGGATGAGCTCGATCACCTCGGCGAAAGTGGGAACCTCGAAGCGAGATTTCCCTACCGGAAACCGGTCCGGGAAGTAGGGTCGCCCGTCGCGGCGGCACCGCTCGTGCACCGAGAGCCGTTTTATCTCTTCCAAAGTGAAGTCAATGGCATACCAATGGCCGTCAGAACGACGGCGGTCGGGAAACATTTCCTCCACGTCCGTAGTATATTCGAGGTAGATATCGTGGAGGCAGATGAGGACCCCGTCTTTGGTCATCACGAGGTCCGGCTCGATGTAATCAGCCCCCAGGGCGTAGGCGAAAGCGTAGGACTCGAGAGTATGCTCCGGGAGATATCCCGCCGCGCCCCGATGGCCAATGACGATCTTCTCCCGGCCTATGACCCCCAATCCCGAGACTAACAAGAAGATAAGGAAAAGGAAGGAAAGTTTTTTCATCCTTCGCCTCCTTCGTCAAATTGCGGCATTCCCGGTGGAGGAGAGACCAAGGGGTAGCGGTCCACCCCCGTTTCGGGGATTTTCACCGGTTCATCACCTATTCCATCCGATCCCTTTTCACGCTGATCGGGTCCTGCCATATTGTCTTGTAGCTCAATTCCCCAAAAGTTTCCGCCCTGGGGGTAGGGAGCGAACCACCTGTTCTCACCGGAGCTGTCATCGAAGGCGGGAAGGGCACAATCGACAAAAGAGTTGTGGTAAAGGTAGTTGTAGGCGGAAGTGTGATAAAGGCCAATCCCCCGCGCACATCCCACCAATGCGTTCAACGTCACCGAGCCTGAATGGGAATCCCAGAGGTAAATCCCCCAACCACATTCCTTCAAGAAATTTCCCTTTACCGTGAACTGGTTACAGCTATCAAGGTAGATCCCCGCTCCACAGCCCCAGAACTTGTTTCCCTCCACAACGCTTGCCCGAGCACGCCACAGGAAAACGCCCCGTTTCTTCGCCCGGTGGAATTCGTTTCCCCTAATTTGAAGACCCCCTGATTGGTTCCCGTCGATCCCGGTCCAACAGTCGATAAACTCGTTCCCCTCCATCACGACACCGGGGCTCTGGTAAATGAACACCCCTGTGCCCAGATTCTCGAATCGACAACGCCGTACAATGACATTCGGAGCCAACGACACCGAAACTCCTGTTCCCTTCGGGCCACCCTGAATCCAACAATCTTCCACAATGACATACGCCCCGACGCCCCGTATGACGATGCCCGTGCCACTCCCCGCGTCGATCTCCCAGCCGGCGATGATGTAGGGATCGTTCGGCGTCCCACTCCCCCTGACGACGCCGTTCTCAAGGGTGAACTCGGAGTCGGAGGCGATCACGATCGGGGGGCGGGGTGAAGGGGGCTGCGCAAGGGCCGATAAAGGGATCACCAAGATCGAAATCGAGATAATCGCCAGATTCCTTCCGGACATTAGGAAACCTTCTCGGAGACAAGCCCGTCCATAGTGGCGACGAGCTCCTCTTCCTTTCCCCGGGGGATGAGGGAGGCGGCGGCATAGTCGTGGCAGGCGTCGATTGACCCCCCGACCCTCTTGGCTGCCTCGGGGAGGAGCCAGGCGAGCCCCGGCATCTTCCCCGCGACAATTTTCTCCTCCAGGTAACCGGGGACCCGCATGGAGATCTTCACCAGGTCCCATTCGAACCGGCCGAGGCCGGGGATCTGTGGGGGCATGTCCTGAAAGCCGGCGATGTATTTATCGGGGTCCACGAAGTCCAGCTCGCGGATCTCCATGCAGAACTCCCCCACCATCTTCACCCCCATGGGGGCGAACCCTTCTCCCACAGAGAACCACTGGATGTGCCGGGTCTTCCTCAGGCCACCCCGCCGCAGGCGCCCCACTATGAGATCGAACCGATCGCGTTTTAGGACCTCGAGTTCCGCGAGCTTACCCTCGAACTCCTGGGAAGGCCCCTCGAGCAACGCCCGCACGACCACGTCCGGCCCGCCCATGGTGTAGCCCGCCGCCCCGAGGATGGTGAGGGACTTCGCGAACGGCTTCAGATCGATGGGGTCGCCAAATTTGGTAAGCCAGTAAGCCTCGCGTCCATCGGTCTCTCGGACCTCTACATGTCCGCGAGAAAGGGCCTCCTCCAGGGCCTCGCGGTTCTCCCCCACGAGTCTCCCTCCGCGCTCGTGGGAGTCGCCGATGGCCCCGATCACCCCGAGGTACGCGAGGTCACAATTGGCCCCGTCGAGGACCTGGGCGGCGATCCACGCGGCCGTGGCCGCGGAGACCTCCCGCTCGCCGGAGAGCCCGAAGAGTTCGGTGGATAGGTTGAAGACCGCGGGATCGTGGGTCTCCTCGGCAAGGTGATGGTCCACGATCAGGGTGAGGGAGCGGCCCCGGTTGACCTCAGCGATCATGGGCGCGGCCCGGGCCCCGAGGTCCACGTAGACGATCGGGGTCCCGGCGTAGAGATCGTGAAGGCGGGCGTTTATCGGGGGATGTACCCGCTCCAGGGGGATCCGCACGACGCGGAAGCCCTTGCGAGCGAGGGACGTCCCGAGCACCGCTGCTGCGGAGAGGCCGTCGGCATCGTTGTGGTGGACGAGGACCACCTCCCCGCCGCACTTCTTGAGCTCCGCGAACGCCTCCTTCAGCGCTGCGATGTACTCTGCCTTCCCCATCCCTCAGCCCTCAACGGCGAGCATATCTATCACCGAGTCAAAGGCAAAGTCCGGCTCGATTCCCAAGGACCGGAGCACCTCCTCGGTCATGGCCCCACTCCTCACGAACACGGTGGTCATCCCCAACCTCTTCCCGGC
Source organism: Candidatus Acetothermia bacterium JdFR-48 (assembly GCA_002011425.1). GTDB lineage: Bacteria > Bipolaricaulota > Bipolaricaulia > Bipolaricaulales > Bipolaricaulaceae > UBA3571. The sequence goes on along the minus strand of MTNJ01000032.1, from coordinate 27,796 downwards.
GAGCATGTCGGTGTCCATATCGCCCACGAAGGCGCACCCCGAGGGGGGGATCCCCAGCCGTGCCAGGGCGATCTCCACGATGTGGGTGGAAGGCTTGCCGATGACGGCGTCGGGTTCCCGGCCGAGCATGTAGGATAGAGCGCCGATGATGGCCCCGGTCCCAGGGATCACCCCGTCTTTGGCGGGGAAGATCCGATCGGGATTGGTGGCGATGAACTTGGCCCCGGCGTGGTATAGGGCCCGCAGGGCCCCGGTGATCCGGTGAGCGTTGTCCTCACGGATCCTCCCCGTCCCGTCGAATGCAGAACCCACCACCACGTATTCCGCGACGAAGGGATCCTCGACGAGCTCCAGGCCGGCGAGCTCCAATTCCCGTCGTAAGCCCGGCGCCCCCACCATGTAGACCTTGGCCCCCGGCTTCTCACGGGCTATGTACTCAGCGGTGGCGTAGGTGGAGAGGACGAGGTCGTCCTCGATCACGGGAATGCCCAGTCTCGCGAACTTGGCGAGGTAGTCCTCACGGGATTTGGTGGAATTGTTGGACAGGAAGACCACCCTCTTTCCGCCGCGGCGCAGTCGCTCGATGGCCTCGGCCGCCCGGGGAATGGGATCTTCGCCGCGGCAGAGCACCCCGTCCACGTCGAAGATGAACCCTTGACAACGCACCAGGGGGTGGTCCGAACCCCTCCCCACTAGCCGCAACCGCTCCAACGCCTCGTCATCGGGGTAGTAGAGAGCCACGTCTCACCTCCGTTTTCCGTCCCAGAAACTCGAGGAGTTTTTCGTATTCGTCGGTTACAATCCCATCTACACCTATCTCAAGACATATCTCCCAGAGATCCTTCACGTTCACGATCCAGGGGTACACGGCGATGCCCCGGCGGTGGGCCTCCTCCACGAGACGCGGGGTCGTCTGGGCCCAGTGAGGGAGGAGTACAGTGGGGGAGAGCCGGCCCACTTCGTCCCAGAGGTTCAACCATTCGCCGGCACAGATCATCCCCACCCGCACCTCAGGGCAGAGGTCTTTGAACCGCAAGAGGGAGACATGGTCGAAGGAGATAATGATGGTCCAAGAAAGGGCCTTCTCACTTTCCAAGAGCCGCAGCAGCTCCTCCTCTATCCAAGCGTAACTCGCCTCGGCGTGGCGAGTTCGTTTGAGCTCTACCAACAGTTCCACCTTCCCCCGCACGAGCTCTAACGCCTCTTCGAGATAGATGAGTCCCTTCCCTTCTCGGCGAAACTCCTCGATCTCCTCTTGGGTGAGAAACATGGTCCAGTTGTTGTGGCGTCCCAATTTCTCCAGGAAGATATCGTGGAACACCAGGAACCGGTGACTCTTCGTAGCCCAAATATCGACCTCGACGATGTCCACCCCGAGGGAGATGGCCCCCTCGATCTCCCCCTTTCCGTTTGCCTTATGGGCGATGACCTTCATTTCTCCTCGGCGAGGGCGAACCCACGCATGAACTGCTCCTGGAGGAGCAGAAACACGATCAATGGGGGGAGCATGGTGATGATCGTTCCCGCCATGGCCACGCCCCAATTGAGCATCCCTTCAGGCCCTGCACCGGTGAGCATCTTGAGCCCGATCTGGATCATCTGCTTTTCGTTGGACGCGATGATGATGAGCGGCCAAAGGTATTGGTTCCAGATATAGACGAATTGAATCACCGCTAGAGCTCCCACGGTGTTCATGGACATGGGAACCAGGATCTGCCACAAAAACCGCATCGGTCCCACACCGTCCACCCGTGCCGCGTCCACCAGGGACCCAGGGATGGACATGAAGTGCTGGCGGAAGAGGAAGACGCCTGTAGCCGAGGCCAAGAAGGGGATGACCAACGCCCAGTGAGTATTCCCCCACCCAAAACTCCGCACCAGATCGAACAGAGGAACGATACGCACCGGGATCGGCATCATCAGGGTTATGAGGACAAAGATAAACAGTAAATTCTTGAACGGAAAATCAAAGTACACGAGGGCTAGTGCAGCTAAAAGGGACATCAAAGTTTTCCCTACCGTCACCGCCCCCGCGATGACGAACGTGTTGAACATAAGCTTTCCCAAGTGGTAATCCCGCCATGCGATACTGTAGTTCTCCGGGGCAGCGGGGCCGATGGCGAACGTAGGTGGATAGGAAAAGATCTGGGTCGTGGTTTGAGTGCTTTTGATGAGAGCAAAGAGAACCGGGGAGGAGATGAGGAAAGCCGTGACGATGAGCCCAAAGTGAATGAATCCGAATGACAATCGTTTCCGGTACCAATAAGTCGAGCGCTTACTGGCCGCCATAGTGCACCCTCCTTCCGGTGGTGCGGAATTGGATCAGGGTGAGGGCTACCACCATTATGAAGAGGATCACCGATTGGGCTGCTGCCAAACCCCATTTGTGGAACCTGAACGCGTCCTGATAGAGGTTGAAGATGAGGAGGTTCGTGGCTTTATTGGGACCGCCTTCCGTCATCACCATGATCAATCCGAACCCCCCGAAGAAAGCGTAGATCAAGTTCATGATCAGGAGGAAGAAGGTCGTGGGAGAAAGCAGGGGGAAGGTCACTCTCCAGAAGGTGGTCCAGGGACCGGCCCCGTCCACTTTTGCCGCCTCCAGGATTTCGCCCGGAAGGTTCTGGAGCCCGGCGAGGAAGAACACGATGTTGTAACCCAGGTTCTTCCACATGGCGGCAACGGTTACGGCGAGCAAGGCGAGCTGGCCACTGGTGAGCCAATCGGGACTTATCCCGAAAAGGGCCTTCATGAAGTAATTCACCACCCCCGCGGTAGGGTTGAGGAGGAAGAGCCAAATGGAGCCCGCCACGGCCGGGGAAAGCGCATAGGGCCAGATCAAGAGTAGCCGATAAAAACGCGCCCCACGGATCTTGTGGTTCGCAAGGAGGGCGATAGCCAACGAGATGGAGAGGCCGAGCACCACTACCCCCACGGCGAAGATGAAAGTGATGGTGAGGCTGTGGATGTATTCCCGGGAAGTAAATAGACGAATATAATTCTCGAAGCCGATATATTTTCGGTGGAGGCCCATCAAGATCGCCCGGTAGGTACTCAAGCGGAAGGTCTGGATCACCGGATAGTAAAGGAAAATAGCGCACAGGGCTAGAGTCGGAAATAGCAAAATGTACGGGAGCGGCTTATTTGGAAATTTGCTCCGCATGTCCCCCTCTCAACGCCGCAATTTTTAAAGGGGGGAGCTCCCGACTCAGGAGCTCCCCCGGTTGTGTCCCGATCAGCCGCCCATCAGTTCTTTGTAGTCCTGAAGGGACTGGTCGATGAGGGCCTTGGCCTCTTTCAAGGCCTCCTCGATCCCTTTTTCACCCGCGAGCACGGCTTCCACCGCGTCGAGGATGGTGGAGCGAGCCTCGACGAAGGTCCCCATCAAGGCTCCCTGAGTGGCGGTAATGAGCTTGGTCTCGACGAGCTGATCGAATGCGGTGCGGTAATTGGGGAAGCGTTCGAACCATCCCTCCATTTCCAGCGCTTTGAGGGCGGTCTTGCGGATGGGGAAGTACCCCGTGCCCTGGTGCCAGCGGATGGTCTGGGCGACCTGGGTCATCCACACTACGAATTCAGCTGCGGCTTGGAGTTCTTCGTCGGGATGGTCCCCGGTGACCCAGAGGGCACCACCGCCGATGATGACACCGTGGCGTTCGGTCCCGTCCGGGATGGGCAGGAAAGCGGTCCCGAGCTCGAAGCCCTGTTCCACGGCGGCGTTTTCCATCGCGGTTACATCGGAAGTAGAGGAGATGAGCATCGCGGACTGACCGGAGATGAATATCTGGCGCGCCTGGGACCAAGAGCGACCCGGGCTCACCCACAGGCCCTCGTCGTAGAGCTTCTTCCACCATTCGACGATGCGAATGGCCGCGGGTTCCAGGAGGTTGATCTCGGTAGCATAGTCGGTACGACCGTTGTTATTGTTCACGAGGTCAGCGCCCTGCTCCGCCATCCACTGCTCGAAGAACCAAGAGTGGACTGGCCAGGTGATCCCGTACTCCGCGACGCCAGCGTCCACGATCTTCTTGCTGATCTCGTAGATATCGCTATAAGTGGGCTTGCGCGGGACCTCAACGCCGGCCGTGTCCATCATCGTCTTGTTGTAGTAGACGATGGGGTTGGAGGAGTTCCACGGCATGCAGTAGAGGCGGCCGCCGATGCGGTAGTAGTTGAGCACAGGATCGATGTAATCCTCCCACGGCACGACCAGGTTGAATTTATCGATCAAGTCCTCGAGGGGAACGATGATCCCGGAGTCTACCAGGAGTTGGGTCCCGACTTCGAACGAGTGGAACACGTGCGGCGCCGCGCCGGCGCGAGCCGCGGCCAGGGCTGCGTTCAGGGTGTCCGTATACGAACCCTTGTACTCCACGGTCACCTCGATCCAGGGATGAGTGAGGTTGAAGTCTTGAACCATTCGTTCGATGAAGGGCACGCGCCAACCGCCCATGGCATGCCAGAAGGTGATCTTGATCTTGTCCTGACCTAGCGCCAGTCCCGTTGCGAACACCAACGCTAACACAACAGCGAAGAAACGTTTCACCGTTAATACACCTCCCTGTCAGTTTTCGAGAGACAGACAGCACTCCCTCCTTCCCTTCCACCCCCCTTCTAAGCGAGATGAAGTTCCAAATCCAGCTCGGAAAAGGCCTCGACGAACTCTGGATCGAGGCCGGAGTCGGTGATGATTGCGTCCACATCGGAGAGATCCACTATCTTCCCGTGGGTCACAACGCCGAACTTGGTGTGATCGGCGAGGATCACCCGTCGCCGGGAGTGATGCAAGATCTCGGCGGCGGTGTCCGCCTCCTCCAAGGAAGGGATCGTCACCCCATGTTCCAAGGAGACGCCGTTCGCACCCAGGAACGCGATGTCGAAGTAGACGTCCTCGAGGGCCCTCTTGGCGAGCCTCCCCACCATGGCGTAGGAGACCCCGCGGAGATATCCACCGATCACGTAGACGTCCACTCCTGGAACCTGGGTCAGCTCCATAGCGTGATTGAGGGCGTTGGTGAAAACCCGCACGTTCAAATTCGGGGGAATGGCTTTGACGAGCTGCATCGTGGTAGAACCGTTTCCGATGAAGATCGCCATCCCTGCCTCGATGAGTTCGGCCGCCTTCCGAGCTATACGCCGCTTCTCCTCGAGGTTAAGGGACGCCTTTTCCTGATAAGAGGGCTCCGTCGTCACCCACTCCTTGACCATGGCCCCGCCGTGAATGCGGACGAGCTTTCCCTCGCGGGCGAGAACGTTCAGATCGTTGCGAATCGTCATCTGGGAGACGGAGAACAACCGAGAGAGTTCGGAGGTCTTGATGACCCCCCGCCTGCGGAGCTCCTCGAGGATGAGGCGGCGCCTCTGTTCGGTCAGCATTTGCGTTTTGTTTTCTTTTGTTGCGATAGCATTATAGAAATTTGCACCTCTTTGGTCAAGAGCCATTCTGAAATTCGTTGACGCGGCCCATCTTGCCTTCCCTCTCCCCGCGTAGCACCCCTAAGAATTCCTCCACCAGCTTATGCTCGGGCACCTTCGCTCTCGCCACTTCTCCCTGGACATAGATCGTCCCGTACCCCTTCCCGCCGAGGATCCCGTAGTCGGCCCGTTTGACCTCTTCGAGGCCGTTGACGGGACAGCCCATGACCGCGATGGTGAGTGGCTCCGCGACGTGCGAGAGGCGACGGCGGATTTCGGCGGCGATCCCCGGAATATCTATCCCGGTGCGGCCACATGTGGGGCAGACGACGAAACTCGGGCCGCGTTCCCTCAATCCCAGGGCCTTCAGGATCTCCCACGCCGCCTCCACCTCGCGCACCGGATCCCCCGGGAGGGAGACCCGGATCGTGTCCCCGACCCCCTCCACGAGCATGATCCCAATTCCCACGGCCGACTTCACGATCCCCTCGAGATCCGGCCCGGGCTCGGTTATCCCGAGGTGGAGGGGCCAATCCCCCTCCCGGGCGAGCAGCCGGTTCGCCTCCACCGTGAGCCCCACCTCCGCGGCCTTGAGCGATACCACCACATCCCGGAAGCCGACCCCCTCCAACAGGGAGATCTCCCACAGGGAAGCCTCCACCATCCCCTCCGGGGTGACCTCGCCACCTTTCAGGAACCGCGCGTCCAGGGAGCCGGCGTTTACCCCCACCCGGATGGGGACCTCCTTCTCGGCGGCGCGGGCCGCGATTTCCCGGATCTTCCCCGGGTCGCGGATGTTCCCCGGGTTCAGGCGGAGCTTGTCGGCCCCGGCCTCCAGGGCCGCGAAGGCCAGACGTGGGTCGTAATGGATATCGGCCGCGATGGGAACCGTCACCTCCCTTTTGATCTTCGCGATCGCCCGCGCGGACTCCATATCGGGGACGGCCACCCGCACGAGCTCGCATCCCGCGGCCTGGAGCGCCCTGATCTGGGCCACGGTGGTGGGTAAATCGGAGGTCCGGGTATTGGTCATGGACTGCACTACCACGGGATTCCCTCCCCCAATGGGGAGTTCGCCCACCCATACCGTACGGCTCACTCTCCGCTCCACGACAACTTATCCTATCCGGCGGCGCATCCTTTGTAAAACTGCAGGGAATTTCGGAGGATCTTGCTACAGAACGGAAAGGAGGGGGAATGAAAAGCTACCGGAAGGAACTCTGGTTCAACACTCCCAATCGGGTGGCGCTCATCAACATCACCTCGCAAGTAGAGGAGGCGGTCCGGGAGAGCGGCGTGAAGGAAGGGCTGTGCCTCGTGAACGCCATGCATATCACGGCGTCCGTATTCATCAACGACGACGAGGAGGGCCTCCACGAGGATTTCCTTAAATGGCTCGAGGAACTAGCCCCCCACGACCCCGACCGCTACAAACACAACCTCACCGGCGAGGACAACGCCGACGCGCACCTCAAGCGCCAGATCATGGGGCGGGAGGTGGTGGTGGCGATCACCGAGGGGAAACTGGACCTCGGCCCCTGGGAGCAGATCTTCTACGCCGAATTCGACGGCCGCCGCCCCAAACGCGTCCTCATCAAGATCATCGGCGCATAGTTTTTCGAACGGGTCGGCCACCGTGCCCGGGAGGAAGCCCCGGGGCCCCCCGAGGGACTTGCTTTTTCCCAGGGGACGTGTATCCTTGCTCGTCCCCATCGGGGACGAAATAGGAGCGTAAGGCATGAAGGCCTTGGCGCCCGCCAGGGCTTTTTCTTTTGCCTCGAGGAGGAACGATGCACAAAGAAGTCAACATAAACCGGGTGCGCAATATCGGGATCATGGCCCACATCGACGCGGGGAAGACCACCGTCACCGAGCGCATCCTCTACTTCACCGGAAGGAAACACAAGATCGGTGAGGTCCACGATGGCGAGGCCACCATGGACTGGATGCCACAGGAGAAGGAACGGGGGATCACCATCACCTCCGCCGTCACCAGCGTCTACTGGCGCGACCACCGGATCAACATCATCGACACCCCGGGCCACGTGGACTTCACTGCCGAGGTCGAGCGGTCCCTGCGAGTAGTGGACGGCACCGTGGCCCTCTTCTGCGCCGTGGGTGGGGTACAGCCCCAATCGGAGACGGTGTGGCACCAGGCGGAGAAATACCGCGTTCCTCGGATCGCGTTCGTCAACAAGATGGACCGCGTGGGGGCGAACTTCTGGGCCGTGGTGGAGGAGATCCGCCGGGAGCTCGGGGCGAACCCCGTGCCGGTGGTGGTCCCCATCGGGGCCGAGGAAGAGTTCCGGGGCCTGGTGGACCTCCTCGACATGGAGGCGATCTATTTCGAGGAGGGGTCGCAGGGGATCGAGCTCCGCCGCGCCGCAGTCCCCGAGGGCCTACGCCCTGTGGCCGAGGCCCACCGAGAAAAGCTTCTCGAGGCCGCCGCCGAGGCCGACGACGGGATCCTCGAGAAGTACCTCGAGGGCGAGGCGCCCACGCGGGATGAACTCATCGCCGCCCTGCGTCGGGGCACCATACGGGGGAACCTCGTCCCCGTCCTCTGCGGGGCCGCCTTCCGCAACAAGGGGATCCAGCGGTTGCTGGACGCCATCGTGGATTTCCTGCCCTCCCCGGGGGATCTCCCGGCGGTGACCGGCGAGTGGGAAGGGCATGAGGAGAGACGTACTCCGAGCGACGACGAGCCCTTGAGCGCCCTCGTGTTCAAGGTCCAAGCCGACCGCCACATGGGCAAGTTCACCTACGTGCGAGTCTACTCCGGGATCCTGCGCACCGGGGACGTAGTCCTGAACGCAGCCCGCGGCGTGAAACAGCGGGTGGGACGTCTCTTCGAGGTCCACGCCGACAAGCGCGACATCGTGGAGGAACTCCGTGCCGGGGACGTGGGGGCGGTAGTGGGACTCTCAGACACCTACACCGGCGACACGATCTGCGACGAACGCCATCCCCTGGTGCTCGAGCCGATAGAGTTTCCCTCCCCAGTGATCGACCTCGCCATCGCCCCGGCCAGGCGGGAGGACCTGGACCGGCTCTCCCGGGCCCTCGCCTACCTCTCCGCCGAGGATCCCACCTTCGTGGTCCGGGCCGACGACGAGACGGGAGAAGTGGTGATCTCGGGAATGGGGGAACTGCACCTCGAGATCATCGTGGACCGCATCCGTCGGGAGTTCGGGGTGGAGGTGGCGACGGGCATCCCCCAGGTGGCCTACCGGGAGACTGTCCTGGGGACGGTGGTGCACGAACACAAGCTCGTAAAGCAGACAGGGGGCCGGGGACAGTACGCCCACATCGTCTTTCGATTGGAGCCCGCGGGGCCAGGTGAAGGCTTCCAGTTCGAGAACAAAGTGACCGGCGGGCGCATCCCCCGGGACTATATCCCCGCCATCAAGAAGGGGTTCATCGACGCCATGGCCGAAGGCCCGTTCGCGGGCTTCCCTATGGTGGACCTCAAGGTCACCCTGCTGGACGGCTCCTTTCACGAGGTGGACTCCTCCGAGCAGGCCTTCCGCACGTGCGCACGACAGGCCCTGCGGCAAGCGGCGCTCAAGGCCGGGGTGGAGCTTCTGGAACCGGTGATGTCGGTGGAGGTGACCGTGCCCGAGGAGTACGTGGGCCAGGTCTCGGGGAGCCTCGCCGCGAAACGGGGGAAGATCCTGGGGATGGAGGCGAAGGGGAAACGGGCCATGGTGCGGGCGCGGGTGCCCTTGGCGGAGATGTTCGGTTACTCCTCGGACCTCCGGAACCTGACCAGCGGCCGCGGGGAGTTCACCTTGCATTTCGAGCGGTACGAGGCGGTGCCCTTCTCCATTGCCGAGGAGATCGCCTCCTCCCGCCGCGAAGCCCTGGGAGCACGTTGAGCGAGTGGAGACGGGCCGTGCATTCCCCGAGTTTTCACTGGACAAAACCCATCCCACGGTGGTTTAATCGGTGTCGGCGCTGGGGTAAGGTTGTCCGGGTGATGGACGATGGGAGGGGGATCCATCTTTATCGTCCACGGCGAGCCAGGGCTCGATCTCGTGGACTTGCTTCGCGGGCTGAAGTCTTCGCTTCAGGCCAGAGGTTATCGCTATGCGGAGAATCACCCCTCCCCCCAACTCGTCCTGAACCTCGTTTCCCCGGAGAACCCGCGTCCCTATCGGCGTAGGGCCCAGGCGACCTTCGTCCTCACCATCTTTTCCGTCCCCGAGATCCCGGCAGATCCCGTCCGGGCCATGTACCCCTACCTCGTGCGCACCCTGGCCAATATGCTGCTCGTCTACGTTCCCGGCGAGGTCGCCCACTTCTTCACCCTGGATTTGGGCCATTACATCGAACCCGAGGGGCCCGGATTCTTCGAGCGCTTGGCGGAGCGGATCCATCCCATGGCCTCGGCCACCCTGGTCGTGAAGAACCGCTTCGAGGCGGACCTCGAGCCGGAGCTCTGGGATGGTGATGAGCTCACCCGCGCGCTGGCCGCGGCCGGGAGGAAGCTCGCCGAGTGGAACCTGCTCCCCGCGCCATTCCCCATCGAGGAGATCCTCCCACCCGAGGATCTTCGCCATGTGAAGAAGCTATACGGAATCGGCGGCCTCTCCTACGGGAACCTCTCCGTGCGCAAGGACACGCGGCGCTTCTGGATGTCCGCCTCGGGGGTCGACAAGGCAAACCTCCGGGAAATCGGGCGCGACATCCTCCTCGTCAAGGATTACGACCCCGTGGAGAACGCCATGGTGCTTTCCGTGCCCCCGCATGTGGAGCCCCGGCGGGTCTCGGTGGACGCCATCGAGCACTGGATGATCTACCGGGAGCACCCCGCGGTGGGGGCGATCGTCCACGTGCACGCCTGGATGGAGGGCGTGCCCTCCACCCAAGTGCACTACCCCTGTGGGACCTACGAGCTGGCGAAGTCCGTGGCCGACTTGATCCGCGAGGCCCCGGACCCGGCCCGGGCCGTGGTGGGGCTCAAGAATCACGGCTTGACGATCACTGGGAGGTCCCTGGACGACATCCTGAGGCGCGTCGAGGGGAGACTCGTCCGACAAGTGCCCATGTCATGAAGGCCCTGGTGTTCTCCGGCTCGGTGGGCCGCTATCTCCTCGCCCGGACTTTGGGCAAGCGGTTGCCGGTTCGGGTCTGGGACCTAAAGTTGCGTGAGATCCCCGAGCCTGCGCCGCCCCCCGGTTGGGAGGTGGCCCGGGTGTTGCTCTCCGGGATCTGCGGCTCCGACCTCTCCCTTCTCCTCGGGAAGGGCTCGCCCCGGCTCGCCCCGTTCTTCTCGTTCCCGGCGGTGTTGGGGCATGAGATCTTGGCCGACGTAGGGGGGACACGGGCGGCGATCGACCCGCTGCTCGCTTGCCGGGAGCGGGGGCTCCCACCCTGCCCGGCCTGCGCCGGGGGAGACGAGGCCCTCTGCCGCAACGTGGCCGAAGGGGAGGTCCCGCCGGGGATGCTCGGCTATTGTCGCGGCCTCCCGGGCGGGTGGTCCGAACGGATCGCCGTCCACCCGGACCAGATCCACCCCCTACCCGCGAAGGTGCCCGATGAGCGCGGCCTCCTCGCCGAACCCCTGGCGGTGGTTCTCCGAGGCTTGCGGCTCTTAGCGCCGGAGCCCTCGAGCCCCGTTCTCGTAATCGGCGCGGGGACCATCGGCCTTCTGAGCGTGGCCGCACTCCGGATCGCGGGGCACAGGGGGGAGATCCACGTGGCCGCGAGGTACCCCCTCCAGGCCCGGCTGGCCGGGGAACTGGGGGCCTCGCGCGTGTACCCCGACGCCTGGGGGGCGGCCAGAGCGGTGGGCGCCAAGGCTTACCGTGCCCCCCTGGGGCCGCCGGCCTGGAGAGGAGGGTTCTCCCTCGCCATCGACGCCGCCGGTACTCCCCGCAGCGTGGAACAGGCCCTGTGGACCGTGGAGGAAGGCGGCAGGGTTCTGCTCCTCGGCGCGCCCGGACACCTAGGGCTCGACCTCTCTCCCCTCTGGTTCCGGAGTGTCCAGATCATCGGCACCTACACCTACAGCCGCGGGGACTTCCGCCGCGCGGTGGAGCTCCTCGAGGGGGCTGAGGGGATCGAGCGCATCGTGACCCACGTCTTCCGCCTCCATGAATACCGGGAGGCGCTGGCCACCCTCCTCAACCGGCGGGGGGTGAAGGTGGCGCTACGCCCCTGAGGCCGCTTGGGTCGGCGGTCCGTCCCCGGACTCGGGGATGACCCGGGAAGTCCGTTTTCCCGTAAGCTTTCGTCGGGATGCGTCGGCCATTGTGGAGGCGATATCGGACGTTCGCCCTGGCACTCCTCCCGTTCGCCTTTTTGGCGTTCGCGTTTTTCTTCCCCCTGTGGGAGGTATTGAGCCTCGGGCTCAGGGAGGAGGGGCGCTGGAGCCTCGCCCGGATCTCCGCCCTCGCCGCCGATCCCTATGTGCGCCACCTCTTCCGCTTCACCCTGGAGCAGGCGCTCCTCTCGGCCGCCCTGAGCCTCGCCCTGGGGTTCCCCCTGGGGTGGCTCCTGGCCCGCTACCGCTTCCGGGGAAGGGAGTTTCTGCGGGCGTTCACCCTCGTCCCCTTCGTCCTTCCCCCGATCACGGTGGCGTTGGGGTTCGTCCTCTTTTTCGGACACTCCGGCTACCTCAACCGAGCGCTGATGGGGCTATTCCGGCTCCCCTCCCCCCCGGTCCGGGTGCTATATTCCCTGTGGGGAATCGTCCTCGCCCACGCGTTCTACAACGCGCCGGTCTTCGCACGGTTCGTGGCCACGGCGTGGGAGGGACTGGACCCCGAGCCCCTGGAGGCAGCGCGGACCCTGGGGGCGACCCCGTTACGGGCGTTCCTCACCGTCACCCTGCCGGGCCTTCTCCCTGCCCTCGCCTCGGCATTCTCCTTGGTCTTCGTCTTCTGCTTCCTCTCCTTCGCCATCCCCCTCACCCTGGGCGGCGCGCGTTACGCCACGCTGGAGGTGGGGGTCTACCTCTACGCACGTGTGCACCTCGCGCTCCCCGAGGCGGCGGCGCTTGCCCTTCTGGAACTCCTCCTCTCCCTCACCTTCGCCTATCTCTACATCCGTGGGGGGGGACTTTTCGCGACCCACGCGGTGCCCGGGCGGGGCCTTCCCCGCCGCCGCCTCTTTTCCCGGCCGGCGCACGTCCTCTGGGCGGTCTATCTCATCGCAGCGGGGGTCCTGTTCTTGGGGCCCATCGGCGCGGTGGTGGCCGACTCCTTCCTGCGGGGTGGGCCGACCCTGCGGTGGTACCGGTTCGTCTTCTCCCCCCTTCATAGCCCCTTCATCGGTACCTCCCCCCTGGGAGCCGTGGGAACGGGCCTCCTCGTCGCGACGGCGGCGTCCGCGGGCGCGCTCCTCCTGGGGACTATCGTCTCCTGGTGCCTGCGGAGGTTACGGGGCCTCCCCTTCCGGAGCGTCGTCGAGGCGGCGCTCCTCGCGCCGTTGGCGGTCTCCTCTGTCATCCTCGGGCTCGCGTTGCTCCTCTCCTTCTGGCGCTTTCCTTTCTCCCTCCTGCGGGGGACCCCGTGGGGGATCGTCCTCGCCCACGTCCTCCTCACCTACCCGTTCGTGGTGCGGCTGGTGAAACCCCTGTGGGACGCCCTCGATCCCGCGCTCGCCGAGGCGGCGCGGACGCTGGGGGCGAACGGCCTCTGGGCCTTTCTCACCGTGGAGATGCCGCTCCTCGTGCGGGGGTTCCTGGCGGCTTGGGCGTTTGCACTCGCCTTATCGCTCGGCGAAATGACGGCGGTGGCGATGTTGTCACGGCCTGGACTCGTGACCATCCCCTTCGCCATTTACCAGCTCATCGGGGGTCGGCACTTCGGCCCTGCCTCGGCCATGGCCACGCTGCTCATCGCCGTCACCGGGACCGTGATCCTCTTATGGGAACGCCTCGCCGCGCGTCTATACGTGCGCGGATCCGGCCCCTGACCGACCCGGATCAGGCCAGGGCCTTGGCGGCCTCGAGGACCTCCTCGATGGTCCCCTTCATGTAGAAGGCCTGTTCGGGGACGTCGTCGAGCTCCCCGTCACAGATCATCTTGAAACCCTTGATCGTGTCCTCGAGGTGGACGTAGACGCCCTTCCGCCCGGTGAAGTGCTCGGCCACGTGGAACGGCTGGGCGAAGAACCTCTGGATCTTCCGGGCCCGCATCACCGTGGTGCGGTCCTCTTCGGAAAGCTCCTCCATCCCCATGATGGCGATGATGTCCTGGAGGTCGACGAACCGCTGGAGGATCGCCCGGACCCGTTGGGCCGCCTCGTAGTGCTCGGGGGAGATGATCCGGGGGTCCATGAGGCGGGAGTCGGACTGGAGCGGGTCCACCGCCGGGTAGATCCCCTTCTCCGCGAGCTCCCGGGTCAGGGTGATGGTGGCGTCCAGGTGTGCGAACACCGTGGCGGGCGCGGGATCGGTGAAGTCGTCGGCGGGGACGTAGATCGCCTGGACCGAGGTAATGGAGCCGCGGCGGGTAGAGGTGATCCGTTCCTGGAGCTCCGCCATCTCGGAGGCGAGGGTCGGTTGGTACCCCACCTCGGAGGGCATCCTGCCGAGCAGCGCGGAGACCTCAGACCCGGCCTGGGCGAAGCGGAAGATGTTGTCGATGAAGAGGAGGATATCCTTCCCCTCCTCGTCGCGGAAGTACTCCGCCATGGTGACGCCGGAGAGCCCCACTCGGAACCGTGCCCCTGGCGGCTCGTTCATCTGGCCGTATACGAGGACCGTGTTGGGGAGGACGCCAGCTCGCTTCATCTCGAGGTACAGCTCGTTCCCCTCACGGGAGCGCTCCCCTACCCCGGCGAAGACGGAGTATCCCTTGTGCTCGTAAGCGATGGCACGGATGAGCTCCATGATCAGCACCGTCTTCCCCACTCCGGCCCCGCCGAACAACCCCACCTTCCCCCCTTTGGGGATCGGGGCCATGAGGTCGATGACCTTGATCCCCGTCTCCAAAACCTCGTCCTCCACCGAGAGCTCGTCGAGTTGGGGAGGCTCCCGGTGGATGGGATAGAGCGCCTTCGCTTCCACCGGGGGGCCCTCATCGATGGGGTTCCCCACGAGGTCGAATACCCGCCCCAGGGTCTCCGGGCCCACGGGAACGGTGATGGGGCCCCCGGTGTCGTAGACCGGGGTACCCCGGGCGAGGCCGTCGGTGGTATCCATGGCGATGGTGCGTACCTCCTCGTCGCCGATGTGTTGAGCCACCTCGAGCACGAGGTCTTTGTCCTCCCGCTCCACGATGAGGGCGTTCCGCAGGGCGGGGAGGTGCCCCCGCTGAAAACGGACGTCCACCACCGGGCCCCGGATCGCGGTGATGTAGCCTTCGGCAACGTATTCACGCTTCGGCAACCTACCCCTCCTCCCTCAACGCCTCTGCCCCTCCCATGATGTCCAGAATTTCCCGGGTGATTCCCTGCTGGCGCGCCTTATGGTAGAGGAGGGTCAGCTTCTCCAGGAGTTCGTCAGCGTTATCGGTGGCGGCCTTCATGGCCTGCCGCCGCACGGCGTGCTCGGACGTCTTGGCCTCGGCCAGTATCCGGTAGATCTGTCCCAAGAGGTAAAGCCGCGCGGCGTGTCCGAGGACCCGGGGAAGCTCCGGTTCCACGACGAGCTCCCCGGCCGGGATCCCCTCCACCTCAAGGGGGAGGAGCCGCTCCACCGCCACCCGCTGCACGAGCTCCCCCAGGAACCGGGTGTAGATCACGTGGATCTCCCTAAGTCCCGTGGGAAAATGTTCTAAAAGGTCCTCGAGGAGGACCTGGGCGAAGTCGAGGTTCGGGCGCTCATATGCGCGCACGTATTCCCGCTCGATGTGGAGCTTCCGCCGCCGCAGGAAACGGACCGCCTTCTCCCCCACGGCGAAGAACGCGGCCGTGGGGTACTCCCCCGCGAAGCGCCAGGCAGCCTGGTTGACCTCGATGACGTAGCGGCCACAGAGCCCCCGGTCCGAGGAGATGACGAGGACCCCGACCCCCTCCCCTTGTCCGGGCTCGAACAGGGGATGGGAGATCCCCCCCGCCCGGGCGGCGGAGAGGAGCGCCCCGAGGGCCTCGCGGGCCCCCTGCCCGAAGGGCCGGGCCGAGACGAGCGCCTTCTTGCGCTGTATCACCTGGGTCGCGGCGATGGTGTACATGGCATGGGTGATCTGGCGCACGTGGCGCACGTTTCGGATCCGCCGCAGGATCTGCCTCGTCTTCTTCGCCATAACATCCGTGACGCGTTACGCGTCACCCGTCACGCGTCTCCTCCCTTAAAGGAGCTGTGGAACTCCTTCACCGCCCGCTCGAGGGCCTCACGGAGCTCGGGGGCGAGCCGCCGCTCCTCCCGGAGCTTCGCCAGCACCTCCGGCCGCTCCTCCCGCAGGAAGACGAGGAGGCGGCGTTCGAAGTCCCGCACCGCCTCGAGGGGGATATCGTCGAGATACCCGTTTACCGCGGCGAAGAGCACCGCCACCTGCTCCTCCACGGGCATGGGCTGGTATTGGTCCTGTTTGAGGACCTCCATCACCCTCTCTCCCCGGGCGAGTTGGGCCTGGGAGGCCTCGTCCAGCTCCTCGGCGAACTCGGCGAATGCGGCGAGGTCCCGGTACTGGGCGAGCTCCAGGCGCAGTTGTCCCGCCACCTCCTTCATGGCGGGGATCTGGGCCGCGCCGCCCACCCGGGAAACCGACAGGCCCACGTTCATCGCCGGCCGCTGTCCCTTGTTGAAGAGGTCGGCCTCCAAATAGATTTGGCCGTCGGTGATGGAGATGAGGTTCGTGGGGATGTAGGCGGTGATGTCGCCGGCCTTGGTCTCCACGATGGGAAGGGCCGTGAGCGAGCCACCGCCGAGCTCGTCCGCCATCCGCGCCGCCCGCTCCAACAATCGCGAGTGGGTATAAAAGATGTCCCCCGGATACGCCTCCCGTCCGGGCGGCCGCCGCAGGAGCAGCGAGATCTCGCGGTAAGCCACCGCGTGCTTGGAGAGGTCATCGTAGATGATGAGGGCGTCCTCGCCCTTGTCGCGGAAGTACTCGCCCATGGCACATCCGGCGTAGGGAGCGATGTACTGGAGGGGGGCGGGGTCCTCGGCGGTGGCGGCCACGACGATGGTGTAGTCCATGGCCCCATGGCGGCGCAGGGCGTCCACCACCTTGGCCACCGTGGAGGACTTCTGGCCGATGGCGACGTAGATGCAGTAGACCCCCTGATCCTTCTGGTTGATGATGGTGTCCACGACGATGGCGGTCTTCCCGGTGCGGCGGTCCCCGATGATGAGCTCGCGCTGGCCCCGGCCGATGGGGGTGAGGGCGTCGATCACCTTGATCCCCGTCTGGAGGGGGGTGTCCACCGGCTGGCGCATGAGGACGCCCGGGGCCTTGGCGTCAGTCTTCCGGTAGTCCGCCGGCTCAATGGGGCCCTTCCCGTCCAGGGCCTTTCCCAACGGATCAATCACCCTCCCCAGGAACGCCTCTCCCACCGGGGTCTCGAGCACCCTGCCGGTGCGCCGGACTTGGTCGCCCTCCTTTATGTGCGCGTCTGAGCCCATAAGGGCGACGCCCACGGAGTCCTCCTCCAGGTCCAACACCAGCCCGTAGATCTCCCCGGGGAATTCCAGGAGCTCGGAGGCCACCGCGTGTTCCAGGCCCCACACCCGGGCGATTCCGTCGCCCACTTCAACCACGACCCCCACCTCCTCCATGTGGAGGTCCTGGCCGAAGTGCTTTATCTGCTCCTTGAGGATCGCCGCGATCTCGTCCTTACGCGCTGCCATCGCTCATCCTTTCAGCTCCGCCGCCAGGGCCTGGAGTCGCCCCGAGAGCGAGAGGTCGTACCTGCGCCCGAGGAGGCGGATCTCCGCCCCGGCGATGAGCTCGGGCACCTCCTCCACCTCGAGGACCACCGGCTTCCCCAGGGCCTTCTCCAGGGTCTCCCTGAGGCGCGCGAACTCCTCCTCCACGAGGGGCAGGGCGGCCCGCACGAGTACGGAGACCAGCCGCCCCTCTTTCTCCGCCACCTTGAGGTAGGCCCGTTGGATCAGGGGGAGATAATCGAGCCGTTTTTTGCGTGCGAGGAGCTTCAGGAAGTTCAAGGTATAGGGGTGCAACGTGTCCGCGAGGGCATGGTCAAAGAACTCCTCCTTCGATTTCGCTGGCACCAAGGGATGTTCGAGGAAGCGGGCGAGCTCGGGCAGGGAGTTCCACAGTTCCCGCAGGAGGGCGAGGTCCTGGCCCACGCGATCCAGGATCCCCTCATCTTGGGCCAGGGAGTAGAGGGCCTCGGCGTAGCGCTCCGCTACCTCGACCTCCCTCATTGGAGGAGCCTCTCCTCGATCCCTTGGACCATCTGGCGCAAGAGCTTTTCGTGGTCCTCGCGCCGTACCTCCCGGGAGAGGACGCGGGATGCCGCGAGGATCACGAGCTCGGCGTACTGGCGCCTCAGCTCCGCCAGGATCTCCTCTCGCTCCCGCTGGGCTTCGGCCCGGGCCTCCTCGACGATGACCTGGGCCTGGCGCCGTGCTTCCTCCCGGGCCTCCTTGAGCATCCGCTGGGCCTCGGCCTCGGCCCGTGACAGGATCTCGCGGGCCGTGCGGTTCGCCTCGGCGAGTTCCTCCCGGCGCCGCACGAGGAGCGCCTGCGCCTCCTCCTCGGCCTGCTTGGCCCGCCGAAGCCTCTCCTCCTCCAGGGCCCGGCGCCGCTCGATCCAGTCCAGGGTCCGCCGGTAGAGGATCCGCTTGAGGAGCCAGACGAGGAGGAGAAAGTTGACGATATTGAGAATGAGCGTCCAGTTCAAGTTCTTGACGATGGTGCCCCAGAAGGTCTTGATCAAGTCGCTACCCCCTCAGACCACGAAGAGGAGGATGATGGCCACCACCAAGGAGTAGATCCCGGTGGACTCGGTAATGGCCTGACCGATGATCATCGTCCGCAACAACGCCCCTTCCATCTCCGGCTGGCGGGCCATGCCGTCCAGCGCGTGGGCGGCGGCTATCCCCTCGCCGATGGCTGGCCCAATGGCCCCGAGCCCCATGGCGATCCCTGCGGCCAGGTACTTGATCGCATCCACCAGGTGTTCGCCCGAGATATTCATCGCTTTCCCCCTTTCTCAAGTGGTCACTAACCTTATGTACACCGAGGCCAGGAGCGCAAAGACCAGTGCCTGGATGGCCCCGATGAAAACCCCGAACCAAAAGTTGAGGAAGGTCCCGATCCCGACTCCCAAAACGAGGCCGAAAGGGGTGAAAAAGCTAAGTGATTCGAACATTTTCGCCGCCAAGCTCACCACAATCGTGGTGAGGATCGCGCCTCCGAAGATATTCCCGAAGAGACGGAACCCATGGGATAGGGTGCGGCCGAAGTCCCCGATCATGTTCATGGGGAGGAGGAAGGGGTATGGCTCGAGGTAGCTCCGCAGGTGTCTACCCGCCCCCTTGACCCGGATGGCATACACGTGTGAGAGGGCATAGACCATGAGCGCGAGCCCCATGGTGACGTTGAGGTTCTGGGTGGGGGACTGGGCCCGGGGGATGACGGAGAGCCAGTTGGAGAAGAGGACGTACAGGAAAAGCGTGGTGATGAGGGGGAAGAGGGCCCGGGCGAGCTCCGGAGAGAAGCCTCCCAAGAGCTGTTCGTCGAAGAATTCGAATGAGGCCTTGAGGAAGGCCAACTTCCGGCTCAGGGGAGCCTCGGGGTCTCGGGGGATGGACCTGCGGAACCAGAGGGCGAGGAGGATGAGGACGGCCGAGACGACGAACCCCATGGCCACGGTGACGATGTCGAACGCGATCGTCAAGGGCCCGAGCTCTAGCTTCAGGATCAACTTTTTCCCAAGCTGTTCTAGCATTCCGCCCCTCGGAAGAGCAAGCGCATTTTAAGAGCGAGCCCCGGAATAAGCAAACCCGCACAGACCGCCAAGGGCGCGAGCCCCAGAGAGATCCCCGTGAAGGAGACGGCAGCGTAGAGGAAGAACCTCGTCCCCGCCATGATCCCCGCTGCCAACCGCACACGGGTGACTCCCCGCAGGAGGGGAAAATAGGCCCAGCTCACCCCGTACCCCAAGAGGACCGTGCCCGTTCCCCACAGGACCCCCGTCCCCCAGCGCCACCCCAATGCGATCCCGAGTCCCAGGGCCACCGCGGTCCCGGCGAGCAGGACCTCGGGGATCCCCAGGGCCGAACAGAACGTCATATCAGAGGGTCCGCATCTGTTGGGCCTTCGCTTCGACAACCTGGTCGACCTTCTCGGTGTACTCCTGGGTGATCTTGTCCAGCTGTTCCCGGAGGCGCCGGTGGTCATCCTCGGGGAGCTGGCCCTCGTCCTTCATGTCGTCGAACCTCTCCTTGTAATCGCGACGGATGTTGCGCAGGGCGACTTTGGCCTCCTCGCCCCGGCGTTTCACGAGTTTCACGAGCTCCTCACGCCGCTCCTCCGAGAGCCGGGGGACCTTGATGCGGATGACGTTTCCGTCCGATTGTGGGTTGAGGCCGAGGTCGGCGGCGACGATGGCCTTCTCCATGGCACCGATCTGAGTCCGATCGAAGGGCCTGACCACCAACAGATCCGGGTCCGGGGCGGTGATGTGGGCGATGTGCTTTAAGGGCGTGGGGGTGCCGTAGTAATCCACCTTGATGTCCTCCAACAACGCAGGATTGGCCCTCCCCGTCTGTACCTTGGCGAGGTCCGCCTCCAATGCGGCAATGGTCTTATCCATCCGTTTGCGACACTCCCTCAGGAGTTCATGTTCCATGGCTTTCCACCTCCATTGTTGCCGACTTCAGTAAAATTAAGGTGAATATCTCCATGAAGCAACCTATGCAGAGGCCCCTATTCCCCTTTCAGGGTCTTGACTGTTTCGTCTCGTCTTATTATCCTGCATCCCGAGATGGGTAAGAATTTAGGGAAGCGGCTGGTACGCGACATCTGACGTGGGAGTCTCTGTTCTCCCCTCAGGTGTAGTACCTGCTGGGTGTGTGCTTCTCTGGACTTTTAGGAGGTTCGGGTGCGGGAACTCTTGGTGTGTGTGGCAGTCCTCACCTTTTCCCTTAGTCTCTCCGCCTTCTCCTCCCCTGCCCTCTCGGGAAACACCACGGTGAACCTGAGCGCCATCCCCCTGCCGTGTACTTTGGTGGAAGAGATCAAAGGTGACACCCGTTGTGAACGCACAGTCTTCTCCTGGGACCTGGACATAGCCTTGAAGTTCAGACTCTCCTTCGAGGAGAAGGCGGATCTGTGGCTCGATGCCACCGCAGGCTTCGCGGGCTTCGAGCACGTGATAGCAGGAGCCCAAGGGTACCTGGGCGAAGTAGAGGTGAAGCCGGAGCTCTGGCTCGCAGTGCCCTTCGAGTCGGTCGTCGACGTCAACCACCTCCCCAACTCCGCGATCATCCCCCCGGGGGACATGCTCTTCGCCGCGGCTCAAGTTCAGGCCAACTGGCAGATGGACGGCTTCCGCATCCAGTGGACCTCGGTGTTCCAAGACCTCAACTTCCCCAACCCGGGAGCGGACTTCGCCCCGCTTCACTACGGCGTACAGAGCCAGAGTTTCGCCCTGGGAACCCTAATAAAGGTCTCCACGACCATTGCGGGAGGCATCGGCCTCAGCGTCCAAGTAGGCTTAGGAGCGGAGCCCGGAAGCTTCAGCGTGAAGGGCTACTCCACCTCGGTACGGGCGGAGCCAGGTCGCCTCTTCGCCACAGTCTCCCTGAGCAACATCACTTTAGTCTGTCCTTGGTGCAGCGTCCCCGAGGTGCCAGTCGACGACATACGGTTGGGGCTGACCTTCGCCATCGAGCCGAAGGGAAAAACATTTCTCACTCTGCGTGGCTCGATAACCGCAAATATATTTGATAACGTGCGCGTAAGCACCTCCTTCAGCCTAGAAGTCCCCGATGGGATCGAGTGGGGAGGGTTCTCCGTGAGCGCGTCCACCCCGTTGGGTTCCCTCAACCTTCACTTCGACCCTGAAGGAGAGTTCGAGTCGGGGACGCTCAACATGAGCTTCCGGAAGCAACTCAACCTGGGGTGGACAAGCGGGATCTTCTCCGCCCGGGCCACGGCCACGAGCGAGCACGGGATAAGCTCTGCCTCAGCCTCGCTCTCGCTGAATCAAGGGACATTCTCTTCGAGCTATAACTTGTCCTATGCTTATCAGTCCGACCGGGGCCTCGCCTTCGCCAGTTTCTCTCTCAGGTTCAGGATCAACTTGAACCCGCTCCAAGTCGGAGTCCACTTCATCTTCGGACGTTATGGCTTGGGGCGGTTCACCGTAAGCACGGGTTATATGTTCTGAGGTGTGGAGGAGCGGATGAGGAGCAAGATCTTTTTCGGTTCAACGTCGGTTGTAGGCGGCAGGCTGGTCAGTGTAGCACTGGGTGGTTTGGCCGTACTGCTCTTCTTAGGATTCGCCAGTCTAGCCCAGGACGATACCCAGGTGTCAATCGAGGTAACGCCTTCTATTGTTTACGTGAATCAGCAAGTCACTATTAACGTGACAGTAACCAACACGAGTGGTGCCACAGACCCCACGGGAACGGTCGAGCTCGAGCTAACGGATCCCAATTTGGGCGTGGTCGACACCTGTACGCTTGACGTAGGAAGCTCGAGCGATAGTCAGTCAGTTTGTACCTTGTATTACACCCCTTCCACAGGGGAGCCCTCCACCCACACTTTCACCGTTACTTATACGCCAGATGATCCGGCCTTATTCAACGGGAGTTCCACGACCGACTCGGTGGACGTGCTCAAGCGTGAGGTTGTGGTTGAGGTGAGCATCTCCCCAGTGGCAGCCTATGTCAATCAGGGTGTTACTGTCACCGTGACCGTACGTGATGTCACTACGGAAGGAACCTCCGAAGCCCCCACTGGGACCGTTACCTTCTCCACTAGTGGAACCGGACAGTTTGACTCGGGGAATGATACCGTTGACTTGACTCCTGATCCTGGTGGTGGAACATTTTCTACTTGTACAATCACTTATACTCCCACCCAGGCGGATTCGGCTACGACGACACACGTTATAACTGCCACCTATAATGGGTCATCTGTTCATCAAACGGGACAGGGATCTGTTAACCTCGTTGTCAACCGTCGTGAGACACGTACTGAAGTAACCCTTTACCCTTCCACTGTTTATGTGAACGAGCCAACAACAATCACGATAGTCGTTAAAGACATCATATCTGCGGGGAGCAAAACGGATCCGGATGGGACCATAAATCTGATAGCTAACCCGAGTGGAAAGGGAAGCTTTTCTGATCTTCAAAAACAGACTGACGCTAATGATGACGGGATCTCTACCTGGACAGCCAAATATACTCCATCTGACGGCAATGACATCTCCCATACTATCCAGGCCACCTACGAAAGCGCTGACCAGGTGCATACTGGAAGCAGCAGCAACGCCTCGTTGACCGTTAAGCTCCGGCAAACGAAAACCGAAGTAAGCTGTAGTGAAAGTGGTGATAACCAATACACGTGTACAGCTACCGTTTCCGAGGACGACTCGATGAGCGGGCATGGGACTGCGGTCACTCCTGAAGGGTACATCGAGTGGAAGAACCCCGGAAATACAGGGCACTTCTCCTCGACCACGACCAATCTGTCAAATGGGCAGGCCCAGGTAACTTTCTATATAGATGAGAGCGTTGCCCCGGTCCACGAGATTATCGCCCAGTACCACCCTTCAACCGATCCGGCAGTCCACGCGGGAAGTGCGGGGAACACTGAGATAAAGAAGACAGTCAATCCAGGCGATAATTACAATGTTGATAAAGCCTGTTCTATCCTAAGTGACATCTGCTTGGCCATGGCCGACGCCGCCGCGGCCATCGGAGCGATCCCGGACTGGGACTTCGGCGACGTAGCCGCGTTTGCCCTGGACATGGCGGCCAACCATCTATGTTATGACGGGGACGGCGATGGCATCCCGGAGACCATTGAGTTGATCATCGGACTCGACGATGGAAACAGCGACTACGATAACGACGGGTTAGGGGATGGGGAAGAGATCAACCTGGCAGGGGGCTGGATCGGCCCGGATTACTGCCCTAGTCCTAAGGACAGCGATAGTGACGACGACAGCCTAACCGATGGAGACGAGTTCCACCTCTACCAGACTAAGTTCTGTGATGATGATTCTGACGATGATGGCATAAAGGACGGGGAAGAAGTGGGGACACATGCACGCACTGACCCACGAGACCATGCGAATCCTTTGGAGGCGGACACTGATGGTGACGGACTCCCGGATAATATTGAGATTGACCCCGGAAAGCTGGCCACCTCAGTCGACGACTCCGACTATTCCCCTTACGTTAACGATGCCGATTCGGACGATGATGGTCTCCAAGACGGAGCCGAGGATCTAAACGGCAATGGCAAGTGGGAAGGCACTATCGGCGGCACCGGTGTAGGAGCCCCCAGCACTGGTTCCGGGGAGACTCATCTGTGCTTGACCGATACCGACGGCGATGGCCTCTCTGATGGAGAGGAAGTGGCCCTGTTCGGGGCGGGCAGTGTGCAAGTGATAACGCCTTATGAGACCGAAACCAATCCTGCTTTGGATACCGACTCGGACGACGACGGCCTTTCAGACTACGAGGAGGTGAATGTCACCTTCACCGATCCTCTCAATTACGACACCGATGGGGACGGGATTTGGGATGTGAACGAGTTCATCGCCATCGGCGGAGCTTGGCCTCACCGGCAGTTCCAACAGATCTCCGACCCCCTGGATCCGGACACCGATGATGATGGCCTCCCGGACAACATCGAGTACGATGGGACCGGGCTGGGGACAGGACATAGCAGCCCCGGCGGAAGCGACGACCTTGTTTGCCCATACGTCAACGACGCCGACTCCGATGACGACGGCCTCCAGGACGGCTATGAGGACGCGAACCACGACGGTGTGATAACCAACTCCCTGGGCGACAGCAGCTCCCAGGGAAGTGGAGAGACCTCGTTCTGCGATCCGGACACCGATGACGACGGCCTACTGGACGGCCAGGAGGAAAGGCTGTTCGGCCAAGGGGCGGTGACCGCCCATACGGCGAGCGGCGACGTGACCACCGTGCCTGCCCTGGACGATGATTCGGATAACGACGGCCTTTCGGACTACGAGGAAGTGAACATAACCCAGACCGATCCCTTGAACTGGGACACCGATGGGGATGGTATCTCCGATGCCGATGAGCTCATCGCCACCGGTGGCGCCTGGCCCAAGCGGACGTTCCTGCAAGTCTCCGATCCCTTGGATCCGGACACGGACGACGACGGCCTCACCGACGACATCGAGTACGAAGGGACCGGTCTCGGAATTAGCCGTACCACGGGCGGCGTCGACGACACCGCCTGCCCGTATGTGAACAACGCCGATTCCGACAACGACGGCCTCCTGGACGGGACCGAGGACGCGAACCACGACGGCACCTGGGGCGTGAATGGCTCCGGGATCACCGTGGGTGGCATCGGCAGTCAGGCGCAGAAGTCGGTCGAGTACTGGGAGACCGACTTGTGTAACCCCGACACCGATGGCGACGGCCTCCTGGACGGCGAGGAGGTGGCCCTCTTGGGCGGCGGGCCCATTTCCGGCCGGCCACGGCCGGCTCCGGGCTTTGAGACGGTGACCCCGGAGGGTCGTTCCACCACGCTCCCGGTGGCTAACTATTCCGGAAGCGGGCCGCTCTACACCTTTAACCCTGCTCCTGGTCCCGCTTTGGATCCCACGATCCCGGCCCTGGACGCCGACTCGGACAACGATGGCCTCTCGGACTTCGAGGAGTTGAACACTACCGGCACCGATCCCCTGGACGCCGACTCCGATAATGACACCATCATGGACGCCGACGAGCTCATCGCCACCGGCGGCGCCTGGCCGAATCGCACCTTTGACCAGGAGTCCGATCCCTTGGATATCAACACCGACGACGATTACCTCCCCGACCCGGTGGAGGGCTCCTGCGGCGAACCCGTGTACACCGGGACGGGGTTGAGCGGCCTCGGCGGTGGCCTGGGAGGCACGCGGGATGTCGAGTGCCCCTACGTGAACAACGCCGACTCGGACGGGGACGGCGTGCAAGACGGGGCGGTGATTCCCATCTCTCGGGAGGGCCCGAACGGCTTCCTCTACTCCTACGTGTTCGTCGAGGGCTTCCAGGATGTAGCCGCGGCGGACGTGGAGGCCCCGGGCACGGTGCGGGTGGTGGTCACCCCGGCCACCGGGGAACAGGCCGACGACGCCGTGTGTAACGTGTGCGATCCGGACTCCGACGGGGACGGCCTCACCGACGGCGAGGAGGTGGGGCTTGGCACCGATCCCGCGGACTGGGATACCGACGACGACGGCCGGAACGACTGGCACGAGGTCACGGGCGGCGGGCCCATCCCCACCGACCCCTTCGACCCCGACACCGACGACGACGGCCTCCTCGACTCGGCCGAGGCGTTCGGCTCCAACCCCACCAACCCCGTGGTCGCCGACACCGACGGCGACGGCCTGTGCGACGGCGGCGCCGGGACCCCGTACATGGTGAGCGGCCATCCCACGGTGACCGTGAACCCCATCTGCAAATCGTGCGATATCCCCGGCAACGTCCCGTGCCCGGTCATGACCCGGCCCGGGAGCCCGGACGGGATCGGCGACCACCCGAACCCCAAGGGCCTAGGGGAGGACGAGAACGGGAACGGCGCCTGGGACGCCGGGGAGACGGACCCCAACCAGTACGACACCGATGGCGATGCCGAGGGCGACGGGATCGAAAAGCTCGGCTTCTCCACCTCCCGCCAATACATGATTCCCACCGAGGACCTCTTCGGCCGGCCCATCGAGGTCACCTATCCCGAATGCGGCTGTCTCGACCCCCTGAACCCCGACACCGACGGCGACGGCCTCACCGACGGTTACGAAGACCGGAACCACGACGGCAACTTCGATTTCCTCCCCAGCGAGTTCGACCACGCCGATCCCCTGCCCGGGCCGCCCATCCCGTATCCCACCGAGACCGACCCCTGTGACCCCGACACCGACAACGACGGCCTCACCGACTATCAGGAGCGGTACCAGCCGAACCCCGCGGCGGCCTACCCGTTCAACCCCACCAACCCGCTGGATCACGACACCGACAACGACTGGATCCTCGACGGGCCCGAGGTGGAATACGTGTGTACCGCCTTGATCTTCGATAACCTGGACGACGACGGCGACGGCCTGATCGACGAGGATCCCGATGACGAGATCGACAACGACGGTGATGGCTACGTCGACGAGGACGGGCCCAACTACGAGGTGATCTCCGTCCCGGTCCTGGATCCCACTAACCGCGACTCCGACTCGGACGGGTTCATCGATGGCCTCGACCCCGATCCGTGCAACTCGCCCCTCATCCCCCTCGTGACCCCGCCCGGGAGCCTCCCGGCGGACACCGATGGCGATGGCTTCGCCGACGAGGACGAGGAAATCGCTCGGACCGACCCGCTCGACCCCGAGAGCCATCCCTGCTCCTACACGGCCGACCTCGACCTAGATGGGGTGACCGACGACCGCATGTGGCTCGTCACGGCCGACCTCGAGTGCACCGCGGAGGTGGTGGTCATCGATATCGACTCGGACGGCCTCGTCGATGCCCGGATCCAGGTGATCAAAGCGCGGGACTCCGCGCGAGGTGACTTCGACGGTGACGGCGTCGACGACGACGTCCGTTACGCCGTGACCTTCGCCCTCGCCGGCCGCCGCGTCGTCCAGCCGCGGCTCGTGATCACAGTTTACGACTACGACTGCGACTTCTGCATCGACGAGATCGAAGCGGCCAAGGAGTAGGGAGAAAGGACGGGAAGGAGGCCCGCGGGACCTTCTATTGTCCCTTCCGCAGGAGCGACTCGATCACGCCGCGGAAAACCTCGTACGGGTAGGCACCGGGTATGGCCCAACCGTCCACGAAGAATGTGGGGGTTCCGAGGACGCCCAACTCCCCCGCGACACGCTCGATCTCCTTCACCGCGTCCGCGTACGTCCCCGCGGAGAGACAGGCCGCGAACTCCTGGGGATCGCCCCCTACCGAGGCGAAGATCGACTGTACGAGTCCCAGGTCGAACTCCTGGGGGAGCTTCCCCTCATGAGAATAGGGGAACATCGCGTCGTGGAACTCCCAGCCCCGACTTTGACAAGTTAGGGCGGTTTTCTAAGGCCTCGATCCCTCAAATACGAGCTTTTCTGTCGCTTCCGGCAGGATTTCGCCGCCTTATGTAGTGCCACATAAATGACACTTGTCTCCTTTCATCACGGACAATAGCATGGTATAATGCAGTGTCATGTTTATCCGGGAAAAGCGCCGCGTAAACAAAGACGGTTCCACCGTCACCTACCTCCAGCTGGTGGAGAACCGCAGAGTGGGAGGGAAGGTGCGCCAGCGGGTGCT
>MTNJ01000047.1 GCA_002011425.1 Candidatus Acetothermia bacterium JdFR-48 | reverse complement strand
GAGCCGATCCAGCGCCTCGGGAGGCTTTCCGACCAGTTATGGCGGGCGGCCCGGATCATTCTAGACGTCTCCCTCCACTGCCGGGGGATGACGGTGGAGGAGGGCGTGGATTTCCTGGTGAACGAGGTGGGCCTCGAGCGCACTAACGCCCTGGCGGAGGTGCGCCGCTACACCTCGTCCCCAACGCAACCGATGAGCTACCTCGTGGGGAAGCTCGAGATCCTGAAGCTCATCGAGGAATACAAGGCCAAACGTCCCGGGGCGAGCCTGCAGGAGCTGCACGACGCGATCCTATCGTGTGGGTCGCTCCCGCCGCGCCTCATGCGCCAGTGCCTCGGCCTTTCCTAGGCCAAAGCTCCGACGATTGCCAGTGACGCCGGAGGACACTCCGGCGTCTTTTTAGCTCTCGAGCCTCAGGTGGAGCTCGCGGAGCTGTTCCTCGGTGACCTCCGCCGGAGCCCCGGTGAGAGGACAAGCGCCGGTGGCGGTCTTGGGGAAGGCGATCACCTCGCGGATCGAGCTTTCCCCTGCGAGCATCATCACCATTCGATCGAGCCCGAAGGCGATACCCCCGTGGGGAGGCGCCCCGTACTCCAGCGCCCTGAGGAGGAACCCGAACTTCTCCCGCGCCTCCTCCTCGGTGAGTCCGAGCAGCTTGAAGATCCGCTCCTGGAGGTCGCGGCGGTGGATCCTGATGGAGCCGGAGGCGATCTCCACCCCGTTTATCACGAGGTCGTAGGAGCGCGCCCGGACCTTGAGGGGGTCGGTCTCGAGTAGCGGGATGTCGTCGGGGTGGGGGGAGGTGAAGGGGTGGTGTTCCGAGATGATCCTCCCCTCCTCGTCGTCGAGCTTAAAGAGGGGGAAGTCCACGATCCAGCAGAGGGCCCAGGCCCCTTTGGGGACGAGGCCGAGCTCCCGGGCGAGCTCGACCCTTAACGTCCCCAACGCCTCGGCCACCGTCCCGGCGGGCCCGGCGGCGAGGAGCAGAAGATCCCTTTCCCCGGCCCCCGCCTTCTCCGCAGCTCTCCGCAGGAGCTCCTCAGAGGTGAACTTGGCGATGGGGGAGCTCACCCCCTCGAGGGTGAATTTCGCCCACGCCACCCCCCCGAGGCCGAGCTCCACCGCGCGCTCCTCGAGTCTCTTCAGCTCGGAGCGGGACTTCACCGCGGCGCCGGGGACGGGGAGGGCCCGAACGACCTCCCCCCGCTCCACCGCCTCGGCGAAGACCCTGAACCCGCAGCCCCGGAAGAGCTCGGTCACGTCCACGATCTCCATCCCGAAACGCAGATCGGGCTTGTCCGACCCGTAGCGGAGCATCGCCTCGGCGTAGGAGATCCGGGGGAAGGGGGCCTCGAGCTCGACCCCGATCGCCTCGCGGAACACGTGGACCACGAGGCCCTCGATGACCGTGAAGAGCTCGTCGGGATCCTCGAGGAAGGCCATTTCGAGGTCCAGCTGGGTAAACTCGGGCTGGCGGTCGGCGCGGAGGTCCTCGTCGCGGAAGCAGCGGACGATCTGGAAGTAGCGCTCCACCCCGGAAATGACCAGGGTCTGCTTGAAGAGCTGGGGGGACTGGGGGAGGGCGTAGAACTTCCCCGGCTCGAGACGCGAGGGTACGAGGAAGTCCCGGGCCCCCTCGGGGGTGGAGCGGGTGAGGTAGGGGGTCTCCACCTCGACGAACCCCTGTGTGGAGAGGTAGTTGCGGATGGCGAGGGAGACCTTGTGGCGCATGTGTAGGTTCCGCTGCATCCGCTCACGTCGCAGATCGAGGAACCGGTAGCGGAGCCTGGTCTCCTCGCTGGCGCGGGGCTCGTCGGTATCCACGGGGAAGGGAAGGGGCTTCGACTTGGAGAGCATCTCCAGTTCCTCCACCACGACCTCGATCTCGCCTGTGGGAAGCTTGGGGTTGGGGGACTCCCGCCGGCGGACGGTCCCTCGGATCCGGATCACGTCCTCGAGGGAGAGGTCGTGGGCCTCGGGGATATCGCGGAAGACGAGCTGCACCAGACCACTTCCGTCCCGCAGGTCCACGAAGGTGATCCCCCCGAGGTCCCGCACCCGGTGGACCCAGCCAGCGAGGGTAACCATCCGCCCCTCGTCCCCGATGCGCAACGTCCCGCAAGCCTCCCGCGCCATAGCTTCGATTTATAAATGAGCCCTTTCCCACACACAAGTTGTGCTCATTGTGAAGCTCGTACGAAGTCTGCAGCTGTAAGACGCAATTCCAAGACAGAGACTGCATCTCCGCTTCCTCTTAAATGTAGTTAAGCGGTAGGGCCACCCTAGTTGGATCCCAAAACCGTGATCTGCAACCCGGACCTTCCCCCACAGCAAGTTTGGGACGTCTCAGATGATTCACGGAAACACGAGCAGAAGTTTCAATGCCCTCAAGGCCCGACTGCTCCTGGTCGCCCTGATCCGGGAGGGCACGCCCCGGGGGGAGATCTACTCAAGTAGCTTCCCGCGGAAACACAACCTGGGCTCGGCTTCCAGCGTCCAGCGGGCCGTGGAGCGGTTGCTCGCGGACGAGGTCTTAGAGCGGGTGAACGGGGCATACGAGTTCACGGATATTTTCTTTAAACATTGGATTCAGCGGGAGTTCGGGCGAACTTACGCATGTAGCGTAACGCGATCTGCGTAAAATGCTACCCTCGGGCGCCGTAGGCGTCGAGCCAGGTTTGGAGGATGAGGACGGCGGCGAGCTCGTCCCGGACCTCCCGGCGCTTCCGGCGGCTCAAGTCGGCCTCTAGCAAGACCCGCTCCGCCTCGGCGGTGGTCCAGCGCTCGTCCCATAGCTCTACCGGAATTCCCGCCACGTCCTCTAAAGCCCCCGCGAACTCCCGCACCGCCCGGGCCTGTTCCCCCTCGGTCCCGTCCATGTTCAGGGGGTGGCCCACCACGATCCGCTCGGCGCCCCACTCCCTCGCCCTCTCCGCCACGTATGCGAGGTCGTCCGCGAGGGTCCGACGCCGGTAAACCCCCTTCCCCTGGGCGATGGTCCCGGTCTCATCGGAGAGGGCGATCCCGATCCCTCTCTCCCCCACGTCTAGACCCATGACCCTCATCGTGCGGACAGGATCTGCAGGGCCCGGCGGATCATTTCTTCCACCGGGGAGTCGGGGTCGCACTCCTTGCGCACGAGCTCAAGCGCCTTCCGCGCCTCGGCCTCTGAGAACCCCAGGGCCTTGGAGGTGAGGGCCCGAAGGACCACCGTCTCCTTCTCCGACAGGGGCGTGGGGGTCGCGGGCACCACCTTGGCCAAACGTTCCGAGAGCTCGACCATGATGCGTTGCGCAGTGCGGCGGCCGATCCCCTTGACCTGCTCCAGCGCCGAGAGATCGCCCCGGCGGATGGCGGCGGCGAACTCCTCCGGGGGCATGGCGGCCACCAGCCGGAACGCGAGCCGCGGCCCGAGTTGTGGCACCGAGAGCAGCCCCACGAACATGTCACGTTCCTCTGGCGTGGCGAACCCGTAGAGGGAGAGCTCGTCCTCGCTCACCACGAGGTGCGTGTAGAGCTTGGCGAAGCCCCTGAGCCCGGCGGCGGTCCGCCCGGGGACGGCGAGCCTGAACCCCACCCCCCCCACCTGGAGGACCACCGTCTCCCCGCCCACGGCGACGACCTCCCCCTCCAGGAACTCGAACATGGCCACCTATTCTACAGGCTCCACATCCCCCCATGGCCGGACCGCCTCCCGGATATCCGCGGCCCGACCCCGGGGGACTTCCACCGTGAGGACCACCCGTCCGTCGGCGTACTCACGTGACCGGATCTCCGCGCCGAGACGGGAGATGAGCGGAAAGGCGCGGCCAGAATCCCCGGGGGCGAAGCCCAGCCGCAGCCTTACCCGAGGCACGAACTCCACGATCCCGGCCTCCTCTAACGCCAGGGCCGCGGCATCGCGGTAGGCCCGTCGGAGGTTCCCCACCCCCAGCTTCACCCCGCCGAAGTACCGCACCACCACGACGAGGACGTTCACGAGCTCCTTCCCCCTCAGGAGCTCGAGGATCGGCCAGCCCGCCGAGCGGGAAGGCTCCCCGGCGTCGTCGGCCCGCTCCAGGAGCCGCCCGTCCACCGAAATCCGATATGCATACGCCACGTGGTGGGCGTCGTGATATCTGCGCCGCAGCCCCACCACCAGGTCCAGGGCCTCGCCCTCCGTGGACGCAGGATAGGCGAAGGAGAGGAACCGGGAGCGCTCCCGCACCAGCTTCGCCTCTCCCCTCTTCCGGACGGTCCTCACGTCCTCAGAATGGGGGCCTCTCCCGCCGGTTGAGATCGGAGAGGTCGGTGAAGGCGCGTTCCACTGCTCCGCCCTCCCCCTCGAGGAGGAGGACCACTTCCCCGCCGTGGAGGCCACAGCTCCCCATGTGCTCCGCGTCGACGCCGTAGAGGAGCTGGACCGCCTCGACCTCGGTGATGTGGTGCCCCACCAGGGGGTAGACCCCAATGGGATCGCCGCTCGCGTATCGTAGACGGCCTATACCGAGCCGCCTGGTGAGCCCCGGTACGCTACCGTGGATCGACTTCGCTCGGGAGATGGGGATCACGATCTCCGCGCCCCGCGCGATGGCGGCGGTGACGTACCGCCCCACCGTGCCGCCGGTAGGGGAGGAAGCGAAGACGCCGCAGATCCCGCGGGGATCGATCACGTTCGCCCCCTTGATGAGCACGTCCCCGGCGGAAAGCTTCTCCAGGACTTCCTCCGGGCCCCAGCCCACTTTCCGCCCCCGGAAAAGGATCACGGGCCGGGACCGCTCCGCGGGGGGAAGGGCCTTGAGCCCGCTTCCGATCTCGATGTAGCCCGCGCGGTACCGCGACTTGTCCACTGGGGCGCCGGAAAGCTCCTCGGCCACGTAGGCGTTGGTAGTCCCCAACGTGACGATCACGAGCCCCCCCTCCAGCGCCCGGCGCACCGGCGGGTACGCGGCCACCCCCTTGGCGATCAGCCGGCGCGCCGCCCACGGCGATAGGACCACAATCGCCCTCGCTTTGTCGGTGCCCATGGCGTTACGATATAACTCCAAAAAGGAAGTTCGGACAAAGGGGGGATACGGGAGTGCCGTGGACGAGGGATGAGTATGAGCGCGAGAGACGTGGTTTCCGATGGGACATCCCGACCGATTATAACATCGCGGCGGCCGTGGACGCCCACGCCCGGAAACGCCCGGATAAGCCCGCGGTGGTGTGGGAATCCGAGAGGGGGGAGAGACGGACCCTGACCTGGGGGGAGCTCTCCGACCTCTCCTCACGGTTCGCCGCGGTGCTAAGGCGGCTGGGGATACGGAAGGGGGACCCTGTCCTCCACATCTTCCCCCGGCTCCCCGAGGCGTTCGTGGCCCAGATCGGGACCTTCAAGGCCGGTGGCGTGGCCGTCCCCTGCACCGAAATGCTGCGGGCCAAGGACATCATCTACCGGACCGAGGTCTCGGGGGCACGGGTGGTGGTGGCCCACACTTCCACCGCCGACGAAGTGGACGAAGTACGGGGCCAGTGCCCCCTGGAACACTTCATCCTCATCGGGGGGGAGCGGTCGGGCTGGCTCCCCTTTGGGGAAGCGGTCGAGAAGGCCCCGGCGGTGGAGCCGGTTCCCCTCACCGTGAACGACCCCCTCACCATAAACTTCACCTCCGGGACGACCGGCGAGCCCAAGCCGGTAATGCACAAGCACCGCTGGATCTACGGCCACTCCGTTATCACTGCTCGCTATTGGTGGGACGTGGACCCGGACGATTTCATCTGGGCCACCACCGCCCCGGGGTGGGCGAAGTGGTACTGGTCCCCGGTGGGCGTGGGCCTCGCCCACGGGCTCACCCAGTTCATCTTCTATGGGCGGTTCGACCCCGAGAGGTATCTCGAGGTCCTCTCGCGCTACCCCATCACCAAGCTCTGCGCCACCCCCACCGAGTACCGCATGATCCTGGCCCACGTGCCGGACTTGGAGGGTTACCGGGGGAAGATAAAACTCCGGGAAGCCCTCTCCGCGGGGGAGCCCCTGAACGCCGAGGTGATCGATTCTTTCCGCGAGACCCTGGGGGTGACGATCCGCGACGGCTACGGGCAGACGGAGTCGGTGTGTCTCGTGTGCAACTACCCGGGGCTCCCGGTGAAGCCGGGTTCCATGGGCGTCCCCACCCCCGGACCGAACGCCACCGTTATCGACGAGGAGGGGAATCCCGTGGGCCCCGGGGGGATCGGGGAGGTGGCGGTGGCGGTGGGGAACCCCGGGATCTTCGATGGCTACTGGAGGAACCCCGCGTTAACGGCGGAGGTCTTCGCGGGGAAGTGGTACCGCACCGGGGATCTGGTGCGGATCGACGACGAGGGCTACTTCTTCTTCGAAGGCCGGGCGGATGACATCATCCTCTCAGCGGGATACCGGATCGGCCCGTTCGAGGTGGAATCTGCGCTGGTGTCGCACCCGGCGGTGGCGGAGGCCGCGGTGGTGGGCTCACCTCACCCGGAGCGGGGGGAGATCGTTAAGGCGTTCGTGATCCTCGCCCCGGGGTACGGGCCTTCCGAGGAGCTCGTCAGGGAGCTCCAGAACCACGTGAAGGAAATCACCGCCCCCTACAAGTACCCCCGCGAGATCGAGTTCGTCACGGAGCTCCCCAAGACACCTAGCGGAAAGATCAAGCGCGCCGAGCTCAGGAGGCGCGAGTACGAGCGGAAGGGGCTCAAGTCCCCGGGGAAGTGAACCTGCGCCACGAACTATCGAGAAAAGGGCCAGCCATCGCTGGCCCCTTTTCCATACCTGTCGACATATTCACCGGGAACGGTCGGGAGGGAAACGGGGGGCACTCAACTCCTAAGAGTAGATCGCTTCCGCCCCTCGCCCTTCACGCATTACCCCTCATTCACTTGGCGGGGGGTGGATGTGGCCCTCCCGCATGAGGATCTCCACTTCATTCCGGGCGTACTTTATCATCCGTTCGGCCTGGCGCGCGAGCTCGTCCTCGGAGAGGATCCGCCTGGCCACCCCCTGCTCGATGGCCTTCAACGCCACCGCCACCGCCTCGTTGATGAACACCTCCCAATCCGCCATGGTGGGGACGATGTAATCCTCCCGCAGGCCCTTCTCCTCGGCCGTCTTTGCGATGGCCTCCGCGGCGGCGATGGTCATCTCGTCGGTGATGGTGCGGGCGAAGACGTCCAGTGTCCCGCGGAAGATCCCGGGAAATCCCAGGGAGTTGTTGATCTGGTTGGGGAAGTCGGATCGTCCGGTGCCGATGATCCGGGCCCCGGCTTCCTCAGCCTCCCACGGCCAGATCTCGGGTATGGGGTTGGCAGTAGCGAACACGATGGCATCCTCGTTCATCCGGGCGATCCACTCCGGCTTGATCGTCCCCGGGCCGGGTTTAGAAGCGGCCACGAGCACGTCGGAGCCCTCGAAGGCGTTCTCGGGACCGCCGGTCCGCCCCTCGGCGTTGGTCTCGCACGCGTACTTCCACTTGTAGGGGTTCTCGTCCTTCTTGGCCTCGAGGTCCTCGCGCCCCTTGTGCATGACCCCCTTGGAGTCCACCATGATGATGTTCCCCGGCGGGACTCCGTAGCCGATGAGGACCCTCACGAAGGCGATGTTGGCGGCGCCTGAGCCGAAGATGGTGTAGGTGGCACGCTGCGGGTCCTTGCCTACCACCTTGAGGGCGTTGATCACCCCCGCGAGCATGATGGCGGCCGTCCCCTGCTGGTCGTCGTGCCACACCGGGATCTCGAGCTCTGACCGCAGTCTGTCCAGGACATAGAAACACTTGGGCGAGGCGATGTCCTCCAAGTTGATCCCCCCGAAGGCTGGCGCGATCCACTTCACCACCTGGATAAGCTCGTCGGGGTCCTTGGTAGCGATGGTCACCGGGAAAGCGTCCACCCCGCCGAGGTACTTGAACAGGATCGCCTTCCCCTCCATCACCGGGAGGGCGGCCTCAGGACCGATATCGCCGAGGCCCAGGACCCGCGTCCCGTCTGAGACCACGGCCACCATGTTCCCCCTGTTGGTGTATTCGAAGACCTTATCGGGATCGGCCTCGATCTCCCGACAGGGCTGGGCTACCCCCGGCG
Source organism: Candidatus Acetothermia bacterium JdFR-48 (assembly GCA_002011425.1). GTDB lineage: Bacteria > Bipolaricaulota > Bipolaricaulia > Bipolaricaulales > Bipolaricaulaceae > UBA3571. Next base: position 44,241 of record MTNJ01000047.1, on the reverse strand, counting down.
TGTACCAGATCGCGAAATCGTCGTAGCTCGTAATGGCGCACTTCAGGGCTGTCCCGACCTTGCCCCGGTAGAAGGCGTGCCAGGTCGGGGCCTTGCGGGCCGGCTCCTTCGCCTTGGCGAGAAGTTCCTCCACTGTCGGTTTGCGTCCCTCCATTTATCCCTCCTTTGTCCGGGCGCGGATCCGTTCGAGATTTTCCTGGACGGTCGCTCCGACTTCCGCGTAGAGGGAGCGGCCGTGGGCGTCCATGGCCACCACCAACGGCCCGAATCTCTCGACCTCGAACACCCAGATTGCCTCGGGGATCCCGAGTCTCTCCAGGTAATGGACCTCCCGCACCCCCTTTATCGCCCGGGCAGCCAGGGCCCCAGCCCCGCCGGTGAAATGACAGTACACTGCCCCCACCGCGGAGAGGGCCGCCAGCGTCCCCTCCCCCATGCCCCCCTTCCCGATGATGACGCGGGGCTTGAACCTCCGCAGAAACTCGGGTTCCAGGGACTCCATACGCATGGAGGTGGTGGGCCCGGCAGCGATCACCTCCCAACTATCCCCCCGCTTCCTCACCACGGGGCCACAGTGGAACAGGGCCAGCCCCTCCAAGGGGAAGGGCTCTCCCCGCTCGAGGAGCACCCTGTGGGCCTCGTCCCGGGCGGTGGCGAGGAGCCCCGCGATGTAGATCACATCCCCCGCCTTAAGCTCCCTTACCTCGCTTTCCCCGATCGGCGTCGTTAGGACTTTCTCCATCGTTCCCTCCATGACGCGTAACAGGTGACGCGTGAGTGGCGATTTCCCTTCTTGTCACGCGTTACGCGTCACCCGTTACCGTTATCTCGCCTTTTGGCGAGATCCGCACGCGGGCGCGGCGGTCGGCCCAACACTGGACCACGATCCCCACGGGGAGCGAGGCCGGATGCCGGTGGGCATATTCCACATGCACCGCGAGCACAGTGGTCTTTCCCCCAAGGCCCATGGGCCCCACGCCTAGGGCGTTGATCAACTCTTCCAGTTCCTCCTCCAGGGCCGCCACCTCCGGTTCGGGATGTCTCTCGCCTACGGGACGTAACAACGCGAGTTTCCCCAGCTTGAGCGAAAGGTCAGCGCCGCCGCCGATCCCCACTCCCACCACCGTGGGGGGACACGGGAGCCCGCGGCAGTTGGCGATGTGCTCCACCACCACTTCCACCACGCCGGGGATCCCCACGGCCGGGGTGAGCATCACCAGCTTGCAGCAGTTCTCCGATCCCCCGCCCTTGGGGAGGAGGTGGATCTCGGCGGAATCCCCTGGGACGAGCTCCCACGTCACGTAGGGGATGAAGCGGCCGGTGTTGTCGCCGGGGTTCACCCGGGTGAAAGGGTGGACGGTGTTAGGCCGGAGGGGCACTGCCTCCGTCGCCTGCCGCACCGCCTCGGGGATCGTCCCCCGGAGTTCCTCCAGGTACGGGAACTTAGTTCCCACCCGCACGAAGAAAGTTTGGACCCCGGTATCTTGGCAGATGGGAACGGCTTTCTCTTTGGCGAGGTGGATGTTCTCCAGGATCGCCTCGAGCTGCACTCTGGCTGGGCCCTCCTCCCGGTCCCGGGCCGCCTCGAGGGCCGCGACCACGTCCGCCGGAAGCACGGTGGCCGCGCGTCGCAGTGCCTCCACAATTCTCTCCACCAATTTCCTCTCCATGTTGCCTCCCCGGTCCCTTGGCCCGCTACGCGTCACGGCCGAAGAGCTCCTCCACCTTCCGGCGATAGAGCTCGTAGTAGGTGGGCTTGCGGACCTCGAGGAACTTCCCCACGATGAATTCCTTCCCCGGGACGACCTCGGCCTCCGCGGGGTCGACTCCGTGACGGATCATCGCCTTCTCGGCGTAATAGCGCATCTCGTCCAGGGCATCCCCCAGGCGGTTCCTACGGCCGAAGTTGGTGGGACAGGGGGAGATGATCTCGATGAAGTTGAACCCCGGGTGCTGCAGGGCTTCCTTGATCGACTCCTTGAGCCGGCGGGCATGGAGGGTCGTCCAGCGTGCCACATATGTCGCCCCGGCCGAGGCCGCGAGGTACACGAGGTTGAAGGGGTGCTCGAAGTTCCCATAGGGTGTGGTGGTGGTGCGGCCTTCGATGGGGGTGGTGGGCCCTACCTGACCCCCCGTCATCCCATAATTGAAGTTATTGACGCACAGCACCGTGATGTCCACATTGCGCCGGGCAGCGTGGATGAAATGGTTCCCCCCGATGGCGAAGAGGTCCCCGTCCCCGGAGAAGACCACCACGTTCAAGTCCGGCTTGGCCAGCTTGAGCCCGGTGGCGAAGGGGATGGCCCGCCCGTGGGTGGTGTGGTAGGAATCGAGGCGCACGTACCCCGCAAACCTCCCCGCGCAGCCGATCCCCGAGACCACCGCCACCGAATCGGGGTCTATCTCCAACTCCTCCAGGGCATAGAGGAAACTCGAGAGGGCGATCCCCAGGCCACAGCCCGAGCACCAGATATGGGGGAGGCGCTCGGTGCGCAGGTACTTCTCCAGCGGGTGCCGCACTCCCGGCAGCACTTCCGGGGCTGGCTTCGGTTTCGGCTTCACGATCGGCATCGCAGCACCTCCTCGATCCCAGCGAGGACCTCCTCGGGGGTGTGGATGCGGCCTCCAGCGTGGAAGACGCCCCTCATGGGGATCCGTCCGCCCGAGGCCCGCTCAACCTCCCGATATATCTGGCCGAGGTTGATTTCCACCACCACGATTCCCCCGACCCGTTCGGCCAACCTCCGCAGGATCTCGTCGGGGAAGGGCCAAATGGTGATGAGCCTGAAGAGCCCCGCCTTGATGCCTCGCTCCCGGGCGAGCTCCACCCCGCCGAGGGCCACCCGGGCCGAGATCCCGTAGGAGACCACCAGTACTTCGGCATCCTCGGTCATGGACTCCTCCCACCAGGTGAATTCGTCCCGGAAGCGCGTGATCTTCTCGCACAAGCGCCGCACCAATTTATCGTGGGCCTCAGGGTCCATAGCGGGATAGCCCCGCTCGTCGTGGGTGAGGCCGGTGACGTGGATACGGTAGCCGTCCCCGGCACAGGCCATGGGCGGGACCAGGTCCTCCTCGGGCTGGTACGGGGGGAACTCCCCCGGGGGCGCCTCGGGCTTTCGGCGCGGGGCCATGGGCACTTCCCCGGGGATCTCCACCCGCTCGTACATGTGTCCCACCACCTCGTCGGTCATGATGAGGACCGGGGCCCGGAACCGCTCCGCCAGGGCAAAGGCCTTCACCGTGAGGTCGAACGCCTCCTGGGGGGAGGCGGGGGAGAGGGCGACGATCTCGTAGTGCCCGTGAGAACCCCACCGGGCCTGCATCATGTCTCCCTGGCCCACCAGGGTGGGGAGCCCGGTGGAGGGGGCGCCCCGCTGGACGTCCACCACTACGCACGGGGTCTCGGTCATAATGGCGAGGCCGATGTTCTCCATCATCAGGGAGAAGCCCGGACCGGAGGTGGCGGTCATTGCCTTCACGCCGCCCCACGCGGCACCGATCACCGCCGCCATCGCTCCGAGCTCATCCTCCATCTGGATGAACACCCCGCCCACCTGGGGGAGGCGACGGGCCATCCGCTCGGCGATCTCTGACTGTGGAGTGATGGGGTAGGCGGCGAAGAAGGTGCACCCGGCGGCGATGGCGCCCTCGGCGATGGCCTCATCGCCGTTCATGAAGTGGACCCCGGTGAGGATCCTCTTGTCGGCGACGCGTGGTGGTTGATGGGCGATGGGTTTATCAGCCATGGTCCTCCTCCTTTTCCTCCAGCCATATGGCGAACTCGGGGCACACCGCCTCGCAGAACCGGCACATGACACAGGCGTCGACGTCCACCACCTCGGGGGGATGGTACCCCTTGGCGTTGAAGTGCTCGGCCTGGGCCAGCACCTCTTTGGGGCAGAAGGTGTAGCAGAAACCGCAGCCCTTGCAGGTGTCCTCCAGGAGATAGAGATACCCCTTGGGAACTACCCAGCGTTTGGCCCCCTCCTTTTCCGTGATGGGTGTGTGGTGACGGATGACGCGATCCTCCGCTTCCTTTTTCGCGTTCATAGGAGATCGATCATCCTGGCCAACACCCGCTTCCCCCGGTAATCGGGGAGGAGGATGGGGGAACGGCGCCCCTCGGGAACGCCGGCGGTCCGGAGTTCCTCCACGAACTTTTCCACATGGCCCAAGGTGAGGGGGCCTTGGTCCGGGAGCTCTTTGACATAACGTGCCGCGGCGACCCCTGCCCGGCGCCCGAACACGAGACAATCCAGGGTGGAGTTCCCCATGAGGCGGTTCTTCCCGTGTACTCCGCCCGAGACCTCGCCGGCCACGAACAGCCCCTCCACGTTCGTCCGCCCCCAGGGATCGGTTTCCACCCCGCCGTTCTGGTAGTGGAGGGTGGGGAAGACGAGGATGGGGTCTTTGCGCATGTCGATCCCGAACCGCTTGTACATGCGGAACATGGCAGGGAGCCGTCGCTCGATGGTTCCCTCCCCGTGGATCTCCTCGATCATGGGGGAATCGAGCCACACCCCGTGCATCCCCGTGGGGGTGACCACGCCCAGCTCCCGCTCGTAGCACTCCCGGATGATGGCCGCCGCCTCCACGTCCCGGGGTTCCAGGGGGTACACAAAGCATTCGCCCTCTCGGTTCACCACGTGGGCCCCCAGCCCCCGCACCTTCTCGGTGATCAAGAGCCCCACGATCTGCTGAGGATAGGCGGCGCCGGTGGGGTGGTACTGGACGGTGTCCAGGTCCCGGAACACCGCCCCGGCCCGGTAGGCGAGGACCAGCCCGTCGGCGGTGGCCCCGTAATGGTTGGTGGTAGGGAAGCCCCGGATGTGGAGCCTGCCGAAGCCCCCGGTGGCGAGCACCACTGCCTTCGCCCGCACCACCTTGTACTCCCCGATCTCCATGTTCCACAGGATTGCCCCGTTGACACGGCCCTCGGGGGAGGTGAGGAGCTCCACCGCGGGGTAGAACTCGAGGAGCATGAAGCCCCGGTTCCTGAACTCATCCCGGATCACCCGGAGCTCCTCCATCCCGGTGTAGTCCCGGGCGGCGTGCATCCGGGGCCGGGAGGTTCCCCCGCCCCAGTCTTCCACGAACTCACCGTTCTCGTCCCGGTCGAAGAGGCACCCGAGCTCGGTGAGCCACTTCATGATGAACGGGGCGTCCTCCACCAGGGCCCGCAGGACGTCGGTCTTGTTGGTGAAGTGCCCACCGCCATAGGCGTCCAGGAAGTGGATCACCGGGGAGTCGTAGGGCTTGTCGGCCGCCTGAGTCCCGCCCTGGGCCATGATGGAGTTGGAGTCCCCGTGGCGGAGCTTGGTGGCGAGGAGGATCCGGTCGGGGGGGATCCCCTCCTCATTGGCCCACAGGGCAGCCGTGGTGCCGGCAAGCCCCCCGCCCAGGATCAGGACCTCCGCATCGATGTCCACCGTGAGGTCGAGCTCCGCGGGATCCACCAGAGGGTAGGCCTCTAGGAGGTCAGCCACCTCGTTGGGGGCGATGTCCCCCTTGTTGGGGCCCACCTTCAAGGGACGCTTGCCGCCCGGAGCATGGTCGGGGTGGAACCGGAGGACCTCCTCCCGCTCTTCCATGCTCATCGCCGGGGGAGGGCCCTCCTCTATACGCTTGGCCCGGGCCGCGTGGACTCGCTCGATGGACTCGAGCATGTACTCCGGATAGCCGCGTACCAGCTTCAATTCCTCCGCCATGTCTATCCCTCCCCCTGCCCGTTACGCGTTACGCGTGACGCGTCATCGGATTTGAGGCCGCCCTTCTCCCGCTGCTCCTTCTTGTAAAGCTCCTCGATCTCTTCGCGGCTCAAGGACATGAGCCGTTCGAACTCCTCCGCGTACACGCCGGACTCGATTTCCTCGACCCGCTCCACCACGTGCCCGGGGACGGGGAGACTCCGGCCGTAAAGCCTGCGGGCAAACTGGGCCACGTGGTAGTGGACGATCTCCGCTGGGCATCGGATGGAGCAAAGTCCACATTGGATGCAGTCGAAGGAGAGCTCGGCAACTCCTTTCAGGTCCCCCCGGAGCGCCGCCTGGATGTAGTCCATCACCTCCAGCTCCTGGGGGCAGGCCTTGGTACAGGTATTGCAGGCCACGCACCGGGCGATCTCAGGGAAGTGCTTGAGGAGGGTGGTCCCGGCCGGGGCCTCCTCCTCGATCCGGTATGAGGGCTTCTCCGCAGGGGCGAAGGGGATCTGCACCAGGTACATCCCGTCCTCGACCCGGGTCTGGCACGCTAGGGCCGCCTTCAGGCGCCAATCGCCGGCTACCCGGTACACCGTGGCGCAGGCGCCGCAGAATCCGGCCCGGCACCCCGCCCCGCGCACGAAGCGGTACCCCGCGTACTCGATGGCCTGCATCAGTGTGATGTCCGCCGGAACCCGGTAGGCCTTCCCCATGATGTAGATGCTGACCCAGTGCGCGATGTCGGCGTCGTCGATCCCGGTGATCACCGCCTCGTTGGCCTCGCGGATCCGCTCCATTATCTCCTGGCCCATCCTCTCAACCTCCTACGAGCTGCGAAAGTGCCGGCCGCGGGTCAATGGCCGCGCCCCCGAGCCCGAGCTCCCCTTCCGGGACCCCCAGGGCGAACCCCAGAAGCTGGGTGAAGTAGAGAATCGGGATTCCGTGACGCGTTTTCTCTTCACCCGTTATGGAAAGTTGGTGGCGTTCCAGGTTGTAGGTACAAAGGGGGCAGCTTGTGACGATCAAGTCCGCGTCACGCCGCGCCACCGCCCCCACGATCTCCCGCACACGCTCCCGGACGACCCCTGGGTTGGCAACCGTCTGATATGCCCCACAGCACTCCACTTTGTGGGGGGAGTTCACCGCTTCCGCTCCCAAGTGCTCGAACAAAAGCTCCATGGTCTCCGGGGCGTCGGGGTGGTCGATCCCCACTTCACGGGGTCGGAGCAACATGCACCCGTAGTAGGGGGCCACCTTGAGCCCGTATAGGGGCTTTTCTACCCGGGATTCGATCTCTTCAAATCCGATCTCGTCCCGCAGGAACTGGAGCAGATGAAGCACCTCCACGCCCCCGCGATAGTCCGGCTCCTCATCCATGAAGGCGTTAATGCGCGAAAGTCTCCCAAGGTCCGCGGCCACGAACCGCGCCGACCGTTTCAAGGTGTTGTAGCACATGGCACAGAGGGCGACGAACCTCTCCTCGCCCATCTCCTGGACACGAATGAAGTTTCGCACCGGGGCCACATGGCGCATGAGGTCGTCGGTGGAGAGGGAATAGACCGTACCGCAGCAGTTCCATCGGGGGAGTTCTTTCAGCTCCCACCCGAGTCGCAAGAGGGCGGCCCGGGCCGAACGTTCGAAGCCCACGGCCTGGTCCTTCAGGGCACAACCGGGGAAATACGGTACCGCGTAACGCGTGATGTGTGACGTCTGAGGAGAGGCGGACGCTTTCGCTGATTTAGGAACGGCTTCATTGGGCAAGGTTTTCACCTCCCTCCCCTCGCTTTCGCAGGGTCTTGATCAAACCGATCAGCATCTTGCCCAGCCGATCGATGGGGTTTCCCGGCGAAGTGGCGCCACAACCGAATATTTCCTTCGCCAGTATGAGCTGTGTTTCGAGCTCGGATAGGGAACCAAGCGACACGTATAGGAACTGGATGAATTCCTTGAGGGGGTCGCGGGCTGCCCCCTCCACGATATTGCTCGGCACCGAAACGGCTGCCCGGCGCATCTGCGCCGCAAGGCCGTAGACCTCTTCCCGCGGAAGGACCGCACTCAGCTCATATACACATTTCACCAACGGCATCGCTTCCTTCCAAACGTCAAGATCCTTATGGCTCTTCATCATCCCTACCTGTCACGTGTCACCCGTTACGGGGTGAGTTTGCGGGTGGCGCCGACCAGCGCGATCTGGGGGACGCCCGGGGGGATCTCCCGCCATCGGAGGCCGGTCTCCCCCTTCCGCAGGTCGAGGAGCCTCAGGGCCTCCATTACCTTGGCGATGTCCACCCCCTTGGGACAACGGACCTCACACGCGAGGCACGAGGCACAGACCCACGGAGACACGGACTTGAGGACACGCTCGTCCCCAAGCTGTAACAGCCTCATGACCTCGGCCGGGAGGAGGTCCATTCCCGAGGTGAAGGTACATCCCGCCGAGCACTTCCCGCACTGGTAACACGCGAACACGGCCTCCCCGGAGAGCTCTTCCACCCGGCGCACGAAGTCCGGCTCCCCCGATGAGATCCGTAACGGGTGACGGGTGACGCATGATGGGGGATTTGCCGAACCCATCCCCGCGTCACGTATTACGCGTAACGCGTCACCGTCTATTCGTTCAACCATCGGATCGCCTCCTCCAGTGCCACGGGAAGGGCCCCTTCCACGGCCGGGGATAGGCCCTCGCCGAAGGGCGGGTCCCCCGGGATCCCAATGGCCAAGATCTCCACCGTCGGCACCCGCTCCCCGGCCATTGCCAATGCCTCCAGCGCCGCCCGCAGGCCCAGCCCGTGGAGGTAACCCGCCCGCGCCGGGAGGTCTCCGAGGTCGAACCGCAGGACCTCGCCCGCGGGGAGCCACGGGGCAGCGTCCACTACGAGGACCTCCTCATAACCCGCGATGGCCTCGGCCAGCCGGAGCCCGTCGTACACTCCCTCCAACAGCTCTATCTCGTGACGCGTGACGGGTGACGCGTGACAAGTGGTGCCCTCTCCCGTCGCGCGTGAAGCATCACGTATAACCCTCAAGCGGCGGAGCAAAGCGATCCCGACCCCGTCGTCGGTGCGGTACGGGTTCCCCAGGGCCACGATCGCCCTAACGGCCGATGCGCACCTTGAGCTCACCGTCGCTCCCGTAGATCTCCACTACCAAAGGCATTTCCCCGGGAAAGAAATGGGTGGCACACGCGAGGCAGGGGTCATAGGCACGGAAGGCCATCTCTATGCGGTTGAGGAGGGACTCGTCCCATACCCCGTCCTCCGCCAGGTGCCTGGCCATGGCCTTCACCGAGAGCCCGATTCCGGCGGCGTTGTGGGTGGTGGCGACGATCATGTTCGCGAACTCCACCAGCCCCTCCGGGGTCAATCTGTAGTGGTGGAAGAGCGTCCCCCGGGCGGCCTCGATCACCCCGACCCCCTCCCCGGGCTCCCCGAGCTCTCCCCGGACCTCCACCCCGGTGAGAGTTTTCTCTTGGACCAAAGCGAGGGTAACCTCCGCCGCCTGTACCAGCTCCACCAGCCGGGCCCAGTGGTAGGCGAAGATGGCGTGGACGGGCTTCCCCCCGAAGAAGTCCAGATACCGCTCGTACTCCTCCTGGGCCATGGGAGTGGCCATCCGTTCGGCCACATTCAGCCGCGCCAGCGGACCCACCCGGTAGACACCCGAATCCGCCCCCGGAACGAGCCCCTTCCATCCGTATTCCTTGAGGTAGGGGAACTTCACGTAGGTCCAGGGTTCCACGTGCTCCTCGATGAGGGAGAGGGCATCGGCAGCGGGGCCGTGGTAGATCTCGTGGCCATCTGCGGAAACGATCCGCAGTGCCCCGTCGTAGAAATTCGGCGCCATATTCCCGTCCACCAAGCCCATGTAGTGGGTGGGAAAACCAAGCTCCTCCGCCAAGAGGTAACTCTGGAAGCTGGGATCGGGGAGGATCTTCTCATGGAAGAGCTCGATGAGATCCCCCGCCAGCTCCACCATCGCCTTGGACCGCTCCTCCACGAACGCCCGGTCCTCCTCCGAGAGGGGCTTCGCCACGCCACCAGGGAGGGCGAACACGGGGTGGATCGCCTTCCCTCCGATCCTCTCCAGGATCTTCTGCGCCCCGGCACGTACCCGCACCACCTTCTTCCCGAACTCGGGGTACGCCTCCAGGATCCCGAGGATATTGCGCTTGGCCTTCTCGGCGTCGGCCCCGAGCAGGAGGTCTGGCCCCCCGAGGAAGATCAGGTGCAGGAGGTGATCGGAGAAGATATAGACGTTATAGAAGAGCTCCCGCTGGAGCCGGGCGGGCTCGGGTACCTCCGTTCCGAAGCAGGCATCCAAACACTTGGCCGACGCCAGGTGATGGGCCTCGGGACACACGCCGCAGATCCTCTCGGTTATCTGGGGCATCTCCTCCGCCAACCGCCCCCGGCAGAAGAGCTCGAACCCCTTGAGCTCGGGGATTTGGAGGAAGGCATCCACGAGTTTTCCGTTGTCGTCCAAGATGAGGAAGATCCTCCCGTGCCCCTCGAGCCTGGTTATCGGATCGATGGTGAGCTTCTTCATCTCACCCTCCGGTACTTCCCGAAGGAGTACATGTAGAAGGTCCCCAGGGGATCGGCCAGGGCCTCGAGGGCCTCGTCCTCCTTGGCGAAGTATTGCTCCCCCTCGTCCTCGAACCGCACCAGGGACGCCAGGGCAGAGAGCATCGCCGCCCCGGGATCGCCGGCTTCGGGCGTCGGACCGAGACACCCCGTGCAGGGCATTCCCGCATCGGGACAAAGGGCGTCGCAACCTCCACAAGTTACGGGTCCCAAACAAATGAGGCCCTGCTCCAAGAGACACTCCTTCGGATCGGGAACGATCTCGTGGGGGCGGTGGATCCGTTCGATGCGGCGGTCGTCGTGGCGCTCCCGAGGACACTCCTCGCACAGGGCTTTTACGTTGGCGAAGACATATGGGGGCTCCGGCATCTCCCCGGAGAGGAGCGCCCCGAAGAACCGGTCGATCAAGGGCGCCGGCGGTGGGCAGCCCGGGACTGCGTAATCCACCCGTACCACTTCCTCGAGGGGGACTGCCACCCGGATGAGGTCTGGGAGTTGAGCCTCGTTGTCCTCCCCGACGGGGGACCCGGGGCGAAACCCAGGGCCGAAGACGACGGCGAAGATCTCTTCCTTTCCCCAATTGTTGGCGAGGGAGGGGACGCCGCCGAGGTGCGCACAGGCCCCGTAGGCCACGATGTACCTGGATTTAGCCCGCAGGAGCTTCGCCATCTCGTAATTCTCTTCGGTGCGAATGACCCCGTTAATGAGGGAGAAGTCGATGTACCCCGGGGGAAGGGCCTCGAGGTCGGAGCGCTTTACGTCCACTAAAGCTGGCCAGAAGGCGATCTCCACGTGGGAGAGGATCTCCACGACCGCCTCTCCCACCTCGAGGAAGGAGACGTCGCATCCCCCACAGCTCCCAGTCCAGTAGACCGCGATCCTAGGCCGTGACGCGTGACGGGTAACACGTGATGTTGAATCATGATACGTGACGTCCGGCGGATGACGAGCAAGATCAGGGGAACTCTTCGGCTCCATATCCTTTTCCCTATACATGCGCCTTAACCTCCCCTCGGTGCGGGGCTTTCCCCGTCACGCGTTACGCGTAACGCGTCACCGCTGGCTTCAATGGGACCCAAGGCTTTGAGTTCCTCCACGAACTCCGTCACCACCCGTGCGAATCGCTGGCCTTCGGTGGCGGAGATCCACTCGAGTCGTAGCCTCTCTGGCTCTATCCCCACTTGGGGGAGGAGCTTCTTCAGGAGGACGGTCCGGCGGCGGGCCTTGTAGTTTCCCGAGATATAGTGGCAGTCGCCGGGGTGACATCCCCCGATCAGGACCCCGTCGGCTCCCCTCTCGAACGCCCGTAGCACCCAAGCCGGGTCCACTCCCCCCGAGCAAGGGACCCGGATGGGGACGATATTTGGGGGATATTTCAGCCGGCTTGTCCCGGCCAAATCAGCTCCCGCGTAAGAGCACCACCGGCACAGAAAGGCCACGATCTTGGGCTCGAACCCGTCCCCCTCAATCACCCTTCACCTCCACTGCTTCCTTCGCGGGCTCGGGCTCCGCGAGGGCTGCCGCCACCATCGATTCGAGTTGCTCGTCCCCCAGGTTCCGCAGGGACAGCGCCCCGCTCGGACAGGCGGCCACACATGTACCACATCCCTCACACAGGATCTCGTTCACGTGCGCCGTTTCCTCCATGGTGATGGCCCCGTATGGGCACAGTGGAGCACAGACCTGGCACCCGGAACATAGCTCCTCGTCCACTTCTGCCACCTCGGGGGAATGAGTGAGGACAGGGGCGGAGAGGAGCGCAATCGCTTTGGCCGCGGCGCCCGAGCCCTGGGTCACCGCCTGGGGAATGTCCTTAGGCCCTTGGGCCGCCCCGGCGATGAAGATCCCCCCCGCCAACGTCTCCAGCGGCCGGAGCTTCGGGTGGGCCTCCTTCAGGAACCCGTTCTCGTCGAGGCATGAAAGCCGGAGCGTCCGGGCGAGCTTCTCCACCCCTTTCGGGGGGACCACTGCCATGGCGAGGACCACCAGGTCCGCTTCCACTTCCACCTTCTGACCCGAGAGAGTGTCCACGCCCCAAACGATGAGCTTATCCCCCTCGCGGAAGACCTTGGCGACCTTCCCGCGAATGTAGAGGACCCGGTCCTCCTCCATCACTCGGTGGATGAACTCCTCATATCCCTTCCCCGGAGCACGGATGTCGATGTAGAAGATGATGGCCCGCCCCTCAGGCACGGCGTGTTTGTAGAGGAGGGCGTGTTTGGCGGTGTACATGCAGCAGATGGCGGAGCAGTAAGGCTTGTGGAGCTCAGGGTCCCTCGAGCCCGCACATTTTATGAACACCACGGTCTTGGGGACCTTGCCGTCCGAGGGGCGGCGGACTTCGCCCCTGGTGGGGCCAGTGGCCGAGAGAAGTCGCTCGAACTGCAAGGGGTCGATCACGTCTGGGTCCTGAGGGGAGTATTCAGGGAGGGCTGCGGTCTCGTAGAGGTCGTAGCCGGTGGCGATGATGATCGCCCCCACGTCTTCCTCGATGATCTCCTCGGACATGTCGAAGTCGATGGCATTCGGCTCGCACACCTCGGCGCATTTGCCGCAGATGAGGGGCCGGATCCCGAGACAAGTCTCCTCGTCCAAGGTGTAGGTGGAGGGGACGGCCTGAGGGAAAGGGATGAAGATCGCCCCCCGCTCCGAGAGCCCACGGTCGAACTCGTTCGGCACGCGGACGGGACAGACCTTTTCACAGTCGCCGCAGAGGTTACAGAGCTCGGGGTTCACGTACGAGGGTCTCCGGCGAATCCGCACATGGTAGTTCCCGATGTAGCCGGCGATCTCCTCTACCTCGGAGTTCACGAGGAGGTGGATCCTCGGGTGGCGCTCCACCTCCACCATCTTCGGGGTGAGGATGCACTGGGAGCAGTCCAGGGTGGGGAAGGTCTCGGAGAGCTGGGCCATATGGCCCCCGATGGTGGGGCTCTTCTCCACCAAAATCACCTCGAAGCCCGCTTCGGCTACATCCAGGGCCGCCTGTATGCCGGCAATCCCGCCTCCGACCACGAGGCACTTCTCCACATGGGAGACCTCCACCGGTTCCAGGGGCAGATCTCCCTTGACCTTCTCCACCATGGTCCGCGTGATTTTGATCGCCTTGCGGGTCGCCTCTTCTCCTGGGTCGTGGACCCAGGAGCAGTGCTCGCGGATGTTGGCGCACTCCACGAGGTAAGGGTTCAAGCCGACCTCGCTTGCCGCCCGGCGGAAGGTGGCTTCATGCATAGACGGAGAGCAGGCGGCCACCACTACGGCGTTCAAACGGTGTTCCCGGATGGCGCGCTTTATTAATCCTTGCCCAGGATCTGAACACATGTATTCGTAATTAGTAGAAAAGACTACCCCCGGGTATCTGGAGAGCTCCTCCGCCACGCGCTTCACGTCCACTGCTCCGGCGATGTTGTGGCCACAGTGACAGATGAACACGCCGATCCTATCTCCGTGACGCGTGACGGGTGATGGGTGACGGGGAGCAGGATTCCGCACGATACGCGTTTCGTGTGACGTGTCACCGCTTTTGGGCGACATGCAGGACCTCCTCCACGTATTTCACTCCCTCCTCGAACGCCCGGCGGTTAAGGTCCACGGTATGGGGAGGCACAGACTCAAGCACCGCCTCGAGCATCCCCTCCACCGTGACCTTGTCCCATACTGCGGCCAAGCCCCCCAGCATCACCACGTTGGCCACGATCCTTTTCCCCAGCCGCTCGGCTATCCGTGTCGCGGGAATGGGGACCACCCGAACGTCATCCCGCCCCTCGTATTCCACAAGGTCGGGATCCACGAGGAGAACCCCCCCGGGTTGGATGTCGTGGCCGTACTTCTCGTAAGCCTCCTGGGACATGATCACGGCTACCTCGGGAACCGTGATCCGGGGATAGGTGGCGGGGGAAGAGGAGATAACGACTTCAGCGGAACACGCTCCACCGCGGGCCTCTGGCCCGTAGGATTGGATTAGGACAGCGTGTTTCCCATCGTGGATGACCGCTGCCCGGCCTGTGATACGTCCGGCGGAAATTATGCCCTGTCCACCGAAACCGGCGAAACGCACCTCACCCCGCAAGGATTCTCACCACATCGAATGTATCCCCTGCGGGGTGAGGTCGAAATGTTTACTGTCAAATCAAAAACTGACCCTCGTCATATGATCGCCACTTCGGACTCGGGGTCGAAGAGGTGCATGCGTTCCATCATGGCGATGAAGGTAGTCTCCTCGCCCACGTTCACCCGTACGTGGGGATCGAGCTTGGCGATGATCTCCTGGCCGGAACAGTCAGCATAGACGATGAGCTCATCGCCCAGGGCCTCGCGCACCCGGACCCTGGCAGTGAAAGAGGTCTCGGGGGCCGGCTCCCGTACCATCTCCGGGGTACGCAGGTCCTCGGGGCGGATACCGAAGACCACGTCCTTGCCCAGGAAGGAGCGCACCTCGTCGGTGGCCTTGTCGGCAGGGATGAGGAGCTTGAAACCCTCCCCTTCCACGTAAACCTTGCCGTCGGATTCGGTAAGGTGTGCCCGGAGGAAGTTCATCGGCGGAGAACCGATGAAGCCGGCGACGAACATATTGGCAGGCTGGTCGTAAATCGTCTGCGGATCGGCGTACTGCTGGATCACGCCCTCCTTCATCACCGCGATTCGGTGGCCCAGGGTCATGGCCTCCACCTGATCGTGGGTCACGTAAATGGATGTGGTCTTCAGGCGTTGGTGGAGCTCGGCGAGTTCGGCACGCATGCGCACACGGAGCTTGGCGTCCAGGTTGGAAAGGGGCTCGTCGAAGAGGAAGACCTTCGGATTACGCACGATGGCGCGGCCCAAGGCCACTCGCTGGCGCTGACCGCCGGAGAGCTCACGGGGCTTGGCGCGGAGCTTGTCCTCGATCCCCAACATCTTCGCCACCTCGCGTACGCGTCGGTCGATCTCTTTCTTGGGAATCTTGCGGAGCTTCAGGCCGAAGGCCATGTTATTGTAGACGTCCATGTGCGGGTAAAGGGCATAGTTCTGGAACACCATGGCAATATCGCGGTCCTTAGGGGGAACGTCGTTCACGAGCCTCCCACCGATGTAGATCTCACCCTCGGTGACTTCCTCGAGGCCGGCGATCATCCGGAGGGTCGTGGTCTTCCCACAGCCAGAGGGACCGACGAGTACCACGAATTCACCGTCCCGCACTTCGAGGCTGATGTGGTTTACGGCCACGAAATCGCCGAACTTCTTGGTGACTTCCTTGAGAAGTACCTCGGCCAAACCCAACACCCCCTTTTCAGCCTTTGGGTCGATAACCGAGCGCCTGGGATACTTCCCCGGCAGCTTCTTTCACGGCCTCCACGAGCTTCTTCTTGGACTTGACCTGGGCCTTGGGCAGAGAAACGGCCAGGGCAGCCACCACTTCTCCACGGAAATCCCGAACCGGGGCCGCCACCGTGAGCCCGTGGCCGTGGAACTCCCCGCTCTCCACTGCATATCCCTGGGCCCGTACTTCCTCAAGCTCCACGAGGAGCTCACTAGACCCTCCCTCCAGGGCCGAGGGGTTGAGGGCCTCGACGAAGGCGAGGAAGACCTTTCCCGGGGCGGTGAGGTGAAGCGGGGCGCGCTGGCCGATGAGTTGAGCACGGATCATGGGCGAATTCGTCTCCTCCTCGACGAAGATCACCTCCTCCTCGCCGAGCACGGAGAGGGTTGCACTTCCCCCGAGCTCCCGTACTAAACGCCGCAGAACTGGCCGGGCCTGTTCCCGGATATCGAGCCCCGAGAGAATATAGCCCGCCTGCACCAGGATCTTAAGGCCTAGCCGATAGCGTTTGGTATCTGGGTGCCGGTCGAGATAGCCGTGGCGCCAAAGGGTGTAGACAATGGGATAGATGCTGCCCGGCCGCAGCCCCAGCCCCCGCGCGAGGTCCGAGAGGGAAAGTTCGCGCCGTTCGTTGTCGAAGAGATCCAGAATCTTAAGGGCTTTTGCCAAGGAAGTGTTAATGTATCTTTCCCGCGACATATCTACCTCCGTTCGTTATTCCCATGACCAAAGCGTTTGTAGCCGCAAGCTTTTCCCTTGTCAACCGAAGGATGATCATACGAAAATTATGTCCCTTCTCCTTGTGCCCGCGTGTGTACTCGGTTCCAGACAGGGGCGAAGGGAGCCCGCCGAACAGTTCGCACGTCCCGATGTCCCAACGTACGCGCTTCCGTCTGGCTCGAGGGTCCTCAAGGGGACCTCCCGGGCCATGGATTACACGGGGGCAATGACTCGCGGTCTTCTACCGGGTAGTTCCCTTCGCTTGAGGGGATTCGTCCTCTATCCCCACACTGGTCGCAGAATTGATCGACGTAAGGGGTTCCCGCATGGCGTTATTTCCTTTCATGAAGGTCTCCGTTGGGTTCGGGCAGTATGAACGGGGATCGCGCGGCGTCCCCGATACGCGGTTTTTCCAAGGAATTTCTAGCTGCAGCAAAGGGCCTTTCTTTTGGGTCTCCGCACGCACTCACTTCACGTCTCTTCTGGGAGCTCTCGCCACGCTGTCCAAGTGAGATCCCCGAGGGGTTGCGTTTCGGAGATCGCCCTCGGAAGGAGCCCTACTCAAGGGGGGCAGCCCATCTTCAGTTCGTATCGAATGGTTTCCCTGTAGTTCTGACATCGTTCGCTCTTCCCAGCATGAACACGGTCGGGTCGAGGACGGGCCTTTTCCGGGAATGTGGCAAATATTCCCGATGGAGGGAACAGAATGCCGGTGAGAAAAGCAGCGAGGGATGGGACGAATCACTGGCCGTATCAAGAACTGTAAGCAGGACCCGAAATCGCTTTCGCCCCGTACGAGTTTTTACTTCTTCTCGCCGCGTATGATTCGGCGCAACTCTTCAAGACGTTCCCTCACTCTCTTCTCCCACCCGGCCTTCTTGGGGCGGTAATACTCCTTTCCGGCGAGCGAGGGCGGCAGGGACTCCATCGGCGCCACCCCTTCGGGATAATCGTGAGCGTACCTGTATCCTTCACCGTACCCGAGTTCCCGCATAGCCCTTGTCACGGGATTCCGCAAATGCAGTGGTACCGGTTCGTTCACCGTTCGCTGCACGTCACGCTTCGCTTCCTCGAAGGCTACATAGATAGCGTTCGATTTCGGTACCAAGGCGAGATATGCCGCGGCCTCCGCCAACGTCAGGTCCGCCTCCGGGAGCCCCACGTATTCCACCGCCTGGGCTGCGGCCACGGTGACCCGGAGGGCGTTCGGGTCCGCGAGGCCGATGTCCTCCGTCGCGATGCGAATGAGTCGGCGGGCGATATAACGTGGGTCTTCCCCTGACTCGAGCATTCGTGCCAGCCAGTACAGCGACGCGTCCACGTCGGAGTTCCTGATCGATTTATGGAGAGCGGAGATCAGGTTGTAGTGCTCCTCCCCGGCGCGGTCATACCGTGGCGCCTTCCGACCCATTGCTTTCTCCGCTGCCGCCAGGGAGATCTCACCCTCGCCGTAGGCCAGAACGACCGTCTCCAGGGCCGAAAGCAACCGACGTGCATCCCCATCGGCGTAACGGATAAGAAATTCCTCGGCGTCCGGGGCGAGCTTCACTCTCCCGCCGAAGCCACGTCCGTCGGAGAGCGCACGGCGCAAGAGCACCCTTAAGTCCTCTGTCGAAAGGGGTTCGAACACGAAGAGCTGTGCCCGCGACAGGAGCGCCGATCGCAGCACGAAGGAAGGGTTCTCCGTAGTGGCCCCGATGAAATACACCGACCCCTCCTCCAAGTAGGGGAGCAACACGTCCTGTTGGGCACGGTTGAAGCGATGAATCTCATCCAGAAAGAGGAGGTCACGTTTCCCCGTCTTCTGCCATAGCTCGCGCGAGGCCTCGAGAACCTTCTTCACCTCAGCAGTTCCCACCAGTGAAGCGGAAAGCCAAATGAATTTCGCCCCCACCCGTCGGGCGATGATCTTCCCCACCGTGGTCTTTCCTGTGCCGGGGGGCCCCCAGAAGATGAGGGCGTGAAAGGTCCCCTTTTCTATGAGAGCCCGCAGGGGACCGTTCGGCCCGAGGAGGTGCCGTTGCCCCACTACCTCGTCGAGGTCCTGGGGACGCAAGCGCTCGGCGAGCGGGGATTCTCCCTGCCAAAGTCCAGGCATTTCCCAATTATTTTAGCGTAAAAAAACTCGGGGCACGGACAGCACCGTATGAAAACCGGCCCCCTGGCCGGGCGCTGGAAGTCCGCGCGGGATGGACTAACGTCAGCTAGCTACCTTGGCGAGGATTTCGTCAGGAATGTCGAAATTGGCCACTACTTCTTGGACGTCCTCTTGGTCGTCCAAAGCCTCGAGGAGTTTCAACAGTTGTTCCGCTTCCCTTCCCTCCACCCTGACGGTGGTCTTGGGGACCATCACGAGTTCGGCTTGAGCTACATGGCCCCCGGTCTCTACCAGGCCGTCGCGCACCGCGGCGAGGTCGGAGGGTTGGGTGTAGAAGATGATCGTGCCATCGTCCTCCTCGAAGTCTTCGGCGCCGAGGTCGATCCCCGCCATGATGAAGCCCTCCCTGTCCATGTCTTCGGGAATGGCCTCGACGCGGATTTTCCCCTTGAGCTCAAACTGCCACGCGACACAGCCTTCCGTTCCCAGGGATCCCCCGTGGGACTCAAAGATGTGGCGCACCGCGGAGGCAGTGCGATTGCGGTTGTCGGTCACGGCTCGGAGCCAAATCGCCACCCCACCCGGCCCGTATCCCTCGTAGGTCACCTCTTCGTAGCGCTCGCCCCCCAGCTCCCCGGAAGCTCGCTTTATGGCGCGCTCGATGTTCTCCTTGGGCATGTTGGCCGCCCTGGCTCGCTCGATGGCCGCGGCGAGCCGGGGGTTGGAGTCGGGGTTGGGATCGTCCCGTGCGGCCACGATGATCTCCCGTGCGAGGCGCGAAAACAGGGCGGAACGTTTCTTGTCCTGGCGTTCTTTCCTATATTTGATGTTTGCCCATTTGGAATGTCCAGCCATGGCGTAAAAATGATAATCTTCTGGAGCAAGTGAGACAACTTCCCAATTGAGATTTTTCCACCTGTACCTGAGGTATACTCTCCCTGGAATGTCCGGCGAGGAGATCAGAAAGGTGGTGGAATTCCTCCGCGCGGCCCGTAACGGGTGGGCCTTTACCGGGGCGGGGGCGAGCACTCCTTCTGGGATTCCCGACTTCCGGGGGCCTGATGGTCTCTGGCGCAAGTACGATCCTGAAAGGGTTTCGACCATCGATGCTTTCCGCACGAGGCCTGAGGAATTCTTCGCCTTCTGGATGGGGAGATTTGAGCTGATGGCCCGCGCCGAGCCCAACCTCGTTCACCAGCTCCTCGCCCGCCTGGAGGAGCAGGGGCTCTTGAGGGGGGTGATCACCCAGAACATCGATGGTCTACACCGGAAGGCGGGTTCCCGTACCGTCCTCGAGATTCACGGGAACGCGTGGACGGGGACATGTATGGGGTGTGGGAGGAGATACCCCTTGGAATGGATGGCGGCACGGGTGCGGGGGGGAGGGGTCGCTCGTTGTGAGTGTGGGGCCCTTGTGAAACCGGACGTCGTCCTCTTCGGCGAACAACTCACCCCAGATTTCGAACGTGCCTGGGACGAAGTGTCGAAGTGCGATTTCCTATGGGTCCTGGGGAGCTCGTTACAGGTCTGGCCCGCAGCGGAGCTGGTGCCCTTGGCCGCATCTCGAGGCGCGGCGGTCGTCATCGCCAATCACGATCCGACCCCCTACGACGATCTCGCAGCCCTGGTCGTGCGGGGGGACCTCGCGGCGCTGGCGGAGGCCGTCTTCCGCGCCTTGGAGGAGGCAGAGGGATGATCGAGGTCGAGGTGGGAAGACTCCTGCGGGAGAAAGGACTGACCGTGGCCGTGGCGGAGTCGTGCACCGGGGGTCTCGTCGCCTCCCTCATCACCGACGTCCCCGGCTCCTCCGATTACTTCCGCGGCGGCGTCGTCGCCTACAGCAACGAGGTGAAGGAGAACGTGCTCAGGGTATCGGAGGAGATATTGTCCTCCGTGGGGGCGGTTTCCCCCGAGTGTGCTCAAGCCATGGCCGAGGGGGTACGGGCACTCCTCGGAGCGGACCTCGGGCTCTCCACCACCGGGATCGCCGGACCTACAGGCGGCACCCCTGCTAAGCCCGTGGGCCTCGTTTACATCGCCCTCGCCCATGCGGAGGGCACGCTCGTACGGGAGTTCCGCTTCATGGGGTCACGGCGGGGAAACAGGTACTCCACGGCCCACGAAGCCCTGCGGCTCGTGCTCGATTTCCTGCGCGGCTGATCTTTAGCAATGTGGGGTAAATTGGCATGATTTTTGATTTATTTATATTACATCTTTCGAAAATTTTGTGCGATGCTACTTGACAATCAGGCGTAATTTGTGATAATATAAGGTTAGCCACATTCAGTGTTCCTTTCTCTTTTCTCCTGGACGCTGGTGTAGCTTTGAGCTTCATGCTCCGGGAGACCGGCAAGGGCACTCCTGCCCTGAGCTGAGTTCTCCCCGAACGTCGCACTTTCGAGGAGGTGCGCAGGGTGACGCGAGTGAAGCAGGCGGTGATATTGGCGGCCGGCCAGGGGAGGCGCATGGGAGGCCGCGTACCCAAGCCCCTCCTGCGCATCGCTGGCCGGGAGATCCTCCACCGCACCCTCTCGGCCCTGCGGACGTTGGGGATCGAGGAGGCGATCCTCGTCGTCCATCCTGACTGGCGCAGTGCGTTCGAGTCTTTCCTGAAAGCAAATGAATTCGAGGCACACCTCGTCTTCAATGTGGAGCCGGAACGGGGGAATGGGTACTCCCTTCACCTCGCCCGTTCCGCGGTGGAGGGGGAGTTCCTCCTCCTCATGGGCGACCACCTTTACGGGACCGAGCTCCTGCAGGATGCCCTGCGGGGGAAGGGCCTCGTGGTCGACCCGGACCCAAAGTACGTGGACCGTGATGAGTCCACCAAGGTACGAATTCGGGATGGCAGAGTCATCGAGATCGGGAAGCGGTTAGAAAATCCTGACGCCTACGACACAGGCTGTTTCGTACTTGATCCCTCCATCTTCGTAGTCACCGGTGAATTGGCCGCGGAGCGGGAGACGGTGGAGCTCGCGGACGTGGTGCGCCGGGCTCAGCTCCCCGTACACGTGGTTTCAGGGGAGTTCTGGACGGACGTCGACACGCCGGCGGACCTGCGCCGGGCCCGCCGGCACCTCGTCGCCCTCGCCGTAAAAGGGACGGGAGACGGCCTCGTCTCCCGACTCATCAACCGACGGATCTCCACCTGGATTTCAGAGTTTCTCGTCGAGCGACTGACCCCATGGCAGGCCACATGGTTCACCTTTGGGGTGGGACTCCTCGGGGGGGTGCTCAATCTCGTAAGTCCCGTCGCCGCTGCGGCCGTCTACCAACTGAGTTCTGTTCTCGACGGCGTGGACGGCGAGATCGCACGGGCCTCGCTCCGCGCGAGCCCGCTCGGGGGCTGGACCGATTCCGTGCTCGACCGGTACGTGGACATTTTCTACCTCTCCTCGTTGGCCCTCGTCTCCAAACTCCCCGCTTGGTTCTGGCCGGTGGTGGCGTGGGCCTTGTTGGGGAGCGTGCTCGTGAGCTACACCACCGAGCGATATAGGGCCGCCTTCGGGGAGGACATGTACCGGGCGGTTCCCGCCATGCGCTTTCTCCCAGGGAAGCGCGACGAACGGATATTCCTCACCATGGTGTTAGTGTTCTTGGGTTTGGTGCAGGAGCTCTTCTGGACCTTGGCGATCCTCACGCACTTGCGGGTGCTCCTCACGCTAATCCTGGGTTTTCGCCGGAGAACTGCGTGAAAGGGGGTGATCTCGGTGCTCCGGAGGCCCGAGTTCTTGGCCCTCGGCTACGTGTGTTATGACGTCCGTGATGAGGGCCTCGTGGTCGGCGGCTCCGCCGCGTACGCGGGGCTTCTCGCGAGGAATTTAGGCTACCAGGTCGCGATTTTCACGAGCGCCGCGTCCGATTTCCCGTTCGAGAGCGTCCTTCGCGGCGTGAAGGTATGGGTGACCGAGAGTCGCCGGAGCACGGTGTTCGTCAACCGGAGGCGAGGCTCACGCCGGATCCAGTTCGTTGAGGCGGTGGCCGGGAGGCTGGAGGTAAAAAAGATTCCGTTACGGTGGCGGAGGCCCAAGATCGCTTACTTCTGCCCGATCCTCGGGGAGTTCAGCGCTGTGGAGGCCCTGGACATAGTGAGGGCCGAGGTGGTGGGGGTCGCCCCCCAGGGCTGGTTGCGACGCCGCACACCGAAAGGGCTGGTGGTCAAAACCCGATGGGAAGAGCTCGGAGAGGTGGCGGGAAAGGTCGACTTCATCGTGGCGAGCCACGAGGAGCTCACACGGGAGGAGGTCGAGTGCTACGTCGAGCTCTCACGGATCTTCGTCCTCACCCGGGGGAAGGAGGGAGCCGACCTCTACGTGCGGGGCGCCTTCTGGGGCCGGATTCCGGCGGTGCCCGCGGCGGAGGCGGACGAGACCGGCGCCGGGGACGTCTTCGGGTCCGCGTTCGCGGTGCGGTACTACGAGACACGTGATCCCGTAGAGGCCGCGTATTTCGCCGCCGCGGCGGCGTCGTTGGCGGTGGAGGGCGTGGGCCTCTCGGGGATCCCGGAGTCCCGGGAGGAAATCCTCGCCCGCCTCGCGACCCTGGAGCGCACGCTGTGGAAGGCCCCGTCCTCGCGGGGCGTGGACTACGGGAGGACGGCCCCGGAGCTCGGGAAAGGATACCTGCGCTGAGTTCTTCTCCCCTCCCTTGATCGCGGGGCGGGGAAGGCCGTATAATCGGGTAACGGTTTCGGAAACCGTTTTCCCAAATGGGGCGTGTGACCATCAGGGAAGTGGCGGCGCTGGCTGGGGTCTCCCCGAGTACGGTGTCCCGGGTGCTCAACGGGAAGGACGCGGGGCACATGCGTCCCGAGACCAAAGAACGGGTATTGGCGGCGATCAGGACCCTGGACTACACCCCGGCCAAGGCTGCCAGGACCTTACGCAAGAAGAAAACCGGGGTCATCGCCATTCTCATCCCCGACATCTCGAATCCCTTCTTCTCCCTGCTCGCCCGCGGCGTCGCCGCTGTCGCCTTCGAGCGCGGGCTCTCCACCCTGATCTGTGACTCCGACAACTCCGTGGAGAAAGAAACCCAGTACTGGGACATCCTGCTCGCGGAAGGGGTGGACGGGGTCGTCTTCGTCCCCGTGGGGCGGCCCAACGAGGCCAAAGTGACGCGGCTCCGGCGACGGGGCGTGCGCATCGTGGTCGCCGACCGACGGGTGGATGGTTACCCCGCGGTGGAAGCGGACAACCAGGCCGGGAGCGCCGCCCTCGCTGTGCATCTCCTCTCTGCCGGTTACCGTCGGATCGCTTACCTCGCCGGCCCCGCGGAGGTCAGCACCGCTGCCGACCGCCTGGAGGGGTTCGTGGTGGCGCTGCGGGTGGCGAACATCGAGCCGGTCGCGGTTTTACACGGAGATTTCACCTACCAAAGCGGTTATGACCTCGCCCGGCGGGTCCTCTCCCGCCACCCCGAGGTGGAGGCCCTCGTCGCCGGCAACGACCTCATGGCCATTGGGGCGCTCCGAGCCGCCGAAGACATGGGTATTTCGGTCCCCGGGGAAGTGGGCATTGCCGGCTTCGACCACGTGTTGCCCGCGGATCTCGTCCGTCCCCGTCTCACCACCGTCGCCGTCCCGGCATATGAGATCGGGAAGGAAGCGATGCGACAGCTCCTCGAAGGTGGCGAGGCCGTGGAGGGGAGGGTGCTCCCGGTGGAGCTGATCGTCGGGGAATCGACCCCGCGGAGGGGAGGTGATAGCTCGGGAAGGACACCCACGTCGGACAAATCTTGAGGAGGTGAGTGCTGATGAAGCGTTTGTTCGCAATTCTTGGGGTGTTGTTGCTCGTGGGGGTCTCCGTTTTGGCTGCAAAGCCGACCATCGCTGTCTTCATCTCCACTCTCAAAAATCCCTACTTCGTCACCCTCGCCGACGGAGCCAAAGCGGCGGGGGAGAAGTTCGGTGCCGAGGTAGTGATCTATGACGCCCAGGACGACGCGGCCCTGCAGTTGTCCCAGGTCGAGGATGCGCTCGCGGCAGGCGTGGACGCCATCTGCATCAACCCCGTCAACGCCGAGGCCCTGATCCCCGCGGTGGAGAAGGCCAACGCCGCCGGTGTCCCCGTCTTCTCGGTGGACCGGGACGTCCTCGGTGGAGAGCGTGTCTGCTATATCGGCACGAGCAACGTCCTGGCCGCTGAGCAGGGTGCCGCGACCTTGATCCGCTACCTCGCCCTGGCCAAGCGCGATCTCCCCTGGCGCGTCGTGATTCTGGAAGGTATCCCCGGCGCCTCGGCCGCGGTAGAGCGCGAGGAAGGCTTTAAGAACGTGTTCAGCCCCCTGATCGAGGGCGGGGCCATAGAGGTCGTGGCTGACCTCACCGCGTACTTTGACCGTGCCAAAGGTTACCAGGTGATGTCGGATATTCTCGCCACTACCACTGACATCGACGCCGTGATCGCGGCGAACGACGAGATGGTGCTGGGCGCCCTGGAGGCCATCAAGGCCGCTGGCCTCAAAGTGGGGTTCCCAGGCGGGATCCTCCTCATGGGGTTCGACGCCATCGACGATGCCGTGGCCGCGGTGAAGTCGGGCGAGCTCGTGGGGACCGTGGCACAGGCGCCCTATATCCAAGGTTACTGGGGCGTCGAGGCCGCCTATCGCTACCTCACCGAAGGTTGGCGGCCACCCGCCGGGACCGCGATCTATCCACCCACCGGAGCCCTCTTCATCCCGACCCCGGTGGCGGTGGTGACGGCGGAGAACGTAGACCAAGTGGCGCGGATCACCCGCACTCCCCCGCCTCTGCCCGGGACCAAGTAAGGCGGGATCTGACCCGAGGGCCCGGCGGGCTGGCCTGCCGGGCCCTTTCCTTTTAACCTCACGGAGGAAGATGAACCTCAAGACATGGCTGCGCAGGATCAACCGAAATAGGGTCCTGTTCCCCCTGATGGCGTTGTTGCTCTTAGTAATCGTGGCTTCTTCCCTCTCCCCTCACTTCCTCACCCCCATGAACATAAAAAACGTCCTCTCGCAGGTCTCCATCATCGCCATCCTCGCTGTCGGAGAGGCATGTGTGATTCTCACCGGGGGAATCGATCTCTCCATCGGCGCGGTGTTGGCCATCGGGGGCTCCATAACCGCGGTGCTGATGAAGTGGGCAGGCCTGGCGATTCCCTGGGCTGTCCTGGGTGGGCTGGCCGCGGGGGCCCTTGCCGGGGGACTCAACGGCTTGATGGTGGCCTGGGTGCGCATTCCCTCTTTCATCGCCACCCTGGCCATGATGGCGGTCGCGCGGGGCGGCACGCTCGTCTTGACAAATGGCCGTCCCGTCTCCGGCTTCCTCAGGAGCTTCAGGGCCCTGGCGGGGTACGCGGGTCCCCTGCCCTTGCTCTTCCTGATTACCTTCGGGGTGTACGTCCTCTGGCAACTTTCCCTTTCTCATACCCGTTTCGGCCGGTACGTCTATGCGGTGGGGGGGAACGAGATCGGTGCTCGATTCGTGGGCGTGAACGTCCGCCGGGTGAAACTCCTGGTGTTCGTCCTCTCGGGGTTGTGCGCTGCCCTGGGCGGGATCATGTTGGATGCCCGGCTCAATGCCGCTTATCCTACCGCCGGGGAAGGGTACGAGCTCGATGCCATCGCCGCCGCGGTGTTGGGGGGTGTAAGCTTGAGCGGCGGGGTGGGGTCGCTCGTGGGGACGTTCTTCGGGGCGTTGGTGATGACGATCTTGGGGAACATTCTAAACCTCCTCAAAGTGGGAGCCTTCTACCAGTACATCGCCAAGGGCTTGATCCTCGCCATAGCCGCCGTCTCCCTCTCCCGCGGCGTCAGGTTCGCCAAGTAAGGGAGGCGCCATGAAGAAGAGAGGGATCTTGAACGACCAATTGAACCTCCTCTTAGCCCGGTTGGGCCATGGCGACTGGGTGGTGGTGGCCGATTGTGGCCTTCCAATTCCCGATGGGATATGGCGTATAGACCTGGCCCTGGTGCCGGGCCTCCCCTCGTTCGGCGACGTAATCCGAGCGTTGGCCGAGGAGGTCGCTGTACAGAGACTGATCGTGGCCGGGGAGATGAAGGCCCACAACCCCCGCAACCTGGAGCTCCTCCGCGAACTCTTTCCCGGGGCAGAACTGGAAGAAGTGCCGCACGAGAAATTCAAGGAGCTCCTCATGCGGGCGCGGGCTGTGATCCGAACGGGTGAGGCCACTCCCTATGCCAACGTCATCCTGGAATCCGGGGTGATCTTCTGATGGTCCGAGAACGTGAGGGGCGGCCATGGGTGGAAATGCGGGGAATTCACAAGTGGTTCGGTGGGGTTCACGCTTTGAAGGGAGTGGATTTCTCCGTCTTCCCCGGGGAGGTCGTGGGACTGATCGGCGATAACGGGGCCGGGAAGTCCACCCTGATCAAGATCCTCTCCGGCGTCTTTCCGCCCGACAAAGGGGAGATTCTCATCGAGGGACGAAGGGTGCGTTTCCGCAGCCCCAAGGACGCCAAAGAACATGGAATAGAGACGGTCTACCAGGAACTCGCGTTGGTGGACAATTTGGACGTTCCTGCGAATATCTTCCTCGGGCGCGAGCCTGCGTTGGTGGGCGGGAGGGGCCTCCTCGCACTCCTCCACAAGGGCCAGATGGTGCGAGAGGCACGGGCTTTGCTCGAACGCCTCAAGGTCAACATCGGTGACCTCAACGCCCTGGCCGGGGAGCTCTCCGGCGGCCAGCGCCAGACGGTGGCCATCGCCCGGGCCCTTTACACTGAGCCCAGGCTTCTCATAATGGATGAGCCCACGGCGGCCCTGGCGGTGCAGGAAGCGCGGAAGGTCCTCGGCCTCGTGCGGAATCTCAAGGAGAAGGATATCGGGGTCGTCTTCATCAGCCATACCCTCCAGGAGGTCTTCGCAGTGGCCGATCGGATCGTGGTCCTGCGGAAGGGGGAGAAGGTGGGGGACTTCCCCGCCGATGAGCTGACCATCGACGAGGCGGTGAAGTTGATGGTCGGGGGCGAGTGAGCTCGTTGACAATTTGCAAAAATTAGAATAGTTTTCCTTTGGGGTGAGACGATGTCCCAGGGCCCGTTAGAACAATTCGAGAAGTTCCTGCGTCATCGCGGCCGCAACGTGACCGAGACCCGCCGTAAAATCCTGCGTGCCGTGCTCTCCCACAGGGGCCACTTCGACGCCACCGATATCTGGGAGAGCCTGCGTCGGGAGCGGGTGTCCATCGCCACGGTGTACCGTACCCTGGATCTCTTGGAGGAAGCCGGGTTTGTTCGCAAAGTACGGTTGGGAAAGGCTCATGCCCATTATGAGAATGTCCTGGCTCGCGAGGATCACGGACACCTCGTCTGCAGATCCTGTGGCCGGGTGATCGAATTCGAGCTCGGACGGATACGGGCTTCCCTGGAGCGAGCTGCGACAAAGGAGGAATTCGCGCTGGAGAAGGTGCACATCCAAGGGATCGGCCTTTGCCCGGAGTGTGCCCAGAAGTCCTAGCCACCGCCCAATGGGGGCATGATCGCCACCACATCCCCCTCTTTGACGGGGGCATCCTCATCGGCGACGCGATTGTTGAGGCTCGTGATCATGTACTCGGCGAACTGCTTGAGCTGAGGGTAGCGTTCGAGGATGACCTCCACCACTTTTCGTAGAGTGGCCCCCTCCGGGACCTCGAGCTCGTCCTCGTTCACGCCGGCCAAGTTCCCGAACGAAGAGAAGAACTTCACCTTAATCCTCATGGCCGGATTGGAGTTTAAATGGAAAACCGAGGGGGACAAATGGGAGAGGGGAGAACGAGGGTCCTCATAATCGGCGACCTGAACGTTGATATCTNGGTGCGGGTAGATGAGCTNCCCCGCCGCGGCGGCGAGGTGGAGGCCCGGTGGTCAACGATGCGGCTCGGCGGGGCCGCGGGGAACGTGGCCGTTTGGCTCCGTTGGCTCGGGACGGGGGCCGTGGTCTTCTCCCGGGTGGGAAATGACCGGTTCGGGGACTTCCTCTCCGCGGAGCTCGACCGCGCGAAAGTCGTCACCGAGTTCGTCCAACGTGATCCGGAACGGCCGACGGGGATGGTGATATCCCTCGTCGACCGCGAGGGAGAACGGACGATGATCACAGTGCCCGGGGCCAATTCCGCCCTCGGGCTGGAGCGGCTGGACGAGGCCATGGGGGACATCGAATGGGCCTACCTCTCGGGGTACGTCGCCCGGCGATGTCCCGAGGTGGCGCAGCGCGTACGCAGTCAGGCACGGGAACGGAGAATCCCCATCAGTCTGGACCTGAATCCCCTCTTCACTTCGGAGGAGCTCGAGGCGTTCGGCCCGGAGGGCCTCGACCTGATCTTGGGGACGGCACGGGAATTCCAGCGGTTCCCGGATGGCGTCGAAGTGTTCGTCAAGCGGGGTGCGGCGGGCTGTGTCTGGCACTGCAGCGCTGCGTCGGCAGAGGTCCCGGGGTTCGCGGTGGCGGGCCGGGATACCACCGGCGCGGGCGATGCCTTCGTGGCCGGGGTCATCGCGGCCCGACTCCGGGGATACCCGCCCCGCCTCCAGGGCCTCCTGGGAAACCTTTGCGGCGCTTTGTGTGCGGCGGGGCATCGCCCGCCAGAAGTACCGGCGGACGCGGTGGAAGGACTCTTGGGGGGTGCCGACATTTCTCGGGAGGAGCGATCGGCCATCCGGGAGTTCCTCCGAAGGGAGAGGACATGAAAGGTGTGGACTTTTTTCGCGATCTGTTTCCGTCGAGGAGGCCGCTCATCGGGGTGATCCACCTCCCCGCGCTCCCCGGGAGCCCCCGCTATATCGGCGGAGGGCTCGACCGGGTCATCGAGCGGGCACGGGGGGACCTCACGGCCCTGGAGGAAGGGGGCGCCGACGCCGCCATTGTTGAGAACTTCGGAGACCGCCCTTTCCCCAAGCGGGCGTCGAAGGCCACGGTGGCGGCGTTGAGCGTCGTCGTGCGGGAACTTTTCCGCGTGGCCCGGATCCCACTGGGGGTGAACGTGCTCCGTTCCGACGGGGAGGGGGCCCTCGCGATCGCGGCCGCGGCCGGAGCACGGTTCATCCGGGTGAACGTCTTCTGTGGCGTGGCCTTCACGGACCAGGGGATCATCGAGAGCGAGGCCGAGAGGATCGTCAAGTTACGCGGTGAACTCGGTGCGGAGGTGGCGATCCTCGCCGACGTACACGTGAAACACGCCCATCACCTCGGGACGTTGGCCGAGGCGGCCCGGGATGCGGCCCGGAACCTCGCCGATGCCCTCATCGTTACCGGATCGGGTACCGGCGAGGAGGCTTCTCCCGACGACCTTGCCGACGTCAAAGGGGCGTCCGGGCTTCCCGTGCTCGTGGGAAGCGGGATCACCCCGGAGAATATCGAGCTATTCGCGGCCGCGGACGGGTTCATCGTGGGGACTTACCTCAAACAGGGCGGTGTGACCGAGGCCCCGGTGGACCCCGAGAGGGTGAGAACACTCCGCTCCGCCCTGGACAAGCTCGATAAGTGATTGAAAGGGCCACCAGGACGCGCCGCCGCACGTCGGCACGGAATACTTTTCGGCGGTGCAGTAAGGGCCGGTGCGGGGTGGTGCGCCAAAGCCTTTCCTCGCCCACAGCAAAGCCCGCCTCGCGGCTGTGAAACTTGCCAGACAGCCAGACAACTGGTTAAATTGACGTCGAGCACTACAGATTGGACGAGGGAGGGATGTCATGCGGAAAACCCATGCAAAGCTCTTCACCCCAGGTCCCACGGAAGTGCGTCCTGAGATACTCCAAGACATGGCCACTCCGCAGATTCACCACCGCGCCCCAGAGTGTGCCGATCTCTACGCTGAACTCCAGCCCAAACTACAGAAATTCCTCTACACCGAACAGACGGTGTTCCTCTTCACCTCCTCTTCCACTGGGGCCATGGAGGCCGCGGTGCAAAACACGGTGCGCAAGAAGTGCCTCAACCTCGTGAACGGGGCCTTCTCCAGGCGGTGGCACGAGATCACGAAGGCGTGCGGTCTCCCCTGTGAGGTCCTGGAAAACCCCTGGGACATTGCGTTCAAACCGGAACAGGTGGATGAGAAGCTCCGGACCGGGGAATTCGACGCGGTGACCTTGGTCTTCAACGAGACCTCCACCGGGCTCATGAATCCGCTGGAAGAGATCGCCGAGGTGGTCCGCCAGTACCCCGACGTGATGCTCCTGGTGGACGCGGTGTCGGCCATGGGTGGGGTGAAGATCGAGTTCGACCGTCTGGGCCTGGATGTCCTCCTTGCCGGGGTCCAGAAGGCCATCGCCCTCCCTCCCGGCCTCACCATCTGTGCCGTCTCGGACCGGGCACTCGCGCGGGCGGAGGAGGTAAAGCCCAAGACTTACTACTTCTCCTTCCCGGTGATGCTCAAGTACCACAAGAAAAACCAGCATCCCACCACCCCCTCCACCGCCCACATGTTCGCCCTGAACGCCCAACTCGATTACATCCTCGAGGGAGAGGGGCTGAAACGCCGCTTCGCCCGTCACGAGGAGATGGCCCGGCTCGTCCAGGCTTGGGCCAAGAAACACTTCGACATCTATCCCGAGGAGGGCTACTGGTCCAAGACCCTGACCTGTGTGGTGAACACCCGGGGGATCTCGGTCAAAGGGCTCATCGACCGCCTCGTCAACGACTACAACATGCGCATCGCGAACGGTTACGGCGACCTGAGGGAGAAGACCTTCCGCATCGCCCACATGGGCGATCTCACGCCCGCCGACGTTGCCGGCCTGCTCCACGCCATAAACGAAATACTCGAACTCAAGGGGTGATGTGTGGTCAGTGATGGGTGACACGGGCTGAGGAGATGTTTTCATCGACCGAAAAAAACACATCGTGCGCCCCCCTGTCACCACGTAAAGGAGGAAGGATGAAAGTCCTCATCTGTGATCCGCTGGATCCGAAGGCGGTGGAGAAGATCGCGGGGGCGGGCCTCGAGGTGACGGAGAAGGTGGGGATGTCGCCCGAGCAGCTCGCCGAGGAGCTGAAGAAGGGCTACGAGGTCGTCGTCGTGCGGTCGGCCACCAAGGTGCGGCGCCCCGCCATCGAGGCCGCGGTGGGCCTCAAGCTCATCGTTCGCGCCGGGGTGGGCCTCGACAACATCGACGTGGACGCCGCAGAGGAGAGGGGAATCGGGGTCCGGAACACCCCCAGGGCGAGCTCCATGTCGGTGGCGGAGCTCGCCCTGGCCCATATGTTGGCGCTAGCCCGGTCCCTGCCCCAGGCGACCCAATCCATGCGCGAGGGCCGGTGGGAGAAGAAGGCGTTCAAGGGGATCGAGCTCTGTGGGAGGACGTTGGGGGTCATCGGGATCGGGCGTATCGGCCGTGAGGTGGCGAAACGTGCCCTCTGCTTCGGCATGCGGGTAATCGCCTACGACAAGTTCCTCTCCGAATCACCTCTCCCTGAGGTCCCCCTCGTCTCCATGGACGAGCTCCTCCCCCAGAGCGATTTCATCACCCTCCACGTCCCACCGGATCCCGCTGGTCCGGTGATCGGGAGGGAGGAGATCTCCAAGATGAAGGACGGGGCCTACATCATCAACTGTGCCCGGGGCGGGGTGGTGGACGAGGAGGCCCTGCTGGAGGCTCTCGACTCCGGGAAGCTCGCGGGGGCGGGGCTCGACGTGTTCGCGGAGGAGCCGCCCACGGACGAACGCCTGCTCAGGCACCCTAAGGTCACTCTCACCCCCCACATCGGCGCCCAGACGGTTGAAGCCCAAGCCCGAGTGGGAGAGGAGGTGGCTGAGATCGTGATTTCCTTCGCCACCGAGGGTGACGCGTAACGCGTGACGGCCCGAAAAAAAGGAGGAGAAGATGGCGGTGATCTATCCCTTCCGGGGGATCCGCTATAACCCGGAGGCGGTGGGCGACCTCTCCAAAGTGGTGACGCAGCCTTACGACCGGATCGGTCCCCAGGAAGAGGAGGAGTACCGGACACGCTCCCCCTACAACATCGTACGGGTGATCGGAGGGAAGATCCCTCCGGCCGACGATTCCGAGTACCAGCGGCGGGCCGAGACCTTCAGGAAGTGGCTCGCCGAGGGGGTCTTGGTTCAGGACCCGGAGCCCGGGATCTACGCCTATTGGCAGCGGTTCATACACGAGGGCCGGGAGTACACCCGCAGAGGGTTCGTAGCCCTGATCGACCTGAAGGACAGCGGGGTCAAGGCTCACGAGCGAACGCTCAAGGGGCCGAAGGAGGACCGGCTGAAATTGCTGCGGGCGACCGAGGCGAACTTCGGCCACATCTTCCTCCTCTATCGGGACCCGACGCTCCGGGCTTCGTACGAGATCTCGGCGGCGGTCGAGGGGAAGGAGCCGGAGATGAGGGCGGTGGACGACTTCGGGAATGAACACCTCCTCTGGCGGATCACCGACCCCCCCGTGATCGAGGCGGCGAAAGAGACGCTCCGCCCCCTCCAGGCTTATATCGCCGACGGGCATCACCGCTTCGAGACCGCACGGACTTTTATGGAGGAGTGTCTCCAGAAGGGCTGGAAGCCGGTCTCCCCCGAGACCTTCACCTCGCGGATGGTGACCCTGGTGAACACAGAGGAGCCGGGGCTCGTGATCCGGGCCATCCACCGGATCGTCCACTCCCTCCCGAACTTCGACCTCAAGCGATTGCTCATGGCCCTCGAGGAGGACTTCTACGTGGAGCCCCTGGATTCCCTCGTCACGGCGAAGGAGAGGCTCGCCGCCGGGCTTGGGAGGGAGCACGTCTTCGTCCTCTACGCCGAGGGGAGATTCTTCGCCGCCACACTGCACGACGAGGCGACGATCGAGCGGCTCGTGCCCGGGGATAAACCCCCCGAATGGAAACGACTGGACGTCTCGATCCTCCACGCCGCCATCTTCGAGCGGCTCCTGGGGATCGACGCTGAGGCCCTAATGAGGCAGACCAATGTGGACTACACACCCTACGCGGAGAAGGTGATCGAGGCGGTGGACCAGGGGAAGGGGCAGTTCGGAGTCCTGCTCAATCCCACCCGGGTGGAGGAAGTTCTCGCGGTGGCAGACAGGGGCGAACGGATGCCCCAGAAATCCACTGACTTCTACCCGAAGCTCCTCACGGGTCTCGTGGCGATGCGGATGCAGATCGAAAAATCCTGAAGTGGAAAGATGAAGGGGGCGCCATGCAGCGCCCCCCCTTTGCCCCCATATTTTGAAAAATTCAGATATAGATCTCTACTTCCGCTTCTTCGCGGAGCTTCTTGAGGAAGTCCTTCCAAAGAGTATCCCGCTTCTCCTGCGTGACAGCCACGAGGATCTTTCCGGCCACCTCATCGAGGGGAAGCGTGTTCCCTTCTTCATCCTTGAATGAATCGAGGTTCTGCTCGTAATAGGCCTTGATCTCCTCCTCGCTCACGGAGACCTCGGCGGTCACGGCTTCCTTGAGGAGGTCGTACAACAAACGCTCCTCCAAGTCACTCTGGATTTGGGCGCGGAACTCTTCCAGGGTCTGTCCGCGCTGGGTGAGAAGGATCTCCGCGAGTTCATCTTCGGTGAGGTCGTTTTTCTCCAAGATTCCCTGGATCGTCTTCTCGAGCTCCGCCTGGAGGGTCTCCTCCGAGACGGTAAGGCCACGTTTTCTGGCCTCCTGAATAATGAGCCTCCAGCTTATCAAACTCTCGAGGATTTCGCGCTCATAGGCCCGCAGGAAGGCCTTCCCCTCATCGGTGGTGAGGAGCATCTGGGCGAAACGCGGGTACTGTCGGTATAGAGTGAGGATGACGCCTGTGATGTTGGTCAACCGATCGAGCTGGGATTTACTGATTTCCTCGCCGTTTACCTTGGCCACGATCTGGGGCGTCTCCTGCTGAGCTTGGGCGAATATGCCCAGGGATAGGAACAAAAGAAGAACAGCAAGAAATTTCTTCACGTAACTCACCTCTTCATATTGGTTTCGCCATTCTCGCCCCTACGGTGAAATAAATCAACACGCGTCCCACTTGTTTAACAGGTGGGTACTCCCAAATCCCGATCCCGGTCACTCTGTTCGTAGGACGCGTGTCCAGAAGCTCATTGAAGTCACAGCCATGGGATATATCGAGGAGGAGCGCCTTCGCCGGGCTACCCTTCAACTGCCGACCATGCCCATGGAGTCCATCTACCACAAAATCCTGTGAAAATAGAGGAGAGGGAGAGGAACAGGGTTCGGACTAGTTGCCATGGAAGAGTTGGGAGGCTATCCCGGGAAGGACCGCGAACGGTTTTCCCTCGTTGGCGAAATAGCGTCTTAATTTACTGGCCACGGGCAATTCGAACCCGTTGGGCCTTCCAGAAAAAACGCACGGTTCATGCAAATGAAGATAATCCAAGCGATGGCATCTCCTCCGTATCCGATGCCTCACGATTCAATCTATTCACTGAAGATTTCGCTTTTTCCGATGGACAGCCTTACAGCCTCTACCGCGGCTGCGGCGTCCACCAGACCCGCCCCAGTCCCATAATCACTCCCCGGCTTCCCCAGATCTCGGGCCGTGCCCTTGAGGAATACCACTAGTTCAGCTGGAGAGAGATCTGGACTTATGGAAAGGAGCAGAGCGGCAACCCCCGCCACGTAGGGTGCGGCGAAAGAGGTCCCGGAAGCGGTCCGGGGTAGGCCACTGGGACCCAGAGAGACCACGTCGACTCCCGGACCTGACAGAGCGACTTCTGGCCCCTGGTTGGAGAAGGACGGCACGCGTCCCTCTTCGTCCACGGCCCCCACAGCAACCACCTCGGGCCAGCGGCCAAAGTACCCCACCCGAGACCCAGCGTTCCCCGCGATTCCCACCACGAGAACCCCCTTCTCCACTGCTCGTCTAAGTGCCCGCTGTACTGCTGCAGGGGGTATCACGCTGGAATAAATAGAGAGGTTTATGATCCGGGCACCGTTTTCCACAGCATAATCGATGGCACGAATGAGCTTGTCCCAATCGCTGGTGTAGAAAAATCCTCTGGAATCCAAGAACCTGAGGTCCATGATGCGGATCCCAGGGGCTACACCGCCGGTCCCGGTGAAGGGGCTGAAAGTGGCCGCGATCAAGCCAGCGACGAAGGTCCCGTGCCAGTATAGAGGAGTTCCGGTGAGGGAACTCGGATCATCGTCCCGAAAGTCCCAACCGAAGACGTCGTCCACATACCCGTTTTTATCGTCATCCACGCCGTTTCCGGGGACCTCACCGGGGTTCTTCCACATCATCGCCGAGAGTTCCGGTACGGTGTAGTCAATGCCCGAATCGATGACGGCCACCACGATCTCAGCCGAGCCGGTGGTCACATGCCAAGCAGCTGGAGCGTTTATTGCCGCCAATCCCCACTGGACAGCGTCCCTGGTGGGCAGAAAGGCCCCACCTGCCCCCCGAGAAATCTTTGCCTCCGGAATCCGGGAGAGTTGTTCTCCTTCATTTGACACATAATGCCATGAAAGGCCCACTAGTATAAGAAAAACGAGGATAACGGAGGCAACAATTGAAAAGATTCTGTGAAAATTCTTTAACATCCTTCGGCAGTCCAGCCACCCTCCGCCTCTTCAAGCGTTAGGGCCTGCGACTTTGCGTCCTCGCCTTTCGACGAGTTTGCCTTTCTCGGGACGCCGAAAACCCACCGAGGTCCTTCGGCGGTCCGGCTGCGCTCCACCTCCTTTTGAGAGCCAAAAAAACCGCTAACTCGGGACCCTCATCTCGCATTATACGTCAAAAGGTATTTATTGTAACCTGAAGGGTATCAGGAAACGATGACCGTGTATATGGGCAGATACCGTACATCGAGGACATTGGTGATGTTCAAGTGTGTCATGGTAAACCAGGACCAACTGGATCAGCATTGATCCTTGTGCACCTCATCGGGCTTCGCCCCGAAGCGGGGAAAGGGACTGTCTAATTCGATCACGAAGGATGAGACGATCTCTGTAATACTGGCTAGTGAAACGGGCCACCAAAGACGCTCCCCCCGCTTGGGAGGAAGTCATTGTGCCGAGGCACATCCAAAAGTGTTTGTGCGAGCTCATGGAGATGGAATACAGTAAGGTATGGGCAGAGTTGTCATAGCTCGTCGCGGGCCTATGGAGTGCACGGCGTCGCTTTCCAGCTTCCTGGTCGACGGCGGGGGTACGCTTCTGGATGAGAAATACCTCCACGGCTTTGATCTAGAGCCGGCTTCAGTACCCGCTGCCCTGGCATAAAAGGGATCGTCGAGGCCCGATGACGTCATATCACATCGCTCACAGCTTCCTTGAGAGGATATCTACCCCCTTATCAATCGCGAATTTCAGTCTTTCAGTGCACTCAAAGTCGTGGATCTTTGCGAAATATTCCTTCAATCCCTCAGGCGTTTTCAGATTCAAACCGGTGAGTTGGCGGCAATTCACATGACCGAACCTCTCTTTGAAGGCGGCCACGTACTCGTCCATCAATGTCCACACGGGTTCGGGACTCTCCTCTCGAGTACTCCGCCCGTATTCGATACCGAGGGCCATCGCCACACCTGAGATGGACCCGCAAAGGAGGCCGTTCAGGCTGACCCCTGCACCTATCGCCGTACCGATCTTTGGGATCAGTTCGGAATCTATGCCGAGATACTCCGCCAGAGTTAAAAGGACGCTCTCACAACAATTATACGGGCGCCCAATAGGGAAGTTGCTGGGTTTATCACAGAAATACCGCACCACTTTCTCCTGCAATTCCTTCACACCAGGCCTCTTTTCCTCGGACACGTCCCTCACCTCCCCAGTTCTCTCAGGCATCTGTTCGTATAGTTTGACTTTGATAAAGACCAAGTCATTTAGCAAACTCATTCGGATGATACGCTTGTTCCCGTCGACAATGCTATAAGCTTTTATAGTGCTTTCTATTTTGTCTTCTCGTGGCGAGCCGTTATGCCCAACGGGCGCTTATTCTAATATCTGGGCCGTTCAGGCACGGGAAAAGATCCTAATAAAGGAAAGTTTTTCACATTGAGACGTGTATAAGCCAAAATTGCTTTGCTAGTTGACCGAGTTCGCGTGCTTTTATTTGTGTCAAGTGGAGAAAGGTTTTTTGATCATTTGTTGCCTCTTCGTTCAAAGTGGCTTCAATTAGGGCGAGATCGGTACCGCGCACCAGCTCAATGAGAGATGGACAAAAGGCGGTGTCTCCACTTATGGCTACTTTAAATCCTCGGAACTCCACCCGGTATCCCATTGCGGGTGCTGGGGTCAAGGGTCGTCCCTTGATGCTGTTCCAATGCTTGACGCTTCGAGCCAAGACACTGGCTTTCCCTAAGAATATGGTCTCACCGTCTTTTAATGGATGCGCAATCACTTGGAAGGGTATCGTCCCTCTATAGCATCGACGAAAAGTTTCAAGGATGGTCTCTATCTCTTTGCTGCCTTCGGGATACCACACCTTCAATAATCCTCTATGATCCTCGGCTCGGAGGTAACCCAGAAGACCGTAAAGACCTGCTATATGGTCGGCATGGCCATGTGTGAAGAAGACTCCGTGAAGTCGTTGTGGGGGCAGACCCTTTCGAAGTAGGTCACGGAGGGCCCCGTCCCCTGCGTCGAAAAGGAGATTTAAATCGTCGATCCTTACCAAGATCTGGGTTGCCAGACCCGCTCTACTGAAGAGCACTTCCACTGCGAGGCCATCTTTTTCCCACCGCATGGCTTACACTGCCCCTAGCAACCTCCAAACATCTTCGAGTTTACCTCGAAATGGACCGGGCCGTTCCAACTTTAAGGTCGTCAAAGCGGCAGCAAATTTGATAGCCCGCTCAGGGGGATCTCCTAGGAGACGTCGTCCCAAATAAGCGGCGAAACATGTATCACCACGTCCGGATCTACCCGTGATGGATTTCGGGCGAAACCGGGCTCGGTAAATCTCTCTTCCCGCTTGAACTGTCACTCCTTGGGAATGCGTTAACACGATCTCTTGTGGACCCTTCTGGCTCAGAGTCTCTAACGCATCAGCGAGATCTTCTTCTCCAGCAAGTACACGGGCTTCCTTATCATCCACTTTTAGGTACTGTATCAGGGATAAGGCCTGTTCAGCCCAGGGCCAAGGGGAGGTTATGAGTTCATCATTTTCCAGCTTTCGTAAGCATCCCTGCGCATCTAAAGCGATCGGACCGAGTTCGGCTGCGGCTCTAAGGAACGAAAGATCTATCTCATCGGGTACAATCGTTCCCAAGTGAAGAAGCTGAGCGGCGACAAGCGGGAGATCATCGGGCTGAAAAGTCCCTGCAAACCCCCTACAGAAAAGACGGCGCTGTGCTGGGTCAATCTCCGAAATTTCATTGTCGATCGCGGTAGTTTCAGTAGTAAAAACGGGATAAACGTGGGCCCCTGCTTCCTTAAGCACTTTAACGAGTTCCAGGTCACGACGAGCTAACCTGGTCACGATTCCCACATTAAGACCTAGGGAAAGGTATACCATGCCTGCGAAATATATGGCTCCACCAGCTATGCCCTGGGTCTGAGAACCTACTAAAATTCGGCCTTTATCGAAGTGTCCAACGAGCAAGATGTCGAATCGAGTGTTTCGCATCACCAACCCGCCTCTTTGAGGATATCGCGAGCTCGCACGAAAGCCTCTCTTGCAACTATGTATGGGTCCATTGCGCTATATTTCGGATGGAACACTTCCACTGAAACCATTCCCTTGAAGCCGGACTTACGAATAGCCGCGAGGATGTCCGGCAAGCGGAGGGAACCTTCCCCAGGGAGAACTCTATCTTCATCGGTTAACTCCTCCACTGCTTTTCCCTCCGTGATGGCATCGGATAGATGCACTAGGCCGATCATTGATCCTGGGATCTTTGAAATTTCATTAGGTTTAGCACCTGATATTGCCAAATGAAAGGTATCCAGCACTAATCGAATCTCAGCCTTGCTTACAAGTTTTAGAGTGTCCTGAATATGAGGAAAAGCGCGATTCGGGAACCCGAGCATTTCGTACAGAAGTTCTACGTTGTGCATAGCTGCTAATCGTTTGAGCCACGATAGGATATACACGGCTTCATCGAGGTTAGGGGAAAGAACCACGCCGGGTACGGAGATGACGCCCGGTATACCGAACTGTCTCGCGAGGACAAACGTCTTTTTTGCTATCCCTTTTAATTCCTCCAGCGAAAGGGCGAACAATTCCTCGAGGGAATTCAAGGGGAGCCATGTAAAACATAAAACTTCTACAGGCTTTGAGCCCCAATCCATCAGCAAGGGAACTCGAGGTTCAATTCCTTGGAAGCCAGCCACAACAGCTACATGAACCGCTTCTTCTAGGGTAGCTCGTGGGATAGTAGCTGTATTCAGACCCAGCATTTGCGTTCCATGGAAACAAACTCGATATGTTTACTGTCGAAACCGATATAAATCTCTCCGTCCAGCACGGTCTCAGGGGCATGTTCTTCCACGATCAATTCCGTCCCATCTTTCATCTGTACCCAATACTGGATCGTCCGTCCCATATAGGTGTTGCGCTTGATGCGTCCTTTCACGGTAATCTCACTCATTACGTGTGTAGGCTCCTTGAAAAGGCGGAGGTTCTCGGGCCGAATGTTGATCAGGATCTTCTGGCCGATCGCCAGATCAAGTCCTTCGCGGCTGATAAGGATATGCTCCCCGGCTATTCCCAGCTCTACAAAGCCAGGCCCGCTTTTTTCCACGACTGCTTCTAAGAGGTTCGCCGTACCGATGAAATCTGCCACGAATCTGTTGACAGGATGACGATATATCTCCCAAGGATCACCAAGCTGTTGCAGAATACCTTCCTTCATTACGGCGATCTTGTCGGATATAGCCAATGCTTCCTCCTGATCGTGAGTCACATAGATGGTTGTTATCCCGAAATGTTTCTGTAGTTCTTTAAGCTCATTTCTGACCGCTACCCGTAATTTAGCATCCAAGTTCGAAAGGGGTTCATCCATCAATAGGGCTTCGGGTTCCAATACCAAGGCCCTTGCAAGGGCAACCCGCTGTTGCTGTCCACCAGAGAGTTGGTGAGGATAGCGCTTTTCCATGCCCTCCATGTTTAACAATTCGAGAACTTCTCTAACCCTTTTTCCGATCTCTTGCCTGCTTTTCTTACGGAGCTTTAGGCCATAAGCTACGTTATTGAAGACGTTCATGTGAGGGAAGAGAGCGTAAGATTGGAACACCATGGCCACATTTCTTCTATGGGCCGGGACATTATTCAGAAACCTTCCATTTAAGTAAATCTCACCTCGGTCTGGCTCCACGAAACCGGCGATCATTCTAAGGGTCGTTGTCTTCCCACAGCCTGATGGGCCCAAAAGGGTTATGAATTCCCCCTTTTGAACTTCCAAGCTCAGGTCTTCTACGGCTACGGTTTCACCGAATCTTTTTGTTAAACGCCTTATCTCAACATGTGCCCTCATCTTCCCCTCACCTTTTGAGACCCTTCAATTCTCCGAAACTCCACCGAAGCAGGAGGCGTGCTATTCCCACCACAGCCAATGCTATTGTAAATAACACCACGGTCAGTGCCACGGCCGGCCCCAACTCGGCGTATTGGATCAAGTCTAGGATCTCGACCGTGGCCACACTTTTCCCGGGAGAGATGAGGAATATAACGATACTCAAGTTAGTGATGGCACGCAGGAAGCCCATGATGAAGCCGGACAGAAAGGGCGACCTCAATAAGGGGAAGATCGTGTCCTTGAACACTCTTATTGGATTAGCCCCTAAATTCATGGCGGCTTCCTCGATCTCAGCACCGATCTGCTCCAGACCGGCGGTGCATGCTTGGTACCCTAAGGGAATGTTCCAGACCATAAGGGCAAGAATGATGATCGCGGCTGTGCCGCTCAAAACCAGAGGGGGAGAGTTGAATGAAAGAAGGAATCCTACTCCAAGAAAGACACCCGGGATGGCGGCTGGGAGAAGGGAGAGGAAGTCCAGAACCCTTTTTCCGGAGAAAGTCTTTTTATAGATGAAGTAGGATGCGAAGATAGAGAAGATGGCGGCTCCAAGCCCAGCGAAACAGGCAAAAAACAAGCTGTTTAGGAGACTTTCCCCCCTCACGCCTTTGAGCACTTGAAAGTTCTCCAAGGAAGGGGTCCAGTTTATCCCCCAGATTTTGACAAATGCTCCGGCCAACAATGTTCCATACACGAGAACGACGACGCTGGTCAAAAGAGCACAAAATGCGAACAGGCACCACTGTGTAAATGGGCCAGCCATAGGCCTTTCCAGGCCTTCCCCCCGGCCTGTCACGGTGATAAAGGACTTCCCCCTCAATAGCGTC
Source organism: Candidatus Acetothermia bacterium JdFR-48 (assembly GCA_002011425.1). GTDB lineage: Bacteria > Bipolaricaulota > Bipolaricaulia > Bipolaricaulales > Bipolaricaulaceae > UBA3571. Next base: position 2,644 of record MTNJ01000047.1, on the reverse strand, counting down.
CTGTTCAAGATGAAAAGAAGCAACGTGGGCAATAATAACAACGAGGAGAGGGCTGCAGCTCCTGAGAGGTCATAATGCCCGCTGATGCGGCCGTAGATCTCTGTAGGAAGCACTGGCCAACCGCCAGCGATCAAGATAGGATTTCCGAAATCCGCCAGGACATAGATCGCGATCAAGACCAAAGCATTTAACACCCCGGGAAGTGCCAAGGGCAGAGTGACAGTTCGGAACACGTGCGAGCCGTTAGCACCGGCGTTCTTAGCCGCGTACTCTAAATTAGGATCAATTCCTTTTAGTACGCCGTCAATGATCAAATAACTGTAGGGGAAGAAGGCTATGCTCTGCACAATCCACAGCCCATGCCACCCAAAGATGCTCCCCCGGATCCCCAAGAGTTGGCGGGTGATAAGTCCATGGCCTCCGAAGAGGAGAACCCATGCTAAGGCTACGACAAATGGAGGGGAAAGTAGGGGCAAAAGGATGAGGCCATCGAAAAGCCTCTTCCCAGGGATCTTTGTATAGTTCATTGCATAGGCGAAGAGAAAGCCGATCAAGGTGGCCGTGATAGAGGAGAGACAGGTGATAAAGAGGCTGTTCTTCACAGCTCTGATTGTCCGCGCTTTTGCTATAATTCTTGTGTATTCTTCAAAAGAAGGGTAAGTAAAGACTTTCAACACTGGCAATAGGACGAAGATAACGAGTACAGTAGCAAGGATCGCAATAATCGATATGCTCAAGAAATCTGTGCGGATCTTTAAATTCCGCATGTCCATTTAAAAAGGGTGGCACCACCAGAAAGTGGTGCCACCCTTTGGTGTCCTTCGCATCCCTTCATCCGCCGATGAGTTCCTCCCATTTGTCCAGCAACCTTTCCTTGTTAGCAATGGCCCAAGCGCGGTCATAGGTCACCAGCGAGAAGCTGTCGAAGCTAGGGGCGCCGGGCGGGGAAACGACGCCGGGGGTGACGGGATAGCGTTTCGCCCCAACCGTGGCGTTGATCTCTTGTGACTCCTTGGAAAGAATGAAGTTTAGGAACTTCAAGGCCGCTTCCGGATGGGGGCAGTTGGCGATTACGCTGGCACCGCCGATCTCAAATCCGGTGTCTGGCGGGACGATGAGTTCCACAGGATATCCCTTTTCCACGTAGACCAAGATGTCATGGGCCCAGGACATTCCGGCAATGGTCTCCCCTTGAGCCGTGAGGACAATCGGCTCAGTGGCTTTGGTAGTGAACATTTTTACATTCTCTTTGAACGTAAGGAACCACCTGAAGGCCGCTTCCTCTGCAGCCGCGCGTGCCTCCTCTTCGCTTATGCCAAAGAAGGGAGCGTATTTCTCAAAGCGGAAGATCTGTGTGCATAGGAAGATGTAGGCTCCCCCACTTGTGAAAGGATTTGAAGAGCTCACCTTTCCCTTCCACTCGGGCTTGAGGAGCTCATCCCAGCTAATCGGACGAGGAACCCCTGCCATCTCTTTCCCGAAGAGTTCGGTATTAAGGACGATGCCCAATACGCCTAAATACCAACCATAGTAATATCCATCTGGGTCCTTAAATCCTGCAGGAATTAATTGTGCGTTTTCAGGGAAAGTCTTAGCCAAGAGACCATCCATTGCCAGAGCACCGTGCACGTCGACCGAACCCCCAATGAATACGTCACCCCTTGGGGCTCCTGCTTCGGCCCGGATCCTAGCAGCAACTTCTCCGGCTCCACCACGCCAAAGCTCGACCTTTATGCCTGTTTCAGCTTCAAATTTGCTGATCAAAGCTTGGAGTGTAGGCTCATCCAAAGCAGCGTAGACGACCACTTTCTCAGCGCCAAAGAGAGCAAAACCTGCGAACACTGTCAGAAGCACGCCTATCACAATCCTTCTCATGCCCCTTCACCTCCTCACAAAAAAGTTACAGTAAAACTTAAAAAATTCAAGCTTAGCCGCTTTCCATGAAGGGCGGTCTTCTCCATATCGCTACCTCTCACTTCCTAGAAGGACAGTTTCTCCGCTCTGACACCGGGCTTTTTACCTGTCAGTTTTAAAGAAAATTCTTTAATAAAGTGGGCGAGAAACGAGGCCAGGGTGGTGTCGTTTATCGACATGTCTCAAGGACCGGGACCCTGCATCACTGCAATGGAACCGCTTTTGAGGCCATTTCCCAGCTAACGTTTTGGGCGATTACCCGTGGGGTCACTCGCCGCACATCCAGTGTTTCAATCCCTTTCAGGGTTTTGGGGAGATTTCCGTGGGGAACGCCCAAGCGGTGCTACGGGGAGAATCAGGGCCGCGTTTCAATCCCTCAAAGGTAGGCTCGTAACGTTGATTTATACCGGCTTCGGCCCCGGATTTCTCCAGTTTCAATCCCTCAAAGGTAGGCTCGTAACCGGTTTGCCGGAATATATGGTCCATGCCGATTCATCCGTTTCAATCCCTCATAGGTAGGCTCGTAACCCGATATGCCGCACTACGGCGGGCTTTATCAGCTTGTTTCAATCCCTCATAGGTAGGCTCGTAACTTCCCAAACGCGCTTCGTGTCCATATTAAATGACAAGTTTCAATCCCTCATAGGTAGGCTCGTAACCGAGGAATGGGAAGATTGGCAAGACTATATTGACCTGTTTCAATCCCTCATAGGTAGGCTCGTAACACCAA
>MTNJ01000052.1 GCA_002011425.1 Candidatus Acetothermia bacterium JdFR-48 | reverse complement strand
CATGCATGCGCAAGCTTTTGGTGATCCTCAACGCCATGGTAAGAGACGATGCTGGTTGGTCACCAGGGCTTGCAGCCCCTTGACTTCCGACACGGTTGCTTCCGAACACGGTCTGGGGGCCTGGGCAGTGCTGATCCCTGCCGCCAGGGGTCCCTCGTGGGCCTCATCATCCGGTTTTTTTCGCCCCCGAGACGAGGGGTCACGGGGTGCCCGAGGTCATGGCCACTGTGGCACACCCAGGGCGGGAAGATCCGCCCCCGCGTGGCGCTGGCGAAGATACTCGCCTCGGGGATCTGCATCGGCGTCGGGGGCTCCGCGGGGCGTGAAGGTCCCATCGTACAGATCGGGAGCTCCCTCGGGAGCGCAATTGGTCAGTTCCTGGGCCTCTCCTCAGGCGAGCTCAAGGTGCTGGTAGGCTGTGGAGCCGCCAGGGGGATTGCGGCAACCTTCAAGGCCCCCCGCGGGGATCATCTTCAGCGTAGAGGTGATTCTCCTCGAGCTCCGCACCCGTTCGTCCCCCTCGTTATCTCCTCCACCACGCTACCATGATCTCCAGGACCTTCTTGGGCCCGGAGCCCCCCTTTGCCGTGCCCGCGTACTCCCTGCATTCGCCTCTGGAACTCCCCCTCTACCTCGGCCTGGGATTGGGGGCGGCGCTGGTGGGCTTCGCCGAAACTAGCCGCCTCTACAGACTCGAGGACTTTTTCGAACTCCTCAGGATTCCCGTCCCCGCCAAAGCCGCGGTGGGAGGGCTCCTCCTCGGGTCCCTGGCCCTCGTCGTGCCTCAGGTACTCGGCACGGGCTACGAAACGGTGGACCAAATCCTCGCCGGGGAATTTTCCCCCACCCTGGAGGTTGCGGGCTTTTTCCTCGGGCTCTCCCTCGCCAAAGTAATGGCCCTTGCCCTCACACTTGGCTCGGGTGGCTCGGGCGGGGTGTTCGCGCCGTCGTTATTCGTGGGTGCAGCGTTCGGGGGTGCCTTCGGGGTCGCGATGAACACCCTTTTCCCGGGAATCACCGTGCCGTACCCAGTCTACGCCCTCGTAGGTATGGCAGCGGTCTTCTCAGCGGCGAGCAGGGCCACGTTGAGTTCCATCGTGATGCTCTTCGAGATGACGCGAAACTACGAGATCATTCTCCCATTGATGTTCGCCTGTGTGGTAGCGGATATCGTGGCCTGGTCCATCTCCAAGGAGACGATCTACACCCTGAAGCTATCGCGCCGGGGGATCCGCCTCTCCCCCGAGATGGAGATCAACCGGCTGCGAGTCCACATCGTCGGCGACGCCATGCGCCGAAGCGTGGAGGTCGTCCCCGAGGATGCAACCATGGCGGAGGTACAGGAGAAGATGACCCAGACCGGGCCCCCAGCTTCCCAGTGGCGGACCATGCCGGGAGGCTCATGGGGATCGTGATCCATTAGGAGATCCTGCGGGCCTTACGGGAGCCGCAGAGGTCCGTGGGTGAGATCGTGGTCAAAAAGCCCCTCGTGGCGTATCCGGACGAGCCTTTGGATCTCGTGTGGGAGAGGTTCCGTCGGAGCGGCGTGGGGAGGCCTCCGGTGGTGTCACGGGAGGATCCGAGGCGAATCGTGGGATTCCTCGCCCTCTCTGACATCGTCTCCCGCATCGGTTGGGGCGAGTGAGGAGAAGCTTCCTATAGATACTTTGTTTCTTTGGGTAAAGACTGCTCAAGGATATCCGCAATGCGTTCCGCGGCGTGGCCGTCCCCGAAGATTTCCCGTGCACGGGCCATTTTTCGGTAAAGGGACCGGTTGTTTAATAGCTCCTCTGCGGTGGAGACGATCCTCTCTTCGTCCGTTCCCACGAGGCGCGCTACCCCCGCCTCCACCACTTCGGGGCGCTCCGTCTTTTCCCGCAGTACGAGCACCGGTTTCCCCAATGCGGTAGCTTCCTCTTGGATTCCTCCGGAGTCCGTCATGATCATATAGGACATGTGCATTAAACGGACGAAGGATGCATAGGGGAGAGGTTCTATGAGATATATACGTTTGTGGCCTGTCAATAGGTGCCTCACCACTTCCCTCACCTGAGGGTTAGGGTGTACAGGGTATACGAGCGTCACATCGGGATTCCGCTCCACCAACGTACGCAATGCGCGACATAAGGAAACAAGCGGTTGACCGAAGCTCTCTCGCCGGTGAGCTGTGACCACGACCAATTTTCCCTTCACTTCCAGGGATACCAGAAGTTGTCTTTCCTTATCCGTGGGAGGCTCTGAAAGGATCCATTTTAGGGCATCGATGACCGTATTTCCGGTGACAAATATCGTTTTGGGATCCACTCCTTCGGCAAGGAGATTTTCCCTGGCGTAGGGAGTAGGGGCAAAGTGAAAATGAGCTAAGGATCCTACAAGGCGGCGGTTAATCTCTTCGGGAAAAGGGTTGTAGCGGTCTCTCGTGCGGAGCCCCGCCTCCACATGGCCCACAGGGATCCGCTGATAAAAGGCGGCTAGCGCAGTCGCCAAAACGGTGGTCGTGTCTCCCTGTATAAGCACCAAGTCCGGTTTCTCTCGCTTAAACACTCGACTCATACCACGTAAGACTCTCGCAGTTAGGTCTGGCAGTGCCTGTTTCGGACGCATGATATCCAAATCTATATCTGGTTTGATCTCAAAGAGTTCTAACATCTGATCCAGCATTTCCCGGTGTTGAGCTGTTACGCAGATTCGGAGATCGAAAACGGAGGCGCGTTGTGATAGTTCCTTGATCACCGGTGCTAATTTGATCGCTTCTGGACGGGTACCCACGACCACAAGGACTTTCCGCTTGGCTTTGTTCGAATATGTCATATCAAAACGCAACTTTATCCCTTTTGAAGGTGCAAGGCCATATCTAATAAAAACGCCGTTTTAGAGCCAAATTATACAGGAAAGATGCGGCGAAAACCATAAAAGTAATGTGTATTACAGACCATAGTCTTGACGCACGTTATAATGTGTCCAAATCTCACCACCCTGAAAAGGGCAAACCCGCCGCGAGGCGGGGGCGCAAAGCCACGGGCCCTTCATTGGGCAGCCGGGTTGCCAGGGTGCTGGCAACAAGGAGGAAGGGGTGGAAGGGTTCGTGGCACATTGTTTGATCGGAAGTTCCCCCCAAAAAAGCTTCTCCTTCGGCCCTTCCCCCTCGGGCCTTTCCTTGTTGCGGAAAGGAGGGAAGATGTGAGTCTAAAAGAAAAAAATAAAGGCGCATAGCGGCCAAATATTATTGCCCCGGTCCCCTGCCGTGGCTTAGGCCTGCCATGCGCCTCCTTCATTATAGCAATGTTTCCCGGCCAGGTAAGTGACGTAAATCACTTGAAGGAGGTGAAAGTGAGACCGCGATGCAGAATTTTTGGAAAGTTGGGAGTACTACTACTCCTATTTGTCCTTATAAAAGCTTTCGCTGCAGTTGCAGTTCCTCTCTGCGTTATGGAGATCTGGACCGACAAAGAGGTGTACCACCCGAATGAAAGCGTTCAACTCTACATCTGGATCAAGGTCAACGATGTGCCGGAACTCCCCGATATAGAGGGAGCCCGTCTGGTAATAGAGTTGAAACAACCATTCGGAACTTACATCACCCTCAGTACCAAGCGTGACGTTTCCTTACGCAAAGGTGCCGAATGGGAGGGGATGCTCCTCACCCTGCCCATAACTGGAGAGCCTTTCCGCAATTTAGGGGAGTATGTGGTCCATGCAGAGCTCTTCTCCCGAAATGATGAGCTCTACGCGGAAGCCTTCACGAAGTTTATCATCAAGAGCATCTTCGGCCGAAAGCCTCGTTCCCGCACTCTCATCGTCACGTCCAGGCGTACCGAACTGACCGAACCCTTCGTCTCCAAACTGGCGGTCTGGCTTGAAGCAGCTTTCGCTACTGATGTCCGGATTATTTATCAAGAAGGCATTTATCAATCGTATCGTTCCGGCTTGTATAAAGACTTCGATGTACTGATCTATTATGGAGTGGATTACCAACAGCCACCGCCCCCCGGGCTCATCACCGACATTTTTGAAGGCGAGGGAATCACGGAAAAGAAGGTCATCTGGATTGGATATCACATAGAGAAGGTAAACGCATATATCCAGCGGCTTTACGGGTTGAGCTATGCTGATTTCACATCCGATGTCGAGCCGGTAAACTTGTTATACGCTGATACTGGAACGGATTATAAACTGTTCGCAGCGGATCGCATCTTCGTCGAGGTAATAAATCCAGAACTGGTCAAAGTCCGCGCCGAGGTTGATGAGCAGCCCATTATCGTTAGCGCGAAGCACACATACTATTCCGAAGGAGGAGAATGTTTCTACTATGTGGGATTTCACCCTACCGCATACCTCGTTCCCCTTGGGGCTCACCTTGTGTTCACGGACATTTTAAACGAGGTCTATGGTATAGAACGTGGAAAAATCGCACTTGTACGGCTCGAGGACGTCAACGCCTTCACCGATCCTGAAACGCTCCTCTCTGTAACATCCTATCTTAAAAGCGAGGGAATCCCCTTTACTCTCGGTTTGATCCCGGTCTATCGGGACGGAAAAGGGACTGAGATCAGGCTGAGCCAAAGCCGGCAATTCCGGATGCTCATCAAGATGGCATTGCTCGACGGAGGGGAATTGGTCTTACATGGCGCAAGTCACCAGTACGATGGACAAACTGCCCTGGACTTCGAATTTTGGGACGAGAAGAACGGGGTCCCGGTTGACGGGAGGGCATACGCTGAACAACGTGTGAACGAGGCCCTTCGAGAGATCGAGCTTTCAGGCCTCCATCCGTATCTGGCCGGCTGGGAGACCCCCCATTACCCAGGTTCCTATCGGGACACTTACTCTGCGGCCAGTAAAGAAGCGTACAACGTGTTCGAAAAGTACTTCGACCTGCTGTACGAAAACCCCCACTGGGGCTTCGATTTAAGCTTGTTGCCATATATCGTTGAGGTCGAAAATGCCGTATACGTTCCAACTAACCTTGGTTATGTACGACAGGGCCACGAGGCCGAGGACGTGAGACGGATCCTTTGGGAAACCCAGTTACTGTCTAGCTTACAATATGGAGCCCTGGCGTCTTTCTTCTATCACCCGGGATTGGGCGTAGAGCCTCTCCGGGAACTCATCCAGGGCCTCAAGGCTCAAGGGTGGACCTTTAAGCCCGTGTCAGCCTTGGTGACCGCTCCGGTTGAACCCTGAAAGGACAACAACCAACGATGACGAAGCGAAGGGTACAGCTCATTTTCCCTGAGCGCACCGTGGAACAGCTCGATCGCCTGAAAGGGGAGTTGGGCGCTTCATCGCGCGCAGAGGTGCTGAAGATAGCGTTGGATCTTCTAAATTGGGCGATAAAACACCTCTACGCCGGGGAGAAAATAGCGGCGGTAAAAGGGAACAAGATAGCCGAGACCATCATCATTCCGGGCACTCTTCACGATTCGGGGAAAAAAGGGACATCATAGCCATGAGATTATCGACGGAGTTTCTCACGTACTTCTTCCTCGCCTATTGTGTGTTCTATAACCTCTTCCTCTCCGTCAGCTTCCTCGCGTTCCGCCTCCGGCCAAAGAGGGGAAGGGGGGCGTTCGGGAAAAACGAGGGACTGCCGATTATCACGCTTATGATCCCGGCTTTGAACGAGGAAAGAGTCCTGCGAAGGACGGTTGAGCGCTTGCTCGCACTTCCCTATCCCGGCCGATTTGAAATCCTGATCATCGATGACAACAGCGATGACGCTACTGGGGACATCGCCCGTGAACTATGTGCTCAATATGAGAATGTCCTCCTCCTCCAGAGGGGGCCCGAGCGATCCCGCAAGGGGAAGGGCGATGTCCTCAACCATGGCTTTTCCTTTCTGCGAGCGACGTTCCCGGAGAGGGACGAAAGGAGATGGATCATCGGCGTCTTCGACGCCGACGGTCGCCCTACCGAAGAAGATTTCTTACTCGAGGTTGGACAAACCTTTACAGACCATACCGTGGCAGCCGCGCAATGCGGAGTGCGGATTAGGAACGGGTATCACCTGTTGGCCGCCCTTCAGGACGTTGAATTCGCCACCTTCTCCTTCGTTACCCAGACAGTGCGGGACCGAACCTCCGGAGCCGTGGCTCTAGGAGGCAATGGCCAGTTCATCCGTGCTTCCGTCCTCACAGAGCTCTCCCGGGAGGGCCCTTGCTGGGATGGTTCCATTCTCACGGAGGACTTGGACATCGGGACCCGGATCCATCTCCTGGGAGGACGAATCAGGTTCATCGATCGATGGGTAGAGCAGGAGGGAGTAGAATCTATAAGGGCCCTATTTTGCCAACGTCACCGCTGGGCCTGGGGCACCCTCCAGGTGTTCTTGAAATACTTCTTGAGCGGGCGGATCCTACGGGCAAAGATTCCCCTCGCTAAAAAACTTGATCTCCACTATTATCTCAGCTTCTGGACAGTGCCCTTCGTGGTGCTCTTCTCCTTTCTCCTCTCACTCCTCAGCCTCTCCGGGATCGTGGAAATCGTCAACCGCTTCGGCCCATTGTTCCTCATCGCAAATTCCTTCAGCTTCATCCCGATGATGGTATTGGGACTTCTGTGGGCGCGTGTGCCGGTGAAGAAGATTCTCTACCTCGTTCCCCTGGCCGTCCTCTATGCTTACCACTGGATTCCTGTGCTCGTCGCGGGGTGGATCAGCATCCTCTCCCATCGCCGACCTCATTGGACGAAGACGGAGAGATTCGTTATAGAGGAGCCGGCAAAATGAGAAAGCGCATATTTCTTGGAATCTTCTTCTGTACGCTTATTTACACTAGCCTCCCGGCCATGAGTTCTCCTCAGGAATTGGCGTTGTCCTTCGTCCGGGAGATGATGACCGTAGCAGGGGGCGGGATTTGCGGCCGTTACATACTTTCCCCGGGAGGGAAAGATGATTCAGCAGGTTGCGAAATATTATTACAAGGGAGTGGTCTCCTCCTCCTCTATGCCGCGTTGACTGGCGATCGGGCTCTCTTCGAGGATCAATTACAGGTGATCCAGGAGTACTTCCTCGATGAGAAACTCGGCCTCCTGTATTGGAAGTTGGACGAAGAGATGGCACCTGTTCCTGATCCACAGGGTACTTACGCAAATTCTGCCGGAGATAGCCTGAGGGTGGTACGGGCACTACTGGTAGCTTACGAGCGATGGGGCGAGGAAAGGTATAGAGGTTTAGCGTTACGCATTGCCGAGGCCCTGAAGCGTTACAACGTCGCTCCCGATGGGGCGTTGAGAAGCTTCGTCTCTTGGAATGACGCCGGTGAGGTCGTCAGCGTGGCGAGATCTGTCGTGCTCTCCCACCTCGACCTCCCCGCCATGGCTTCTCTGGTCCAGATAGACGCGGATTGGGACGATATTCTCGCCACAAATTTTGAACTGGCCCTCTCGGGAATGTCGAGGAGAGGACTTTTCTATGAGGCCTTTTTCCCCGCCGAGAATGTTTATCGTCCTGCTGAAGGGAACATGATTCATATGACCCAGGTCGCACTCCACCTGGCTCTTTACGGAGAGATGTCCAGGAAGCCCCTAGCTTTGAGCGCGGCTCGGTCCTTCCTTTTCTTCGTCAAAACGGAATACGAGAGGAAAGGAATTATATGCGGCCGTTACGATCCGGAAAGCGGGCGCCCTAAAGCAGATTGGGAGAATATCACTGTCTACGCTCTGACGGCTCAACTCGCGGCGGCCTTGGGGGATTTGGACTTCGCCGAGAGATTGCTCGCAGAGAAAATCATCGCCCTACAGAGGTTGTCCCCGGACTCCCCCGTCTATGGGGGCTTCGCATTGAGGGAACAGGAAGCTTATGCCCTCGACACCCTGGAGGCCATGTTGGCACTGGCGGTGAGTCGGAGGTCAACCCCCGGGCCCGATGAATTCATCCGCCTCGTCTGGTATTTGGGGTGGAAGAAGGATAGCTATCTCTGGCCGAGCGCAGCCGTCGAGCTTCTCCGTATCAGGAACAGCCTGTGTGCAAATTACATAGGCCTCTTTGCCATTGTCTATCAAAATGACAGAGCTTCCACAGATCCTCACAGAGATCCTGAACATACTGCGAGTGACGAGGCCCTTCGGTACGTCATTTCTTTGGCACATCAACTGGGAATGGGGGTCGTACTGCTTACCCCGCTTATCCCCCTCGATGGCACTTGGGAAGGAGCAATCCTCCCCAGCAACCTTGATCTCTGGTTTTCGGGATGGCGTCGAATACTGATCCATTACGCTGAACTGGCGGAAGAGACGGGGGTGGAGATCCTCCTTCTGGGGTCCGAACTAGTCACGTTGAGGAGGCATTCGGAAAAATGGAGGGAGCTCATTACGGCCGTTCGGGACCGATTTTCAGGGAGGATCAGTTACTCGGTGAACTTCTGGGCTAACCGAGAGGCATATGAGGAAGTGCTCGCCATGTCTCACTGGGCAGACCTCGATTACATCGGGGTGACCGGTTACTTCGAACTCACCGAAAAACGAACCCCCACGCTGGAGGAATTGAAGGCCGCTTGGCGAAGAGACCGTAACGGCCAAGATGTCATCGCGGATCTCGAAACACTCCATAGAAAATATGGAAAACCTATAGTCTTTTGGGAGATCGGTTACCAGAGTAAGGACGGTACCAACATTTATCCCTGGAATTACCCCCGTCCCGGGGGGGTAGATGAGATGGAACAAGTTGTCGCTTGGCGGGCTTTCCTCGAGGTATTCCGCGAACGACCGTGGTTCAAAGGGTTCGGTATTTACGCTGAACATGTGGGGCTGCCCCCGAATCCCCTGGGATACAACGTACTCGGGAAATTGGCGGAGAAAGTTTTTCGGGAAGTATGTGGTTCTAAATGATGAGGGCTCCGACAACGCTATATCTCCCTAGAGAAGGGACTTTGGAAACCCGGGCCGAGAGGGGCGCGGACAGCCTTCATTGCCAGTATGTGAAGAGGTATGAATTTAAATATCTGGTTCATCTAGAGCTTGCGGATCGCGTGGCGGATTACTTGGCCACTTACCTCGAGCTGGACACACACTGCCATGGAAGAACGACACGCTCTTACACCGTAAGGAGTATATACTTCGACAACCCCTCTTTCAGGTGTTTTCACGAGAAATTGGCCGGCAAGGGACACCGGGAGAAATTTCGCCTCCGGACTTACGACGAGCCTTTTTCCGCGCCTCTCTTCCTCGAGCATAAAATCAAAGAGGGACTCTTATATAAGAAAGGAAAAGTCCACCTTGATACAGTCCTATTGGGGGGAATGCAGGATCTAAGGGCTTACCTACTGGATGTTATTGACCGAGGGGATCGACTCTTGAAGCGGTTCTTCCTGGGTGTTTTCCGCTACGGTTATTTCCCAATGGCGTTGATAACATACGATAGGGAAGCTTATGTTCATCCCGAGGATGCCACGATCCGCCTCACTCTGGACAGGCACCTCAGGGCCAGGATGTTTCCTCAACTCACTCAGATATACGATGATGAGGGGTTAGAAAATCTGCTCCCCGGGTGGGTTATTTTGGAGCTCAAGTTCACCCACATCATACCACACTCGATAGAAAGGTTGGTCACACTCTTCCGGTTGCGTCGCTGCACTGTTTCCAAATATTGTACCTGTGTGGGGCATTTCCTCGGGGAAGTGCCGGAAGCGGGAGGGGTAGTGCGTGCCATGGTCGTCTGATCCCGCGGTGATTACCTATCTCGACGTAGTTCTCGCGGTGACAGTCAGTTTGTTGCTGGGACTATACACAGGTTTCGTCTACCGTAAAGTTACGCCAAGGTTCAATCACTCTGTTTCGACTTTCTATACCCTCCTCTATCTCGCGATGATCGTTTCGCTCGTGATGATAGTGGTCTCAAACCAAATTGCGCGCGCCTTTACCCTGGTCGGTGCCCTCGCTGTAATAAGATTTAGAACAGCCATTAAAGATGTGCGAGAGGCCGCGTTCATCTTCCTCTCCCTCGCCGCTGGGATGGGGGTAGGGGTGGGACTCTACCTGGAGACGGCTTTAGGTACATTTCTCATCGGGGCCTTTATGTTTCTACTACATCATATGAAGATCGGACTCCGGGTGAAGAGGGAAGTCCTCGTCAAGTTCACCGTCCCTGTGGACGACGGCGAGAGGCCTCCTCCCCACCGGGAGATCTTTGAGAGATTCCTCGCTGATTACCAGCTACTGAACATCCGCTCGTTACAGGAGAGCGGAGAGCTGGAACTCGTCTTCCTCGTCAAGCCGGCAAAGGACGCTGACCTGATGGAGTTTTCACGTGCCCTCTCTTCTGTACCGCAACTCGGGAAGGTTTCGGTGATGGTCTTCGAGGAAGAGGACGCGGCACAGAACGTTTTTTAGGAGGGAGGCATGGGCTGTGCGCGGGCTGTGATCGTTTGTATTTACCTGGTGGTGGCTTTCCTCCCCTCCTGGGGAGGATCGGTGGTCATAAATGAGATCTTGGCCTCAAACGGTGCGGTCTTAGCCGACGAAGATGGGGACTACGGGGACTGGATAGAGCTCCTCAACCTAGGCAATGAGCCGGTGGATATGGAGGGGTACACCCTGACGGATAATCCGGGCATTCCCGATAAGTGGGTCTTCCCTAAAGTTCTCATCCCCCCAAAGGGGTTTTTGCTCCTCTGGGCCTCCGGAAAAGACCGTCGTGTCCCGGGTTCGTGGGATTTCAAATCGCCCCTCATCCTCGAGTTTGAAAGTGCAGGCTACCGAGATGGAGATCATGCCCGGATCGTGGTCAACGGCAGGGACAGGGCGTTGGACTTGCGCGGAATAAACGTCGTGCGGCTTGACCCGGAGGGTAATTTCCTCGAAGCCACCGTATACGACACGTGGGGGTCTTCTGTCGCCGCCGCTGATATAGCGCGCTACCTGGAGAGCCTTTCGCCGGGAGAAATCGTTATCTTCGCTGTTAAAGATGAGGCCTCTAGAAATTTGGACCACCGAGCACGGGCAGCGCTGGAGGCTTTGGGAAGCGAGTACATCGGAAGGCTGGCCTATTGGGACTCGTGGGGGATGATCTCTGTTGTGGGGCAAGGAAAGCTCATCGAGGTTTATCGCCCCACCGGGGAGGGCCCAGCTGTGGGCTCGTTGGCGAGCAAAATGGTCCTGCACACCAATTTCAAGCTGGATAAAGAAGGGGAATTCCTAGGATTGTACGCACCGGATGGGACCGAGATGGACGTTCTCCGGTACCCCTCACAGAAGCGGAACGTCTCCTACGGACGCTGCCCCGACGGGGGCGAGAGGTGGGGGTTTTTCGCGGAGCCGACGCCGGGCACTCCGAACGGCGTCCGATGTGCGGTCGGCATTGCAGAACCACCAAAGTTCTCAAAAGAGGGCGGAGTTTACGAGAAGCCGGTCGTGATAAACCTCTCCGCGCCTGGGGATACCGAGATCCATTACACCCTGGACGGATCCATGCCCACGGAGGACAGTCCGCGTTACGTCGATCCCCTCCATATAGAGGAGACAACAGTTGTCAGAGCACGTACCTTCGGGGATTCCCTGATCCCCAGTGAGGCGGTGACGCGGACCTTCCTCATAGGTAAGGAGGTTCACCTCCCCGTCCTTTCACTGGCCACGGATCCGGCCAACCTCTGGGACGATATGAAGGGTATATACACGGAGGGGCGCTACCCAGTGCGGCCTAACTATCTGCAACATGGCCGTGAATGGGAACGTCCGGTATCCGTGGAGTTCTTCGAGGAAGATGGAACCGTTGGCTTTGTGGCGAATGCGGGGATCCGCATCTTCGGGGGCGATACAAGGGCGTTTCCCAAGAAAAGCTTCGTGCTCTACTTCCGCAAGAAGTACGGTCAGGGACACCTTGATTACGGCTTATTCCCGGACAAGGGGGTGGAACGCTTCACCAGCATCGTGGTGAGGAACGCGGGCAACGATGGGGTGGGGGCCCTCCCCCACATTCGCGATCCATTGATGCACGCCCTGTGGGCGGAAGTGGGAGGGTTGGTCTCGGCGAAGAGGTCCGTTTTCGTCTTTATCAATGGTGTTCCCTGGGGCATCTATAACCTTCGTGAACACGTGGACGCGGATTACATCGTTTCTAATTACGGGATAGAAGATTTCGACCTCATCGTCAAGGAACGGAGTGTGAGGGCGGGCGACATCTCACATTGGGACGCCACACTCGCTTTCTTCGAGGAGCATGACCTGGACTCGGACGATGCTTATGCCGAAGCGGCGAATCTCATCGATATCGAGAATTTTACTGACTACCAGATATTTCAGATATACGGGGGAAATATAGATATATGGGGCAATTACATACGGTTTCGACCGCGGTCTCCGCCGGGGAGGTGGAGGTGGGTCATGTGGGATATGGACCTCACCTTCGGTTTGGAGGTTCCGGCTACGCACAACACCCTTGCGTGGCACACCCGGAATAGGCTGCGGCCCGACTTAGGGCCCACGTGGGCGGACGGGGCCTTATGGCTAACGCTCATCCTCCGGAAGTTGTTGGAGAACGATTCTTATAGGACTTACTTTATCAACCGATTCGCCGACCTGTTGAACACTACGCTGAGCCCGGAGAACGTTATCGCCAAGATAGAAGAGCTTGCAGCGATCATCGAGCCGGACATCCCACTGGAGCTGGCCCGATGGGGCGACGAGTGGGGAGGGTCCTACGAGGAGTGGCGGGCGAATGTGGCGGGGCTGAAGGAGTTCGCCAAGGTGCGCCCTGAATTCGTGAGACAATACATCGTCGAGATGTTCGGGCTCGAGGGCACGTCAACCTTAACCATCGAGCCTCCAATAGGTGAGGGTTTCGTAAGGGTCAATACCATTATGCCAACAGATTATCCTTGGCATGGCATGTATTTTCGGGGCGTCCCTGTGACGTTAAAGGCCCAGCCAGCCCCGGGATATAGGTTTGCTGGTTGGAGCGATCCATCCCTTCCACAAACCGCGACGGTGATCATTTCGTTGTCTGAAAATTACAGCGTTCGCGCGGTCTTCACTCCCGCCCCCAGCGAAGCGAATCTCAGCGGGGGGGATATCCACATAAATTATGTGGAGATAACGCCTACGAGGTTCATGCAGGGAGACAAATTCAGCATAACGATGAATTTCGATGCCAGGAAAAGCTTCGAGAACGTAACCATTAGGTACCTCATAGTGGATGAAGAGGGCAAGGATGTGGCGTATTTGGAATCTGACTTCTTCGATATTGTAGCCGGCGATAATCAGACCAAGACTGTAGAATTCAAATGGACGGACCTCAGCTCTATCCGGGTGGGAACTTTTACGCTGTCCCAGGCGCTAATGAAGCAATACCCCGGGGACATGTCCTCACCGGTACTTCTCACCGAACAGAATGTGAACGAAAAATTTGAGGTGAAAAGGGTCACCGATCCGGTGTTTAAGAAATTCATAAGCAGGGAAAATTCCCTGTGGTGGCTGACGAAAATGGGGTGGGTGAATAGCCCAATGGCTGTCGCTAACGATCTCGACCACTGTGTAATGTATGGGGGCCTAGTGACCGGCGAGCTGACCAACGAGGAGTTCTACGCTGACGGCTCAGATATCCCTTGCTATTGGGAAATCACGGGGTACGCGGTACGGACCCTGGCCCTAGAATATGAGAGGACCGGAAATACAGAATACAGGGATCTGGCGAGACGTATGGCGGACACGATAGTCAGGAATTTGATTTACGACCCGATTCATCCTGAAAACAACGGCACCATCCACACTATGGACTATTACAACGGTACTGAGTATGGACCGTATAAGGATATAGCTGTAATTTTTGACCATGCCCAGATTCAAATGGGGTTGCTCGAGCTCGCGAGGGTAATGGAGGAGAGAGGGGATCCGGGATACGAGGTTTATCAGAAGACAGGGGAAAGGATAGGCAATTTTCTATACTTTGTTTACAGAAGGAACTCGGATGTCCTTCCAGAACAGTGGAATAGACGCACCTTAACCGTCAGCGGTATCTCCCAAGATCCCATGGCCGTGATAGGGTTGCGATACCTGTACGAAAACACAGGCGATCCTAGATATAGAAATATGGCCAGAAATGAACTGAACAGGTTCTTACGTGATGAACCTGTTCCTGGAGTTGACTACCACGGTCAATCCTATTTTGCTTACGGGATGATAAAGGGATTCGAGTGGTTCGGCGATGTCGCTTATCTAAAGAAGGCCATAGAATTTGCCGCGGCTGTATCTTCCGACATGGATTCGAGTGGGAAACTCGTGAACGAAGAATATTCACGGATACCGGCGCAGTCACAGCTTATTGAAAATAATGTGCTCATCTGGAAATACACGGGAAAGGAGCGTTTTTTGAGATGGGCGGACAAGTCGGTTGAATACCTCACAAATACGGACCACATCTGGTCCTATAGCCAACCGGTCTTGAAGCTTGGGAGATATTATAGAGAATCGGGAGGTCAATATAATTGCTTTTGCTATGAGGAACCTGAGTTGACCTCTTGGGGAACGATATTCCATATAAATGCTTTCTACCATTATCTCCATCTCCGATACGGGGACATATACGTGGATGCAAGGAGTCACAAGGTGGTCAGTATGATTTCAACACCTACAGTGACGTTCGGCGTAGACGAGATAAATATAATGGTGGAGGGTACGCCCGAAGGCGTAGGAATATACGTTAACTCCCCAAAAGTGATAAAGGCGGTCTTTTTGGATGGTGAGCCAACCCATTATTTCAGCGACCATACGGCCCGTACGCCTTACTACGAAGGGAAAAAGACGATCAAGATATTGTTAGGTGAAGATGAAGCTACAGCTCCCCACATAGTGAGCACAAACTCCATCATTACGGAAACGACGCTGTTAACTTCGCCCACTAAATTTACGGTTAAATTCAGGGGCATGAATAATACCAAAGGGGTGATGAAAATCTACTGGAGTGGACCTAAGCCAACCGTCAAGTTGGATGGAATCGTGCTTGTGGAGAACGTCGATTGGAGTTGGTCTGATTCTGTCTTGAGAATAAGTTATTCCCATGATGGTAACGAAAGATGCCTTACAATATCAGCTGATGAAACGATCCTGGATTATTCGGATGAGGAAGATTTATGAGATGTGCTTTTTTTGCGAACTGGGCAGCAAATTTTGAAGGGTCACTCCTCTGGACAGGATCGACTGGTTACAAAAGACAAAAAGGAGAGTGTTATTAATAAAGCGGGCTTTTGTTTTTTTAGAAAAATACATCTATGCAGTGGTGGAAGAGGGGTGAGACCAGGGGTCAAGCGGAAAGGGAAGGTCTCTCAGGCAGTGTATCGCTAGATGTGTCCGAATTGATGTCATGGTGGCCTTCTTCCTCATTCCAGCTCCCTGTTTTTTTCGGGAAGGCCATNATATATACCTTTGGATAAGACATGCTTCACGGGACACTACCCATAGATACCATCTCTCTTTAAGGGGGACATTCAAATTCGGGTTTCACTAACCATTGTGTATTTAAGAACAAACGTCCGTGGGGATTGGCCAAAACTTCCCTCTTCTACATGGCACCCGTCCTCAATTTACGGGGGAACTCTGAAGTATTTTTAAAGACGATGTGGCGCAGAGGTATTCTGTGGACATTATTATTCCTCTTTTGGGGGGGAGTCCTTCACGGGAAGGAGTTGCCTTTTTTCCGCGTAATTGGTGCAGAGGTTGTCCTCGGCGATGAAGTTGAAGTGCCCATCTTCTTTGATTCTCCAGAGGGAGTGCGGGCACTAGAGGGTGTTCTCGTCCTAGAAGGAGCAGAAGGGAGGATAACTACATTTCGATCAGCATATGAAATACAGACAATTGAACAATCTCCTCGGAGTTTGCGATTTCGCTGGCTCGATTCAAATAATGAGGTAGGACCCAGGGTTGCAAATTTAATCCTTCTCACGGTGACGATAGTTCCGGAGAGTCCTGGTAAGATACGTGTGAAGCTCTCGGTTCCATTTTTTGTTACAGATGCGGGCATCGCCTCTCGCGTTAAGGTCGAAAGCGGCGTATTAGAGATCAAGGATAACGTCCGTCTCACGGCAGTGGTCGACGAAGCGTCCACTGAAGAAGATACACCTGTTTCCATCGCAGTTCTCGCCAACGATCGATTTCAAGAAGGGAGGCTCGATCCTTACTCGCTCAAGGTAACGACATTGCCCGAGCACGGAATGGTGATCGTGGACTTCACAACGGGACAGATAATTTACACCCCGGATGTGGATTTCTCCGGCGCAGATTCGTTTTCTTACCGTATCTGTGATGTCGAAGGCACGTGTGATGAAGCTGCTGTTACGGTATACGTCGAGTCTGTGAACGACCCCCCTCAAGCCGGGGATGATCTCACGGAAGTCGAGGCCGGCAAACAGGTAATCATAGATGTCCTGTCAAACGATACGGATGTAGATGGGGACCTCGACCCTTCTTCATTAGAAATTGTCACTTCTCCTTCCCACGGCAACGTCGAGCTCCAAGAAGACGGCACCGTGCTCTATATTCCCGATAGGGATTTTGTAGGGATAGATACCTTTCAATACACAGTGAAAGACGATGCTGGCGCTATCTCAAATATCGCCAAAGTGGTGGTCAAGGTTGAGGAGAAAGCAATGCACCTATTCAGTTTAGAGGAAGGGCAATGTATGGTTGGGCAATTGGGTAAATTGGAATTGCATCTAAATCCAGGCAGGTCGGGGATACAGCGTCTGGAATTTACCGTGGAGGTGCCGGACCCAGATTTCGCCGAGATTGTAGGGTTGAAGTGGGAAGGACTTCCTAATGGGCTTTGGGAAGTTCGACAATATAGAGACGGCCTTTGGAAAACCAGAGTTGCCGATCCTCTTGGCTATCTGGATCCTGGGCATGAAGGCATCTGTCTGTTAATTTATTTGGATACCAAGGCTACAGGTACTGGGAAGTTAATCCTCTCCTCTGTCAGAGGACTTAATGATAGAGGAGAGGATCTCAGCTTAACGGAAATTTCCTTTTCCTTCCGATGTGTTCTCGACTCCTTGGAACCAGAGTGGGGCCCTCCCCAAGATCTTGATGGAGACGGAAAATACGAAGATCTCAATGGGGATGGTCGTTTCACTCTGTACGACGTGTTAGTTCTATCTTTTTACTTTGACCGTCCGCCGTTAAATCTAATGCCGGAAGTCGTGGACTTCGATGGTGATGGTGCCTTGACCTTTGCGGATGTTGAAGCCCTGGCAAGTTTCATATTGGAAACTCGATCAATAAAATAGTAAGTGTACTATGGCCTCGAGGCCAAGATCGTGTTATCTATATTGGGTTTCAATAGGGAGTTACCTCTCCTCAAGGCGCTTAAAAGAGGGCTTTTTGAAGTGAGCCATCTACTCCCCCCTTCTTCGCTCTCTCCACAATGGGTCCGTCCTTCTCGCACCCCTAAAGGGTAACCAAGGTGTGCTGGCTGAAGTTACCGATGCCCAACCCTCCGTTCATTCCGCTGCTGAGCTTGCACTTCCCATCAGCCGCACAACTGCCCGGGGCAGGGAAAGATCCCCACCACATCGCACCGCCACCTCAAGTTCCTACGGCATCTAAGGGGATAATGAATCGAACCCGTCCCAAATGGCCAGGAGAAAGGCCATGTGAAGTTGCCCGGTTTGGTGGACGCCCAGGGCATTGAAGGGAGGTGTTCGCGGTGCCGGGGACTCGACCGCCGTATCCGCCAGAATTCAAGCGGCAGATCATGGAACTAGCACGCACTGAGCCGAGCGGGAGGGGACTGGTCCGGGATTCAAGCCACGCGAATGAGACGATCCCGGACAGGATGTGGCAGGCGGACCGCGATGAGGACGCCGACCGGTCCGGGCTGACCACGGGGAGAAGGAAAGAACTCCACCGGCTCTGTCGGAAGACTCTTGGCTCAGGCTGAACCGGGAGATCCTGGCAAGAGCCGCGGCCTGGTTCGCTCGCAGGATCGCTCTCTGCCGAGGTCTACGAGTTCGTGAGTGCCCGCCAGGCTTGCTATTCGGTGGCCCCTGGGAGGGGAATTGGCGGTCTTCATCGGCTGGCACTCCGCGTGGTGGGGGCGGAGAGGGCCGGGAGAGCTTCTCCAGAAGCTTGGAAGAAGAGCTAAGCCGGATGCCGTGGAACCCACAGAACGCCCGAATCTAGGCAGGGGCTTGGACGCAGGGGATAATAAGGACCGTAGCTGCGCCGGATATAGTTCCAAAATCCATACTTCGTTTAAGAAGAGCCCCCCATCAGCCTAGTCTTTCGCGCCGGCGGCAGATCCTTGAGACTTTTTTAATCCGTGGGTCTAGAAGCGGTGTTTATACTTATAAAGTTTTGGATAGAGCCGATTTTCCGACAACGACAGACTTCGACAGATTTTTCAGTACTCAACATGTAACAAGAATAATTTGCAACGAGCCAAGCTTCCCCAGCATTACCAGTCCACCTACTCCATCACATATGGGTTAAGAAGTTTAAACAAACCTTAAACCTAAATCACACTTCAACCTTTTTCATTAAGATTTATGGATGCTCCCGTTTAGTTGCTATTTATCTAAAACGGTTTTGGATCTCTAAAGCACGTTCGACTTCTCGTTTATCTACAATCCCTTTTTCTACGAGAATTTCACCGATTAACTTATTGGTCCCGTTCTGTTGGATCTGGAGAGCTTCCTCTACGTCGCGTGGGCTCACAACCCTGAGATCTACAAGTATTTCCCCAAGTTTCTTTCCGCGCTCGAAGAATTCCTCGAGGATTGAGAGGACTACCGAGGAGCGGGAACGCCTTTCTTTACGTGCTTTTTCATCCACTAAACGAATGAGATATTCATCTTCTTCTGCAAAGTACAACGTAACCTGCATCTCACCACCCCCACGTCTGGGCCCTAAAAGAAAACCGGGCTGCCAAATTTACCCTGGCAACCCGGTTACCCCTTCTCATTAGGGCCCGTGGCTTTGCACCCCCGCCTTACGACGGGTTCGCCCTTTTTCAGGGTTGTAGCTACTATAAAAACTTACAAAGCAATAGTCAAGGTCCTCTGAGGGGACATTCGTCACTTGTTTTTGAGCAACTGAAAACAATGTGGCTACAATGATTAGCCATGTTGGTGAAGGCGTGCGCTGCGTGTACACAAGCGGAGAGTTTCATATTCGACAAAGATGGCACCCTCCTTTCATTCTCCCATTGGGTTGCGGTGATGGAGGCACGGGTGGAGTACCTCGCTTTGCGATGTGGGTTATCGGCACCCACTAAAGAAGTCCTCTTGGCAGTAATGGGCGTTGATCCCATCACAAGGTGTGAACACCCCAACGGTGCAATCCATCTACCACGTCGGGAGGTAGAGAAACTTGCCGCAGAATTCCTCGCAGAAAATATGTCTCTCCCCTTCTCAGAACTCTTGAGCATAGTAAAGGAGGGATTTATCGAGGTCGACGCGGCATTCCCCTGGGGGGACCGTTTGGAGCTTCTGCCGGGAGCGCGTGAGCTCCTCCTGAAGATAAAGGGTGCTGGGGGCAGGGTGGGGGTTGTGACCCACGATTCCACCGGGCCGGCTGCCCGGCACTTGCGGCACGCCGGCTTGGCTGGCTTGGTGGACGTAGTCGTGGGGCTGGATGTCTTCCATATCCCAAAACCCGCCCCGGAAGGGATCTTCAAGGCTTGTGAGCTTTTGGGGGTCCCCCCCGGCAAGACCGTCGTAGTGGGGGACTCTCCCGGGGACGTGCTCGCGGGGAAACGCGCCGGATGCCGGTTGACCATCGGGGTCCTCACCGGTCGGGGGACGGGCGAGGACCTTTCCGTTGCGGACTGCGTGGTGAGAATGCTGAAGGAGGTAGAAGTCACCTAAGGAAGATGAGGGCCAACGTCCCCACCGTGAGACAATAGAGGGCGAACGGCCAGAGCTTCTTTCGGCCGAGGAGGGAGAGCAAGAACTTGATCGCGAGGAGGCCGCTCAAAAAGGCCATTGTGCCTCCAAGCGCAATTCCCAGAAGTTCTTCTGTTCGAAGGTCTGCGCCCTGTGCCCCGGAGAGGGAGAGGAGGCTACCCCCGGCGATGGCAGGGATGGCGAGGAGGAACGAAAACCGCACCGCCTCTTCGATCTCGAGGCCGAAGATGAGTCCCGCGGCGATGGTCGCCCCCGACCGCGATATCCCGGGAAGTAGGGCGAGGGCTTGGGCCCCGCCGATGCCCAAGGCTCGGGGGAGGTTGAGGGAGTAGTCACCCCCTGTGTCCAACCTGTAGTCGGCGAGCAGCAGGAGTCCCCCCGTGACGAGAAGGAACCCCCCGGCGATAGCGGCAGAGGAGAATGCGCTCTCTATATAGCCTTTGAGGAGAAGTCCTGAGAGAATGATGGGAACGGTCGCGACCACCAGGAGGGCGAAATACCGCAATCCTCCAGGGTCTCCACGGGCGATACGCGAGAGGAGGGCCAGGATGTCCCGACGGAAGTAGACGAGGACCGCGAGGAGTGTCCCGAGGTGCAGCACCCCCTCCAGGGCGACGCCGGGGGGGTTCACCCCGAGCAGGGCTTGGGCGAAGACGAGGTGCGCGGAGCTACTTATGGGGAGGAACTCGGTGATGCCCTGGATGATCCCCAGCAGAAGGTATTTCTCCATTCACTTTCCAAAGAGTAGTATAAGTACCACCAAAGCGGCCAGTGTTCCTATTCCCACGGCGAGCCACCACGGGAATTCCCCATCTGCCCTTTCGTCATGGTCCCCGAGGGTGCTCCCGGCGGCCGCCGGGCCTCCCACTACCAGGAGGAAGGGTTCCCTCTGGGAGAACTTGAAACAGACCTCCTCATCAACGCAGAAAGTGTATTTCACTTCTACCTCCGCCGGAAATTTTCCGATTTCAGGCTCGGCGTAAGTGAGCGGGATTTGAACGGAAATTTCTTCCTCAGATGGGAGTGAAGCTACGGTGACCGCCTCCGCCCGAATCCCAGCTGGGAGTTCCGCGAGGGAAACCGTGAGATCTTCGGCGGCATACTGGGACATATTCTTCAGGGTGACGACCAAGCCGGCGGGTTCATCCGGCGAGAGGGTGAACTGTGTGGGGACATGCAGAGAAAGGATCGGACCAGGGTAGGCCGCTTCGGTCTCCCCCTCGTCCGATCCAGAGTTCCTGTCATCTTCGGGTGAACCGGTCACTTCATCCTCTGACGGCCCGCTCGAAGTCCCCTTCGATCCTAGGAGTTCCTCGATCTTCTGCCTCACCTCCTCCTCGACGAGCCCGAGCCACTTCCCGCGGATCCTCCCACCCTGGTCGACGAGGTAGAGGGTAGGGATCGCCTCCACGCGAAACAGACGCACGAGCTCTCCGTCGTATCCCTTCCCGTCCCAATGTTGTGGCCAGGGGAGCTCGAAGTGGTCGATGAATGCCAGTGCCTGTTCCCGGGAGATGTCGAGGTTTATACCGATGATCTCGAGGCCCCGATCGTGGTACGCCTCGTAGATCGCTTTCATTTTCGGCGTGGCGATCACACATGGCAAACACCAACTCGCCCAGAAGTCGAGAAGGACGACCTTTCCCCGTAGTGCCTCCAACGAGACCTCACGGCCCTTGAGGCCGACGAAGGAGAAGCTCGGCGCTGGGGCTCCGATGTACAGGGGAACCTTTGGTGGCACGTACTCGGTGGGAACGAGCGTCAAGGAGCTCCCGTCGGCCGCCACCTCGGCCAACTTGAACGAGCGCCCGCCTACGGTGAAGGCCTCGGTGAGGGCGAAGAGTTCGTGTCCACCGGCCTCGCCGTGGAGAACGCCGTCACCGTCCACATCGACCGCGTAAAAGTCAACCTCATCGTTGTAATTCCCGTTCACGTTGGCATCGATAAGGACGAGTGTCCGTTTGGTGCCATCCAGTTCGAACTCGCCCTTCATCGGAGTCTGGCTCACCAAAAAGAGGAATCCCCGGCCTTCGGGCCAGATCACCGAAAGCTCGTAAGGACGGTTGTGGACCGTGAACCGCAGGTGCCAGAACCACTCCTTCTCCGTAAGAGGGGTGCCCCTTGCTCCCTCCGCGGCCCCGAAGACGTCGTCCCGGTCAAAGTCGATGGCGAGGTACGGGGTATTGTCAGAGAGCACCGCGAACATCAACGGATACTCAACCTCGCCGAGCGCCAAGACTCCGAAGAGGGACATCGCGGGTTCCGGGCCCTCGCGTTCCAGGGAGCGTTCCAGGGAGGGGTAGAGCCTGAAGGCGAGCTTTCCCGACGCCCATTCCCCGAGCTCGGGCGCGGACACCGGCGCGAGGGAGACCTTTATCTCTTCGGCGAGGAGGGGAAGCGGGAGAAGTAGCAGAAGGATAGCGACCCACGTCGAAAAAAATCTGCGCATTTCGGTCCCCTTTCTTAAAAGATTCTTTAAATTTTATGGGCCTATTTTACGCGTTCGCGTAGTCCTCGGGAAGCGACACGGAGGCGCCGGACCACGTTCTCCTTACCCGCGAGGGAGATGACATCGAATAGGCCAGGGGATACAGTGCGTCCAGTGATGACGACCCGGACTGCCTGGGCCACCGCTTTCAGGGGGAGCCCGAGTTCCGCCAGCGTCTCCCGGACCGCAGTCTCCACCGCTCCAGGAGAGAAATCGTCCAAGGCTTCTAGGGCAACGGCGATGCGCTCCAGGGGGGCGGCGAGTTCCGGTCGTAGGATCTCTTCCGCCTCTGGAGTGACTGAGAGCTCTTTCGAAAAGAGGAACAGAGCTGCGTGTGCCATGTCCACCAGTGTTTTGTTGCGCTCTCGCAGGAGCTCCGCCGCACGCATGAGCCGTTCTCGTCCCAAGGCCGCGACCTCTTCCGCCGTCGCCACCCCCTCCTGGACGATATACTCGGCGAGGAGGTTTGCGAGGCGTGTGAGATCAGCTTGCTTCAACCACTCGTGGTTCATCCACAGTAACTTCGCCTCGTCGAAGACCGCCGCCGAGCTCCCCACCCCCTCAAGGTCGAAGTAGCGGATGAGCTCATCTCGGGAGAAAAGCTCCTGGTCCCCATGAGACCAACCGAGGCGTGCGAGGAAGTTCACCATCGCTTCGGGGAGGAAACCCCTCCGGCGATACTCCAGTACTGATACGGCCCCGTGGCGCTTGGAAAGCTTGGTCCGGTCGGGCCCGAGGATCAGGGGGATGTGGGCGAACGCGGGGGGCTTCCATCCCAACGCCCCGTAGATCCAAAGCTGTTTGGGGGTGTTGTTCAGGTGTTCGTCTCCCCGGATAACGTGGGTCATTTCCATGTCGTGATCGTCCACCACGCAGGCGAAGTTGTACGTGGGAGTCCCGTCGGAGCGCAGAATCACGAAGTCCTTGAACTCGGCATTCGCGAATTCCACTCGCCCGAGGATCAGGTCCTCTACAGCAGTGGTGCCGGCCCGGGGGACCTTGAACCAGACCGCGCCCTCGGCCTCGTAGGCGGTGCCCTTCTCGAGGAGAAGTTCCACGACCTCCCGATGGCGCGCGATCCGGTCCGTTTGGCGGTAATACTCATCCCAATCGAGCCCGAGCCAGCGTAGCGATTCCTTTATCTGGTCGATGGCTTCCTCGGTGGAGCGGGTCCGATCGGTGTCCTCGATGCGGAGGATAAACGTCCCCCCATGGTGCCGGGCAAAGAGCCAGTTGAAGAGGGCTGTCCGGGCTCCACCGACGTGGAGGTATCCCGTGGGACTTGGCGCAAACCTCACCCTCACGTACGACATGACCGAGGGATTTTAGCGTTTACCCCGCGCGTTTAAAGGAACCCTTCTCACCAGTCATGCGTCACTCGTCGACCTCTTATTGAGCCGCACCGGGTCTCCCGGTCGGATCCTTCCCCCGGCCACCACCGCGGCGAACACCCCCACCCGGGGCATGATACAGTCCCCCACCATCTCTTTGATGGTGCAGCCCTCGTGACACGGCTTTCCGATTTGGGTGACCCGGAGGCGCACCTCCCCCACACGGATCTCGTCCCCCACCTCCACCGCGGCGAGGTCGAGCCCCTGGGTGGTGATGTTCTCGGCGAAGGCGCCCGGGGGTATCTCGATCCCATGCCGCTCAGCGAAGGCTGCGATCTCGGTCCAGTCCAGGAGGCTCACCTCACGCCCCGGAGTGCCCGCGTGGGCGTCCCCCACTACACCGAGGCCCACTCGACACTCGAGCTCGGGCACCGGCCGCTTGGGGGTGCCCTTGCGCTCGCTCACGTTCACCGAGATCACCCGTGCTCGTCTCTCGTCCATCGCCCGCTTTTCCCCCCGGTCTTCTCCAGGAGCTTGATCTCCTTAATCATCATTCCCGGGTTCCGGGACTTGCACATGTCGTAAATTGCCAACAGGGCCACCGTACAGGCGACCATGGCCTCCATCTCCACCCCCGTCTTTCCGGTACAGCGGACCTCGGCATAGACCACGATCTCCCCCTCCCCGGCCTCGAACCGGATGTCCACTCCCTCCAGTCCGGGCAGTGTGTGGCACAGGGGGACCAACTGGGGGGTGAGCTTCGCCCCCATGATCCCCGCCACTTGGGCTACGGCGAGGACGTCGCCCTTTCCGATCCGCCCCTCGAGGACATCCCGCAGCACCTCCGGCGAGACATCGATCCGCCCCATCGCCAGGGCGGTCCGTTTGGTGGGAAGTTTATCCCCTACGTCCACCATCCTGACTGGTTCCCGCAGCCTCTCCGGACTCAAATCTCCCCCTTTCCCGGGTTATGATACCGCCCGAAGGAGGAAAAGGTGTTGAAGAAGTTCCTTGCGCTCGGGGGCCTTTTGCTCGCTTTGGGGGGGCCGCTTGCGGCGATGGAGCTCGTCCTTGCGACTACCACCTCCACCTACGACACCGGCCTCCTGGACAGGCTGAACCGGGCCTTCGAGGAATTCCTCGGGGTCAAGGTCAAGGTCATCGCCGTGGGGACCGGGGCCTCGTTGGAGCTCGCCAAGAGGGGCGTAGTGGACGTCGTCTTGGTGCACGCCCGTCCCCTGGAGGACCGATACCTGCGGGAGGGGTGGCTGATAAACCGTCGCGACGTGATGTTCAACGACTTCGTGGTGGTGGGACCGCCGGACGATCCCGCTGGGGTGAGGGGGCTGACGGACGCGGCCGAGGCCTTCCGGCGGATCGCCGCCGCTGAAGTCCGCTTCCTCTCCCGCGGCGATAACTCCGGCACCCACTTCCGGGAGATGGAGATCTGGAAGGCGGCGGGGATCGAGCCCCGGGGGAAATGGTACCTCATCTCGGGAAAGGGCATGGGGGATAACCTCGTCCAGGCGAGCTTCATGGGGGCCTATACCATCACCGACCGGGGCACCTTCATCGCCATGCGGAAGAACTTGGACCTGGAGATCGTGGTGGAGGGGCCGGTGAAGGGCGGGGACCCGGCCCTCATGAATCCCTACGGCATTATGGCGGTGAACCCCGCCCGGTTCCCGGACCGGAACTATGTCCTGGCCATGGCCTACATCGGCTTCATCACCTCGCCCGCAGGACAGCGGATCATCGCAGAGTTCACCGTGGATGGCGAGCACCTCTTCTACCCCACGGCCCTGAAGGCGGACCCGGACTTCTCCGAGTACGTCCCCCGGGACTGGAGGGGCTGATGGGGGAGATCTGGGGTAGCGTCCAGGCGGCCTTCTCCCTCCTCTTCCACCCGGACCGGTACCTCCTGAGCACGATCCTCGTCTCCTTCAAGGTCTCGGGGGTCGCGCTCCTTTTGTGTTTTCCTGTTTCGGCGGTCCTGGCGGCGGCCATCGCCCTGGGGAGGTTTCCCGGCAGGGGGGTACTGAAGCTCCTCATCCGCACCGCCATGGGGCTCCCCTCGGTGGTGGTGGGGCTTTTGGTGCTCCTCCTTTTGAGCGAAGCGGGGCCCTTCAAGGGGTTGCTTTGGACCCCGCGGGCGATGGTGATCTCGCAACTTGTGCTCATCACCCCCCTGGTCCTCGGGGTGATGATCTCGGCCCTGGAGGGGGTGAGCCGGCGGGTGGCCGAGGCGGCCCATGTCCTCGGGGCTAACCGCGTCCAGATCGCCTGGACGGTGGTGAGGGAAGCCAGGGTCGGGTTTCTCACCGCAGGGGTGGCGGGGTTCGGGCGGGCCATCGCCGAGGTGGGATCGGTGCTCATCGTGGGAGGGAACATCGCCTGGGCCGACGGGACCTCCTACACCCGCACCCTCACCACCGCCATCGTGGTGGAGTCCCGGAAGGGGAACTTCGAGATGGCGTTGGCTTTCGGGATCGTGCTCCTTGTTCTTGTGCTCTGTGTGAACCTGATCCTGGGGTTCCTGGAGCGTCCCGGGGAGGCGCGGTGAGGGAGATCATCGCCGCGCGGGACCTCCACTTCGGCTACGGCAGGCGAGAGGTGCTACGGGGCGTAGACCTCGCGGTCCGACGAGGGGAGATCCTGGCGGTGGTGGGGCCGAACGGGGCGGGGAAGACCACCCTCTTCCGCCTCCTCACGTTCTACCTCCGCCCCCAGCGGGGCACGGTGGAGTATTTCCTCGACGGCCACCGGACCCCGGTACGGGAGGCCCGACGCCGGATCGCCGCTGTCCTCCAGGAGCCCGCTCTCTTCTCCACGGACGTCTTCACCAATGTGGCCTACGGGCTCTTCCTGCGGGCGTCCTGTGGGGAACGGACTAGGGCCCGCCTCGCACGGGTGCTACAGCGCCTCGGGCTCCCTCTCGCCCTTTCTCCCATCGAGGAGCGGGTGGAGGCGGCGCTCCGGGCGGTGGGGCTTTCGGGGTTCGCGGGGCGGCGGGCATACGCCCTTTCCCGGGGAGAGGCTCAACGGGTGGCGTTGGCCCGGGCGTTGGTCCTCGAGCCCGATGTGTTGTTTCTCGACGAACCCACCGCGAGCCTCGACCCCGAAAGTACCTCGGTCATCGAGGGCGTGATCCGGGACCTGAGGGGGGCGGGAAGGACGGTGGTCCTCTCCACCCACGACCCGGCCCAGGCCCGACGGCTGGCCGATAGGATCGTCCGCTTGGCGGAGGGACGGATCGTAGAAGTGGTGGGGCTCACCACAAACGGGGAATCCGCTCCACCTCAATCCGCTGCCCTTTGGGGATAAACTCCACCTCCTCCGGGACCTCCAGGATTCCATCGGCGAAGAGCAGGGTGGAGAGGCGGCTCGAGCCGCCGGGGAAGGGGATCACGGCGAGGTCGCCGTCTCTTCCCTCCAAACGCACTCGCACGAACTCCCGCGTCCCAAGTGTGGAGTGAACCCGCCGCGTGAGCGTTCCCACGGTCCTCTCCCCCCGCTCGAGGGACATCCCGTAGTACTCCTCGAACAGGGGCCGCAAGAGCTGCATGAGGACGACCCAGAGGGCAACGGGATATCCCGGGAGTCCAAGGACTGGCTTTTTACCGACGATCCCAAATAGGGTGGGCTTCCCCGGGGCCATCGCCACCCCATGGAAGAGGAGCTTGCCCATGCGGGAGACAAGCTCCGGCGTGTGATCCCCCCGGCCCTTGGACGATCCGGCGCAGATGCAGATGAGATCGTGATCGGCCTCCAGGGCATCTCGCAAGGCGCGTTCCAGGAGGCCCGGCCCGTCGGGGACGATGGTATGGACTTCGACCTTCCCGCCCCAGCGCTCCACGTAGGCCCGGAAGATGATCGAGTTCGTCTCGTAGACCTTCCCCTCTTGGAGGGAAGTGTCAGGGGGGACGAGTTCCGAGCCCGTGGGTACGAAGAGGATCACCGGCTTCCGTTTCACCCACACCCGGGGGTTTCCGGTGGCGAGGCAGGCGGCGACCGCTTCTGGGCCGAAAATCGCGCCCACGGGGACCACCGTGGCCCCTTCGGGGAAGTCTTCGCCGGTTGCCCTCACGTGATGTCCCGGGGCCACGGCCCGCCGCACCTCGATCCCCCCCGGGGCCTCGCCCGTTTCCTCCACCGGGACGACGGCGTCGAACGGTGACGGAATCGGGTTCCCGGTGTCCACCGGCAGGAATTTTCCCATTCCAAGGAGCGCAGGGGCGGAAGGCTTGGCCTCGAAGGTATCGGCACTCCGCACGGCGAACCCGTCCATGGCGGCGCACGGGACCGGTGGGGAGGGGACTCGGGCCCTCACTTCCCGGCTCGCGACTCTCCCCAGGGCCTCCCGGACATCCACCTCCTCCTCGCGGCCCGGGAGGACCCCGAGGTCAGCGCAGGCCTCAAGGAACCTCTTCCGCGCCGCGGATAGGGAAAGGAGTTCCAAGTATTTCTTCCTCACCACAGCTCCACCCACACCTGTGTCCCCGCCTCGAGACCCTCGACTTCCTCGGGGACCTCGATGAGCCCGTGGGCCAAGGCGAGGCTCGAGATCACCGCCGACTCGGCGATGATGGGCACAGCCCGGAATTGGCCCTCCTCGCCCACGAGCCTCACCCGCACGAACTCCCGCCTCCCCTTGGCCGAGGGGACGCTCCCCGCCAGGGTGACCTGGATCCACGGCCGCCGAAGGGGGTTTACAACGCCCAGGAGCCGCTCCACGAGGGGGACGATCACCTTGGCTCCCACCACGAACGCCGATACCGGGTGTCCGGGGCAACCCACCACCGGCTTTCCATCCACCCTGGCGAGGATGGTAGGCTTGCCGGGCTTCATCCTCAGCCCCTGGAAAAGGACCTCCCCCAGGGACTCCAGGACCGCGAGGGTCACGTCCCTGGTTCCCACCGACGATCCCCCCGAGATCACCACCAGGTCCGCCTCACCCAGTGCCCGCTTTAGGGCCTCCCGAAGGCCTTCGGTGCTATCGGGGACGATGCCGTGGAGCTCCGGCATCGCCCCTGCCCCCTCGAGGAGACATTCCATGGTGTAGGAGTTGATGTCCCGGACCTGGCCGGGCCCGGGGCGGATGTCCGGGGGGACGATCTCCTCCCCGGTGGCGACGACCGCGGCCCGGGGGCGCCGCACCACCCGGACCGCGGTGATCCCGAGCCCCATGAGAGTCCCGACGTCCTGGGGCCGGAGCCGATGTCCCCGCGGGAAGAGGCGTGTCCCCTTCGCGATATCGTCGCGGGGACCGATCACGTTCTCCCCCGGGGCAACGGGGGAGAAAACGAGAACCGTGTCCGGCTCCGCGGCCTCGGAGTCCTCGATCATTACCACCGCATCGGCCCCCTCGGGGAGGAAACCCCCGGTGGGGATGGCCATGGCCTCGCCCTCCCCCAATGGCCCCGGGGGCGGGCATCCCACGCGGATTTCGCCCACGAGGGCGAGCCTCGCCGGGCTTCCCTCGCACGCCCCGAAGGTGTCCACGGCCCTAACGGCGTACCCGTCCATGGTGGCGCGAGGGAACCCCGGGAGGTCCTCCGGGGCCCGGACCTCCTCGGCCAGGATTCGCCCACAGGCCGCGGAAGTGGCGATTCGCTCATCCCCGTCCAACGGCCGGAACGCCTCCTGGATCAGCCGCAGAGCTTCGGGAAGGGTCGCCATCTTGTGCATCGTCAACCTCCCAGCTCGTCCATCCCGGTGCGGGTAGGGGCCTCATGCCAGCGGTGCCCCGGGGGCTTTCCCACGATGGCGACGACGAAGGCGTTCCGTACCGCCTCGAGATCGCCCCTCCGCAGGGCATCCCGGACGGGGATCCCGGCGTCGTGGGCGAGACACGGCCTGAGCTCCCCGGTGGCCGTTACCCGTAGCCGGTTGCATCCTGTGCAGAAAGGACGCGTGATGGAAGCGATGAAGCCCACCTTCCCGGGGAGCCCCTCTGCCCGGAAATAGCGGGCGGGCCCACCTCCTTCGGTCTCAGCATCCGGGGAGAGGGGGAGCTCCCGGTCGATGATCCGCCGAATCTCTCCCGCCGCCACGAATGTCCGCCGCCAGAACCCGTCCCGCACGGCCTCGCCGATGGGCATGAGTTCGATGAACCGGAGGACGAACCCCCGCTTCAGGGCGAAGCGGGCGAGATCCGTGACCTCGTCGTCGTTCACCCCCCGCATCACCACAGTGTTTATCTTCACCGGGGAAAGGCCCACTTCCCTTGCCCGCTCGATCCCCGCGAGCACTTCCGCCAGGTCCCCGCCCCGGGTTACGGCCCGGTAACGTTCGGGCCGGAGGCTGTCCAGGCTTACGTTCACCCGGTCGAGCCCTGCCCGCTTGAGCTCCTCGGCAAGGAGGAGAAGCTTCGTCCCATTGGTGGTAAGGGAGAGGTCCTCGAGGTCGCACCGCTCCCGTAGGAGCGACACGAGTCGCACGATATCGCGCCGAAGGAGGGGCTCCCCTCCGGTGAGCCGCACCCGCCGCACCCCGAACTCACGGGCCACACGCACCAGCGCCACGATCTCCTCGAAGCTCAGTACCTCCCGTTTGGGGGCGAGCGCCGGGGCCCCGGCCCGACAGTAGATGCACCGGAGGTCGCAGCGGTCACCCACCGAGACCCGGAGGTATTGGATCACCCGGCCGAGCCTATCGCGCACGTTTCCTCCTCAGCTCGAAGACCGCGTGGCCGAGGAGCGGAATGATGAGCTTCTCCAAGGCTAGGGAGACCCCGTGAGGGGAGCCCGGGAGGGCGAAGATGAGCTTTCCGCGCGCGATGCCGGCGGTGGCCCGGGAGAGCAGTGCCCGGGGTCCGATCTCTTCGGTGCTCAGCCTCCGGAAGGCCTCGCCGAACCCCGGGAGCTCCTTCTCCAGGAGGGGCTTCACGGCCTCGGGGGTCGCGTCCCGGGGAGAGATCCCCGTCCCCCCGTTGAGGATCACCGCGTCCACCTCGGGATCCGCCAAGGCTTCCTCCAGCGCCGACCGGATCCTCCCGGGCTCATCGGGGACCACGGTGTACCCCTTGACCTCGTGGCCGGCTTGCTGTAGGGCCTCCACGATCAGACGGCCGCTCTCGTCGGTCTCCGGGGTGCGGCTATCGCTCACGGTGACTACGTAGCAACCAACCCTCTCCACCGCGAGGTCCTCATGGTCGCACATGTCGGCGTGAGTATATGTGGTTTCCGGTTCCATGCTCCAGGGTAGCACGTTCGGAGCACGGGGCACTCGGTTGTAGAAAAATCTTCAGAGCTTAGAATGCCCGTCCGATGCGCGATTACCGCGAGCTCGGCTCTCTCCTTCGGCGCCTGAACGGCAAAGGCTACGGGGCGTACAGGGAGCTCGAGGGCGCATGGCGGTTCCCCGAGTTCATCCTGTTCGTGGACCACGTGCAGGGGGATCCCTTCGCGACCCCGAGCCGCCTCCGGGTCCGGGTGCCCATGGAAGTTGCCGGGATCCCCCGGGATTTCTACCGGAATAAGCCCCGAAAGACGGCCCTGGAGGACCTCCTCTTGCGGGAGATCGCGAGGTGGGTCCCCAAGGTCACCAAGGGGGGCCGGGGCTCCGGGCACTCGGGGAGGTTCGCGGTGGTGGATTTCGGCCAGTGCATCCTCCACCGCACCGCCGTCTGGGTGACGGAGGGATACGTCGAGGCCATCCTCTCCGTGGGCCTCCCCGCGGCGGGACGCCGCATCCTGGGTCACGAGGCGGCGGAGATGCTCCTCTCGGAGCTCCCCGCACTCGTCCGGCGGGCTCTTTACTTCCAAAACCTCGATAAGGTCGCGGTCCGGGAGCACATGGCCTGCAGCGAGGACGCCGAGACCCTCAGGGAACAGCTCGCCGAGAGGAGGCTGGTGGCCTTTGTAGCCGAGGGGGCGATCCTCCCCCGGGAGTCGGGGGTCTCCGATAGACCCCTCCGGGAGGGCGCGGTACCCTTCGTCCCCCCGCCTTCCCTTTCCGTCACCCTGGAACGGCCAAACCGTGGCCCCATCCGGGGGATGGGGATCCCCGAGGGGGTGACCCTCATCGTGGGCGGAGGATACCACGGCAAATCCACCTTGCTTTCCGCCCTGGCTCAGGGAGTTTACAATCATATCCCCGGCGACGGCCGTGAGTACGTGGTGACGCGTAGGGAGGCGGTGGTGATCCGCGCCGAGGATGGTAGGTTCGTCTGCGGCGTGGATATCTCCGCTTTCATCTCTAACCTCCCGGATGGCACCGATACAGTGAATTTCTCCACCCAGAACGCCTCTGGCTCCACTTCCCAGGCCGCCAACATCATGGAGGTCCTGGAGGCCGGGGCGAAGGTATTGCTCATGGACGAGGATACCTCCGCCACCAACTTCATGATCCGGGACGCGCGCATGCAGGAGCTCGTGGCCAAGGAGAAGGAGCCCATCACCCCCTTCCTCGACAAGGTGAGGCCCCTCTACCGGGACCACGGAGTGAGCTCGATCCTGGTGATGGGGGGGTCCGGGGACTACTTCGAGGTGGCGGACTGTGTGATCATGATGGACGCTTACCGCCCCGTGGACGTGACGGGCAAGGCCAAGGAGATCGTGAGGAGGTATCCCCTGAAGCGGCGGCCCGAGGGGGGAGAGCGCTTCGGCCGTATCCCCCGAAGGGTTCCCGACCTCTTCTCCATCCGGGCCCGCTCCCCGAAAGGGAAGCTGAAGGTCCGGGCGAGCAAGATGGCCTTACAGCTGGGGAACTCGGTGATCGACCTCTCCCGGGTCCACCAGATCGCTGAGGTCCCCCAGACGCGGGCCATCGGCTACATCCTAGCGTATCTCGCGGAGAACGGGCGCAGGTTCTCGGGAAGGCCCCTGCGGGAGATCCTGGAGGCGGTGGAGCGGGAAATAGACGAAGAGGGCCTGTGGCCGTTCCTCCCGGCGCGATATGGGGACCTCGCGGCCCCGCGCCGGTTCGAGGTTGCCGCCGCATTGAACCGGTTGCGCACCCTGAGACTTCGATATTAATCAAGAATTATGGTTTTTGGTGCATATAATGTCCTGTGTTCAAAATACAAATCGGCAGTCTGGAGATATACTACGAACAGGCTGGCAAAGGCCTCCTGTGGTGTTCATCCACGGTGGTTTCGCTTCCTTGGCAAACTTCCTGCGGGGATTGCAACCATATGACTGGAGTAGGGAATGGGATTCGCTGATCGTTTCAGGTTCATCTGGCATGACCGGCGAGGGCGCTATCCTTCCTCACTTCCCCGAGATGGCGACTTACCATTAGGGGTTCAAGCACGCGATTTGGAAAGGCTTTTGGACCTGCTGGGTGTCCATTCGGCACATGTTGTAACCAACTCGGCTGGCGGTCCTATTGTCCTCTATTTCGCAACCACGCGTTCGCAGCGGGTCCGTTCCTTGGCGTTGGTGGGCACTGGGCTGGCGCTCTTCCCACCGGGCGATCCTCATAGACACACCATCGAAGAACAACTTCCTCTTCTGGAGACCCAAGGGCAAAACGCGGCCTATAAGTGCCGGCCAGCTGACGAAGTCGAGGCCCGAGGCGAGCTAGAAGCCCTGCGAAGACGGAAAAAAAGCGCTACCCGAGGCTGCTAAACGCGTCTCGGAGAAGCTGCGGATCGATTACTATGCAGCCGAATTAAGAAATATTCAGGCTTATATAGACGTAGACCTCGTGGTTTCCGCCCGGAAAATCGCGGTCCCCACTCTTATCCTCCACGGGGCCCGAGATCGGGTAGTGCCCGTGGGTTGGGAACAAGAATTGGCGGCTTTCATTCCTTCTGCCGAATTCGTCGTGATCCAAAAGGGGGCACAAGGTGTGCTCTTTCGGTGTCCCAAAGCGCGAAAGTTGGTGATCAACCATATCAGCGAATGTGAATTTCCCTGCTGATATAAAGTTAGACCTGCTTTTTCATGATGTGGACACATCAGCTGGACGTCGGATGTGCTTGAGGTCTTTCTGTATCTGGAATCCGAAGTAAAGTCATTGGCCCTTAGGAGGTTCTATATCGAGGCATCAAATCCGGGTTTTTCATCCGGGGGCAATAGAGTTGCTTGATTCGATGGAGTGAGCTAGTTTCATGACCGTGACATTGAGTCGATATTCGCAACAATCGCGTTTTACGCCTCGAAGGGAGCTTTGGGGCCTGGTCTTCTGCCCCTCGGGGTCATGCGGCGGTAGTGATGGAGCGCTATAAAGGCATTATTCCCGACTGGGAAAGATTTTGGGAGGCGGTCCATACGCCTCTGCCCACCGTGATCCGCACGAATACCATCAAGACCACCCCGGAAAAGCTCAAACAGAGGCTCGAGGCGAAGGGATTCCGCCTGGAACCGCTACCCTGGAATCCCCTCCTCTTCCGGGTGAAGGGAGAGGCACCTATCGGAGCGACTTTGGAACACTGGCTCGGCCACTACTATGTGCAGGAGGCGACACAGAGCCTCCCCGCACTGGCACTGGACCCAAAACCCGGGGAAAGGATCCTCGACCTCTGCGCCGCCCCCGGGGGGAAGGCCACCCAGATCGCGGCTTTGATTGAAAACCGGGGCACCCTTGTCGCCAACGACGTGAACCCCAAGCGCCTCCGGGCCCTTATGGCCAATGTGTACCGGCTTGGGGCCATCTGCTGTGTCGTGACCGAGTGTCGGGGCGAGCACTTCCCCGGGGCGGGGATCTTCGATCGAGTATTGGTGGATGCCCCCTGCTCCGCGGAGGGGACCGCCCGCAAATATCCACGTCTCCGCCGGGGGGCGGCCCCGGGCTACATTCAGCGCATGGCGGCGATCCAGCGGGGACTCCTCTACAGGGCCCTGGAGCTTGTGAGGCCCGGCGGTATCGTGGTTTACTCCACCTGTACCATCGCCCCCGAGGAGAACGAGGGGGTGGTGAGCCGGGCCATAAAGAGGGGCCTGGCAGAGATCCTCCCCTTCGAGCCATCGGTGCCTCACGTCCGGGGCCTCCCCCGGTTCGGACGGGAGGAGTACGGGAAGGAGATGGAGAATGCGGTCCGGATCTATCCATACCATTTCGATTCCGATGGGGGGTTCATTGCGGTCCTCAGAAGGCTGGGATGAAGTAGCGCGGGAGTACCTGCGGGAACGCTTCGGAGTGGAAGAGCTCCCCGGAAAGGTGATGGAGCGCGCCCGGGGGCTCTGGCTCACTACGGCGGAATTCGTTCCCCTTGGGGTTAAGCTCCACTCAGTGGGGGTGAGGCTCTTCTACCTCCGGGGAGAAAAGCTGAAGCCCGCGAGCCTCGGTCTTTCCTACCTGGGTCAGCGGATCCGGAAAAACAGGGTGGAGGTGGGCTCGGAAGAGCTCGAGGAGCTCCTCTTGGGACACGAGATCGAGGTGCCAGGGACACCCGAGGGGTACGTTGCCCTCGTCTATCGAGGCGATGTCATCGGTTGTGGCAAGGTCAAGGCCGGGAAGCTCGCCGCTGAGATCTCCAAGGCACGTCGCCAGGAGCTCCTCGCCGCTCTCCCGTGGGAGGGGCGCTGGGAAGGTGGTGCACATCACAGTTCCTGAACACCTCCCCCGGTAAAATGGGTTTGAGGTGTTGGTGACGCTTGGGGGGACCCCAAGGAAAGGAGGAGGAAGTGAGGAAGATCATTCTGCTGTGTACCCTGGCATTGGGGTTCACGGCCTTGGCTTCTCCGGGAGGTGTCATTTTCATCCTCGATGCTTCGAACTCTATGAACATTTCCTTCCAGGGGATGCCCAGGATTCAGTGGGCGAAGGACGCCCTGAGCCAACTCGTCACGGAACTTCCCGTAGAGATGCCCTTCGGGATAGTTGTCTTCGGACACCGCATAGCAAAGGACCTTGCGGAGGAGAGTTGCCGCGATGTCGAGCTCGCCCTGGAGGTGGGAGTCCACGGAGCCGACGTGCGCGCCCAAATCGTCGAGTGGGTTCAGGGGATCGAGGCTAAGGGCAAGACCCCGCTGGCATATGCCCTACGCTTCGCCGCGGAGAGGGGGAGACCGCGTTGTAGAATCGTCCTCATCACCGACGGAATGGAAACCTGCGGTGGTGACCCCGTGGCCGTGGCCCGGGAGCTTTCCGCCGAGGGGTGTGCGGTGGACGTAGTGGGCCTCGCGGTGAAGTCAGAGGAGGAAGAGGCCCTGCGTGAGTTGGCTGCTGCAGGGGGCGGGAGGTACTGGCGGGTGGAAGAACTCGGCGCCCTCCTCGCGACTCTACGCGAGGTGATCGCAGCACCACCTATCCCGCAAAGGCCGGCGATACCGCCTGAGTTCGCCTGTTATAACGTGGACCCGGAGATCGTATCCCTGCTCCTCGAACACCTCCCCTATCCCCTCACCGATCCCATGTGGTGTGTGATCCTTGGGTTCCTCGAACGTAATCCGCCGGCGAACGTGGTGGTGGGAACGGAGGGTGCCGATATCCTCTTCGGCACCTACGGAAACGATTTGATCCTGGGCCTCGGGGGCACGGACAAGGTATTGGGCTTCGGGGGAAACGATCTCCTGATCGGTGGCCCCTGTAGCGACATCGTCCAGGGAGGCGATGGAGATGACCTAATCATCGGCGGTTCAGGGGATGACATCCTCCTAGGTGGGATTTCAAACGACATAATTTACGGGGAGGGCGGAAGCGACAAGATCGAGGGTGAAGGGGGCGACGACGCTCTCTACGGAGGTCCCTCGAACGACATACTACTGGGCGGCCCGGGCTGTAATTACCTAGACGGCGGCCTCGGGGATAATTTCCTCTACGATGAGGGGAGTTGTCCCTCCTGTGAGAGGCCCCAGGTCCTCTGCCCCCACATGGCGACCCGCGTGCCGAAGGAAGGATGCGAATCCCGGGGGCGGCCAGCTCACGAGGGGGTGAAGTGCGGCCGCAAGCCCGGGGCGGCGAAGGTGGTCGTGGAGGGCCAGTGCATCCCCCTGAAGGCCAAGGTATATGACCCTGACTGCAACATCGCCTCTGTCACCTGGAGCGCTGATGCGGGCACCTTCTCTGATCCCCATGCCCTGGAGACCACCTGGTGTGCTCCCCTGGTCACGGGCTGTGAAGGCCGCTACGTCACTTTGACCCTGGAGGCCGTAGACTCCTGCGGTGCGAAGACCGTCTCCTCCAAGGTGATCTACGTGCGCAACGTGAACCGTCCCCCCCGGGTGGACGCGGGACCGGACCTCGTAGTGGATGAGGGCGGAACGGTCAGGCTCCAGGCTTCTGCTACCGACCCCGACGGCGATCCCCTCTCCTACACTTGGATCCTCGACTACACGCGCGGTACCCTGGACGATCCCCACTCACTGAATCCCCTCTTCACTGCGCCCTACACCTCGAACTGTCGGGGGGAATATGTGACCCTGACCTTCGAGGCCCAGGACGTCTGTGGGGCCGTAGCAAGGGACACGGTACGGATATTCGTGCGGAACGTGAACAAAGCGCCATGGGTCGATGCGGGCGGCGACATCACCGTCCAGGCCGGGGAGACCGTGCGGCTCTGTGCTCGGGCGGGCGATCCTGATGGTGAGCCAGTTCAGGTTTACTGGTCGATCATCGGGGGGGAGGGAACGATCTCCGATCCCACCTCCCCGGTGACGTCCTTCACCGCGCCCGTGTACCGGGGCTGCGATCCCGTGCCGGTGAAGCTCGCGATCCGGGCGGTTGACCCCTGCGGTGCCGACGCGGTGGATTACCTCACGGTCACGGTAATCCCGGTGAACACCCCGCCCCAAGTGGAGATTGACCCCTGAGGCAGGGCCGATATGGAGGATCGGAAGGGGGCTGCGTGTGCGGCCCCCTTTTATCTGTAGTCCGGCGGGGCAACACTTCTCCCGATGCCAATCCGCAAGTTGAGAAAGGTTCTGGACATGGCGGGGGCAGCGGCCTATGACCTCTTCATGTGGCCCCTGGAGGCCGTGTGGGGGAGGCGGTGGCGAGCGTCCCTGTGGGAAGGGGTCTCGGGGAAAGTACTCGAGATCGGGGTCGGCACCGGTGCGAATCTCCCGTTCTACCCCCCGGGGACGCGGGTGGTGGCCGTGGACTTGGGCGGGGGAATGCTTACCCGGGCACGCCGCAGGGCCACACGCCTGGGGGCCGGGGTGGAGCTCGTCCGAGCTGACGTCCACGCCCTCCCTTTCCCCGACGGGAGCTTCGAGTATGTCGTGGGGAGCTTCGTCCTCTGCTCGGTGCGGGAACCCGTGTTGGCGTTGGTGGAGATTAGGCGTGTCCTCTCCCCCTCCGGTGAAGCGCGGCTCTTGGAACACGTGAGGCCCTACGATGGAGGTTTGGGGAGAATCCTCGATCTCGTCGCTCCCCACTTCGCCAAGCGCACGTGGGAGCTCTTCCCGCAGACGGGGTTAGAGGTCATTTCAGAGGAGTGCCTGGACAAACGGGGCCTCGTGCGCCTCTACCGGCTACGGAAGGAGACCTAAGG
This sequence comes from Candidatus Acetothermia bacterium JdFR-48, assembly GCA_002011425.1. Classification (GTDB taxonomy): domain Bacteria; phylum Bipolaricaulota; class Bipolaricaulia; order Bipolaricaulales; family Bipolaricaulaceae; genus UBA3571. The sequence continues at coordinate 14,951 of MTNJ01000052.1, read as the reverse complement.
CTCGGCGAGGAAGAGCGCGTGGAACGTCTCGAGGACGGCCCGGTGGTGGCCGGGGATGAGGACGTGATGGTTCCCCATGGGCTCCCGGAGGAGCTTGCGCAATGCCCCCTTCGGGGCCTTGAAGACCACCTGGGTGCGACAGAGGTCCTCCCGCCCCATTTCCTCCGGGAGAACTGAACCCTCCACGAAGAATCCCCGCTCGAGCCGCCGCCCCCCGAGGCGCACGAGGGTATAGGGCCCCTCCGCGAGCACCCCCGCCACCGACAGGCCGAGCCCGGACTCGAAGTGGCTCCGAAACCGGTACCCCTCGACGAGCGAGAGAGGCACAGTGCAATGGGCGAGGACCATTCGCTCCCTCTCAGGGTCTATGTCCGCAGGGTTCGCCAGGAAGCCCGGCCCTCCGGTGAGGACCTGAGCGATCAGTAGGGCGATCAAGGAGGCGATATCGCCCTCACAGCCCGCAGGGACCCCTTCACAGGCGAGCCGCGCCAGGGCCCAACAGGCCGTCATCCGCCGGGGCAGGAGCCCGAAGCAGGCGATTGTGAAGGCATCCAGGTTCTCCTCCGCGACGATCTCCCGCAGCGCTGCATAGACCCCAGCCCCCATCAGAAGCTCCTCTTCTCCTGGTTCTACCCGTTCACCGGCGGGCAGTTCGTCGACCGGCAGGGGTTCCACCCTCTCGAGCGAGATCTCGGTGAAAGAGAGGCCGAGCTTCTCCTCCAGGGCGGGAAGTTCGGGCAAGCTGACGACGAGCCACGGGGACGGCTTCCCGATTATCCCCACGCGCTTCCCCCGGAGGTCCCGGGCCAGGGCCGCAGCCCGGACAAGGAGCCCCAGGCGCACCGGGGCTTCACGGTCTCCTAGATGTAAGAGTTCTACCCGCGTCCGCCGCTCCGTGAGCGCCGCTACCGCCTCTAGGGCCGCTGGGAGTGAATTGTGCCCCGGGTGGGAGAGGACGACGAAGGGTCCCCCGAGCTCATCCGCGAAGCGCAGGAGCTCGTGTTCCGTCCCCCCGGTGAGGAGGAGCACGAATTTGAGGGGTTCTCCGTGGATTTCATCGGCCGGTGCAGGCCGAAACTCTCTCGCCAACACTTCCCAATGGGAGAAGATTTCCTTTACCAATCGGGCGCGATCTCCGTGCAGGGGGGAACCGAGAACGAGGACCGGGATGGAGGTCACCGGGGCCGCCTCTCCAGGGGGTCTTTCCAGGCGAAGCGCAGGGCGGGGACACGACGGAGCCTTATCCGATGGGCGAGCTCGGTGCGAAGAAACCCCGCATCCTTGGCGAAGGCGGCGAGGACCTCCTCTCGGGTCCCCTCGTCCCCGGCGAAGACGTAGACAGTGGCCCGCTGGCCGTTGTGGGAGAGCTCTACCCCCACAATATCCGGGAGCGCCTGCTTAAGGACCGGGTCCTTGGCCTCAGTTGCGATGATGTCGGAAAGCTCCCGCTGGATCTCCGCCTCGATCCGCGCTTTAGCCCGGGGGTTCATCAGAGCACCTCCAGCCTGTGATCTTCTACATAAAAGTCCCGCGAGCTCTCGAGTCGCTCGAGGATCTCCTCCATCATCCCGTCGGCATAGGCTCCGTCGCTCGAGACGTTCGCCATGGCCAGGATCACGAGGTCACGCTCGTCCGAGGGGACTTCCGCCACGGAAACATTGAACTGGCGCCGCAAGCGCCCGATCAAACCGTCTACCACCGAGCGACGTTCCTTGATGCTCGCGACGCGGTAGAGCCTAAGCCGCACCTCGAGGAGCCTTATGTGCATCGCTCGCCCGCTCAAGCGGGCTGGATCACCTTGACCTCGTAGACCTCCAGGATGTCGCCGGGCTTGAACTTGTCGAAGTCCTTGATGCGGATGCCACATTCCTGTCCTTCCCTCATCTCCTGGACGTCCTGGGCAAAGTGCTTCAGGGAGGCGATCTCGCCAGTAAAGACCTCTTGGCCTTCACGGAGGACCTTGACTTTTCCGTTCCTGATCACTTTTCCGGAGCGCACGCGGCACCCAGCCACCACTCCCACGCCGGAGACTTTGAAGGTGCGCAGGACTTCAGCCTCACCCACCTTCGTCTCCACGTACTGGGGGCCGAGGAGCATCTTCCCTGCCCGTTCGATGTCCTGTATAAGGTCGTAGATAATCTCGTAGGTCCGCACGGGGACTCCGTATTGCTCGACGACTTTCCTGGCCTTGGGGTCGACCCTGACCCCGAAGCCTATCACCAGGGGCTCACCTCCCTCCACCGAGGCGGCGAGCAGGATGTCGGACTCGGTGATGGGGCCGACCCCGGCGTGGAGAAGCTCGATGTCCACATGCTCGATGTGTATCATCCCGAGTTCCAGTTTCGCCGCTTCCAGCGCCCCCACGGTGGCAGCCTTGAGGACGAGCTTCAGCCTCTTCCTCTCTTTCTGGGCGAAGAGCTCCTCGAACGTACGCGGGAACCGGGACTCCGGCGGCCTCCTCTGGACTTCGATGCGTTTGGAGACGAGCTTCTCTGCCTCCTTGGGGCTCTTGACCCGCTCGACTCGCTCGCCGGGCTGGGGGACATCGTTCAAGCCAAGGATCTGGGCCGGCATCCCCGGTGTCGCCTCCTTGATCTGGTTCCCCTGGTGGTCGACCAACGCCCGGATCCGGCCCCAGGTCGTCCCCACCACGATCACGTCCCGAACCCGGAGCGTCCCGTTCTTTACGATGACCGTCGCCTCGGGGCCCCGAGCAGGGTCGAGGTGAGACTCAATCACCCATGCCTCGAGCTCCCCCTTCGGGTCGCCCCGGATGTCTTGAAGGTCCGCGACGAGGAGGATCATCTCCAGGAGCTCGTCGACCCCGTCACCCTTGAGGGCGGAGATGGGGACCATGATGGTGTCTCCACCCCATTCCTCCGGCACGAACCCCATATCAGCGAGCTGCTGTCGCACCTTGTCGGGGTTGGCATTGGGTTTGTCGATCTTATTGATGGCCACAATCATGGGGACCTCGGCGGCCTTGATGTGGTCGATGGCTTCGACGGTCTGGGCCATGACGCCGTCGTCGGCGGCCACTACCAAGATGGCGATGTCGGTCACCTGCGCGCCGCGGGCCCGCATGGCGGTGAACGCCCGGTGGCCTGGAGTGTCGACGAAGGTAATGGTGCGGCCGTTATAGTTCACCTGGTAAGCCCCAATGGATTGGGTAATCCCCCCGGCCTCCCGTTCGGCCACCTTCGTCTTGCGGATGGTGTCGAGGAGGGTGGTCTTTCCGTGATCGATGTGGCCCAAAACCGCCACCACCGGGGGTCGGGGCATCCCCTTCTTCTCTTCTTTGGGGGGAGCTTCCCTCTCTTCCGCGGCCACTTCCACGGGGGCCCCCGTCTCGGCGGGCGTCTCCCCTCTCGCCGGCATTTCCGGCGCCGGGGCCTCCGCTTTGCCCGCATGTTCGAGGAGGAGATCCTTTATCACCTGGGCCTCTTCCTCGCTCACGGTACTGACGGCGCGGAGGCCCTCCATGCCGAGCTCCTCGAGGACCTTGAGGAGCTCCCGGGAGGTTATCCCAAGCTCGCGTGCTATCTCATAAACCCTTTTCCTCGCCAACGGCCGCTTCCCTCACTTTCTCAAGTGCGCTTCCTTCAACTAGGAGTGAGCCGCCACCGGCCCTTACGACGACGCCTGGCGATCACCGCCCGGCCGCCGGGGGTGCTCATACGCGCGAGGAAACCGTGGGTGCGCTTACGACGCCTGCGATGCGGTTGATATGTGCGCTTCGGCATTTCTACCTCCTCGAAGGAATGCTCCCGGGATTTTGCCCATTCGGGCCCACATTTGCAAGTCCTTTCGCTTCTTTTGCCGCAAAGGACCTTAAAGACCGAGCTCGGGGGTGAGGAGCCGGCGTGCCGTGGCCCACTTGCGCCGGCAGATGGAAGGGAGGTCTCCGTGATCTTCCCACCAGGTGCGGAGAAAGCGCACCGCGACCTCCTCGCCGGGATATCCCCAGCCGAAGTCCCCGTAGAGCCGCCGCAGGTGCACCACGTAGGCGTCACGAGTTACCTTGGCGAGGAGGGAGGCCGCTCCCACTATGGGGAAATCCCGGTCCGCCTTGGGAACAACGGTGATCTCGGGACGTTCCACACCTAACCGGACAAGTTCCCGCACGAGATTCTCGGTGAACCGTGGGATCGCGCGGGGGGAAACAGGCGAGTCGAGGACAACCACGTCCGGCGCGAGGCGATCGATGAGCTCCGCCGCGGCGGTGAGCTCGAGGGCGGTGAGACTTTTCTCGTCTATTTCCTGAGGACATATGATCCGGACCCGCGCACCCAGGAAAAGCCCGCGCAACCCGAGGAGGATATCCTTGCGCCTTTCCCGGGGAACTGCCTTGGAGTCGGACGCTCCCTTTTTTCGTAGGCGCTCGAGGTCATCCCCCGCCGCAAGGACCCCGGCCACGATCAGGGGGCCAAACAGTGCCCCCCTTCCGGCCTCGTCAATTCCCAGGATCCTTATGGCCACCAACCCCAAGGGGGCCTATAGTGGCGACGGACACGCCACCACCTGAGGAGCCCCGGTGTCACCCACCTCCGCTTGAGGGGGAAGACGAGGACGGCCCCGGTGATGAAACCGCCTAGGTGTGCGAACCACGCCACCCCACCGAGGTCAATCATGCTGATACTCCCCAGGGCCGAAAAGAGTTGTAAGAAGAACCAAAAACCCAAGAAGAGGATTGCTGGAAGCTCCATGAAGTAGTAGAAGAAGAAAAATGGGACCAGGGTGAGGATTCGGGACCAAGGGAAGAGGACGAGGTACGCTCCCATTACCCCAGAAATCGCCCCCGAGGCTCCCACCATGGGGACCATGGACCTTGGGGCCACCACCATCTGGGCAAATGCCGCCCCCAGCCCGCACAAGATATAAAACAAGATGAAGCGCACGCTTCCCATGGCCCACTCCACGTTGTCGCCGAAGAGCCACAGGTACCACATATTGCCGATGAGGTGAAACCAGCCCCCGTGGAGGAACATGGAGGTAAGGACCACAAGGAAGATGGGAATAGGGATCGCGGGAGGGAGATCTTTTCCGGACCAAAACTCTGCCGGCACTAACCCCCACTGGATGATGAAGTAATCCCGTTCGGAGATGGGAAAACGATCGGCTCGGGCGCCGAAGAGCCTGAAGAAGACGCTCTCCTTGGTCCAGGGAGGCAACTTCCCGAATTCCTCGTACCATGGGAGGAGGTTCACGAAGCGTACCTCGTCCGGCGAGTGCACGAGCTCGACGAAGAAGACGAGGACGTTTAAAGTGATGAGGCCGATGACCACATAGGGCGTCTTCCACCGCGGCTGTGAATCCCTAAGCGGAAACAATTTCCATCACCTTGTGGAAATTCTAGCGGTGAAAGATATGGGATGCCACAACTTACATGGTCGTCGTGAAGTGACCGCACCGAAGTTACGTAATTCCAGGACTTTCCCTGGGACCCGCCCCTCCGCAAGCGCATGTATGAGGGACATGAACCCCACATATTTCGGCGGTTTGAGTTTTCGGCAAGATCATTCGTGCAGATGAACAGGCAAAAGTGTTTCAAGAACCGAAAATTGCGCGGTTTAGTATTCGATGCCCCCCCACAGAAGCACGAGAAAAATGAGGAGGGGTTTTTCAACTACTACCCTCTCCTCACCGGGCATTGTGGCCGGGTAGCTTATTCGGTTGTGGGAGACCGCCCTACCAAGGAGAGGAGTTTGTGACCGCGAGACTCCTGAAGGGGGTGAAAGAAGAGGTAAAATAGAGGAGGAAGCGAAGGTGGCGGAATTGGCAGACGCGCCGGCCTTAGGAGCCGGTGCCCGAAAGGGCGTGCGGGTTCGACTCCCGCCCTTCGCACAAAGGTGTAATGTCTGGTCGGTGATGAGTTAAGGAAATGGGGCACAGCTTAGCTGTGCCCCATTTCCTTAACTCTGGACGTCCTGCCCTCAGGGCGCCGTCTCGATACCCTCCGCGGTCTTCGCCGTCTGGGAGAGAATCCACTCGATGGCGGCCTTTATGTCGAGGTCCTCTTCAGTCTCTTCGCTCGCCCCCACGTAAATGTCGGGCTCGATCCCCACCTCGTGGACCTGGTGTTTGTCCGGGGTGAAGTATTCGCCGATGGTAAGCTTCAGGGCCGAGCCGTCGGGAAATTCGCGCACAATCTGCTGGATCACGCCCTTCCCGAAAGTCTTCCGCCCCACGAGCACCCCCGCTCCGTGGTCCTTGATGGCACCGGCCACGATCTCCGCGCCAGAGGCAGTTCCTTCGTTCACCAGCACAACCAGGGGGAGGTTCGGGAAGGCGTTTCCACGAGAGTAATAGGGGCGGTAGCCGTATACAGGCCCCTGAGCGTACAGGATCACCCCTTCGTCGATGAAAAAACTGGCCACGTCCACCGCCGCGGAGAGAAGCCCTCCAGGGTTGTTGCGCAGGTCCAGGATCAGACCCTTCATCTCATCCAAGGGCAGGTGATAGAGGGCTTTCCCCACCTCGGCCGGGGTCCGGGCGGTGAAAAAGATGATCCGGATGTAACCGATTTCCTTATCCTCCCAGTACTCACTCAAGACTGGCTGGATCTTGATGCGAGCGCGCACCAGGGTTACTTCTCGCTCTTCTCCCTCGGGCGTAACGATCGTAAGGGTGACCTCGGTGCCCTCCGGGCCTCGGATCATCATGGAGACCTCTTCGAGTGAGAGTCCTTCAGTGGGGGTCCCGTCCACGGCTTTGATCCAGTCCCCGGGACGGATCCCCGCTTCATATGCCGGGGTCCCCGGGAAGGGGGTCACGACGATTACCTTCCCCTTGCGGACCGTGATCTCCATCCCCACGCCCGTGTACTCTCCCGCGATCGATTCCTGCCATTTCCTATATTCCTCGGGCGTAAAGAAGGCGGAATAGGGATCTCCCAGGGCCTCCACCATCCCCTTCATCGCCCCGTAGAGGAGGTCCTTGTCGGTCACGTCCTCGACGCAGTAGTAGTAGTACCTGATGAGCTCGTAGAGCTCTTCGAGCGGCGCTAAGAACTTCGGCTCCTTCGGTGCCGCGAGGGTGATGAAGGAGACAAGAATAACCGCGAGGAAGGTTCTTCTCATAGGCCCTCACCTTCCCTCAATAGAAGATCTCCGCAAGTTCGATGAGTTCGTCGGGCACAAGCCGAGGGGAGTTCGCTGCCACCTCTTCCAAGGGAACAGGGACGACCTTCTCTCCCTTCATGCCCACCATTACTCCAGACCTTCCCTCCAGGGCAAGCTCCACCGCCCGCACACCGAGACGGGTGGCGAGGAGTCTGTCGAAGGCTGTAGCGATCCCGCCCCGCTGGAGGTAAGCGAGCACCGTGACCCTAGGGGTGAGCTTGAGCTCCTCCTTGTGCTCCCTGAGCCTCGCAGCGAGCCAGTAGCCGATACCCCCAAGCTGCATGTGGCCGAAAGCGTCAACTTCCTGCTGGGTGATCTGTTTTCCCCCGAGCTCCACCGGCTTCGCTCCCTCAGCAACTACGATGATGGAGAAACGCTTGCCAAGCTCCAATCGCTTCTTCAAGCGCGTGACGATGTCGCCCACGGAGAATGGTCGCTCCGGGATCAGGATCACGTCCGCTCCACCGGCCATCCCACCCAAGACCGCTATCCACCCGGCGTCTCGTCCCATCACCTCTACGATCATCGCCCGATGATGTGCGTGGGAGGTAGTGTGAAGACGATCCAATGCCTCGGTGACAATGGAGAGGGCCGTGGGAAAACCGATGGAGTAGTCGGTTCCCCAGAGGTCGTTGTCGATGGTTTGAGGGATACCCACGGCCTTGAGGCCGTGGGGGATGAGATGGGCCGCGACGCCGAGGGTGTCGTCCCCTCCGATGGCAATGAGACAGTCGATCTTGTGCTTTTCACAGGTATTGAGGACTTTCTGGACCTTCTCGGTAGGCTCCCAGACCGTCTCACCGTCCTTTTTCGCCTTATTGAACGGATTCGTGCGCGAGGTGCCGAGGATCGTCCCTCCCTGGGGAAGAACCCCGGAGACTTCCTGCAGTCCTAGGGGCATGGGAAGGTCTTCTACCAACCCCTTCCAGCCATCCTGAAAGCCGATCACGTGGGCCCCCGCCTCATGAGCCTTGCGCACAATGGCCCGCAGACACGCGTTGATTCCCGGCGAGTCACCGCCGCCAGTTAGCACGCCTATCCTCATAATCTCCTCCTCTTTTCGTGATGGGTAATGTGAGACGGACAAATTCCCACACCCGATATCCATCGCTCATCACCTTTTACCGATCACCGAACCCGTGGTAGTCCTTGTACCAGTCAGGACCTGCCCCCTGGAGCATGAGATTGGGGAACCCTTTGAAGACGTCGGTGTCCCAGAACGGAATCGCCGCCTCGGAGGCAGCGTAGAGCTTGCGGAAGTTCTCGGCACCCCCGGTTTCGAGCCACTGCTCTACGGCATCGAGGTCCGGATAGAAGTCGACACAGTACTTCCACAGAGCACGGCCACACAGGAACCCAGAAGCCCCGCACCGGGAGGCGATCTCCACCTCCTCCAGGAACTCCTCGATCCCCACCCCGGCCGAAAGGATCACCCACGGGACTTTGGCAAGGCGTGTCACTTCTCGGCAGAAGTCCTCTACCTCCGTGAGCTCGTACGCCGGCTCCCTCTTCACCCCATCGAAGGCGCCGTCGGCGTACTCTTTGCAGTATTTCAAATCCGCTGGGAACTCCACCTTGAGGACGTCGACCTTGTACTCGGGCTTCGCGAACTCGGCGACGTAATCGAAAACGAGCTTGGGCTTCCGTTTGGCGTAGGCGAAGGAATCCTTGTCCTCGTCCTCCCTGAACGGGTAGGCTACGATCTCGAGGACGTAGGGAATGTCGTAGTAAGCGCACTCTTCGCCCACCGTGCGGGCGATCGCCTGTTGGTGCTCCACCACTTCGGGGGAGCCATCGTGGCGGTAGTAGAGAAGGAGCTTAACTCCGTCAGCGCCGGCGCGTTTCACCTTCTCCACCCCCCAGCCTTCGAGCAATCTGGTCTTGCGTTCCTTCTCCCCGGTGCCGGAGGCGAGATACCCCGTCTCTTCCACCGCGAGAAGCAGTCCCACCTCGGCCGGAAGGTACTTCGCGGCGATGGGATAACCATATCCCGGGTCAATTAAGGTGGCACTGGAATAAGGGGAGAGGACTTTGACGATGAGCTTCTTTATCTGGGCGAGGTCCTCGTAGGTCACATCCCTCCCCGTGACCTTTTTTATCATGCGCTTGAGGGAACCCCGCTGGTCAATGGCCATCATGCGGAACCGACCTTCATCATCTGCCAGCCGCAGAAGCCCCCTGAGTTTTCCTGCGGATATTTCGACCCTGCTCACAGCACACCTCCTCCTCTTATGGTACAGATCCTGACAAGGATAGCCGTTACAGGTAACGTTTGCACATCAAGGGTCGGCTGGCTCGACCTCCCGCAGGTATTGCGCAGCGTCCTCCGGTGGCATGGGGTTGATATAGAAGCCGGTGCCCCACTCGAATCCTGCCACCTGGGTAAGGCGGGGGATGATCTCGATGTGCCAGTGATAGTCGTACTGGAGGGTGGCCCAATAATCGGGCCGCCCCGGCCGGGGGACGGGGTTGGGTGCGTTCTGGAGGACGAAGTTGAACGGTGGATCGCCCAAGAGGCCTTTCAGCTTCCCCAGGGCCCGCTTCAAGGCCCGTGCGAGACCCTGTATCTGTTCCGAGGTCATTTGGGTGAAGTCGTGGGAGTGGTACTGGGGGTAGATGTGGATCTCGAAAGGGAACCGCGAGTCGAACGGAGTCCAGATGACGTAATTGTTCACCTCTTCCACGATCCTCTTCCCCATCTGTAGCTCCGCGAGCAACATGTCGCAAAAGATGCAGCGTTCCTTCTTGTGGTAGTAGTCCCGGGCGGCCTCCAGGCGGTCGCGCACATCCCGGGGCGTCACCGGGGTGGCGATGATTTGTGAGTGGGCGTGGGAGAGGGAAGCTCCGGCTTGGGGGCCATGATTTTTGAATAGGAGCACGTAACGGTGCCAGGTATTGGCCATGAGCTCTTGGAGCCTGCGCACGTAGGTCTCCACCACCTTTATCACGTGCCCGAGAGGGAGATCGGCGAGGTCCCTCTCGTGGTCCGGGGTCTCGACCACCACCTCATGGGCCCCGACTCCGTGCATGCGGTCGAAGAACCCACCCACTGCCTCCCGGCCGAGCTCGGGGTACGTGGTGAGGGCAGGAAATTTATTCGGGATCACCCGCACTGCCCATCCACCATTTCCGTCGTGGACACGGTAAATCTCCGGCGGCGTCATATGCTCGTGTCCCGGACAGAATGGGCACTTCGCGGGATCATCCTTCTCTGGGGACTCGCTGCGGTAGTCCGTAGGACGCTTGGCCCGCTCCGGAGCGATGATCACCCAACGATCGGTGATCGGCCCACGTCTGAGCTCCGGCATCCTCTTCCTCCTTTCAGAGCTTCTCCTCCTTTGGAATCGCGATAATGCCTTCTTCCGTTACATGAAACCTTCGCCGGTCTTTCTCGAGGTCATACCCGATTTCAAATCCCTCGGGAATTTTCACATTTTTATCGACGATTGCTCTTCTAACCTTGGCGCCCCGGCCAACCTCCACGCCGGAGAATAGTACTGACTCTTCCACGTGGGCGAAGCTGTGGATGCGGACGCCGGGGGAGAGGATGGAGCGGACGACGGTGCCCCCTGAGACGATGCAACCCGGAGAGAGGAGCGAATTCATCGCAGTTCCCCTCCGGCCGGGGTCGTCGTGCACCGTTTTCGCTGGGGGCCAGGGTTCATGATACGTGTGGATAGGCCAGGACCGATCGTAGAGGTCGAACTGCGGCACCACCGCGACAAGATCCAGGTGAGCCTCCCAAAAGGAGTCCAGGGTCCCTACGTCGCGCCAGTAAGGACTGGGATTACGGTTTCCCTGTTCGAAGGGGAAGACGAAGACTTGCATCCCCGCTGAGACCATTTTGGGAATCACGTCTTTCCCGAAGTCGTGGGAAGATCCTGAATCCTCTGCATCCACCCGCAACGCTTTCTCAAGGACTCGTGGGGAGAACGCGTAGATCCCCATAGAAGCAAGACAAGCATCGGGATCGTCCGGCGCAGGCGACGGTTTAGCCGGCTTCTCCTGGAACGAACGAGCACGGCCGTTCCGGTCTACCACGAAGACCCCGAACCGATGGCTCGCCTCGGCCCGGGGCACCCGGATCACCGCTACGGTCAAGTCGGCTTTCGCCTCTCGGTGGAACGAGAGCATCTCGCGGTAGTCCATCTTGTAAACGTGGTCACCCGCTAGGATCAAGATCGCCGTGGGTTCCCCACGCTCGAACATGTAACGTTCCACGGAGTACCAATTCTGCCAGATGGCGTCGGCTGTACCTCGGTACCAAGTGGCCCCCTCGGTGCGCTGCTGCGGGGGCACTGGAGCGATGAACTCCCCCAAGGCAGGGTTGAAGACGCTCCACCCTGCCCGGATGTGGCGCTCGAGCGAGAGGGATTTGTATTGAGTAAGGACGTAGATCTGGCGGAGCCCGGAGTGGAGGCAGTTGGAGAGCGTGAAGTCGATGATCCGGTAAATACCGCCAAAGGGGACGGCCGGTTTAGTGCGGTCCCGGGTGAGGGGATAGAGCCGTTCCCCTTTTCCCCCGGCCAGGATAAACGTTAGCACTCCGCTCATCGGCACCCTCTCCCGTACACGTCCTGCAAGGATCTCCGCCACTGCGGCGGAGGGCAAACTTTTTCCGAAAAGGTCCCCGGCAAAAGGTTCTGTCGCAAGTCCTAAGGTCGCACTACGTCCAGGGCAACGACCTCCAGTCCCCGCTCCTCCAAAGCCTCAAGGAAGGGGTTTATGCCCAAGGAATCGGCGGCAATGTGGCCCATCACGATGAGGTTCTTGTCCGGAAACTCCCGGGCAAGACGCTTCGCCGCGGCGTCGGAGCAGTGGATGTAGATCACGGTGTCGATCCCGTGCCGGAAGGCGCAGGCCGCCACGGGGTATCCCCCGTTCGTCCCCGCACCATGAAAGACCCCGACCCGTCCGACCCGATTCTCGAGGGAGCCCACCCGCACCTCCATCTCCGTCGCCGCGGCCGTGAACTCCGGGATCTTTTCGAGCTTTTCGACGAGGAGGCCGACCGGCTCCTCGGGGGAGAGCTCCTCCGCCGTGTCGACGAGCCGTTTCCGTCCGATCTCATCGAGCGGGGTGTGAATCCCCACCAATGGGATCCCCAGGGCCTTTGCCGCGGCGGGGACGTGGAGGAAATTGGCGGCGTGATCCCGGGCGGAGAACTCGGAGACGAGCTCTGTCACTGCACCCTGCGCCTCATCCACTGGGATACCATAGTTGATGAGGAGGTCCACATGACGCCAGAGGACTTCATGCCAGTGGAGGCGCGGCTGGCCTCCCGGCGGGTGGTGAGCGATGACCCCGCTCGCCCCGAGCCTCCCGGCGAGCAACAGCTCGCCCACCCCCACGTCTATGGCGAAGAGGACCTTGTCCCCAAATTTTCCCGGGACCAAAACCCCGGAGTCCGCCGGGATCTCCCCGAGGCCAGCTAAGTCCAGTGCCAACCGGAGTGCCTCATCGGTCCGCAATGCCCTCCTCCTCGTAGATCTCCCGCTTGAGGACGCCGATGAAGGGGAGATTCCGATAGAGCTCGGCGTAGTCGAGGCCGTAACCCACCACGAACACGTCCTCGGGTAAGGTGAAGCCCACGTAGTGCATAGGGACCTGGACCTCGCGGCGGGCGGGTTTGTCGATCAAGGTGCAGATGCGGATGCTGGCAGGCGAACGTGCCTGGATGAGTCGCAGGATGTGGTCCAGCGTAGTTCCGGTGTCCACGATGTCCTCCACGATCAGGATGTCCCGTTGGGCGATGGAGCGGTCGAGGTCTTTGAGGATGCGCACCTCCCCGGGACTCGTCCCGTTTCTGTAGCTGGAGACGGACATGAGATCGTACTCCAAGGGGAGGTCGATAACGCGGATGAGGTCTGCCAAAAATGGCATCGCACCTTTCAAGATCCCCACGACAAGGAGGGGCCTCCTGTAGGGATCTCTGGCGACGCCGCCCTTGCCGTAATCACGGGAGATCTTTTCCCCGAGCGCTCGTACCCGCTGTGCGATCTCTTCAGCGGAGATGAGGACACGCTCGATCTCTTCTTTTACACCCTTCATAGCCACAATAATAGCCGGTCCGTGGGGTATTGCATGATTCGTTCAGCCCATAGTTCTAGGGTTCCTCGGTGAGGAGCTCGTCGAATTCCATGCCTCCGAAGCGCCACAGGGCCTCCTTCCACGCGCTTGCCTCATAGGCGGTAAGTTCTTCATGAACGTCGTATCGCTGTTTACGTTGGAGCTCACGGAGGTTCTGCTCCAGCTTTACGAGACGCGCGATGAAGTCCCTCCTCAAGTACCGGCGTACTTCCTCGCCCGCCTCCCTTTCGACGAGCACTAAGTGCGGGAGGCACAATCCCGAGGAACGTTGGTAATCATGACGCCCATCCGCGGACAATAGGAGTTTTGCCTGGGAGGCGGCGTAGCGTCGGGCTGTGTTCTCCGTATAACGACAGAGCTCACAGTTTTGCCGTGGAACGCCATTTGTCAGAGCTTCGCGAGCGTGGGCGCTCAGACTTTCGTAGAACCTAGCCGCGGCGGCTGGGGTAGCGAGGGATCTCTGGACGACGATCCGCTCGAGGAGTTTTGCATGACGGGCACATAGGCCCATGGAGCGGCTGAAGCGACGATGGAACTCCGGGTCACCCGAATGCTCGTAGAGAAGTAACCATAGGTGCCACTCCTCGCTCTCGCGGACGAGCCGGCAGATGGGGCAGCCGGGCTCCCCCATGGCTTGCCGTAGCTTCACGACATCGATGGAGCTTTCCCGACCCTTCCTTCGCCGGAAGAATTTCATGATGAGGTTTTCGAAAGGGTCTTCACCGAGCCCACCCCGCATCAACGAGCAGCGCCACGAGGTCCCCCAGATCTCGCGCCACCAATGTGGGTGAGATCCCCTGCCGTTCGATGTCTTCCTCATGGGAGACCCCGGTAAGGACAAGGGCTGTGTCCAGTCCCGCCCGATGTGCTCCCAGAATGTCCGTTTCTAGACGGTCTCCGATCATGAGGGCCTCGTTCGGGAGGACTCCAGCCACCTCAAGTGCGATCTCGAACGCGATGGGAGAGGGCTTCCCCACCACCGTTTCCGGGGAAAAGCCCATCCCTTCGATGGCCCCCACTACGGCCCCGGCTCCCGGGAGGAGCCCTCGAGGAGCGGGAAAGGTACCATCGCGGTTTGTCGCGAGGAACCGGGCGCCGGAGAGGAACGCTCGCAGGGCATGGGCGAGCTTCTCGTATGTGAGCCTCCGGTCCATGCCCGCCACCACCCACTCGGCCTCCTCAGGCGACACGAGCTCGTGTCCCGCCCGGGATAACTCTTCCACAAGTCCCTCCTCACCGATCACCCACACTTTCCTCTTTCCCTCGCGCTCGAGGAGCCATCTCGCGGCAATGTAGGAGCTCGTAACCACCATTTTCGGCTCCACGGGGAAACCGAGCGTTTGCAGCGCCTTCGCCGTCTGGGCCCGGGAGCGGGTGGAGTTGTTGGTGAGGATGATCACGTGGCCAAGTCTTTTGAGCTCTTCCAACGCCTCGGCGGCGCTGGGCAGTGGATCACCGCCCTTTACCAAGACCCCGTCCACGTCCACGATGAAGGCCTTGTAACCTTTCGTCCTTTCCATGACCGCGGATACTAGCCCCTTGTCCATGAACTTTTCAAGGAATAGAATGGGGCTCGGAGTACGGGAGGGATGGCCGAGTGGTCGAAGGCGACGGCTTGCTAAGCCGTAGCTGGGCATCGAAAGCTCAGCCGCGGGTTCGAATCCCGCTCCCTCCGCAGCGCCCGTAGCTCAGCCCGGATAGAGCGCTGGCCTCCGGAGCCAGAGGTCGCAGGTTCAAATC
>MTNJ01000017.1 GCA_002011425.1 Candidatus Acetothermia bacterium JdFR-48 | reverse complement strand
AGTTCGAGGGAATTGGGCTCAACCGCACTGCAGCGGGTGAGCCCATCCACATCCACCTCCGCTGGCGGGTCTTTCCCGGCTACGAACACGACTACTCCCGAGTCTTGGTCTCCATCTTGGACATCACCGATAGGGTGGAGATGGAGGAGAAGCTCAGGACCTACGTGGATAAGCTGGCCGCGCTGCACCGGGCCGTCTGGGACCTCCAACGATGTCGCACTGTCGAGGAGGTCTGCCGCACGGCCGTAGAAGGGGCTCACAGGATTCTTGGGTTCTCGATCTGCAACATCGGTTTGGTGGAAGGTGACATGATCGTCCCTGTGGTCACAGTGGGGGAGATTCGAGCACGCCCCTTCAAACGGGGTGAAGGGCTGGTCTGGAAGACCCTCGAAAAGCAGAGGAGTTTCTGGGGAGAATTGGGAGAGATCCCCGGCGCCAAACCTGTAGATGCGAGATTGAAAAGTGTTATCTCAGTGCCCATTGGGGATCTCGGGGTATTTCAGGCCGCATCCTTCGAGCCGGGGGCTTTTACGGAGGACGATGTCCGACTAGTGGAGATTTTGGCGGGGCACGTAGGGGAGGAAATTCGGAGGGTGAGGCTTGAAGAACAACTTAGAGAACAAGCCATCCGTGACCCACTCACGGGCCTTTACAACCGGCGACACCTGATGGAGATTCTAGAGCAAGAAGTCCGCCGTGCTCGAGAGGAAGAGTACTCTTTTGTTGTTTTGGTCGCAGATTTAAATAATTTCAAAAGAATTAATGATCGTTACGGGCACCCCTTTGGGGACGAGGTGCTCAAAGAAGTCGCGGATATCTTCCGAAAGACTTTGCGGGAATCGGATTTGATCTTTCGCTACGGTGGAGACGAGTTCGTGCTCCTCTTCCCCGAGGTCGACGGGAGCGCTTTAGAAGTGGCACAGAAGGTGAAGGAAGCGGTGGCGCGTTGGGTTGAAGAGCGAGGGCTAGATTCTTTGGAGATTGGCATTAGCTTAGGAATGGCTGTCTGGAGGCCGGAAGCCCCGCTTTCCCCCGAAGAACTTCTCAGGCGAGCTGATCGGGATCTATACCGTTCGAAACGCCCTAGCTGAGCTCTGCCTTCGTGGACCTGCGGTTACCGCTTGTCTTTTAGGAAATAGTGGAGCTTTTGAGGGCCAGATAGAACTCTTCGCGATCATGTTCCATTATATATCATTTCAATGCTTCGTCAGGGATTCCTCGAGCACAGTTCACGGTATACCCCTCCTCTCAAGCACTGATACGGATGAGCTCCTCCCTTCTTCAAGTTTTTCAGCTGGCCCAGTTCATCCTGTCGAGTTGGGCGGGAGTTCCCGCAGGAGAACCCAGTAGCGGCGGCCTGGGCCGCGGTGACGGTAAAGCTCGAACACGCGGCCGTCAACCGTCCGCACGCGGTAATAATCTCGGTGACGCCGCCTCCACCACGCCTTTTTGAAGTCGAGTTTCCTCCAAAACGAGAGGATCTCGGCCACCTCGAATTTCTCCCCACGCCAGATAAAGCCCTTCGGCAGACTGTACTCTCCCACTTCCACTTGCACTTGCTCGTCGATAAAAGCTCCCTGTGACATTGCCTCACACATTGTAATCGACACTGGAGAGGGTAAAGTGCCCACGGAGTGGATAGCTGGAAGTCCGTATGGGGAACATTCATCGAGCGGCCGAACAGGTTCGCGGTGTGGGTGGAAGTAAATGGGAAGGGGGAGCTTGCTCATCTTCCCAATCCGGGCCGCCTCCGCGAGATCCTCGTCCCCGGACGGAGGCTTCTCCTGCGGCCCGCTGGGAACGGGAGCCGTAAGACCCGTTGGACCGCGGTCGGGGCGGACCTCTCCGGAATGCTGGTCTCTCTCGATTCCACCCTCCCCAACCGCTTTGTCCCGGGGGCGTTGGCGGCGGGGGCGATTCCACCCTTCCGTGGCTGGGAGATCGTGGCCAAAGAGCCCAAACTCGGCGCCGGCCGCTCGGACTTCCTTCTCGTCCGCGGGAAGAGGAAGCTCTTCCTCGAAGTGAAGTCGGTCACCCTGGTGGAGGACGGTGTCGCGCTCTTCCCTGACGCTCCCACGGATCGGGGGCGGCGCCACCTTCGGGAGCTCGTCGGGGCGGTGCGCGAGGGCATCCGTGCCGCGATTTTGTTCGTCGTTCAACGGCCGGATGCCCATCGGTTCGGGCCCAACATGACTACTGACCCCGCGTTCGCGGAGACATTTTGGAAAGCTCTGGAACAGGGGGTAGAGGCCTACGCCGTGATCTGTGCCTTCGATGGAGAAAGGCTCCATATAGAGAAGTTCTTGGGACCGGATTATTTGGTGTTGCCCGAAAGGAGACCGGATCTCTAAAATCCATCCACCGTGATTGAGACCGCAGGGCTGACGCGGAAGTTCGGGGACGTGATAGCGGTGGAGGATCTGTCCTTCGCCGTGAGCGAGGGGGAGATCGTGGCTTTGCTTGGCCCGAACGGCGCCGGGAAGACCACTACTGTGCGGATGCTATCGTGTCTCATTGCCCCCACGGCTGGTCGCGCCTGGGTGGGCGGATACGAGGTTCACCAAGATCCCACCGCCGTCCGCGCGATCGTGGGCGTTCTCACCGAGACCCCGGGGCTCTACAAGCGTCTTTCTGCCCAGCACAACCTCCGCTTCTTCGCTGAACTTTACGGCATCCCCGATCCAGATCGAAGGATCGAAAAATACTTGCGGTTCTTCGGGCTCTGGGCACGGAGGGACGAACCTGTGGCCGCCTTCTCCAAGGGCATGCGCCAAAAGTTGGCCTTGGCCCGTGCACTCCTTCATGAGCCGAAGATCCTCCTATTGGACGAGCCCACTGCAGGGCTTGACCCTGAGAGTGCGAAATCGGTGCGGGAGTTCATCGCCGAACTCAAAGGAGAGGGTCGGACCATCCTCCTCTGCACCCACAATCTCCCTGAGGCGGAGCGCCTCTGTGACCGGATTGTGCTATTGCGGACGCGGCTCATCGCCGAGGGGACCCCGGAGGAGCTAAAAAGACGTCTATTCGGGAGCAGGGTGGTGGTCGAGCTTGCGAACCCCCGTCCCGAGATCGTGGAAGAACTGCGGCTTCCCGGGGTCAAATCGGCCGAGCACTCCGACGGGAAGCTGTGGGTAGAGGTGGAAGATCCCCGGTTTGTCAACCCCATCCTCGTTCGGAGATTGGTAGAACTCGGGGCCGAGATCATCTCCGTGCGAGAGGCGGAGACATCGCTGGAGGATGTCTACCACGAACTCATGGAGGGGGACAGTGCACAGGATTAAAACCGTCCTCCTGCGGGAATGGGCGGAGGCGGCACGGATAAAGATGGTCCTCTTCAGCATTGTCTTTCTTCCCCTCTTCATGACCGGGTTCGCGACGTATCTTGTTTGGCAAGGGCGGTCGCTCCCGCCTCAGGGGCAGGCGGTGTTACTTAATACCGCCCTGATTTATTTCTTCGTGCTCCCCGTAGTGATTCCTCTCTCCATCGCCGCTTACTCCATCGTGGGGGAGAAGGAACAGGGGACGCTCGAGCCGCTACTCGCGACCCCAATTCGGGATTGGGAGCTCTTCCTGGGGAAGGCCCTGGCCCCAGTCGTCCCCGGGCTTTTGCTCTCCTGGGGGGCCTTCGGGGCCTTCCTTCTGGCCACTTGGGTGATTCTTGGCGCGATCTCCGCGGAGGTACTTTCCCTCCCTTGGCTCCTTTCCATCTTCGCGTTGGCACCGCTCCTGGCGCTGTTCGCAGTGTTCGTCACGATGATCGTCTCCTCCCGCACCACCGACACTCGGGCGGCGTACCAGTTCTCGAGCCTCGCGGTGCTCCCCGCGCTCATCCCTCTGATCGTCTATTCGGCCCGTCTTACAGCGGTGAACCTCTTCTTCGTAGGGATCGAAGCAGGGATCCTCCTGCCCTTGAACGTCATCACCTTCTATATCGCGGTGAAGCTCTTCCATCGGGAGGAGATCCTCACGCGATGGAAGTAAACTTCTTCCTCGGAAAAACACCTATCATTACAATATCAGCGTTCGAGGAGGTGGCTTATGGCTTACGTGACGAAGAAGGAGCTCATCGAGAAGATAAAACCGATCCTCGAAGATCTGGGAAGGGCACTGGAGGAACTGGAAACCGCGCTGGACGAAGCGAAGCTCAATTTGGAAAAGACGAGCGACGCCATCGCAGAGGCTGAAGAGGACTGACGTAAACGGTGTTCCTTTTTGAAGGTATAGGGGGGCGATGCCCCCCTTTTTCTCCATAAAAATTCCACAGATCTTCCTGACCTCTTCCATCGTGGGAGATTAGACTCATCTCCGCCGGGTGAGGGGAGAAGAGATTGGAAGGACTGCCCCCGCCCCCTAAAAGAAAGCCCGCTTTCCCACCTCCGGGAGGAGGGGCCCGCAACGGGCCTCTCCTCCTTTTTAACCCCGCTTATCACGGTGGAACAGCGAGAGTTTGTGGGCAACTTCGGATCGTCGGATGTTCAAAGGCGGTGGATTCTTTGCCCGGGCTTCGGTGGTCTATTCCCTGAGTTTCCTCACCAGATAACAGGATTCTTCGCATGGGAGCTTTTCATAGCGTCTCAATGGGTTATGGGCAGGGTAGCTACCTGGGATATATTTCGCGAAGCCCTTAGCTCCCTCCCATCGTCCTCTTGTGCCAACTCCTCGGATGAGAGCTTCTCCAATGTCCTGGTCAGCAGGATATTCCTCGACTTTTGCCCGCTGCTTCATCCCTTCCATCAGCGGTTTAAGTTGGTCGGTGGTGTGACGTTGGGGCCCAATCGACAAAAGATGCGAGAGAAATACCAGCAGCACATGAGACCTCTTCTCCCCAGTTGGCCACAGGGTTTCGAGACTTCGCAGTCCGTCGCCTCCCCAGGGCTTTTAGGGTCTTATGGGTCCATTCGATTGTGTACGTCCCGGAGATCTCCTTGAAATTCTCCGTCAAAGCGCCCGATCGGACTTCCCCGGCTTGGAGAGGGGGTCCTTTTTCCGAGATCTGAACCTGTTTCTTTCTAGCATCTAGGTTCAACTCTTTGTCCTCCGTTACATATGTGCAGATCTTGTCGATCGCGGGGGGACGCAGAGCTTACCCGGCCCATGGGTACTCCCTGGGCTAGGCACTGTCCTTGTGTCCACCCCTCTCTTGGACGAAGGGTTTTTCACTCCCACCCGTCGCGCACAACGCGTCACAGGTTTCGGAGGTCCTCGGCCACCACTCCCCTCACTATCTCCCGCAGAAGTCCCTCGAGCTCGCCCCTTCCCAACTTCCCGCTCAGTTCACATCAGCTGAACGGAGGGGCACCAATCTCTAAGCGCTGTACGTGACCGTTGGAGGGTTTACACTCCTCAACGCGGCAGCCCCCCGCTTCCACGGAAGTTCGCTGCCGGCTCCTTCAGTCCTCGATGGTGAGGTGGGTCGGATCCGAGAGCTCGATCTCCGGGATCCCCTTGTAGAGCTCGATCTCTCCATAAGCCGAAATGGCTTTCCCCACGAGCCCTCGCCAGAAGCGGGCCCCGAACTGGGCCTCGAACCGCCCCACGTACCGCGAGGGGACGAAGACAGTGAACCGGGGCTCCTTGGGGTAGGGGGTTCCCAGATTGATGAAGACGTCGCCATAGCGGCTTGTCCCTACGCTGGCCACTATCCCCTCCACACAGGCCACCTCTCCGACATGATCGATGGCCTCGGCCCAGGGGATGCAGACCCTTTTCCCGGGAAGCACCGGCGCGGGAACGGCATCGAAGTAGCGGAAGAGGGCGTTGTAGCGCGGTGTGTCGGGATCGTAGCGGGCTTTGACGATCTCGGTTGTGACAAGCATGAGGTTCACCATGAGGTAACCGTGGGGGTCGAGGTAGACGTAGGCGAGGAGCCGACCGTGGGGATCGTACGAGGTCTCGTCGAGCTCCAAGTACACCACCTTCCCCTCGACCAAGGCCGCGTTCAGCTCGGTGGCGTCCGCCCCGTTGGCCTCGGTCACCTCGGGGGCATCGACCCCGATGTAGCGCACCCGCACCGTGGTCCCCGGCCGCAGTCCAGCTGGGGCGGGACCGGGTACCGAGCGGATGAGGACTTCTATCGTGTCCCCGTCGGCCACGTAGGTCACCGCAGCCTCGATGGCCGGCGGAGGGTAGGGCGGGATAGCCGCGGCCACGAATCCCATAACTACAAAAGCCAACAAGAACAGGATTGAGCTGCGCATCAGTGCCTCCTCTATTTCCCGGAAAATCAGCGCGGGGGCACAAAACAATCCCGGCAGCGGGCCTCGTAGGACTCGAGCCCTCCGATGAGGATCTCCGGGCCCTCCCGTGCCGGCTTGCCGTCGATAAGGCGCTGAGAGCGGGTGGCGGGCTTACCACAGACGACGCATACCGCCTGGAGCTTCAGCACCTCGTCGGCGAGAGCCAGGAGTTCCGGCATGGGGCCGAATGGCTCGCCGCGGAAGTTCAGGTCGAGCCCGGCCACGATCACCCGCTTTCCCCGTGCGACGAGCGCCTCGCACAACGCGGAGAAACCCTCACCGAAGAAATGGGCCTCGTCGAATGCCACCACGTCCGCCGTCGCGAGTTCGTCTCCGACGAGACCCTCGAGCTCCTCCAGCGAGGCCCCGGGCGGTAGCCGATGACAGGGTAGGGAGCGGCCGTAGTGCGTCACGACCTCCTCCTTGGAATAGCGGGTGTCCAGGGTAGGCTTAAAAAGGAGGACGCGCTTCTTCGCGATGCGGGCCCGTTCCACCCTCCGGAGGAGCTCCTCCGTCTTCCCGGCGAACATGCATCCCGTGATGACCTCTAACTTGCCCGGCATACCGCCCATGCTAGCGGGGCCCAGCTTTCTCTACAAGCGGATAGTTCCTACATATCCGGGGAGGTCGGCTTGTGCAGGTGATGTGCAGGAGGGAAGGCGAGGCCACGACGGTCCTCCGGCAGCGCCCTCATCCATCATGCGGAGTGAATAGGGCGTCCAATGTGTTTTTCAAACAAGCGGGGACCATCGCTTCTATCGAACTCGGGGCGTGGACCGCGCCATCCTCGGCACACCCCATCGGCCCATAGGGACATCAGCCGGGGGCGGAACCCGCCCGCGCTTACAACGGCGGGAGCAAGGAAGGGCCATCGGTTTGAAGGAGGCATGGTTACGTTCGCCTTCAATCCCGCGGAGCGATTCGCCATACCACCACCTCTCCCGGTCCAAGGGTGGCCAAGAAATTCCCCGAGGGGGAGTAGGAAAGAGAGGATATGGGGCACGAGGCCTTTTCCTCTTCCTGGCAGAGGACCTCCCTTGTGCTTGTCGGGAGGTCGATGAGCCCGAGATGGGAACAGGCCTCGGCCCTGGCGGCAAAGGCGAGGAGTTCTCCATTGGGACTGTAATCGAGGCCGATTATGTGACAACGGCCCACGTCGCGGGGGAGATAGGTCTCTACCACTTCCCCGGCGGCGAGTTCGATTCTCTTGATCAGTGGAACCTTCCCGGGGTGGCGGGTCACCAGCCCTAGGACAGCCTCTCGGCCGTCCGGGCTCAGGGCGAGGGCACTGGGTTCGGCGGGCTCGCCGAGGAGCTCCGCCAGGTAGCGGACGCGCCCTCCCCCATGTCCCAGCCCCAGGAAGCCGAAGAGCCAACGCCCCTCCTCGGGATGCAGGTTCACGCTGGCGAAGGCCCGGCCGTCCCGGGAGACGGCGTCCAAACGCCCGCTGAGGGCTGTAATCGGCCTTTCCCCGATCACCACGGGCTCCTCGGAGAGCTCCCACTTGCGGTTCCAGATCTGAAAAGACACGGTGGCGTTCATCCCCGTGGCCAGGGGTGGGACGGGCCATCTCCGTGAATAAGCGAGTACGGCGAGCAATCCCTCACCGGAGATGAAACCGAGCTCTAGCGGCACGGTATCGGGATCGAGACGTAACGTCTCGATGAGGGCTCCATCTCGGGTCGCGAGGATCCGGATGCGGCCAGGAGCACCCGCCGCCAGCAGCTCGCCGTCCCGGGAGAAGGCAAGCCGCGAGATCGGGGGCACGGGGTTCCCTACGGGCATCTCCGCCAGTCTCACCTCCCAGCGGGGCTCGCCCCCGGGAAATGGGAGGAGCCGGGCCCAGAGGCCGCCGGCCCCGTCGAGGTACGTCACGGCGATCGCCTTCCCGTCCGGGGTCCAAGCGAGCCCCAGCCCCTGGACCCCTTCGGGCAAGGGGATCGTCCGGTGGGCCGTGACGGCGGAAAGCCCCACCGCCGAACACAAAATCACTATGAATAGAACTCGCACGTGCACCATCTTGAGCGCTCCTTTAGCCATACCCAAACACCCCGACCGCCCAGGGTCAGGGGGCTGGAGTCCCCCCAGGGCTCAGGACTCTCGATGCCCCGCAGATGGCCGTCTATAGATAAGCACCGAGACGGGCCTCACCATTCCCACAGGACGGTGATCTCGTTCTGTCTTCACTCCATTCCCGCATCCCCGGTCCCGAGACCTTAGCGGAAATTATGTCCGGGGCCAAAAAACGCCTCATCGCTCATGGCGCAGAAACGTTTTCTTCACTGCACGGGGGACAACGAGGATTCAATTTTTTCCGCCCGGGGGCTGAGGAATGACGATCCTGGCCTACGCGTTCGAAGAACCCCCTGCTCCCCCGTCCGTTACGACATGGACTTTCGCGGTCCCGGGCGCGCACGTGGCCCAAACGTCCCTCTCGAAAGGAGTGGCTTACCGTCCCCACAACGGATCAATCGGGGCTGACCAAAACCTCTTCAAGCTCGGGGCCGGCCAGTTTCCGCTTCCAGGTGCCCCGGAGAAGCCAGAGGTAGAGCCCGAGCCCCCCTACATAATTGCTGAGTGACATCCCGACCCACAGGCCCAGAGGGCCCAAGCCGAGCCCGTACCCCAGGGCCCACGAGGAAAGGATCCGCAGACCCCAAAGGCGTACGAGGGAGAAAATCATGGGGGGAACGGTGTGACCGGCGCCGCGGAAGACGGCACTCGCCGCGGCGAAGAGTCCGAAGAAGGGTACGGAGAACCCGAAGATCCCCAGGAACCGCTTCCCCTCAGCAATGACCGCGGGATCCGAGATAAAGACGCGGTAGAGGTACTCCCGAGTGAAAAAGGCTGCCACCGCGAAAAATAACAACACCCCTACGGTACCTCGGATCCCCCGATGAGCGATCTCTTCGGCCCGGTCGAACTGCCCGGCACCCAAGTTCTGACCCACCATGGTGAGGAGGGCTGTGGTGGCGCCCCAGATGGCCACATTCAGGAGGTGGATGATGCGTTGTCCGATCCCGTAGGCGGCCACCACCGTGGTGCCGAATCCGGCCACGAGGCCCATCAATACCACGAACCCGAGCGAGGTGGCGGTCTGGTCCACCGCGTTGGGAAGCCCCACGCGAAGGATCTTCTTCACATCGTCCGGGCGGGGGAGGAGCCACCGGGCCCGGAGCCTTACCTTTACCCGACCCGTGCACAAGAGCCATATTCCCACCGCGGCGGCGACGCCCCGTGAGGCCACGGTGGCGTACGCCGCGCCCGCCACTCCGAGCTCCGGCAGTGGCCCCCAACCGAAGATGAGGAAGGGGTCCAGGACCGCGTTTGCGATCACTGAAGCTCCCATGAGGTACATTGGGGTCCGGGTATCCCCCACCCCCATCAGCAGCCCCGTGAAGGCGAAGGCCCCGTACATGAGGGGAAACCCGAGGGCGACTATTCGCAAGTACGAAACGGCCAGGGGATAGATGTCAGCCGGCGTTCCCACGAGAACGAGGATCCGGGGCGCGAGCCCCCACCCGAGGAGTCCAACGCAGACCGAGAGCAGGAATAAGAACGAGAAGACTTGGCTTCCAGCGCGGTCTGCGGAGTCTCTGTCACCGGCGCCGGTGTATTGAGCTACCAAGGCCGATCCGGCGGTTTGGAAGCCGATGCCCAGCGCCATGAACGTGAAGATCACTGGCCAGGCCACCGTGGGGGCAGAAAGGGCTTGGGTGGACAACTTCCCCAGCCAGAAGGTGTCTATCAAATTGTAGAGGGCCTGGAGGGCATTGGAGACCATCACTGGCCAGGCGAGGACGAGCATCGTCTTGAGGATCGGCCCTTCCAGTATTCGTTCGCGCAATCTGCCTCCTTCGACCGCGGGATTATAGGCCCTTCGGGCAGGAATTTCGCTCCGGAGGCTGGATCTTTATGAGAAGCTCAGAACTCGATGCCTCCCCTGAATAGGACGTACACCGCGACGAGGTAGACGAGGAGGATCCCCCAGGCCTCGGCCCCGATCCCGAGGATCCGCCGTTTCGAGCGGCGTTCGATGCCGAAAGCTGCCACGGACATCAACACGACGCTCAGCGCCGCCACCACCATCTGTTCCCGGGATCCCACGGGAAGGAGTGAGCCCTTATAGGCCAAGTCAGCGAATGGGATGGTGAAGACGTTGAACATGTTCGAGCCGAAGAGGTTCCCCACGAGGAGGTCGAATGACCGTATCCTGAGGGCCCCGATACATGACATGAGTTCTGGAAGAGAAGTGCTCGCCGCGATGAAAATCGCCCCCATAAAGGTCCCGGTGAGCCGTGTCTGGAGCGCGATCTCTTTGCCGGAGCGAGCGAGGTACACCCCTGCTACCACTACCACGGCCGCCGCGGCGGCGAACTTCAAGAAGGGAACGAGGGCTTCCCTCGGCCTCGCCACCGGCCGATCTCCCTCGGGTTCACGAGGTCGATAGAGGGCCCACACGCTCAGGGGGTAGACCGCCAGAATGACCCAGCTCACAGGGCCCATCCCCAGAAACTCCCCCTCGCTCCCGAGGCCAATCCCCGCTACCGCGAGCGCCGTGAGGAAGATGGCCACCGAGGCATAAAGGAGCTGCCCGTAACCCACGTTTGCAAGGAGCGGGGGGATATCGCGTTGCCCCAGGATCCAAAAGGAAATCACCTCCATGAGAAAGAGGAGGGCCATGTTGAAGAGGTTGCTCCCGAAGATATTCCCCAGTGCGATCTCGGGTGCCACAATGGCCCCCGCAGTGATGGTGGTTGCGAGTTCGGGGAGCGAGGTCACAGTGGCCAACAGTAACATCCCAATCCAAGCGCGTTCTATCCCTGTGGACTCGGCGATCTCGTCCCCGTACTGTCCGAGTTTGTACCCCGCCACCACTACCGCCAGGGCCGAAAGGCCGAATATCCCCCAGAGTACGAGCAACTCCCCTCCTTTCCAAAAAGGAAAGCCCAGAAGAAGGCCAAACTCTCTCGGAGTTTAACGAAAAAGCGGCGGATGAAAAATTTCCCGATTTGCCAGCAGGAAATTCAGGGATAGGATGGGTGCCGTGGAGAAGGTGAATGTAGCGGTGATAGGGGGAGGTCCGGCCGGAGCAATAGTGGCGCAGGAGACCGCCAAAGAGGGCTTGCGGACCGTCCTCTTCGAGCGGGCGCCAAATGCCCCTCTTCGCTGCGCTGGCCTCATCTCCATGCGGGCCGCGGAAGAACTCGGCGTCCCTGAAGATTTGATCCTCGAAGAGATACACGGGGGCGTAGTCCATGGCCCCAAAGGGAATGAAGTGGCGCTCACTGCCCCGGAGGCCAAGGCGGTGGTGATCGACCGGCAACGTTTCGACGCCCACCTGAGAGAACGTGCCCGGACTGCAGGGGCAGCGGTCCTGGAGGGCGCCTCCGCCTTCGGATGGGATGGGGAAGTTCTCCACACGTCGGTGGGGGAGTTCCGCCCGGAGATCCTCGTAGGGGCTGACGGAGCGGTAAGCTCAGTGGCCCGATGGGCGGGGCTCCCCGAGCCACGGGAAATTCTCGTCGCCTACCAAGCGGAAATCGACGCGAGGCCCCGCTATCCAGGCCACGTGGAGGTTTTTCTCGGCCGCGACATCGCCCCGGGGTTCTTCGCCTGGGCCATTCCCGCGGGAGAGGTTCTCCGGGTAGGCCTCGCCACCACAGAGAAGGGACATGGCCTCCTCCTATTCCAGAGTTTTATCGCGAAAAAATTTCCGAACCTCAGAGTGCTCTCGACTTCCGGGGGACTCATCCCCATCGGCCCTCCCACCCCTACCTCCATCGAGAGGGTCTTCCTCGTGGGGGACGCGGCGGCCCAGGTGAAACCCATTACGGGCGGTGGCCTCTATTACGGAGGAAGGGCAGCGGCGCTCCTGGGGCGGCTCATCGTCGCCGGAAATCCACGGGAATACGAACAGCGATGGCGCGAGTGGATCGGACGGGAAATCGAGTTCGGCCTCAGGGCCCGCCGGGGATTCCTCTCGCTCTCGGATAACGAGCTGGATTTCCTCGTTTCGCTCCTCGAGGACCGGGCGCTTTCCGCGTTCCTGCTTGAGCGGGGGGATATGGACTATCCCTCGCGGCTTATCCCTGAACTCAGGCGCTCGCCACACCTCTGGCCGCTAGGATTCAAAATCTTGAAGGCCCTAGGTGGCCTCTCTCGCCTCCAGGACTTCCTCTGATCAGGGGAAGCTNCTCTTTCATACAATGCGGGGGTTCTCCTCGAGTGGACGATATGGGAAGGGAAGACCAAAGTGTCCCGGTCCCAGAAGCTCGAGGCCCCTCTCTGAGCGCCATACCTCGGGGGCTGGAAAGCCTACCACCCCCACTTCCCTCCCTTCCAGGCAATTGGGATTTGTGATGGCCTCGCCAGTGTGTAAGTCCAATACGCATATGAGATCTGGTGCCATGACATCAGGCTCACCATCGAACCAGGAGACGATGTGTTCGTTCTTGTACCAGATTCGGTAGGTATGACCATGATAATCTCCTTGACCCTCGAGGTGGATCTCCCCTACTGTGAAGCCTTCACGTATCTCCCAGGAGTGCTTTACCACTTCGCCTTGAAAGAGAGGGTAACCTCCCCCCTTCTCGGCCAAGGTCATTGTCGGATCTCCACCGACTTCGAGGGCTTCTCTCACGATCCTTCCCACGGTCAAGGCCCTGGTGATAGTCCCAGGGATTAAGACTCGTTTCAGTTCTCTTCCCTTCAGTGGATGGTCCGTCACCCCTGCTCGATTCCCGCTCAGAACAGCGACCGAACGTACGAGCTCCTCCGCCCGCTCGTCGCTCGCCACCTCCTTCAAAATGATCAAATCTCCGCGAGGAGTCGCCACGGAAAGGGGAGCGATGGGAACCCCATAAACGGCGAAAGTGGAATGTTCTAACTCTGGCACGGACCTCCCAGCTGGGTCGGCGTCCAAGATGGGGATCCCCTTCCGTGCCGCAACTGACAAGGCCACAGCTGTATTTCCCCCGCCGATCTCCGTGGCCACCGTGGCGTGGAACTGCACCCCCAAAAAGGCCTCTAACGCCTCGAACGCGCGAAGGCACTCCGCTACCCCCGACGAGCTCTCCCCCTCCGGGGAGACACTTCCGCACATGTAGGGGGAAGCGACCCACGCCTCATCCGGAACCTCGTCCACGGTGATGACGCGGAATGGACGCCCCGCTTCTAGATCGTCGTATAAAAGCTCGAGCCCCCGTCGTGGGCTACCTCCGCCTCCAGTGCCCAAAATGGCACATCCCCTGATGAGGTCCTCCAGTGCTTCCCTTTCCAATTCACGCATCTTGTCCCCTCCTTTTTCAGCGGGCCAGTCTTCGTCGCACTTTCGGGTCGAGGAATTCCCTCAATCCATCGCCCAAAAGATTGAATGACAGCACGCTGAAAAATATCGCGATCCCGGGAAATGTCACTACCCACCAGTGCGTGAGGAAGAACGAGCGGCTGCTGCTGATCATAAGCCCCCACTCCGGCGTGGGAGGTTGAGCCCCGAGTCCAAGGAAGCTCAAGGCGGCGGAGGTGAGAATAATAGAACCCAGGTCCATGGATGCCTGGACCACCAATGGGGCCAAACAGTTCGGAAACACGTGTCTCACCAGGATCCTGAGGCGCGACGCCCCCATGGCGCGGGCGGCTTCCACGAAGGCCCGTTCCCGCACGGAAATAGCTTCCCCGCGCAGGATCCGCGTGTACCACGGCCACCAGGCGATGGCGATGGCGATCATGGCGTTGAGAAGGTTGGGACCGAGGGTTACAGAAATGGCCATCGCCAAAAGAAGTGGCGGAAAACTCAAGAAAGTATCGGTTATCCTCATTATGGTTTCGTCGATCCATCCCCCCAGATACCCCGCTATCACCCCCAGGGGGACCCCGATGAAAAGCGACAGGCCAATGGCGAAAACCCCGACAGAAAGTGAAATGCGTGTGCCAAAGACCACACGGCTGAAGATATCCCGTCCAAGTTCGTCGGTGCCGAAGATATGCGTGGCGCTTGGGGGAAGGAATTTATTTTCGATGTGGGTAGCCCCTTTTGCGTCTTCGGGGAAAGGCGCGATCCAGGGGGCGAAAATGGCGATGATCACCAAAGAGAAAATCCCTACAACCCCCATGAGGGCGAGGGGTGTACGGCGGAGGTAGCGTAGATCGCGCAAAAAGGTGAGGGCCACCATCTACTCCAGCCTGATCCTTGGATCCAAAATGGCCAATACGATATCAACGAGGAGGTTCAACGCCACATAGGTGAAAGCCACCAGCATTGTGATTCCCATGATTGCGGGGTAGTCAACCACCATGATCGCTTCGGAGGCATAGCGACCGAGCCCTGGCCAGGCGAATACCGATTCCACGAGGAATGTGGCGGCAAGCGAATAGGCGAAGGTGAGGGCGAGCACGGTGATCACGGGCCCCAAGGCATTCTTTAGGGCGTACTTGCCGAGGACCCTCACCTCTCGGAATCCATAAGCCCTCGCGGTGCGAATGAAGTCCTCACCCAGGACCTCGAGGAGCGTCGCCCGGGTCATGCGCACCGTCAGCCCCAAGGGGTAGGTGCTCAGGGTGACCGCAGGGAGGACCAGGTGCTTCAGGGAATCGACGAAAACCGTGAAGTTCCCGGTGAGGAGCGAATCGATGAGATAAAAGCCGGTGATGTGCTTGAGCGGGTGGAGGAGGAGAGTAAGAGTATCGGCACGTTCGGCCAACGGGAAAAGCCTCAACTCTTTGGCGAAAAGTAATTGTAAGATCATCCCTAACCAAAAGGCAGGGAGAGCCACCCCCGCCACTGAGACTAGCCGTCCCAGGTGGTCCAGCACGGTGCCCGCCTTGGCCGCGGAGAGCACCCCCAAAGGAAGTCCGAATAATACTGCCAGGAACATGCTCGCGAAGATGAGCTCCAATGAGGCTGGAAGTCTCGAGCCGATATCCCAGAGCACGGGCTGTTTGGTGCGGATGGAGGTTCCCCAATCGCCACGGACGAAGGCGCTTATGTACATCCAGTACTGTTGATAAAGGGGCTTGTCCAGCCCCAAGATCTGACGGGCCTTGACGATCTGGTCCGCCGTGGCCCGAGGCCCCACCCACAGGATCTCGGGGCGTGACGGGACCACTCGTGTAAGCAGGAAGGTGAGCACAGAGACCCCGAAGAGGACGATCAACGAGAGCATCAGACGTCGGGTTATGTAGATGTAAATCCCCATAGCGATAAGGGGCCCGGGATTCGCTCCCGGGCCCCTTTATAACCCTGGATTTACTTTTCCCTCCAGCAGTCGTACCAGAAGACCACGTGCGGGTAGGCGGGATTATCCACGTAACCCTTGAGAGCGGTGCGCTTAGCTCGTGCATATTTGAGGTCGTAGATCGCCACCCCGGGCACTTCCTCCATCAGGATGTTCTGGGCCTCGACGTAAAGGTTTATCGCCTCAGCCCGATCTACCCCCGCAAGTTCCTCCGCCCGGGAGATGAGCTCGTCGAAAAGAGGGTTGCTGTAGTAAGTGAAGTTAAAGAGGATCTCGTCCCGGGTTCCGAACATCTCGCGTAGGAAGCTGTGGGGATGGGGATAATCGGGCCACCAATAGAAGAGGAAGATATCCTGGCGCTTGGCGGGATCCGGGGCCTGGCCGAGCTCCACCTGGGCTTCCCAAGGCATGCCCCGGATCTCGAGCTCGATCCCAAGCTGTGCCAAGCTCGACTTCCAGAGCTCAGCCACACGCCGTTCGTCTTCGTCGCCGGCGACATGGGTAAGCAGGAGCTTAAAGCCGCCTTCAGGATATCCGGCCCTGGCGAGGAAAAACTTCGCCGCCTCCAAACTGTACGTGTACTGCTTGACCCGCTCGGAGTAGCCCCACAACCCGTATGGGACTACGCCCCGGGACTGTCGGGCATAGCCGAATCGCACTCCTTCGATGATGTCCGCGTAGGGGATGGTGTACGCTAAGGCCCGACGCACCAAGGGGTTGTCCAATGGGGGCTTCTGGGTGTTGAAGAGAGCGAGGAGGTTTTGGAAGGAAGGGGTGGCCACGATCTCCACCTCAGGGTTTTCCTTGAGTGCCTCGATCTCGGTAATGGGGAGCATGTTGGTGAAGTCGGCGGTTCCGGCCTCGAGCATCAGCCGACGGGTGGATGGTTCCGGCACCACCTTGAAGATCACCTTATCGAAATGCTCGCCCTCCCAGCCGCGCCAATAATCATCGAACTTTTTGAGGATCAGGTAGTCGCCAGGCTTCCACGCTTCCACGGTATAAGGCCCAGTGCCGGAGTCGTGGCCGGCGGCGAACCACTCGTGATCGGAATACTCGGGGTCGAAGATAAAGGCAGCATAGGCGCCCGAGGCGATCAAGTCCAGAGGAGCGGGGTATTTGAGGTGGAACTTAACGGTATAACGGTCCACGACCTCGATCACCTTCACCGGGCTCCAGATGTAAGAGGCGCCCATTCCCCGATTGATGGTGCGCTCTATGGAGAACTTGACGGCTTCGGCTGTGAGCTCATTCCCGGTGTGAAACTTGACCCCTTTGCGGAGACGGAAGGTCCAGGTGAGGCCGTCTGCGGATTTTTCGTAACTTTCCGCAAGTACCGGTTGGAAAGTGTCAGTGAAGGGGTCGTAGCGGATGAGTTGCTCGTACATATTGTTCATGGCGATGATCTCGTTGGAATATGTATCGCTTGGGTCCCAGAAGATCATGACTTCGCTGCCGTAGGCGTAGACTGCGACGCGGGGTTGCGCTGCCAACGATCCGGAACAGGCCAACATAGTCCCCACCAACGCCAAAAGAAGAACCCTCTTCATCCTACGTCTCACCTCCTCTGTCATTGTACAACGGGGTAACTTCCCGGCTACCACCCCCTTTCAGCAGCCGCGGATCTTGTCCGGCGAGGGGGGAAGGTAGGTGCGCCCACGGTGGTGACGTAGGCCCAGGGAGACGAGGAGCTCGGCGAGTTTCACCGCTGCCGCGGCTGGCTCGATCACCGGCACCGACAGTCTTTCCCGCACAGCCGAAGCGAGCGCGGCCATGCCCGTACATCCCAAGATGATCACTTCGGCCCCATGGCGCGCTATCGCCTCTTGAGCGGCGGCGACGATGGCCGCCACGGTCCGGTCAGGAGAGTTCTCGAGTTCCAACACCGGTATCTCGATCCCGATAGCCGAGGCGAGGCGGCGCTCCACCCCGAACTTGAGGGCTTGGATCTCCACCCAAGAGGCGGTATTTGCAAGCACTGATATCACAGAGAATTTCCGCCCCAGATGTAAAGCGAGGGACATCGCTGCCTCCGCCGGCCCCACCACCACCTTGTCCGTCGCCTCCCGGGCCGCGTCCACCGCGGGGTCGGCGAAGCAGTTCACCACAATCGCGTCCACCCCCACCGCCCGCTCCCTAACTGTCCGCAGGATCTCCGGCGCTGCGTAGGCCACATCGTAATAGGTTTCGATGGAGCGTGGTCCTCGTGCAATAGAGACGAGTTCCACTTCCGTCCCCGGTCCCACCAGCCCCTGGAAGTAGAGCTCATCCTCTTCCGTCCAATGGCCGTTTACCACAGGCTCAATTACCAGGATCCTCATACTCTCCCCCTAACCCACCACAAAGGCCTCTCCTCGAATTTCTTCTTTGAAACGTTCCAAGGAGAGCTTATCCAAGATCTCGGAGCGAACGCCCTTTTCGATGTGATCGGCGAGGTGCCGTGCCACTGCCGGTGCGATCATGAACCCGTGGCCGGAGTAGCCATTGGCCTGGATGAAGTTCTCGAGGCCCGGAGTGGGGCCGAGGACAGGTTGAGCATCCGGGGTCACGTCGTAGAGACCTGCCCACTGCCGCAGTACAGAGAGCTGTCCCAAGGCGGGCGCGTAACGTAAAAGCTCTCGGGCGAAATTGCGCAGGAACTTCAGGCTCGATGTGATGTTGTATCCCGGTCTCTCCTCAGGGTCGCCGATCCCCCCGATGATCTGTCCTTCTTTGGTCTGTGAAAAGTAGATTCCGTTGTGAATCGATATCACCATAACCTCCATGAAGAACTTCACGGGCTCGGTGATGGCGATCTCGTGACGAACAGGCTCGTTGGGGAGCTCGACCCCGGCCATGCGGGCGACCTCCCGGGACCAGGCCCCGGCAGCGTTCACCACCACCCCCGGGGATATATTCCCCCGGCTCGTCCGGACTTCGACGATCCGCTCCCCTTTCACCTCGAGACCGATGACCTGGGTGAACTTCTCCACCGACACCCCATGTTCCCGGGCCCGGTGGAGATACCCCTTTACCACCCGGAAGGGGTTGGCGTGGCCGTCGGTGGGGCAATAGGTGGCACCGACGATGACGGTTTCGTCGAGGAGGGGAAAGACCCTCTTCGCTTCCTCTGGGGTGAGGAGGGTGGAAGGTAACCCGAGGTCGTTCTGGAGGGCCACGGCCTTGCATAGGGCTTCGGTCTCCTCTCGGGTCTCGGCGAGGATGAGATATCCCCCTTGGATGAACTCGATATCCACCCCGAGTTCCTCGGAGAGCACCTCGTACCGCTTCACCGACTCCATGGCGAGGCGGATGTTATGGGGCGTAGTGAACTGTTGGCGGATGCCGCCACCGCAGCGTCCAGTGGCCCCGGCACAGGGGAACCGCCGCTCCAGGATCATCACGTCGTGAATCCCCCTTCGTGCAAGCTCGTAGGCGAGCGCAGCGCCTGTAACGCCGGCCCCTATGATCACTACATCAGCGCTTCGTTTCATCCCTCCCTCCAGAGCTCGAAGGGAACGGGGATCAACGGAGGTCTGACGGAGACCTCCACCATCACCTCTTTCAGGGACTTCCCCGTCTCCTGGGCGAGGATCCACGCGAGGAGAGGGAGACAAGTCCGTC
The DNA here is from genome assembly GCA_002011425.1 of Candidatus Acetothermia bacterium JdFR-48. GTDB lineage: Bacteria > Bipolaricaulota > Bipolaricaulia > Bipolaricaulales > Bipolaricaulaceae > UBA3571. The sequence goes on along the minus strand of MTNJ01000017.1, from coordinate 34,584 downwards.
CCTGGCAGGGACCCATTCCCACCCGGAGGTGGCGTTTGAGCTCCTCCAGGGTGTCATAACCCTCCACGATCGCCCGCTTTACCTCCGAGACCGTCACCTCTTCACACCGGCAAACGATCGGCTCATCCATTGCACACTCTCACCGCCCGCACCTCGAATATCTGTTCCGCGGGAAGTTCCACAGTGACGATCCAGGTGGTCCCGACCCTCCGCGTCCGTGTCACCTTCCCCTGCCCAAGGACCTCCCCGGCACGGGAGAGGAGCTCCACGACTTCCCCGGTCTCTGGGACGGGAAGGAGCTCGTATGGGACGGTAACTCGCGCGATCCCACCTGAGAGGTCGAGGAGGAAGATCGCCAACCCCGGGCAGGTCCCCACACAGGCACCACACCCTGTGCAACGCTCGAAGTCGAGATTGGGCGTATTGGTTATGGGGTCTCCCACGGTGATAGCCCCCACCGGGCACACCTCCTCACAGGGATTGCAGGGGATCCACTCCACGCATTCGATGGTCGCACAAGGACCTCGCAAGAGCCTCTCCCGCGGCGGAACCTTCCCCTCCAGCTTGCCGAGGGGAAGAACCCCCGTTCTCCTGAACTCAGCCAACGGCGACCTCCTTCATCAAAGTGAAAACTTTCTCCTTCCCCGTCCGAGGACGCTCCCCGAATGGCCCGCGGCGCAATTTTTCAAGTGATCGCTGCACCAGCGCGATTTTTTCTCTAACTTCAAATCTTTTTTTCGCAAGGAGCGAGAAGGCCGCGAGTTCTCCCTCGAGCATCGCCGTGGAAGCCTCGCCGATCCCCGCACAGTCCCCGGCCACATACACCCCCGGGACCGTCGTCTCCATGAGCGGACTGTGTAAGGGAACACGTCCCCCGAGCTCCGGGACATAGCCCATCTGCGCCCCCGCCTGCTCGAGAAGCCTAGTAGAAGGGTTGAGGCCCACGGCGAGGCAAATGAGGTCCACCGCGAGCTCCCGCTCTGTCCCGGGTATCGGCTCGAACTTCCCGTCTATTTGGGCGATCATCGCCCCCTCCACCCGCTCTTTCCCCAGGGCACGGACTACGGTGTGGCTGGTGAGGATAGGGACCCCGAGGCGGCGGATCTTGGCGGCGTGAACGTGATAACCCCCGATCTCTGGCATCGCCTCCACCACTGCGTCCACCTCCACCCCCGCCTGGAGAAGCTGGTAAGAGACGATCAAGCCCACGTTCCCCGCCCCCACCATCAGGGCCCGTTCCCCAGGTTTCACCCCGTAGACGTTCATCAAGGTCTGTACCGCCCCGGCGCCATAAACCCCGGGAAGGTGGTTTCCCGGGAAAAGTAGGAACCGCTCCTGGGCTCCAGTGGCAACGACCAAGTCCTTGGCCGCGACTAGCAAGAGCTTTTCAGCGTGGGCTACAGCGAGGACACGTCTTCCATCCTCGCAGTAAAGCCCTAGGACCCGCGCCTGCCGCAGGATTTCCGCCTCACCCTCGATCTCCTCCACGAGCTCGTCGGCGATGGAAAAGCCCCGGGTCCCAGCCCGCTCGGCCCGGGACCCGAAGAACTTATGGGTTTGTTTTATGAGCTGGCCACCGAGATGGGGATTTTCGTCCAGGACCAGGGGCCTGATCCCGTGGTTGAGGAGAACCTTCGCCGCGGAGAGGCCTGCAGGCCCGGCCCCCACGATAACCACCTCCGCCTCCTTGCAAACGGCTTCGTGCGGGCGGTGGCGAAAAACGGGGTTCAGCTTCCCGGGGCCGCGCTGGGATTCCACCACCATCCCCTCCCGTATTGGGGTCACGCAGGTGCGGACGTTGGGGATCCCATCCACGGTCATAAGGCACGAGGAGCACTTTCCGATAGCGCAGAACAAGCCCCGCGGGGCGCCGGACCGTGTGCGGGAGAGCACCCGAATCCCTGCAGCATGCAGGGCTGCGGCGATTGTCTCCCCTTCGTAGGCTTCAATGGATTCTCCATCGAAGGTAAAGGTGATTCGCTTTCCGCGCACGAACTCCAAAATGGGATGGCGTTCGAGCCTCATAGTTCCCTTTTCAGGTCCCGGGGAATCAAACGGAAACCGGTGGGGAACGGATCTCCCTCCACAAGTACCAGCTGTCCGAACCCTACCACATGGGCGGAACCCGTCACCTCCGGCACGATGGCCACTTTTCCCCCCACCATCGTCTCCGCCACGATCCTCCCGACGAATTCAGTGTCCAGGATGCCCCGGTAGCGGTATTCCTCTCCCACCCGCAAGGAGCCCCGAGCGTGGAGGAAAGCCATCTTGGCACAGGTCCCGGTGCCACAAGGCGATCGGTCCACTTGGCCCCTCCCGAACACCACCACGTTCCGCGGTGGGTCACTCTCCTCGTAGAGTTCCACGAGCTCCACCGCGAGTTCGGTTCCAGTGGCAGGATGTCGAAAATCATGCTTGGAATTAACCCAACGGCGAATCTCCATTCCCATCTGGACGAGCTTCGGCAACGTCTCACGCGCCAACCGAAACCCCATCGTCTTGGCCTCTACCAAGGCGAAGAGGTTTCCCCCGTAGGCGATGTGCAACGGGGCCCCTTCCCACTCCAGGGTTTCGAGGTAAAAGGAGGGGATGTTGCGGAAGGTGACCGCCTCTACCGTCCTGTCTTTCCAATGGATCCGGCAACGTACTAGGCCGGAAGGAGTATCGACTACAACCTCTTCCCTTTGAATCCAACCCAGGACGGCCAGAGCGGTCACCGCCCCGATCGTCCCATGACCGCACATCCCCAAATACCCACCGTTGTCGAGGAAGATGACCCCGAAATCGGCCTCCGGAGAGAGGGGAGGGGTAACGATGGCCCCGAACATCTCGTCATGACCCCGGGGCTCCCGGAGGAGGAACTGGCGGAAACCATCGGCGTGCTGGGCGAGCCACCGCCGGCGCTCTTCCATCGTCCTTCCCGGGATGGGGGGAAGGCCGGAGAGCACCACCCGGGTGGGCTCGCCGGCGGTGTGAGTATCCACCACCTGCACGAAGCGGCGGAACCTCATTCCCTGCTTGCCTCCATTAACTCCTCCACGGGGACGTAATCGTAGCCGTAGCCGAAATATCGCGGTCCGAAGGTCTCAATTCCCCTTTCGGTGCGCATCCGCTCGTGGGCCGGGATGAGGACCACTACCCCCCGGTACCCGTATTTCACGATGTCGGTGCGGATCGGTTCCCCAGTGGCTGGATCTAAGATGCAGATGAGGTCCGGGGGCATGCAGCGGACCTCGCCGTCAACGTGCAGGGTTAACCACTCGTTCTGGAAGTCGATGGTGGCGGTGTGGCCTTTGAAATCGTCGATCCCCTCCATGGTGATCCGCCCCATGGAGAAGCCCTTGGTTTTCTCGGCCCCGAACTCGCGGTCGATGTCTACGATCTTCCCCTGGAAGGCACGGTACCCTCTAGCGAGGGAAATCACCTCCTGTACGGGATCCAGGTGTTTGCGGCGGGCGTAGAGGACCCGACGGCCGAGTTCCCAGGCGAGGGAGATCGAGTGCAGGATCGCCGTTTCCTTGAGCTGTTTTCCTGTCATGGGGTAGCCGGCAATCCAGGAGATTCCCCCATAGGCCATGGCTGCATTGCGGATGATCCGTTCAGCCATGATGGCGTCTCGGGTGTCGGCGATGGTGATGTGGCCCTTCTCGTCCGCCGCCACCGTAGGTGAGGGGGAGACCCCGTGGATATAGAAGGAGGTCATCTGGAGCTCGGGGAAGGCGCGGCCCATGCCGTCGGCGTCGATCACCGGCACTCCCACCGCCCCCGCCACCGCCATGGGCACGGGCGTGTTCACTCCCCCCGCCTCAGGGGGCACCACCGCCTGGACTGGCTTTCCCATGTACTTCCCGAGGGCCTCGTAGCACCAGAAGAGCTCCTGCCCGTTGGGGGGCTTCTCCGTGAGAACCAACGCCGCTCCCAAGCACCCGGCAATAGTGGCGAGAGCTTCATCCGGCATTTCCTCGGGATCTACAAGTAGGATTTCCTTCCCCTGTTCCACCACGTTGTACGCCCAAAGGAGCCCAATTTCGGGATCACCGCCCCCACCGGTGGCGAGAATTGAAGCCCCCAGGGTGATTTCACCTAGAGCCTGTTTGTCAATGTGACGATATTCTTTCACGCCCCACTCGCCCAGGATCTCCCTAGCACCCACCTTCGCTCCTTTCACACGAGATCCCGGGGTACGTCCGTCAGGATCTCATACCCCGTTTGGGTCACCACCACCATGTCCTCCACCCGGGCGGCGCCCACCCCGGGGAGATACACCCCGGGCTCCACCGTCATCACCATCCCGGCGCGGAGCTCCATCTCCATTCCACGGTCGAGGATCGGGTCCTCGTGGATGGAAAGCCCCACTCCGTGACCGGTGAGGTGAGGGAAGAACTCCCCCAGACCCTCGGCTTCGATGACCTCCCGCGCCGCGTGGTCAACCTCTGAAGCCTTCACCCCGGGGCGGATGTTCGCGAGGGCTGCTTCCTGTGCCTCCCGGGTCACGCGGAAGATTCGCCGTTGTTTCTCCGTAGGCTCCCCCACGGGGAAGGTCCGGGTGATGTCCGAACAGTACCCCTCATATACCGCTCCCATATCCAGGAGAGCGAGCTCTCCTCGCTGCAGGGACTTTCCCGAGGCGACACGTCGGGGCCAGGCTGCTTCCTCCCCGGACATGAGAAAGGGTTCGAACGAGGCCCCCTCCGCCCCCTCCCTGCGCAGCAGGTACTCCACCAGGCCCACAAGCTCCGCTTCGGTCGCCCCGGGACGGATCTCCCGGAGGATTGTCCGCATCACCCGGGAAGCGATCTCCGCCGCCCGGCGGATGTAAATGAGTTCCTCTTCGGTCTTAATGAGGCGCAGATCTGCCACGAGCCCCTCGATGTCCACCAGTTCCACCCCGGTCCTGCCCAACCCTCGAAGGTATTCGGCATGTCGCAAGGTGAGGCTGGCCTTCTCCACCCCCACCCGTCTCACTGCTCCGTGGAAGAGGGGACCCAATGCCGAGAGGCGGTTCGGGGCATCCTCGGGGAAGGGGACGATTCTCTCTATCCAGCACTCCCTCTTCGCCCGCTCGAAGTCCAACTGGGCGACGATGTAGGTGGGACATCCCTCCCGGTCTACGGCCAGGATAGAGCACGCCGCCTGGTTCAGGCGGAAGCCGGTAAAGTAGCGGACGTTGTCCCGGTCAAACAGGAGCGTCAAATCGATGTCTTTCTCCCGCATCCTCCCCGCTAGCGCCCTGAGCCTTCCCGCGTAGTCCATGGTTCAGAGGAGCGCGCGCACGGCCTCCTCCAGGTCAGGGTTCACGAGGTAAACTTTTTTGGGGACGCGCGATTCCACGCTGGAGTCGGCCTGGCTGGCGAGCTCGAGAACCACCATCTTCTCGGTGAGGATGGAGAGAAGACCCTCCAGATCTTGATCGGACAGTCCCAGTTTTTCTCCGAGCTCATGGCGTTCGATGTAGGGATTTTCCACCACGGTCCTCAGCAGGTCGCGATAGCGCGGGTCGGACTCGACCAGGGCCTTGATCTCTGCGTTCATCACCACCTCCTCACGCGTTCAGCTCTTCTACCGGCACGTAGTCCAGATCGTAGCCGAAGTGCCGGGGACCGAAGAGCTCAATTCCCTTCTCTGTACGCATCCTTTCGTGCGCGGGGATGAGCACGATGGTCCCCCGGTATCCGTACTTCATGATGTCTGTGCGGATAGGCTCTCCAGTCTCGGAGTCCAGGATAGCGATGAGGTCCGGGGGAAGGCACCGCACCTTCCCGTCGATGCGCAGGTTCAACCACTCGTTTTGGAAGTCTAGTTCGGCGGTGCATCCGCGGTACTCATCGATCCCCTCCATGACCACCCGGCCCAGGGTGAAGCCCTTGGTGGTTTCGGACCCGAACTCGCGCCGGATATCAACGATCTTGCCTTTGAAGACCCGGAACCCCCTCACCCTCCGTTCCTCTTCGAGGCTCTTTAAGAGCTCCTCGATGGGGTCCAGATGTTCTTTCCGGGCGCGCATCACAGCTTTTCCAACCGCCCAAGCGATGCTCTGGGAGTAGAGGATAGAGGCCTCCTTCACCTCCCGGCCGGTCATGGGGTAGGTGGCGATCCAAGAGATTCCCCCATAGGCCATTGCTGCTCTGCGGGCCAGGATCTCGGCCAGGAGGTCGTCCTCCTCGGTGTCGATTACGGTGACATTTCCCCGATCGTCCACCGAGACGGTGGGGGAGGCGTGGACCCCGTGAGTGACCCAGGAGGTCATTTGAAGCTCGGGGAAGGCGCGGTTCATGCCGTCGACGTCGAGCACCGGGACCCCGAACTCCCCGGCGGCGGCGTAAGCCACCGGCGAGTTCACCCCGCCGCACTCGATGGGAATGGTGGCCTCGATGGGGCGGCCCAAGTACCGCTCCAGTCTCCGCATGGCCAAGTTTATGACCTCGCTGGAGGGGGGCTTTTCGGTGAGGACCAACGCCGCTCCCAGACAAGCGGGACTCGCCACCTGAATCTCATCAGGAATGTCCGCGGGGTCCACCATGATGATCTCTTTCCCTTCGTCCAGGACTTTATAGGCCCAAAGGAGCCCGATTTCGGGGTCGCCACCCCCGCCGGTGGCGAGGATTGAAGCCCCCAGGGTGATCTCCTGGATGGCGGCTCGGTCGATTACCCGGAACTCTTTTATGCCCCACTCCGCCAGGATCTCCCTCAAGCCCATCCCCGTTCCCTTCATTGGAAAACCCTCCCCTTCACCCGCACCCGGATCTTCTCGCGTTTTCCGGGCATATAGGTAAAGGGGATCTCCTCGATGTCCATCACTTCCACCGTCTCCCGGAGGGCACCCGCGGCCACAGCGTTGTCCTTCGCCTGTTCGATCACCCGCGAGATGGCCTCTTCTCGGTCCTCCAGTTCCAGGTCCACGACACCCTCGGCATAGGCCCCGATCTCGGCGATGGTGGTACCGACGGCGCCTCCCACCTCGAAATGCTCAGGGCTCAGGACTTCGGAGACCCCGGCGATTCCTTCCCGCGGCACCACCAACGCCCCGCCGCCGATGAAGATCGCCGGCACCGGCTCGGCGGTGGTCTTCATCTTGTCGATAGCCTCCTCCAGGGTCGCCCTGATCGCCGCCCAGGCGTTCTCGACCAACCTCTGGGGCACGGTCGCTAGCTTCTCCGGGTGGGTGACGAAGTCCGTCTTGAACACGTCGAGCTTCTTGTGGAGGACTCCCTTGGACACCGCCACGTCATGCACCGTGAGCAGTGGCCCCCCGAAAGCCTTCCCCAGCCGGACCAGGTTGTAACCTACAGACTCGGGGCCCAGAGCGAGGACCCCCTCCCCTCGGTGCTTCACTATTGTCCCCCCGCCAAGGGCGATGGAGAGGAGGTCGGGACAGCGGATGTTCGTCTTCACCCCGCCGATCGTCACCGTGATGGAGGATTCGCGCGGGAACCCTTTGACGATGTAGGCCACATCGGTGGAGGTCCCGCCGATGTCCACCACCACCCCATCCTCGATCCCGGACAGGTACACCGCCCCGCGAACGCTAGCCGCCGGTCCCGAGGCCACGGTGAAGATGGGGTAATCCACTGCATAATCGGCCGACATCACACTCCCATCGTTCTGAACGATGAAAAGTGGCGCGTTTATTCCTCTCTCCGCCACCGCTTCCTTCAGGGAATCCACCGCGCGTTGCATCACCGTGATCACAGATGCGTTCAGGATGGTGGAGTTCTCCCGCTCGAGGAGCGAAATGGTGGCGATGCGGTGAGAGAGGGTAATGTGGACTCCGTCCCCCAAGATGTCGCGTACGATCTCGGCCGCCCGCTCTTCATGCTTGGGGATAATGGGAGAGAAGACCCCGGTAATGGCCACCGAGTCCACCTTCCCCTTCATCTTGCGGCAGGCCCCGGCGATAGCCCCCTCGTCCAGGGGCGCGATGTCCCGGCCGTCGTACTCAGAGCCGCCACGGACGATGTGGACGTACTCCGGGCCCCCGATGGCCCGTTTCAGGTCCTCGGGCCAACCGGTGAGGGGCGGTATGGCCGTAGTAGCGGGGGCCGCCAGCCGGAATATCCCCACCTTGTTCAGGTTCCGCCGCTCGATGATGGCATTGGTGGTATGGGTGGTGCCCAAGGAGACCATCCCGATCTCCGCAGGGTCTACCCCTGAGTTCTGGAGGAGCTCGTCCAAAGCGTTGATGATCCCTCCGGTCACGTCCTCAGTGGTAAGGGCCTTGGCCTTAGCCAAGACCTCCCGATCCCGCATGAGCACCCCATCGGTGAAGGTGCCCCCCACATCGAAACCAAGTCGGAGCTTTCCCGCCATCTCCGTCCTTTCTATCCCCAGACCCCGGGGATCCCATACTGTTCTTCGAGGTTCCAGGAGCGGATCTCCTCCTTGGGCGGCGACTGATACCCGTATACCTTGCTCCCCGCCCAGCCGAAGCGGTCCCGCAGTTCCACCAGGAACTCCGCGTACTTCAAGGGCGCGATCACCGCGTCAATTACCGGAACCCCCAGCTCCTCCTGAAGCTCCCGGTAGAAGCCGAACTCAATGGTGCAGCCCAGGATGATTACCTCGGCCCTCTCCGCCTCCACGGCCTCCTTGGCCGCCGCCTTGAGGCGCCGTGCGGTCTCCTCTTTGTCCTTCTGGAAGTCGTAGACCCCGAGGTCCACGGACTTGAAGGAGGCGAGGTGGTCTTTGAACCCGTACTTGATCACGTTCTCGTACATCTTGGGGATCCACTTCTTGCGGCCCACGATAATGGAGAAGGAATGGCCCAAGGTAGCAGCGATATGCATGGCAGACTCGGCCGGGGCTGTTACCACCAGCCGTTCCACGATCTCCCGGGCTTCTCGCAGGCCCGGATCATAGAAGCAGCCGATGACGGCGGCGTCGTACCCCTTCACCTCCGCACGGCGCACCTCGTGCAGGGTATCGGCGAGGATCAGCGCCTCGTAGTAGTGGTACTCCAGGTGCATGGGACCACGTTTCAGAGAAACCACCTCTATCTCCGTGTCCGGGGCTTTGGCTGTTTCCAGGAACTCCTGAATGGGACGGTCGAAGAGGTCCGTGCCCACGGGGTTTATCCACAGAAGCTTCATCCTTCCTCCTTTTCCTCAAACAAATGGCACCAGACGAAATGTCCCTCCCCCACCTCGACGACCTTCGGAAGTGCTTTGGAACAGACACCGTTCCGTTCCATACAGCGGGTGTGGAACCGACATCCTGGAGGTGGGTTCACTGGGCTGGGGATCTCCCCTCGGGATACGATTTTCCTGGGCTTAACATCTTCCTCTTCCTCCGAGACCACGGGGATGGAGGAGAGGAGCATCTTCGTGTAGGGGTGACAGGGGTTCTCGAAGAATTCCACCGCAGAAGCCAGCTCACAGATCTTGCCCAGGTACATGATGGCCACCCGGTGGGCGACGTTTCGCATGAGGGAGAGGTCATGGGTGATGAAGAGATAGGAGAGATCCATGTCCTTTTGAAACTGGATCAACATGTTGATGATCTTGGCTTGAATGGAGACGTCCAGGGCAGAGGTGGGCTCGTCCAGGATCACCAAATCGGGTTCGGTGGCGAGGGCCCGGGCGATGGCCACCATCTGCCGCTCTCCCCCACCCAACATGTGGGGGGCCTTGTAGATGTAGTCCTCGGGGAGCTCGACCATCCGCAAAAGTTCCACCACCTTCTTCCGACGGTCATGCCGATCTCCGACTCGGTGGACCCGGAGGGGAAGCTCCAGGATCTGGCCAATGGTGCGCCGGGGGTTAAGGGAGGTGCCGGGGTCCTGGAACACTATCTGGATTGCGCGTTTAAGGGATTTCGGTCGCGCGGAAACGGGCGAGGAGATGTCCTGGCCACGGAAGAGGATCTTGCCCGACGTGGGGGCGTAAATCCCGATCACAGTGTAGGCCGTGGTGCTCTTTCCCGAGCCCGATTCTCCCACCAATCCCAGCGTTTCCCCTTCAAAGAGGGTGAAGGAGATCTCGTCCACCGCGCGTACGGTCCCACGCGAGGTCACGAAATACTTCTTCAGGTCCTTTATTTTTAAAATCGGATCCCTCATCTCCTCACCCCTGGTACAGGAAACAGGCCACTTCGTGCCCCTCTTCTGCCGGAAGGAGGGGAGGTCTTTCCCGTTCGCAGCGGGCCATGGCCCGTTCGCAGCGGGGATGGAATCTGCAACCAGGTGGCGGATCGAGGTAATCCGGGATCCTCCCCCGGATACCTTCGGCAATTCCCCCGCCTGTGAGCTTGGGCACAGCCCTCATCAGTCCCTGGGTATATGGGTGGAAGGGATCTCGGAAGAGGTCCTCCTTTCGCCCCCCCTCGATGATGTTGCCGGCGTACATGACGTAAACCCAGTCCGCCATCTCCCGGACCACACCGAGGGAGTGGGTAATGAAGATCACGGACGTTCCCTTCTGCTCCACCAGCTCGTTCAGTAACCGTAGGACTTGGTCCTGGATAGTTACGTCCAGGTTCGTAGTGGGTTCATCGGCGATGAGGAGCTCGGGCTCGGTGGCCAGTGCCATTGCAATGCAAACCCGCTGGCGCATCCCCCCCGAAAGCTGGATGGGATATGAGGCCATGATCCGTTCGGGGTCCGGCAGTTGGACCTCTTTAAGCGCGGTTATCGCCCGACGACGTACTTCCTTCCGGGAGAGGGTATCCTGGGAGCCATAGCGGATGACGGTCATGAGTTGATCACCGATCGTGAAGACCGGATTCAGGGCGGCGGTCGGGTCCTGAAAGATCATCGAGATCCTCTTCCCCCTGACCCGCTGGACCTTTCGGGGCGGCATCTTGAGGACATCCTCGCCGCGGAAGAGGACCTGTCCCTCGGTGATCCTTCCCGGGGGGGAGGGGAGGATGCGGAGGATACATTTCATCGTGGTGGTCTTGCCGCAGCCGGCCTCCCCCACAAGCCCTACTCGCTGCCCTTTGTGGACGGTGAGAAAAACGCCGTTTAAGACCTTGAGACGTCCCTCGTAAACCTTGAACTCTACGAAGAGGTCTCGGATATCAAGGAGGACTTCGCCCATCTCAGATCTCCTCGAGGGCAAAGAGGTCCCGAAACCCGTCGCCGAGGAGNTTGAAGCCCAGAACCGTGATCATGATGGCGAGGGCCGGAAAGACGGCGATCCACCATTGGTCCGGCAGATATTTGGCTCCATCGGCCACCATGGTGCCTAGGTCCGGGGTGGGGGGCTGTGCCCCAAGACCCACGAAGCTCAACGCCGATCCGATTAGGATCACCCACCCCATGTCCAGGCTCATCTTGGTGAAGATGCTCGAGACGCAATTCGGCAGGATCTCCCGGAAGAGGATGTGAAATTTACTCGCCCCGGTCACTTCCGCGGCCTGGACGAAGAACTCGTGGCGCAAAGAAGACGCAAGGCCATACACCAAGCGCGTGTACCAGGGCCACCACATGAGGGAGATGGCCATCATGGCGTTGAAGACGCTGGGGGTGAGCACAGAGCAAACGGCAAGGGCGAGGATCAAGGGGGGGACAGCGAGGAAGATGTCGGTCACCCGCATTATCAAGGTCTCGACCCACGTGCCCCTGTAGTAGCCGGCAATCAGTCCCAAGATCACCCCGGGGGGGACCACCAACGAAAGCACCACCACCCCCATCATGAGCGAATAGCGGAAGCCGAAAAAGATTCGGGAGAGGATGTCCCTGCCGAAAACGTCGGTGCCGCAGAGATGTCTCAGGCTCGGGGGTTGACTGGCTTCCCGGAAGTTCACAAACCTGCCCGCGTGTTCTGGATACGGCGCAATATAGGGGGCAAAGGCGGCGAGGAACGAGACCAAGAGCACGAAGAAGAGGCCGACCACCGAGACAGGATTGCGCGAGAACTTGTACCAGCCACGCCTGAAGCTTTCCAGACGTCGCTGCCACGTGGGGCTATTGAACATCACTTGCCCCTTTCCGCGCCCAGCCGAATCCGCGGGTCGAGCCACGCCACCACCAGGTCCACGATGATGTTCACGGTGACGAACACCACTCCCAGCACCATGACCACCGCGGCGATGGCGTTCAGGTCTTTGCGGAGCATGGCGTTGATCCCGTAGCGGGAGAAGCCCGGCCAGTTGAAGATGAGTTCCACCAGGAAGGCGTTCCCCAAAAGGGCGGCGAAGTCCAAACCCAGGATGGAGACGGTAGGGATGAGGGAGGGCTTGAGCAGGTACTTCAACATGACCAGCCGCTCGGGCACCCCGAACCCCTTGGCGGAGGAAATGTAGTCCTTTTTCAAATTGTCGGAGATGGTGGAGCGGGTGATCCTGGCTTCCTGGGCCATTCCCCCCAACGCCAGTGATACCGCTGGAAGCACCATGTGCCACAGGGCATCCCCCAGGGCGGCCCAATTCCCGGTGATCAGGGCGTCAAGGGTCACCATCCCCGTTATTACTGGGGGCCGCGGCACCCAGGGGGAGAGCCTCCCCGCCGTGGGGAACCAGCCGAGGAGGTACCCGAAAAGTAGCAGGAACAGGATGGCGAAGACGAACGAAGGGGTGACGACGCCGATGTACGAGAAGACCCGCACCACATTGTCAACCCAGGTGTTACTGTAGCGGCCAGCGATGGCACCAAAGAGGATGCCGAAGACGGCCATGATGACCCCGGCGAAGAGGGCTAGCTCCATGGTCGCTGGCAGGAATTCCTTGATGTCGTCGATCACGGCCCGCCGGGTGAAGAGAGACTGCCCTAAGTCCCCGCGCAGGGCGCCGGTGAGCCAGTAGTAATACTGTACGGGAAGTGGCTTATCGAGGTGCATCTGTTCCCGGAGGTTCTGTACCGCCCACTCCGGGGCCCTGGGGCCCAGGGCCATGCGGACGGGGTCGCCCGGGAGTACCCGGGAGATGAGGAAGATCAGGATCGACAGCCCGAACAGGACGAAGACAGAAAACACGAGCCGTTTTATCAGGAACTTGAGGATCCCCATGGTTGTAAGAGGGGAGCGGGGAGGGTAGGACCCTCCCCGCCGACTCCCATCATCCTCCCTTCAGGAGCGCCTCCCGCCTCTCGGGGTAGACCTTGATGAAGCGGGCAGCCATGTTGTAGCCCATGATAGGGTTCACTTCGCCCTGCGCGGCGGGCCAATCAATGTAAGCTGCCTGATAGGCATGCTTTTCGACATTATCGAAAAGGAAGATCGTGGGACAGAGGTCGACGATATAGTGCTGAATCTCCGCGTACTTGCGGAAGCGCTCCTCGCGGTCCACCGTAGCCAGGGCATCCTCGATCATACGGTCCACTTCGGGATCGAGCAGCCACTCGTTCTGCTCCCAAGTGGGGGCCGAGGCGGAGTGGTAGCGAGACTCGAGGATCGAGCCCGCCTCAGGGTAATGGGGCGCCACGAACACGGAGACGATGTTGGGGCTCGCCTCCATGTCGGCCATCTCTTCCACCACGGAGAGCCACGGTACCTTCACCACCTTTACGTTGATCCCGATCTCCGCCATGTTGGCCATGAACAGCAACGCCACCTTCTCCTCATCCGGTACCTCGGCGATCCAGTGGTACTCCACCACGATCTGGTCCAACTGGTCGTAGTACTTGGACTTCTTGAGCTCCTCCCGGGCCTTGTCCAGGTCACGGCGGAACTGGAACACCGTGGGATCGGCGCCCGGTAAGTTCTGGGGAACTGGCCCACGGGACTGGATACAGCCTGGGAAGATGTCCCTGACTACGGTCTCGTAATCGAAAGCCCAGGCCATGGCGCGGCGGAAATGGACGTCGTCGGTGGGGGGCTTGCGGGTGTGGAGCATCAGGTAGAAGGCGGTGCCGGAGAAGAAGCTCGAGATATCGACCCCCTCGATGGCGTCCAGGGCCCTCCAGGCCTCCTGGGGTTGCCACTGGTCGGAGATTTCGAGTTCCCTCCTCGCCATCATTGTACGGATAGTGGCCGGTTCAGTGGTGCCGATGAATCGCACCACATCAGGGGCCTCCTCGGGGATGGGGAGCCAGTAGTTGGGGTTCTTTACCATTACGAGTTCCTCTTCTACCCGGAATTCCTTCACCATGTACGGGCCGCTCCCGGCGTCGTGGGTGAGGAGGAACTCTTTGCCGTAGTCGCCCCACTCACCGTAGGGGCCGGGTCGCTTGATGTTCGCCTCCACCAGGTCCTTGTTGACGATGTAGAGGCGATAGAGAGTGGTGAGGAAGGGGCCGAAGGGTTCCTTCAGATAAAAGCGCACGGTGTAATCGTCCACTACCTCGGTCTTCTGGACGCGGTCAACGAACAGGAACCCGTAACCTTCTCCAATGGTGGTGATGCGGTCCATGGAGAACTTCACGTCCGCGGCGGTGAGGGGCGTTCCGTCATGGAAGTAGACGTCATCGCGGAGGTAGAAGGTCCAGACCGTCCCGTCCTGGGAGACCTCCCAATGTGTGGCCACATGGGGCTGTGGGTTTCCGTTCACATCAGGATAAACCAAAGTATCATATAGGTTCACAAAAGCCGAGGAGCTGGAGTAGTCGGATCCTACGGCCGGATCGATGTAAGTGGGCCAAGCAAAGGTGATCCGCAGCACCCGCTCTCCCCCGCCCCATGAAGCGAGGCCTAAGGCCACCAACGCCAACATGGGCAACACGAAAAGGATCCCCTTGCGCATATTGCACCTCCCAAAAACTTTTTGGTTTAGCCACAAGTTTCATCCCGACTCCCACCCCCTCCCTCGAGGAGAGAATCGACCACCGCCCGGACCAAGTCGTCCAGGAACCTCCCGAACTCCGCCGGATCGTCGGCCACGGTATACTTCCCGGCCTCTATCTTCTCCCGCAGCGCCGAGAGTCGTGGACTGGAAATCCCTTCTTCCTCGAGCACCGCGATGAGGCGGCTAGTAGCGTCGATCAACCGAAAGGGCCCGTAAAGGGGGGTCTCGTCCAGCAGGTTCCTGGCGCTGGTCACCATGTACCCCGCAAGTTCGTATAGCTTCCGCTCGAGTTCAGGTCCGGTTGCCATGACGCTCCCACGAGATCACGTCCCTTTTGCGCGGCGGGGGCTTGGGAACTTCCGCCGGCCAACCCACAGAGACCAAGAGCACCGGTTCCATCCCCTCGGGGAGTCCCAGGATCCGTGCCACCGCGCCCTTGTGAAAGGAACCGATCACACAGGTCCCGAGGCCGGCATCATGGGCGGCCAGGAGGATGTTCTGCGTCGCCATGGCTGCGTCCACTGGGGCCAAGAACTTCGCCCCAAGCTCCCCGCCTTTCCGGCCCGCCTCCCCCAGATCCTGACAGACGGCGATGACCGCAGGAGGATTCCCAAGGAGCCCTGGGCTCACGGTCTTTATTCGCCGCAGCTGCTCCGAATCGGTCACCACTACAAAATGCCAGGTCTGTGCGTTCCCTCCAGAGGGAGCCCAGGTCCCCGCCTCAACCAGCTTCTCCAAAAGGGACCGCTCCACCGGGCGATCCACGAAGCTGCGCACACTGCGCCGGCCACGGATCGCTTCCCATACCTCCACTCTAGTACCCTCCCCTCAATCTTTTGGTCTCCTCTTCGTCTACGTGCGGGGGATCGCCCACGATGGCCACTCCGTATACCTCGCGGGCTACCTCCCGGGTTAGGTAGCCATCCAAGACGTCCTCTAAGACCTTCTGGGGATCCCGTTTTTTGGGATCCCCATAACCCCCTCCCATCCCGGTGATGAACCGGACGACGTCCCCTCGTTTGAGTTCCCGGTTGGAGAACCGACCCCGGCGTTCCACTTCGCCGTCCGCGGTGCGGATCTCCACCTCGTTGGGGGTGCCCGGATGTCCTCCCGCAAGACCCCATGGGGGGAATCGGTTACGCCCGAAGCTGGCGGTAACGTAAGCCTTGGAGTTGGTGATCCGGTAATCCTTGATGAGGCCGAAGCCCCCGCGCCATTGTCCGTGGCCTCCATCGGCGATGTTCAAGGCGAACTGGTCCACGATGAGGGGATAACGGGTCTCGGCCACCTCGATGGAGAGCACGTAGGTTTCGCCATCCCCTGAGCACACGAGGCCGCTCTCACCGTCTTTACCCTTGCCGGCGCCCCAACCCCCGGCATTGGGCTCGGCGAAGATAAAGCGTTCACCGTTGTCATCGCGTATCCCCGAGACGTTGGTGGCGCAGACGCTTAGGAAATGGCCCGCCGTGATCCGGTGCGGAATGGCCTCGGCCAGTGCTTTCCAGATGAGGTCCGAGACATATCCCGTGGACTCCCAATAAGTGCTCACCGGGGCGGGAGGCGTGGGATTGAACACGCAATCCTCGGGGACGACCACCCGCAGCGGCGAGAAGAAGCCGTCGTTGGCGTCGGCGTGAGGGCCGACCACCGCCTTATAGGCGGTGCGGCAGGCCCCCCTGGTAGCAGAAAGCGGCGAGTTTATTGGACCCCGACAAGTCGGGGCGGAGCCGGTGAAGTCCACGATGAACTCCTCGTCGGTAATCGTCACCTTTACCCTCACGGGGATCGGATCGTCGGTGATTCCGTCGTTGTCGATGAAGTCCTCGGCATAGAACTCACCTTTGGGAAGGCGCCTCAGTTCTTCCAAGGCCTCACGCCGTCCCTGTTCCATATAGATCTCGATCGCCCGGAGGACCGCGTCGAGGCCGTATTTGTCGCACACCTCCTGGACCCTTTTGGCGGCAACACGCATGGAGGCTGCTTGGGCATACATGTCGGAGAGGGTCATGTCCGGGGTACGAGTGTTGCGGGCGAGGATCTCCACCACCTCCGGCACTTCCTTTCCCCGGCGGAAGATCTTCACCGCGGGGAAGATGATCCCCTCCTGGTACATCTCGGTGGCGTCGGCGGTCCAGCTCCCGGGGTCTTTTCCGCCCACGTCGTTCCAGTGGGCCTTAGTGGCGGCGAACATGATGAGGTGATCGGAATGGAAGATGGGCATCACCAGGACCACGTCGTTCTGGTGAGTGGCTCCGCCCATGTAGGGGTCGTTGACGATGATGACGTCGCCCTCTTCCAGGCCCTCAGGTCCGAACTTCTTGAGCACGTCCTCCACCGCGTAGGTGAGGACCCCGATGAAGCCAGGAATTCCGTTGGCCTGGGCGATGAGTTTCCCCTCGGCGTCGGTCAAGGCTACCCCGTAGTCCAGCACTTCGTAGATGACCGAGCTCTTGCTCGTCCGCCCCAGGGTGACGAACATCTCTTCAGCTGCGGAGATCAACGCCCTCTTTATCACTTCTACCGTGAACGGATCCATGGTATGCTTCACCGCCCCACCTCCGTAATCACCAAGTTCCCGAAACGATCAACCTCCACTACTTGGTCCGGACACACCACCGTGGTGCACGCGGGTTCCTCGATGATGGCCGGACCCTCGATGGGGACGCCGATCGGGATGCGATCCCTTTCGTAGACGGCGCTCTCCACCCCTCCCACCTCGTCGAAGTGGACGGTCCGCTTGCCCTTGAACGCCCTCTTCAGGTCCCTCCCCTCCCCATCGATGGGCACGAACGGGGGTTTCTCCACCTCCCCCCAGCCCACTACGTGGAAGTTCACGATCTCCACCGGATCGTCGAGCCGGAAGGAGTAGGCTTTTTCGTGGAGCTCGTGGAATTTCCCGATGACGAGGTCCAGGCGGCCATCCGCCAGGGCTTCCTCGGGCACGGGCGTGCGTACCGTGTGTTCCTGCCCCTTGTAGCGGAGGTCCAGAAACAGCTCGATCCAGACCGATTCCAGGGGGAAGCCTTCCTCTTGGAACTGTTCTCGTGCTGTTTCTTGCAAACGTGCGAACTCTGTTCTGATCTCTTCCGACCTCTCAGGGGTGCAGGGCAAGACCCGGGTGAGGATAAAATCATGGCGGAGATCGGTCATCAACATTCCCCAGGCGGAGAACTGTCCCGGAGCCCGGGGGACGATCACCTTCTTCATGCGGAGCTCCCGGGCCAAGGTGGCTGCGTGCAGCCCGCCAGCGCCCCCGTAGGCCACAAGGGTGAAGTCCCGAGGATCGTGTCCCCGTTCGATGCTCACCCGTTCCAAGGCAGCGCGCATATTGGCGTTGGCGAGGCGGATGATTCCCAGGGCCGCCTCCACCGGGGAGAGGCCGAAAGGATTCGCCACTTTGCGGACGGCTTCCTCGGCTTTCCTCACATCGAGGGCCATCTCCCCGCCGAGAAAGTAGTCGGGATTGAGCCTCCCGGTGAGGAGATTGGCATCGGTGACAGTGGGTTCAGTCCCACCGAGACCGTAGCATGCGGGGCCAGGGTCCGCTCCCGCGCTCTTGGGACCCACATGTAATGCCCCGCCTTGATCGATCCAAGCGATGGAGCCGCCCCCTGCTCCCACCTCAACGATGTCGACCACGGGGATCTTCAAGGGATAGCCCGCCCAAGTTGCCGTCTTCTCGAGATGATAGTCGGTATTTATCTTGAGCTGGCCTCGATCGATGAGGCTCACCTTGGCCGTGGTCCCGCCCATGTCGAAGGCGATGATGGAATTCTCCCCCACGGCCTTGGCCACCACCGTGGCCCCGATTACCCCGCCCACAGGGCCGGATTCCACGAGGTGAATGGGCACCCGTTGGGCCTGTGCAAAAGTGGTGGTGCCGCCGTTTGACTGCATGGCGTATTTGGTCCCAGTGACTCCCAATTGGAAAAGTTCCCCCTCGAGGCTCGCGAGGTACCAGGCGGCGATGGGCTGTACGTAGGCGTTCAACACCGTTGTGTTAGTACGCTCGTATTCCCGCCATTCCCGGGTTATCTCGTGGGAGAGGGTCACCGCGGCCTCGGGGTAGAGTTCCTGAATGATCTCCTTGGTACGTTGTTCATGGGCTGGATTGGCGTAGGAGTGAATGTAACAGACGGCGATGGCCTCGATGCCGGCCTCTTTGCACACCTTTACCGCTTCGATCACGTCCTCTTCCACCAAAGGCTGGAGCACCTCACCTTTATAGTTGACCCGTTCCCGGACCTCGAACCGAAAGCGGCGGGGGACGAATGGTTTGGGTTTGTGGTAGAAAAGGTTATACATGTCGGGGCGGTTAGCCCGCTGGATTTCGAGGACATCCCGGAAGCCTTTGGTGGTGATCAGGGCGACCTTGGCCCCCTTGCGTTCCGTGAAGGCATTTATCACCACAGTGGTCCCGTGGACGAACTGGCTGAACTCCCCGGGGGCGAGACCACTCTTCTTCACTGCCTCGATCACACCGTTGGCGAAGTTCCCGGGCGTCGTCAGGGTCTTCTCCAGGAAGATCTCGCCGGTCTTCTCGTCTAATCCCACGAAATCGGTAAAGGTACCGCCGATATCAACAGCCACCCGTTTCGCCATTTCCTATGCCTCCTTCCAGCAACCTCTGAGTGAGCACCCATAGGACCTTCGCCGGGCGGTCGGAGGGGTTGCGCACGGTGTGGGGGCGGCTGGAGCGGATGTGAAAGCTATCCCCGGGCTCCAAGGAAAACTCCTCGTCCTCGATCTGGAGGATGATTTTTCCCTCGAGGATGTATCCGAACTCCTCGCCCTGGTGGGTGATCAAGGGGTGTTCATAGTGAGGAGGAAATTCGGCGATCAGGGCCTCGAGAGTTCGGTCCGGCATCGGCCCAGACAGGAGACTATAGGTAACCTGCGAGTCCTCGATACGTATACGAGTGCGGGGCCTCCCCTTTTTCAGCACGATGGAATCCCCGCTCGGTGGGGTGAAGAAGTGAGTGACCGGGACGCCGAGAGCCTTACAGATCGCCTGTAGGGATGAGATGGAGAGGGAAGAGAGACCCCGCTCCACTTGGGAGAGAAAACTCACGGACAGTCCACATTTGGACGCCAATTCTTCCAATGTCCAGCCGAGGCGTTGCCTGAGCTCACGGATTCTCTGACCTATTTCCCGCACGGCTTCTTTCAATATAGGAAAAAATTTTTCATTCGTCAAGTGATACTGAAAAAATTTCACCTATGAGGAACTTGGCCACTGACCCTCGATAAACAAAAATAGAACTGCCATGGCGGAACTTTTCAGGCGTTACGCGGGCAATCCGATCCTGTCTCCCCAAGGGTGGCCATACCCGGCGAACTCCGTCTTTAACCCCGGGGCAGTGGAATATCGAGGAGAGACGTTGCTGCTGGTGCGGGTAGAGGACTTCCGCGGCTTCTCCCACCTCAACCTTGCCCGGAGCTTCGACGGCTACGGAAGTTGGACGATCTCCTCACTGCCTACCCTCCTCCCGGATCCAGACTATGCCGAGGAACGTTGGGGACTCGAGGATCGTCTGGCTCCCGGACCGGGAGGAGTACGCTATCACCTACGTCTCTTTTTCCAAGGGTGGTCCGGTAGTCTCGCTGATCACCACCCGTGATTTCCGGGATTTCGTGCGCCACGGGGCCCTGGTTCCCCCCGAGGACAAGGACGCCTCCCTCTTCCCGCGCACCTTCGGAGGCAAATATGCCCTCATTCACCGGCCCATCATCCGCGGCGAGGCCCACATCTGGATCTCCTTCTCCCCGGATCTCCGGTTCTGGGGCGCACATCGGATCCTGCTCCCGGTGCGCCCCGGTTGGTGGGACTGCCACCGCGTGGGCCTGGGGCCGCCCCCCATCGAGACCGATGAGGGATGGCTTCTCGTCTACCATGGGGTACGCGCCACCGCCTCGGGGAGCCTCTACCGGGTGGGCCTCGCCCTGTTGGACTTGGACGAGCCCTGGCGGGTCATCCGTCGCGCCTCTTCCTGGGTCCTGGGCCCCCGGGAGGATTACGAGTTTCACGGCGATGTGCCCGGGGTGACCTTCCCCACCGGGGCCATCGTGTCACAGGAGAAGCTCCGCCTTTACTATGGGGCCGCCGACAAAGTCGTGTGCGTCGCTTACGCCGATCTCGCCGACGTCCTTCTCTTCCTCAGAGAGGATGGGGTTGAGGGAGGTCGGCCTTTGGGCGAACCTTGAGGGCCATGCACACGCGGTTTCTGAAACCCTTACGGATCGCATTTATCGGCACCTACCCCCCACGACGGTGCGGCATCGCCACCTTCACCCAAGATCTCCTCACCGCCATCAACGGACTCTATGGGAATGTCCTGGCGGACGAAGCCCAGCGGTATCTCCACGTGATCGCTATGCACCGCGGGCCGATGCCCTTGGATTACCCCCCCCGAGGTCCGGTTCGAGGTCCGTGACCACCGCGAGGAGGACTACCTAGACGCCGCGGAGTTCATCAACCTCTCCCCCATCGACGTCGTCTCCCTTCAGCACGAGTACGGGATCTTCGGCGGCGAGGACGGAAGCCATATCATCGAGCTCCTGGAGCACGTGAGGAAGCCCGTGGTGACCACCCTCCACACGGTGCTCCACGGGCCAAGCCATTCCCAGAGGGAGGTCCTTCAGGAGATTGCCACGCGGTCCACCCTACTCATCGCGCAGACGAGAAAATCGGCGGAGATGCTCCAAAAGATCTACGGTGTCCCGGAGGAGAAGATCGTCACCATCTACCATGGGGCGCCGGACGTCCCCTTCCTGGACCCCGCTTACTACAAAGACCAGTTCGGGGCCGAGGGGCGGCCACTGATCCTCACCTTCGGTCTGCTTTCCCCCAACAAGGGGATTGAATACGCCATCGAGGCCATGGCCGATGTAGTCCGGGAATTCCCGCAGGCCCTTTACTTCGTCGTCGGGGCGACCCACCCAGAGGTGAAGAAACGCTACGGCGAGAGCTACCGGCTATCTTTGGAAGAACGGGTGAGGCAACTGGGGATAGAGGAGAACGTCGTGTTCCATAACCGGTATGTCTCCCTGGAGGAGCTCATCAAATTCCTGGTGGCGGCGGACATCTTCCTCGCTCCATACCTCGTGCGAGAGCAAGCGGTCTCGGGGACGATCACCTACGCCCTGGCCACGGGGAAGGCCATCGTCTCCACCCCCTCCTGGTACGCCGAGGAGATGCTCGCCGATGGCCGAGGGATCCTCGTCCCGTTCAGGGACGCGAGGGCGATGGCTGCTGCTCTCTTCGACCTCCTGTGGTACGAGGCGAAGCGCGATCGTATGCGGAAGGCCGCCTACGAATTCGGTCGCCAGATGGTATGGCGTGAAGTGGCGGGCCAGTATGCCGAAGCGTTCGAACGGGCCCTGGTCCTCCATGCCCAGGCAGGGAAGCGGCCCTTCCGGGCGTTCAAGCTCCACACCCTGCCCGAGGTGGATCTCTCGCATCTACGCCGCCTCACCGACGAGACAGGGGTCCTCCAGCACGCGGTGTACACCATCCCCGACCGCCGCTTCGGCTATACCACTGACGACAACGCCCGGGCGCTGATCGTCACCCTCCTCCATTGGGACCTCTTCGGCGACAAGGAGATCTGGCCCTTGATGCATATCTACTTCTCCTTCCTCCATCACGCCCAGAACGAGGACGGTTGGTTTCGGAACCTCCTCACCTACGACCGGTCCTTCGTCCCCGAGGGGGACTCCGAGGACGCCCAGGGACGCGCCATCTGGGCCCTGGGTAACGCCGTGGCCGGGAAACTCCCCGAGGATCTCCTCACCCTCAGTATCCAGATGTTCAAGAAGGCCCTCCCCACCTGGGAGAGGCTGTCCGCAGTCAGGGCGTTGGCATTCGCCATCCTCGGTGGGGCCTATTACCTAGAGAAGTTCCCCGGGGATACCGAGGTCAAGGGAGCCCTGCAGGAGCGGGCGCAGCAGCTGTACAGGGCGTTCGTCGAGGGGGAGAGGGCCGACTGGCCGTGGCCCGAGGATATCCTCTCCTACGACAACGCCCGGCTCCCCCACGCCCTGATCGCCGCCGGGAGAACCCTGGAGCGTGACGATTTCGTGAGGAAGGGCATCGAGGCCCTCACCTGGCTTATCCAGGTGCAGACCGATCCCGAGGGGAACCATCTGAGCCTCGTGGGGAACCAGGGCTGGTACCCCCGGGAAGGGGAGAGGGCCAAGTTCGACCAGCAACCCCTGGACGCCGCCGCCCTGGTGGACGCCTGCCGCGAGGCCGCGGTGGTCACCGGCGACGTGGTCTGGTGGCGGGAGATGGAACGGGCCTTCGCCTGGTTCCTGGGGCGGAATGACCTCGGCGTCCCGCTCTACGACTTCACCACCGGGGGCTGCTACGACGGGCTCCAGCCGACGGGGGTGAACCGGAACCAAGGGGCGGAGTCTACGATAAGCTGGCTGATCTCTCTCCTCCTTATGAAGCGGACCCTCAGACGGCGGACTGGGCCCGGAAGGGTGTAGTCTGCACTTGTGGTGGGAGCTACGATGTCGACACTAGAACGTAAATTGGAGCAGCGAGCGTGGCGGGCGTTGCGGGAGCTCCGTGGGCTGCGGGCCCCCCGAACGGAGGATATTTTCGAACGGTACGAAGTTCTCGGGCCGGATGACTTCGAAGTGGAGAACTACCCCCGTAAGAAACCCCTCGCGGCCTTCAACCCCGGGGCGGTCCTGGTGGAACAAACCCTCTACATATTTCCCCGCCTCGTGTTCGATTACTACTCCTACACCTCGAGCATCGGCGCGGTATCCCTGAGGATCGATGAACTCTTGGGCGGGGACTTCGCGCGGCCCCTCCGGGCGCGCATCGTCCTCTGGCCTCAGACCTACTGGGAGGCGGTGAAGGGCTGTGAGGACCCCCGGGTCTCGTTCGGGGATGACCGCTTTCGCGTGCTCTACACAGGCGTGGGGAAGCCGGAGGACGTCGAGGAAATACCTACCGGCGGTCGCTACAAAGCTGTGCTCGGCTACGCCGAGCTCGGCCCCTCACTGGACGTGATCCGGAAGGGGTTCTTCTGCATCCACGGCGAGGGGGAGAAGCTCGTCCCGGGGAACAAGGACTCGGCCCTGGTGGAGTTAAACGGACGGCGGGCCACTCTCCTCACCCGGCCCAGCTTCCGATCAGCGCGCCTNCGCCTCTCGTCCCGGGGATCGCTCCGACGCGAAAAGCTCCCCGACATGTGTTGGCGGGCCGAGGCGGATCTCGAGGAGTACACGATCCCGGCGGAGTCCCTGCGGCCGGTCCTCTCCCCGGAGGTCTGGGAGTACAAGATCGGCTGGTCCACCAACACTGTGAAGGTGGGGGAGGGCGAATACCTTGTGGGCTGGCATGGTGTGCTGCGGGAGGACCTCTCCTATCGCAACGGCCTCGCGCTGGTGGATGCCGCGGGAAACCTCCTGGCTGTCTCCGACTACGTCCTCGCCCCTCAGGGTCTCCGTGAGGAATACGGGGATCGGTCTCTGACCATTTTTGGGAACGGCCTCTTGGTCCACAAGGACCTCCTCATCTGGATCGGCGGGATCTCGGACTACGGGATCGGGATCTTCGTCACGGAGCTCGCCGAGGCCCTGCGGGCCCTGCGCCGGATCTGAGGGGAGTTAGGGGGGGCCGAGGACCTTCATCCGGGCCCGGTGGAGAGGCGGGGCTCCGCTCCCCGGGGGCGGAAGGGAGGCCTCGTCCGGTTTGTCGGTGAGCCCAAAGAGGAGCGCTCCCCGCTCTTTCGCCTCCTCGGCGAACTCCCATACCTCAGCCGTGAGGACGATCTCCGCGGCGAGGACCTCCGTGGCGGGGACCACGTCGGGGAGAAAATCCATTCGGGCGAGGGTCTCCTCGTACTCCAGGCGCCGGAAAACGTTGAACGGAGTGGGGTCGCCCCGCGTGAGGGCCTCTTGGACTTCCCGGTGGAGTTCTACGAGTCCTCTGGGAAGCTTCCTGCAGGCGATGAGAAACTCTTGGAAACTCTGGGTTTTTCCTGTAGATACCTCTTCCCCTAGGCGCGCGAGGGGGTAGGCCCCGCTCGCCGTCACCAAGGCCGCGAACACCACGAGGTCCTGGTTGTCGCCGGTGAAGGGGTGATAGCGGGGGGTGTTCAGCTCGTGGTACGCCCGCCGGAATTTCTCGCGATCGAATCCCTCACCGAGGACGGATTCCGCGACCCGTTCGGCGGCAGCGACCCGGGCCGCATCCACGGGTCCCGAGTTCCGCCCCCGGGCCCCGAAGGCGGTCTTGTCGAGGTCCACCACCACCGCAGTCCCCGCCTCCAGGGGAAAGTCCTCCTTCTCGAGCCACTCCCGGAACCGCCCGATGAGGCCCCAGCGATTGGCGTACATCGTAGGGCCCTCGACCTCTGCTATGGGGGCCTCGCCGGTCTCCGCGGCGATGAACCCCCGCACGGGGACGAGCTCCCCCAAGGAGGCAACGGTGCGGCCATCGTTGTGGCGGGTATCCCCCACGTACACGACTCGGGAGAGCTCGGCTCCGCGGAGGCGCTGGGCTTCCCGGAGGAGGCGGACGACGACGCGGGCGTACGCCGTCCCCCCCTTGCGGGGGAGGCCCTCCCCCAGGTCGAGTTCCTCCCGGAGCTCGAGGAGTCCAGGGAGCCGGGGATCCTGGGGGCTAAGGCCCCGGTAGACGACGAAGTCGCCGAGTAGATCCGCGAGACAGCCGCGTCGGTAGCCCATCACAAAAGCCCTTTGGCCACCACGAGCTCGGCATTGAGGATCGCTCCGCCAGCAGCGCCTCGTACTGTGTTGTGCCCCAGGACTTCCAGGCGCCAATCGAGCACGGGGCAGGGACGAATCCTTCCCACCACGACGCTCATCCCCCCACCCGCCTCGCGGTCGAGGCGCGGCTGAGGTCGGTCGGGTTCGGGACGGACGACAATGGCCCGCTCGGGGGCGCTGGGGAGCCCAAGCTCCTGGGGCAGCCCACGGAACCCCTCCATGGCCTCCACCACCTCCCCGAGCTCCGCCCGCCGGGAGAGCTTCACCGAGACCGCTTCCAGATGCCCGTCCCGGGTCGCCACCCGGTGGCAGTGGGCCGAGATCCGTGCCTCCGCCTCCTCGATCCCCTCCGGGGTCAATCGTCCCCAGATCTTGCGGGGCTCACGGGCGAGCTTCTCCTCCTCGCCGGGGATGTGGGGGAGGACATTGTCGAGGATGGCGTTCCCGGGGACTCCGGTGAAGCCAGCGCCCGATAGGGCCTGCATGGTGGCGACGACCACTGCCTTCACCCCGAAGCGGCGCCGCAGGGGCTCCAGGGCCAAAACGAGCTGGACCGTAGAGCAGTTCCCCCCCGTGACGATGAACCCTTTCCAGCCCCGGTTCCGGCGCTGACGCTCGACGAGCGCGAGGTGGTCGGGGTTCACCTCCGCGACGAGGAGCGGGACGTCCGGGTCGTGGCGGTGGCTCCGGGCGTTGGAAGAGACGATATAACCCGCTCGGGCGAACTCCTCCTCGACCGGGCCGGCCACCTCGGCCGGGAGGGCGGAGAAGACGATCCTTCCCGGGATCCCCGGCCGGGGAAGGACCACCGGCAACCCCCGCACCGCCTCCGGGATCTCCTCGGGGAATATCCAGTGCACCGCCTCCCCGTAGGGCACCCCCGCGGAGCGCTCCGATGCCGCCAGGGCCATGATCTCAAACCACGGGTGGCGGGAGAGCAGCCGGACGAACCACTGCCCCACCACCCCGGTCGCCCCGAGAACCGCCACCGGGATCCGGTCCATCACCCCGCCCTCCCCAGGTCGAACTCCCGGTGGATGGCCCGCACCGCGTCCTCCACCTGTTCATCCGAGACCACCAGGGAGATGTTGTGTTCCGATGAGCCCTGAGCGATTGAGATCACGTTGATCCCCGCCTTTCCCAGGGCCCCGAAGAGCTTGGCCGCGATCCCCGGGGTGCGGCGCATCCCCTTGCCTACTGCGGCCACGATGGCCACCCCCTCCTCGGCCCAGATGCGGTCCACGTTCCGCGCCGCGAGCTCCGGAGCGAACGCTTGATTCAAGGCCGCGATGGCCCGGGCCGACTCTTCGCTCCGGATGGCGAAGCAGATGTTCTGCTCCGAGGAGGACTGGGAGATCATGAGGACGCTTATCCCCTCGTGGGCCACCGCGGAGAAGACCTTGGCCGCGATTCCCGGGACTCCGATCATTCCCCGGCCCTCCACCGTGATCATGCTCAGGGCCTTGATGGCGGTGATGGCCTTCACCGTCGACGCCCCCTCCCTATGGGAGGAGGTGATCAGGGTGGAAGGGCCCTCGGGGTTGAACGTGTTCTTGATGCGGATGGGGATCCCCCGTTCCACCGCAGGAAGGACGGTCTTGGGATGGATCACCCGGGCGCCGAAATAGGAGAGTTCGGCGGCCTCGGCGTAAGAGAGTTCGGGGAGGGTGCGCGCCTCGGGGACGATCCGGGGGTCGGCGGTCATCACGCCGTCCACGTCGGTCCAGATCCAGATCTCATCCGCATCAAGACTGCTTGCGACAATAGAGGCGGAGAAGTCACTCCCGCCCCGGCCCAGGGTGGTGACCACCCCTTCGGGGGTAGCCCCGATGAAGCCAGTGATCACCGGGATCGTCCCCTCCGCGATTAGCGGGAGCACCTCCGCCCGGGTGCGCTTCCGGGTGTGTTCCCACATGGGCGAGGCGGTGCCGTGGCGGGAGTCGGTGACGATGAGGGAAGTGGCCTCCAGCGCCCGCGCTGTGTAGCCCTCCCGCCGCAGAGCGGCGGCGAGCAAACGCGCCGAGAGCCGTTCCCCAAACGAGGCCACTGCGTCCAGGCCCCGCGGGGTGAGCTCCCCCAGGACCCCGATGGCGGAACAGAGGTTCTCGAAGTCCCGGATGAGGGCATGGACTTCGGCGAGTAGCTTTCCTCGCTCGGGCTCCGGGGCCACCTCCGCGGCCACCTCCTCGTGGCGGGCGTAGAGCTCCGCGATGGTGCGGTGGAGGGTGCCATTGTCGCGCCGGGAGGCGGTTTCGGCCGCGCGGATGAGGGCGTCCGTCACCCCCTGCATCGCCGAGACCACCACCGCCGGCGTCCCCTCCCGCTCCGCAAAGCTCCCCACGATCACGGCCACGTTCCGGACCCTCTCCCCGTCGCCCATAGAACTCCCGCCGAATTTCATCACGATCATCTCACGACCTCCTCTAGCACCTCCGCCACCGCCGCCAGCGAGGCCTCGATGCGTCGGGGACGGTTGGCGAATCGGGGCTCGATTCCCCGGAGTTTCCCGATGTGGTAAGCGAGGGTGGCCTCGGGGTCCTTGAGGAGGTTCCCGGTGAGGACCGCCACGGCCCGCTCCCCCCTCCTGATGATCCCCTGGGAGACGAGCTTCCGCGTCCCGGCCACCGCTGCCGCCGAGGCGGGCTCGCACCCGATCCCGGCGGCGTCCACTTGGGCCTTGACGTCCATGATCTCCTGATCCGTGACTTCGACCACCAGTCCCTCGGTCCAGCGTAGGGAGCGCACCGCCCGGGGGAAGCTCACGGGGTTCCCGATGCGGATCGCCGTGGCCACGGTCTCGGCCCGGACGGGCTCGAGAGGGGAGAACCCCTTCAGGAAGCTGCGGTAGAAGGGACTGGCCCCGGCGGCCTGCACCGCCGCGAGGCGTGGGAGCCTGGAGATCAGGCCGAGCTCCCGGAGTTCCCATAGGGCCTTTCCGAAGGCGGCCGTGTTCCCCAAGTTCCCGGCGGGGAAGACGATCCAATCCGGGGGTTCCCATCCAAGGTCCTGGAGGATCTCGAACACGATAGTCTTCTGTCCCTCGATGCGGAAGGGGTTCAGAGAGTTGAGGAGGTAGATCCCCAGCTCGCGGCAGCTCTCCTGCACGAGCGCCATGGCGGCATCGAAGTCCCCCGCCACCTCTAGGGTCAGGGCCCCGTAGGCCAAAGCCTGGGCGAGTTTACCTGCGGCGACTTTGCCCTCCGGGACGAAGACAATGGCCATAAGGCCGGCCAGCGCGGCGTATGCGGACATGGAAGCGGCGGTGTTCCCCGTGGAGGCGCAGGCCACTGCCTTGGCGTCGATCGCCCGGGCCCAGGTCACCCCCACCGTCATCCCCCGGTCTTTGAATGAGCCGGTGGGGTTCTCGCCCTCATGCTTCACCGCGAACTCTTCGAGCCCCACCACCCGGGAGAGCGCGGGGCCCCGGTAGAGGGGCGTGTTCCCCTCGGGGCGGGAGACGAGGGAGCTCTCTTCCACCGGGAGGACGAGCTCCCGAAAGCGCCAGACACCGCTCCGCCGCCACGGCTCCGGCCCCCGCTCCCACATCCTCCCATCGAATAACTCGCGCGAGACCGCGAGAGAGGCGAGCTCGTGGACCACATCCATGAGCCCCCCGCAGTCGCACCGGTACCGCGTCCCCGCGAGCGGGTACTCCGCCCCGCACTCCATGCACCTCAAGACCGTGGCCATCCCATCACCCCGAAAACGAGGAGAAATATAGCGGAATTTTAGCAGCAAAAGCCGGTGACCGCCGGGGCGAATGGGACCAGCCACGGCGGACGCCACATACGGGGCCAATTGAGGGGTACACTACCGGAGGGATGGGGAGTTACCTTCTGCGGCGTTCGATCTGGTTCGCGCTCACGCTCCTTGCCATCTCGTTTGTCGTCTTCATCTCGCTGAACGTCCTCCCCGGGGACCCCGCGCGGCTCGTGGTGGGCCTCGAGGCCTCTCCCGTGCTCTACGCCAAGGTCCGGGCGGAGCTGGGCCTCGACCGTCCCTGGCCTCTCCGCTACCTCGACTGGCTCGGGGGGGTCCTCCGTGGGGACCTCGGCCGTTCGCTCCACTACCGGCGCCCCGTGGGGGAACTCCTCGGGGACGCCCTGTCGGTGAGCTTTCCCCTCGCGCTCCTCGCCTTCTCCCTGTCCCTGCTTATCGCGCTCCCCCTGGGGGCCCTCGCCGCCCGACGGCGGGGGGGGCTCCTGGACGTAACCCTGATGGGGCTCGCCCAGGCCGGCCTCGCGGTCCCCGAGTTCTGGCTCGGTTTCGTCCTGATCCTCGCCTTCTCCGTGGGCTTGCGCTCCCTCCCCGCGGGGTGGTTCCCCGGCTGGGAGGCGGGGCTTTCGGCGCTCAAGTACCTCGTCCTCCCGGCCCTCGCCCTCGCGGTCCCCCGGGGGGCGTATCTCGCGCGGATGGTGCGGGGGGCGCTCCTCTCCACCCTGGGCGAGGCCTACGTCTCCGCCGCCCGGGCGAAGGGACTTTCTGAAGCGAAAGTGGTGTGGGTGCATGCCCTGCGGCCGGCCTTGATCCCCGTGGTCACCTCCGGGGGCATCATATTCGGGCGGCTGCTCGCCGGGACCATCGTGGTGGAGAACATCTTCTACCTGCCCGGGCTTGGACGGCTCGCCCTCGTCTCCGTCCTCGCCCGGGACATTCCCTTGGTGCAGGGCGTGGTATTGGTGGCGGCGGGGAGCATCCTCGCCATGAGCTTCCTCGCCGACCTCTCCTACGGGCTCCTCGACCCGCGGGTGCATTACCGATGAGGGATCTATCGCTGGTTCTGGGGACAGTGCTATGTGCGGCCACGGTGGGGGGCGCGCTCCTGGGGACGGTCTGGACCCCTTACGACCCCCTACAGCCCGAGGTCGCCCCCGTCAACTCCGCGCCCTCGCTCGTCCACCCCTTCGGCGCCGACTGGTTCGGGAGAGACCTCTTTTCCCGGGTCCTCGCCGCCATGCCGGTGGGATTGCGCGTCGCCGTGTTGGGAACCGCATTAGGTGGGCTCTTCGGGGTGATCCTCGGGGCGACGAGTGGCTTCTTCAGGGGGATATTGGGGGAGGCCTTGGGGAGTCTGATAAACCTCCTCCTCTCCTTTCCTCCCGTGCTCCTGGCGCTTCTCCTCGTCACCGTCCTTGGCCCGGGCGAGGGGAGCGTGATCTTCGCCATCGGGCTCTTCAACCTGCCATACTTCGGCCGGCTGTCGCGCGCGAGTTTTTTGGAATTGAAAGGGCGGGCATTCGTGGAGGCAGCCAGGGCCTGCGGCGCGGGACCCCTGCGAATAATCTTCGTCCACATCCTCCCCAACGCCCTGGGTCCCCTGCTCGTACAGGGGACGAGCTCCCTCGCATTCGCGTTGCTCTCCGAGGCAGCACTTAGCTACCTGGGGCTGGGGACTCAACCGCCGTATCCCTCACTGGGGAGGATGTTGAAGGAGGCCCAACAATACTTCATCTACTCCCCCTGGACCGCCATCTTCCCGGGACTCGCCCTGATGGTGACCGTCCTCGGCTTCAATCTCCTGGGCGATGGACTCGGAGCGAGGCTCGACCCGAGACTCCGGCGCCTACGTTCCCCTTAGCTCCTCATTCCTCCACGAGCTCCAGCACCAGGGGCAGGACCGAGAAGGGATCCGTCTTCGCGTACACGTTACCTTCTGAGTCGACAAGGACGCAGAACGTCGCTTCTTCTACCCCCAGGGCCTCGGCCCACGATGCTCGGTCGGTGATCGTGGGCATTCCCGCCTCAAAGCCCTCGAGGAAAGCCCCCACGATCTCCGGGTCTCCCTCCACCACCCCGATCACAACGAGACCCTTACCCTCGCCCCGGGACCTCAGGCCTTCCATCAGGGCGAGGTTGACCCCGAAGTCCGCGATCTCGGCTTCCATGTCCCAGAAAAAGACTACCACCACCTGTTCGCGGAAGTCGGCGAGGGAGATTTCCTCCCCGGAGGTAGCCACAGCGCGGAGTTCCGGGGCGGGGTAGGGGAAGATCCTGCCCGCCGTGTCCGGAGCTTCGGGCACCTCGTCCGGGACGGCGAAGCGTTCGTCGGGAACGTCGTCCACCTCCTCGTAGCTCGTGAGTTCCATTACAAGTTCGTTCGTGGTGGTGAAATCGAGGCCGGGGAAGTAAAATTCGAAGTAAATCTCCGTCTTGCGCCCCACGTAAGAGACCCTATCGATCCAGAGGGTTGTCTCGAACTGCCGCATGAGCCCGAAGGTGTCCGGGGGAATGTACCCCTTCAACACCCATACCGCGTTCCCCTCCAGAGTCCCCTCCTCCACCGTGCTGAACTTTACCCGCCGGAAGAGGGGGTCCAAATCGAGGTCCACGAGGGAAAGCCAACCCCCTGAGACGACGTGCTTCGCCCAGCCACGTTCGGGGACATAGGAGTAGATAACCTTTTCCTTCAGATCCACAATCTCCACGGGAAGGAACACATCCTCCAGGCCTACGGTCTCGATGCGGAGCCAGGGATACTCCGACCAGAAGATGATCGACCCCCCGAGGGAAAAGACCTCTTCGCCATCATATTTCGAGATCAGGGAGGCCACGTAGGAGGAGGTGAAAGCTGTTTCCCGTGCCCGACGGTAGGCCTCCGCCAGGATCTCCGCCGCGCTGGGAAGGGAACCCTGAGCGATGACCCCGAGCGGGAGAAGCCACAGAAGAAAGATAACGAAAATTCGCATAATTCACCCCCTTTTAATGAGCCTACCGGATACACCGGCGGGGGACAATCTCCCGCCACCTGATAAGGTGCACGTTCCCACACAATGGACACACGGTGACTTTTTCTGCTGGACTGGAAGCGGTGTAGAATGGCCTAGGTGATGGGGAGATGGAGATCTTTCGAAAGCGACAGGAAAAGCTGTGCGAGCGGCTCGCGGAAGAGGGATTGGATGCCTTCCTCGTCTTGAGTTTGGAGAGCTCTGATTACGCGAATCTCTTCTACCTCACCGGGTTTTCCGGCTCCTTCGGGGTTTTCCTCGTCGATCGGGAGCCCCTATTTCTCACCGATCCTCGCTACTCAGAGCGCGTGCGGACGGAGCTTCCCCACCTCGCGCTCGTGGAGGTGCGGGGGAAGTGGCTCGCGGGGCTCGCGGCGGAGCTCGGGGCCCGGGGACACCGGAAAGTGGCGTTCAATTCTCGCACCACCACGGTGAAGCTCCTGGAAGAACTCCGGGAGCACGTCTCCGGGGTGGAGTTCGTCCCCGTCGACGGGTGGGTGGAGGAAATGCGGGCGGCAAAGGACGAGTGGGAGATAGAGAAGATCCGTGCCGCCATGCGTCTCACCGAGGAGGGCCTCTCCTGGGCGTTGGAACGGCTCACACCCGGGGTCACGGAGCGCGAAATGGCCCTGGACCTCGAGATGTGGTACCGGAAGAACGGGGCTGAGGACGTCGCGTTCGAGCTTATCGTCGCCTTCGGCGAGCACTCTGCCATGCCCCACTACCGTCCGAACCCGGGGACACGAGAGCTCCGGAAGGGGGACGTGGCCCTCTTCGACGTCGGAGTGCGAATAGCGGGGTACTGTTCAGATCTCACGCGGACCTTTTTCTACGGGGAGCCGACGGCCGAGTTCCGCCGGGTCTACGAGCTCGTCCGGGAGGCGAACGAACGGGCGATCCAAGGGACAAGAGCCGGTGTTTCCGGTGTTGATGCCGATAGGTTGGCCCGGGAGGCGATAGATAAAGGGGGATACCGGGAGGAATTCGGACACGGATTGGGCCATGGGGTAGGAATCCAGGTCCACGAGGCGCCACGCCTCTCCTATACCTCTGAGGACACGCTCCAGACGGGGATGGTGGTGACGATCGAGCCGGGGATCTATCTCCCGGGGAAGTTCGGCATTCGCATCGAGGACCTCGCCGTCGTCCGCCCTGGCGGACTCGAGGTCCTGAGCTCCTTCCCCAAGGACTCGCCTCACTTGTCCCCATGAGCGGGCCCGAAGGGGACGCTCGTAGATGGATGAGCATCTGGGAATACATTGTCCCACAGGGGGAGCGTATCAACTTTCAAAAACTCGAGCAAAAATCCGACCACATAGCTTGCTTATAGCTTCTGTTGCTAAGTCTATTGCTCCTTGACTATAATTTAAGTGTGATAAGAAACGTCTATATGGCGCATAGGGTCTTTTGTCTATGTATTTCGCTTCTTTTGATAAGCTCTGCAACGTTCGCTTCCTTAGAGGACCGTATCCGCCAGGCGGTTGATTATTACATCCCTGCTGTCAGGAGCTTCGCAGTTAATGCTATCACGCGTGAAAATGCAGGGCCGTATAACATTGGTCAAATCTGCGATATCTGGGAGGCGATTTATATCCGCTGGGTTCATGTAAATGACCCTATAGGCTTTTTCGATTTTTCGCCGGCGAGCCATACGATTGCTTATTACAACTTCCGAGGGGATTGTGACGACTTCGCGGTCCTTGTAGCCGCTTGTATCAAGGCCATTGGGGGAACTGTACGCATCAGAGTGGAATACGACAAATCCCGGCGCGCCTCACACGCGCTTACGCGCTTGTGTTCTTAGGATGGACACGCAAAAATGTCCAAAGGACCTTGGATTATATTATCGAACGTTACCGAACAACAGAAACCCCTGACCCACAACATGTTGACGTTTACGTTTTGCGTTATGGCTGGCGTTATGGTTGGTACCCGGAAAAAATTTGGTATCTGAAAGATCCCCAAGAAGGCATTTGGCTTAACCTCGACTGGCAGGCCCCATATCCAGGAGGACCCTTCTGGGCGGATCGCGAGGAAATAGAAGTAATTGCGGACGTGATTTTCTAAACAGCGTGTCGCCTTGGTTGGGCTTTTTATCAAGAAAGCTTAATTCCCTGAATTTCGCCCATTCAAAGGTTAAACGACCCATTCCGATATGGGAATTCGGGGGTTTTCTTGTAATGGAACACACCGGCGGCCGAGCTGACTTGAACGATTGTAAGATTCGGAGCCTACGTCACCCACGTTGGCCAGAGTTCGCGAACCGAGCGTTATGACTTTGCCCTCGCCTATGGCGGGAAGCCCCACGGGCGAGCGTCCTCGGCCTCACAGGTCGTACTGGGTCTGGAAGCGAAAGCCCTTCTCGCGAAAGAGGCGCAGACAAGCGTCGACCACCTGGGGGTCGTAGAGGGTTCCCCGCCCGTTTTCTATTTCCTTCAGGGCCGCTTCGATC
>MTNJ01000001.1 GCA_002011425.1 Candidatus Acetothermia bacterium JdFR-48 | reverse complement strand
GGTCCCCCCTGGGCGGCCCCGATCAGGGGGAACAGGGCGAGCACGCCCAAGACTACAACCAACACCATCGTGACCTTGCCCATCTTTCCCACCCCTTTCACATCCGCCAGTCTAATAAAATCCTTCACCGACCCCAAACCGTAGCCGGGACCTAGGTCCCGTCCTCGGTTACCTCTCCCCGTTGTGGTCTTTTCCCGAACGGTTCGAGTTCGGCATCGACCTGGAGCTGTGCCCCCTCCAACGATCCCTCAAGAGAAACCCCACCGACGATGTCACGGGCCAGCTGGGCAAACACGAGCTTCCGCTAATTATGGGGCCTGATTTTGAAATTTGGTCAACCTTTCGCGTGCTTCAATTAAGGCTCGATCGATGGCGGCGTGGAGCTTTTCAGCTTTGGGACCGCCGCCCTGGGCGAAGCTGGGCCGCCCGCCGCCCTTTCCCCCCACAACCTCCGCCGCGACCCGCACGAGATTCCCTGCCGATAGCGGGGCATCCACTACCTTAGCGATCAGGACCGCCCGGCCGTTTGTCTCCGTCCCCAGTATCACGGCGCAGCGGCCGAGGCGCTCCGCAAGCGTATCCACCAGCTTCTTCGCCTGCTCGGTACCGCCCTCCACCACCGCCCCGAGGAGCTTCACTCCGTTTATCTCCTCCGCCTTGGCCGTGAGGGAATCGGCCAATGTGAGGGCCCTCTCTTCCTCCAAGCGTTTAAGCTCAGCGCGAAGCTCCCGCACCTCGGCGAGCATCCGTTCAAGGGCCGGGACCAGCTCCTTCTCGGGGGCCTCGAGGAGCCCCGCCGCCCTGCGAAGTTCCCGGCGCAGCGCCACGAAGTGATTCCGGGCCTTGAGGCCCACCAGCGCCCGGATCCGGCGCGTCCCCGCGGACACCCCCTCCTCGGAGACGATCACGAAGAGGCCGATCTCGCCGGTCCTGCGCACATGACACCCGCCGCAGAGCTCCTTCGACACTCCGGAGACCTCCACCACTCGTACCCGCTCCTTCCCGCGGTACTCCTCCTCGAAGTGGGCTATGGCTCCAAAAGTTTTGGCTTCCTCGAGCGTCATCTCGTAGAACTTGAGTTCGATGTCCCGGACCACAGCTTCGTTCACGGACCGCTCTACGGCCTCGAGCACCTCGGGGCTCAAGGGAGCGAAGTGGGTGAAGTCGAACCGGAATTCCTCTGGCCCTACCCAAGAGCCGGCCTGAATCACGTGTTCGCCGAGATGTTTCCTTAACGCCGCATGGAGGAGGTGGGTGGCGGTGTGAGCACGCTCGATCCCCCGGCGCCGGGCTTCGTCCACGATGAGACGGCACCGGTCGCCGACCCGGAATTCACCGGAAATTACCTTCACCATGTGAAGGAAGGTCCCGTCGGCCTTCTGGACGTCCATCACCTCGGCTTTGCCGGGACGGGAAAGGTTCTCGATCCAGCCATTGTCGGCGATTTCACCGCCGGCCTCAGCGTAGAACGGGGTCGCGGGGAAGACGAATCGCCAAGTTCCGTGACGCGTGACGGGTGACGCGTGATGAGCTTCCCCGTGGCTCTCGCCCGCTTCGTCCAGAACTGCGGAGAGCTCGGATTCCAGTTCCAGCTCGGCGTAGCCGCGGAAGACCGTGGGTTCCAGGGCTCGGGCGTCCTTCACCGCAAGCTTCGCCACATAGGTCGTCACTTTCCGAGAGCGGGTCCGCTGCTTCTCCATCTCTCGCTCGAAACCCACGCGGTCCACGGAGATCCCCCGATCCCGAGCGATCTCCTCGGTAAGCTCCACCGGGAAGCCGTAGGTGTCGTAGAGTTCAAACACGACTTCGCCAGGAAGGATGTCCCCCTCTTTGAGCTTGGAGAGGACCTCTTCGAGCAGGGCCTCACCGGCCCGCAGGGTCCGGCGGAAAGTCTTCTCCTCCTGGGAGAGGACCTCCTCGATGAGCCTCCTCCGTTCCACGATCTCGGGGTAAACCTCCCCCAGGGTGGCCACCACCGGCTCCACCAACCGCACCAGGATCCCCTCGGGAAGCTCCAGGCGGTCCGCGGCCCGCACCGCCCGGCGCAGCACCCGCCGCAGCACGTACCCCTGCTTCTCGTTCCCCGGAAGCACCCCGTCCGCGATGAGGAAGACCAACGCGCGGACGTGGTCCGCCAATAAATTTCGGTGACGCATGACGGGAGACGCGTAACGGGGCATCAAGGACTCGATCTCCTCGCAGATGGGGCGGAAGAGGTCGGTGTCGAAGTCGGACATCGCCCCCTCGAGCACGGCGGTGGTGCGCTCGAGCCCCATCCCGGTGTCGATGTTCTTGCGCGCCAGCTCCCTCAGGGTCCCATCGGGCTGGGCGTCGTACTGCATGAACACCAGGTTCCATATCTCGGAGAACCGGGCGCAACCACAGGCGGGGCCCTCGCAGTCGGGGCCACAGGCGTACTCTTCGCCCCAATCCCAGAAGATCTCGGTGTCGGGGCCGCAAGGCCCCTGTCCCCCCACCGGTCCCCACCAGTTGTGCTCCTTCGAGAGCTTGACGATCTTTTCCAGGGGGATCCCGATCATGTCGCGCCAGATGGCGTAGGCCTCGTCGTCTTCTTCAAAAACCGAAACCCAGAGGCGCTCTTTCGGCAGGGACAAGACCTGGGTGAGGAACTCCCAAGCGTAGGTTATCGCACCCTCCTTGAAGTAGTCCCCGAACGAGAAGTTTCCCAGCATCTCGAAGAAGGTGTGGTGGTAGGCGGTGGTCCCCACACGCTCGATGTCGGTGGTGCGGAAGCACTTCTGACACGTGGTCACCCGGGGATACTTCGGGGGGACCTTGCCCCAGAAGATGTCCTTAAACTGGACCATCCCCGCCGAGGTAAAGAGGAGCGTCGGGTCGTCGGGGATGAGGGATGAGGAGGGGAGGACCACATGGCCCTTGCTCTCGAAGAACTGGAGATACGCCCGCCTGAGCTCTCGCGAATTCATAATCGAAAGAATTTTAGCGAAATCCCTTGATTACCTCAGCATATTTCACGTCGATGTGCCATCGAGCTAGTAGATGCCTTGCGTCAAACTCCACGCCCAGAGTGAAAAGACCCACATCGTGATAGGACAGTTGGAAACCTACTTCTCAAGATATTGTGGAGTCCGTTCAACG
Source organism: Candidatus Acetothermia bacterium JdFR-48 (assembly GCA_002011425.1). GTDB lineage: Bacteria > Bipolaricaulota > Bipolaricaulia > Bipolaricaulales > Bipolaricaulaceae > UBA3571. The sequence goes on along the minus strand of MTNJ01000001.1, from coordinate 53,759 downwards.
AATGTCACCTTGAGGGTGAAGTTCCCCAGGGAGAGTTCGAATGAAATGTACCCGCCAGTGAACTTCCACCCCCCAAGGGAGATGCCGGTGAACGCGGCGCTCGAAAGGGAGGAAACGGCCGTATCCGCAAGACAAAACGATACCCCGGCGGCAATTCCCACGGGGCCGAAGTTCCCCACCAAGGCGAGGTCGGCCCTGCTCAGTGAGAGCTCGGAAAAGGTCCATGTAGTGGTGAGCTCCCAGTCGGCGAGCCCGAAGTTAAAGGCGAGGACGGAGAGGGAGGAAAGGCCATCGCCCAGAGATATGGTCGTGCTCCACATTCCCACAAGGTCGCTCCCCGGGGCCGAGGCCCCGAGAACTGACAGGATCACCGCCAGAAAAACAAACCGTCGCATTCTTTCTCCTCCGACCAAACACTATCATACCTCCGGCGAGAGGGTATGCCTAGAGCCTGTCGATATCAGGCACGGTGCCGTCGGCGAGGCGGTAAAGCATCTCCCCGGCGCGGGGGACCACCAGGATCCCCTCGTCCCCCCGGTTTTCATAGTCCCTGGGGTCCAAGGTCGCGGGGTCGCAGTAGCCGAGATCGATTTTTTTGCAGACATCCTTGGGGATCCCGGTGGCGAGGACGACCTCGATCCGGGGCCGTTCTACCCCGTTCCGGAAGGTGCCGATCCCCTTGACGTGGGTGGAGTGGGCGAGCACGGCCCAGGGATACTTTTCAAACTTTTCCCACTGGGCGAGGAAGTAGTCCCGCACGTGATACCCCACCTCGAGGATCCAGTGGGCGTGGGTGGGAGAAATCTCGTCTATGTGGGGGCCGTAGATGATGAGGGTTCCCCCCTCGGCCACTACCGGTTCCAGCTTGTACATGCATTTCCCGGCAGTCCAGAGCTCCCTGTACATCTCAGGGGCCACGGAGATCACGAGGTCGTAGGGGTGCTCGACCCAGACAACGTTCACCTCCATGGAGAGGTCCGCGGCGGCCTCCCAGGCCTCGACCACTTCCCCCAGGAAAACGCCCACCAGCTCATGACCCCTGAGCACCAACGAAAGGCCCCATCGGGGCGTCGGGACCATCTCCGCCGCCCGTTCCACCATCTCCCGCACCGGGGTCCACTTGTGGCCATTGATCTTGGGGTTTGTGATCAGGGCCCCAAGCCAGTGCGAGACGTGCACCATCCGCGGGCCCGAGACCCCGGGAAAGAAATACTTGTGCCCTCCGGAAAACCCGATCACTTCGTGGGGAAAGACTGGGTTCACGATGAGGAGTCTATCGTACTTGAGGACGAGCCTGTTTATCTCCACCGGGACCTCCACCGAGAGGAGCCCCCGTGAGATCATCTCCATCTCCTCACGGGAGATGGTCCCTATCTGCGTCAGGGCAGAGGGATCCTCCCAGGAGTGCTGGAAGATCCGGACGTCGGCGTGGTCACGCCACGCGGGGCCGAAATGGCGGTCAAGCTGGTCCTCGGTCATCGGGGGATGGGTCCCCAGGGCGATGAGGAACGCGAGCTCCTTAACCCGCGGCCGGAGTCCTTCCACGAGCGCGGCGTAGATCGCCGGCATGGGGAGGGTGCGGGTATCATCGGGGATAATGATGAGCCATCTCTCATCCCTTTTCCCAACCTCCCCCAGGGCCTCGCGGAGCTTCGCCTCCAGTTCGGCGCCGGGGACCGGGCTCCCAGGGGAGTGTGAGAGGATCATGCCACCGCCTCCCAATCCGTATGGAACGTGCCCTCCTTGTCGATCCGTTGATAGGTGTGGGCGCCGAAGAAGTCGCGCTGGGCCTGGATCAGGTTCGCCGGGAGCCGCTCGGTACGGAAGGCGTCCACGAATGTGAGGGCCGAGTCCATGGCCGGTGTGGGAATCCCATGCTCATGGGCCCTGGCCGTGACCCAGCGGAGGTCGCCATGGTATTCCGCCCACGCGGACTTGAAAGGTTCCGCGAGGAAGAGCAGGGGAAGCTCGGGGTTATCGAGGAGGACCTTGCGGATGGGGACGAGAAGCACCGACCGAATGATGCACCCCGCCATCCACACCCGGGCCGCTTCGGAAAGGTCCAGACCATAGCACCGTTCGCTCGAGGCGTCCCGCAGCTGCCGCAGGCCCTGGGCATAGGCCGCGATCACTGACAAGTACACCGCCCCGAAGAGCCTCCTCACGAATTCCTCACGGTCCGTACCGAGGGCGGGGTCGGGGCCGGGGAGGACCTTGCTCGCCACTACGCGCTCCTCCTTGAACGCGGAGATGATCCGGGCGAAGACGGCCATGGCGATGGTGGGGACGGGAGTACCGAGGTCCAGGGCCGACTGGGTCGACCATTTGCCGGTCCCTTTCTGTTTCGCGGTGTCCAGTATGAGCTCCACCAGTGGCTCCCCGGTCTCGGGATCCTTGTAATGCAAGATCCGCTCGGTTATCTCGAAGAGATATCCTCCGAGCTCCCGACGGTTCCAGTCCCCGAAGACCCCGGCCATCTCGTCCGGAGACATACCGAGGCCTCGCTTCATGAGATCGTAGGCTTCGACGATGGTCTCCATGATGGCATACTCGATCCCGTTGTGGACCATCTTCACATAGTGGCCAGCGGAACCCGGCCCGAAGTAGGCGCAGCACGGCCCATCGGGGCCTTTCGCGGCGATAGCTTCGAAGATCCCCTGGACGAGCTCGTATCCTTCCCGATGGCCCCCGGCCATGATGGAGGGACCGCGCAGTGCCCCGTACTCGCCCCCGGAGATTCCGACGCCCAGATAGAGGAAGCCTCTCTCCTCGGCCTCCTTTATCCTCCGCTCGGTGTCATCGTGGTGGGAGTTCCCCCCGTCAATCACGAGGTCCCCCCGCTCGAGCAATGGGTAGAGCCCCTCAAGCACCGCGTCCACTGGGGCCCCGGCCTTCACCATGATCAGGATCTTCCGTGGCCGCGTGAGCGCCTCCACGAACTCCTCAAGGCTGTACGCGGGGACGATCTTCTTCCCCTGGGCCCGGTTCTCCACGAACTCCTTCGTGCGTTCGGCGGTTCGGTTGAAGACCGCCACCGAGAATCCCTTGTCCTCGACGTTGAGGACGAGGTTCTGTCCCATCACCGCCAACCCAATGACGCCGAAATCGGCCTTCATCGTGAATCACCTCCCATCTCCCATGGCGGCCGCTCGGGGAGGGCCGCTTCGAACTGTGCGATTAACCCCCGCTCGTAATCGCCGGCGTACGTCCCGGAAAAGAACCGGGCCAGGGCCTCCTCATTGAACCGTTCCCACGACTCCTCTTCCTCCCCGGGGATCACCGGGTAGAAGAGGACACCATTGTCCTTGGCGGCCTTCAGGTCTCCGGGGGCGTCGCCCACCATAAGGACGTGGTCCTTGGGATAGTGCCTGGACGTCGTGGCGATGTGCTGGGATTTCGTCCCCATCTCCTGGCCGCAGATGAGGGCAGGGTACTCGTAGATCCCGTGTTCTTGCCACTCGCGCTCCAGGGCCTCGATGGGGGTTTGGGAGACTATCACGATATCAGCCCTCTCCCCAATCACCTCCAGGGCCTCCCGCACTCCGGGGAAGGGGGGGATCCCTTTCACGATCTCCTTGATGGCCCAGTTCACCCTCTCAGACCAGGCGAGCACGTGCTCGAGTTCCCTCCGGGCCTCTTCGGAGGAGGCGTTCTCGATCGCCCGCCGCAGGCCGTCATTGGAAAGAACGCTGTTCGGGTCGTCCACCCAGGCGAAGTAGTGGGGGAACTGCGGGACCACGAACCCGCGACGTTTCACCAAGGGATGGTTGGGAAGGAGCTCGGTGAGGATCCGCTTGATGGTGATGTGTCGGTTGGCCCCGCGGGTCTTGGAGAAGAGGTCGGCGAACTCCTTACATTCCCGGGCGGCCTGGGCCACCGGCTGAAGTCCGAAGTAAGCGATCATCCACGGAGTAAAGCACTCCCGCTGCTTGATCCCCATGGTGTCGAACACACAACCGTCGGAGTCGATGCACACGAGATAATCCTTTGTAGGGCGAAAGGCCTCCAGCTTCTCCCGGTAGTCCATCTCCCCTCCTTCAGGCCCGTTACGCGTGATGCGTTACGCGTGACGGGTTCTTTTCAACTACCTTTTCCGCGCGTCACCCATTACGCGTCACCTTCGCCAGGCGGCCGGGACGTAATCGGGCAACATCTTCGGAGCGAAAATCTTTCTCAGCCGCGCGAATCGGAGTCTTCCGCGCACTATGGGCACGCTAACTCGGTCCTCCCCGAGGAGTGGTGCTGCATAGCGGACGAAATCGTCGGTGACGTCGGTCTTCGTCTCGGAAATCCATTGGACGGGGAAGGGCCGGTCCTTTCCCGCCACCTCCTCCAAGGGGATCTCCCCATACTCGGCGCGATAGACGTCCCCCTCCGCGCGGCGGATGGTGACCATGTAGCCGGACTCCCCGGCCGCGGCGAGCCTCACCGCTTTGACCCCCACGGCGTACGCTTCGTCCAGGTCCACTGGGGAGGCGTAAAGGATGGCGTCTCGCTGCTCGGTCCCCGGGACCTGTCCCCGGGCGAGCCCCCGCGCCGGGAACCCGACCTCGTTCAAGTGATTCACCAGGACTTGTGCCACAGTAGCCCGGGAGGAGGAGAAGGCCGCGTGGCCGAAGGCGTCCCTCCTCTCCCCGAGCTCCCCGAGCTTCAGCCCCTCGGAGACGATCACGATGGCGCGACCGTGTTTCCTCACCGTGTCGGCAATGGCGTCAGTGATCTCATCGAGGGAAAGTCCACATTCGGCCAAAAAGATCAACAAGGGCAACGCGCGCTCCGGGTCGGCGAGCCTGGCCGCGGCGGGGACGAACCCCACCCGCCGCCCCATGGCCTGGGCCACGAGCACCGGATCCGCCGGGGACGAGCCCCGGTTCTCCTCTTCCAGGCACTGGACCGTCCACGCCCAGTACCGTGCCACCGAACCGTAACCCGGCGTGTGGTCGATGAGCTCCATCTCCGGGTCGCCGAGATCGTTATCGATGGTCTTGGGGACGCCCACCACCGTGAGCTCGTATCCTTCCGCCGCGGCAGCTTCGGCCACCCTCTGGCAGACGAGCTGGGTATCGTTCCCACCGATCCCGAAGAAATAGCCCACCTCGTGGGCACGGAAGACCTCCACAATTCGGTGCACGTCTTCGTCGTGGGTGAGCTTGTAGCGGGCAGTGCCGATGGCCCCGGCGGCAGGGGTGGTACGCAGGAGCGCGATCTCCTCGGGGGGTTGGGCCGAGAGGTCCAGGAGCTCTTCCCGCAGGATTCCCAGAATCCCGTGCCAAGCCCCATACACGATCCCGAACCGATTCGGGTAGGCACCGATCGCCTCTACAATCCCCCGGAGGGAGTTGTTAATGACGGGGGTCGGTCCCCCTCCCATGGCGATCACGACGTTCTTGCCTCCCACGGGTGCCTCCTTTCGGACACCCAATGATGCCGTACCTCCCCTTCTTTGCAAACATTTCCAAACATGCAATGCCCGAATGCCTTTAACAGATCAGCGATAGTTTTTAAGCCCTGTTGAAATACGTGCACCACCCCTCCCCTTCGGTACATTTATCCCCAGGATTTCCACAAGTTATCAGCAGATCTAACATTTGTCCCCTTGTCCGGACGCGACGGCCGGCAGTATGATGGTGTTGCGATGGCGGAGGAGCGGGCTGAAGAATTAAGACCCATTCCCAAAAATCGAGAAGCTGAACAGGTAGTTCTGGGTTGTGCCATGCTCGAGCCAGCCCAAACCCTTCCCACCCTGGTCTCGCTCCTGAAGCCGTCCCATTTTTACTTTCCCGCCCATCGGGAGATCTACAAGGCCATCCTCGCCCTTTATGAACATGGAAAGCTCCCCGATTTCATCACCGTTTCCAACTATCTGGAGGAAATCGGAAAACTCGAGAAGGTAGGGGGAAGGAGCTATCTCGCGGAGCTCATCTCCCACGTCCCCACGGTGACGGCGCTGGAACACTATGCCGAGATCGTCCGTAATAAGGCCTTACGTCGGGCCCTCATCGAGGGCGGGGGCCGGATCATGGAGCTCGGCTATCGAGAGGACATCCCCGTTAACGAAGCCCTGGACCGCGCCGAGGGGGTGATTTTCGAGATCGCCCAACGGGAGACGGCGAAGGATTATACCCTCCTGCGCGACTTCCTTTACGAGCACATGGAGCACTTGGAAGAGCTCCACCGTGACCCCAAGCGCCACCCGGTGAGGGCCATCTCCACGGGGTTCACCGAATTCGACGCCCGAATCGGCGGGTTCCGGCCGGCGGAATTCATCGTGATCGCCGGGCGGCCGGGGATGGGGAAGACCTCATTCGTGTTGACCCTTCTACGGCACATCGCCGTGGAGCAGAGGAAGAGGGTGGCCATTTTCTCCCTGGAAATGACCCGCGAACAGCTCCTGGAGCGCCTCCTCTGCGCAGAGGCCAAGGTAGATTTACATCGCCTGCGTAGTGGCTACCTCCCTCCGCCGAAGTGGGCTGCCCTGGCGGAGGCAGCGAGCCATCTCCATGAGTCGGTGATCCTCATCGACGACAGCCCATCCACCACCGTCCTCGAGATCAAGGCCAAGTCCCGCCGTATGGCCATGGAGTATGGACTCGATCTGGTGATCATCGATTACCTCCAGCTTGTGGATGCCGGGATACGCGCCGACGTGCGCGAACAGGAGATTGCCTATATTTCCCGATCCCTCAAATCGCTGGCCCGAGAGCTGGAGATCCCTTTGATCGCCTGTTCCCAACTCAATCGGGCCGTGGAGAGGCGTGAGAACAAGCGACCCCAGCTTTCTGACTTGCGCGAATCCGGGGCGATCGAGCAGGACGCGGATTTGGTGGTCTTCATCCACCGACCCGACTACTACGAAGGTGAGCGCGGGAACACCATTTCCGAGGCAGAGATCATCATCGCCAAGCAACGGAACGGACCTCTTGGCACGTTCCGCTTGCACTTCCACAAATCTTATGCCACATTCTATGAGCCAGCTAAAGAGGAAGTGCCCTTCTGAAACCAAAAGGACGAAGGAGGGAGGATGGTTCCACAGGATCTTCTCTATACCGAAAGCCACGAGTGGGTAAAGGTCGAAGATGGGACGGTGCGCGTGGGCGTAACCGACTATGCCCAGAAGAAGCTCGGCGACGTGGTCTACGTGGAGCTCCCAGAGGTAGGGAAGAAGGTCAAGATGGGGGATGTGATCGTCACCGTGGAATCGGTGAAGGCGGCGGAGTCCGTCTATGCTCCCATATCGGGCGAGGTGACAGAGGTGAACCAGGAGCTTGTCTCTGCGCCAGGGACCATAAATCAAGATCCATATGGCAAGGGATGGCTTGTCGTTCTCAAAGTCGAGGATCGGGGAGAGCTCGATAAACTCCTCGACTCAACTGCCTACCGTAAGCTCATCGGCGAGTGATGGAGTACATCCCCCACACGCCCGCGGACATCGAGGAGATGCTCCGGGCCATCGGGGTCGAAGATGTAGAAGGACTTTTTTCCGACATACCCGAGGAAGTTCGCCGCCGCTATGAGCCCCTGGGTCTAGGGCCCTCCTCCGAGCTCGAAGTGCGGGAGAAGATCGAGCGGCTCGCCGCGAAAAACCGCCGTCTAACCCCTTTCATAGGCCTCGGCCTCTACGATCACTACATCCCCGCTGTGGTGAATGAAGTCACGGCGCGCTCCGAGTTCTACACGGCCTACACCCCTTACCAAGCGGAGATCTCACAGGGAACCCTCACGTGGATGTTCGAGTACCAAACGATGATCTGCGAGCTCACCGGAATGGAGGTCGCCAATGCCTCCATGTACGACGGAGGAACGGCCCTGGCGGAGGCGGTCCTCATGGCCCGGCGCATCGTGGGAGGGAGCAAGGTCCTCGTCCCGAAATCTCTGAACCCCCTCCATAGAAGGATCCTCGACACCTATGCCCATGGAGCGGGGATCGAGATTGTGAACCTCCCCTTCGATAGAGAGGGGAAGTTGGTGTTCGAGGACGTCCCCAAGGAAACCATCGCACTAGTGATACAGCAGCCTAACGGTTTCGGGATCATCGAGGACCTCGCGGGGCTGAAGGAGCGACTTGGACGCGCGTTCCTCATCGTCTCCGTTTATCCCATCCCCCTTGGGATATTGGAGCCCCCTGGAAGCTTCGGGGCCGATATCGTGGTGGGCGAGGGGCAACCCCTGGGGAACCCTCTCTCCTTCGGGGGACCCCTACTAGGGATCTTCGCCACCAGAAAGGAGTACGTGCGCATGATGCCCGGCCGAGTCTCAGGTCGCACCGTGGACGCCGAGGGCAGGGAAGGGTACGTAATGACCCTCCAAACACGAGAGCAACACATCCGCCGTGAACGGGCAACCTCGAATATCTGCACGAACTCCGCCCTGTACGCCCTTCGGGCCACCGTGTACCTCGCCGCCGTGGGGCCAGAGGGTCTGCGACAGGTGGCCCTTCTGTGCCTGGAGAAAGCCCACAGGCTCGCGGAGGAGATCACGAAAATTCCCGGATATGAGCCCGCGTTCGAGGGGCCCTTCTTCAACGAGTTCGCCGTGCGTTGCCCGGAACCACGTGACGCCTTCGAGAGGCTCTATAAACGGGGCATCGCCGTGACGCCCCCGGAGTACGTGGAGGAAATGGGTCTGCCCGGGGCTTTCCTCGTGGCCGTCACCGAAAAGCGCACCGAGGAGGAGTTTGAGAAGTTCCTCGATGCCTTGAAGGGGTGAGGATAGTGACGATCTACAGGAAAGGAAAGAAGGGAAGGAGAGCAACCTCCTGGCCGAACACCGAGCAACCTGTGGAATCCCTTCTTCCTCACATCCCAAAAGAGCTTCGGCGCAAGGAACTTCCTTGGCTCCCTCGCGTCTCCCAGGGAGAGCTCGTGCGTCACTACACAGAGCTCTCGCGTATGAACTATGGAGTCGATACCGGGCTTTACCCCTTGGGGAGTTGCACCATGAAGTACAACCCCAAGCTCCACGAGGAGCTCGCCCGGCTCCCTGGGTTCACCGAGCTTCATCCCCTCTTCCCCGAGGACTCGGTTCAGGGAGTCCTGGAGCTGCTCTGGTGGCTAGGGGAGTTGCTTAAGGGGATCGCGGGGATGCCGGGGGTGACGCTCCAGCCCGCGGCCGGGGCACACGGTGAGCTCACGGGGATGCTCCTCATAAAGCGCTATTTCGAGGATAAAGGGGAGCTCGAGCAACGTAAGAAGATCCTCCTTCCCGACTCGGCCCACGGGACGAATCCTGCCTCGGCAGCAATGGTGGGCTTCGAGGTCGTCTCGGTGCCCTCGAATGAGCGAGGGACGGTGGACCTCCGCGCCTTGGAGGAGCGGCTGGGAGAGGACGTGGCGGGGATCATGGTGACGGTTCCCAACACACTGGGGATCTTCGAACGGGACATCCTCCACGTCACCGAGATGGTGCACGAGATCGGCGGCCTCTGCTACTTCGATGGGGCGAACCTGAATGCGTTCCTCGGGCGGGCCCGACCCGGCGACATGGGGGCCGACATCTTTCACTTCAATCTGCACAAGACTTTCTCCACGCCTCACGGAGGCGGAGGCCCCGGTGCGGGCCCCCTTAGCGTATCGAATAGACTTCTTCCCTACCTCCCCGTGCCCCAAGTTGTGAGGGACGGCAGCCGTTTCACGCTCTCCTACGACCTCCCCAAGTCCATCGGGAGAATCCATCCCTTCTATGGGAACGTGCTCGTAATGGTCAAGGCTTTGGCCTATATCCTCACCCTGGGAGACGTGGGCCTACGGGAGGTCTCGGCGGGGGCCGTCCTCGCCGCGAACTATCTCCGGGTCAAACTGCGTGAAGTGTACGAGGTCCCCTATGATGGCCTCTGCAAGCACGAGTTCGTGGCCTCCACCAGAGGCCTGGGAGTGCGGGCCCGGGACGTGGCCAAGCGCCTGATCGACTATGGGTTCCATCCCCCCACTGTGTACTTCCCCCTGATCGTGGAGGAAGCGCTGATGATCGAACCGACGGAAACCGAAACTAAAGAGATGTTGGACGCGTTTGTGGAGGCAATGTGGGGGATCGCCCGTGAAGCCAAGGAAGCCGCAGAGGTCCTTGCCGAGGCACCCCACACCGCACCCGTATGCCGGCTCGACGAGGTGCGGGCGGCGCGGGAGCCGGTTCTCCGTGAGGAAAGGGGCGAGTGTGATCCCAGCTACCTGTAAATAAAAATTAAACGTCGGGCTTTTGGCCCGACGCTCCTCCACGGTCGATTAATAAGAGCAAAGGATTATTTCTTCTTCTCCTTCGTGGCCACGATCTCCATCCCGTTGTAGTAACCGCAGTTGGGGCAAACTCGGTGGGGAAGTTTAGGCTCACGACAATGCGGACACTCCATCGCAGGAGGCATATGCGCGTGCCAATGGGTCCTTCGCAATCTTGCCTCACGGTGCGACCGGCGACACTTAGGGACTGCTGCCATGTTTTTTTCCTCCTTAACGTTCGAGAATCAAGGTGACGGGCCCGTCGTTCACGAGACCCACTTCCATTTTAGCCCCGAAGATCCCCGTCTTCACGGGGACGCCTTGGACGGAGAGGAGCTCTACGAAGCGAGAAAAAAGTTTTTCTGCGTCAGGACCGGGAGCCGCGGCGGTAAAGCTTGGGCGGCGGCCCTTACGACAGTCCCCGTAAAGGGTGAACTGAGGGACACAGAGAATCTCGCCGCCGATGTCCCGGAGCGACAGATTGAATTTTCCCCCTTGATCTGCAAATACCCTAAGGTCGGGGATCTTCCGCGCCCAAAAAGCGATTTCCTCTTCGTTGTCCTCTCGACCAATTCCTACCAAAAGTAAGAATCCTCTCCCAATACGCGCGACCTCGTCTCCATCCACTACTACACAAGCCTTCTTCACGCGTTGGAGGACGACCCTCACGGCAATCTCTTAGGGTTTCTGGGCTCTGAGACTGTTGGCATAGGAGAGAACCCGGCGGAGGTCATCCAAATCGAGGTCCCGGAGCACGTCCTCGATTTCGTTAAGGAGGCGCGACCTCTCCCGTTCCTGTCGGGTCCGCTCGCGAAAGGCACGCATGGCGAGGCGATGCGCTTTATAGTTGGCCTCGCGTTCGATATAGTTCACCCTCCAGCGGGGGAGTCGGGAGAGGAGCTCCAACACCCTTTGGTTCAAATGCTGAAGGTGGGGCTCACGCACACGGTAAAGGCCATTTATCTGGTTAGCAACGAGCTCGTTATCGGTGAGGAAAATCGCCTCTTCAGGAAGGTAATTCAAGGCACGGCGAACCCCCTCGATCAAAGCCCGGTATTCAGCCACGTTATTAGTAGCCTGCCCGATGAGCTCAGAAACCTCCTCAATGGTGTTTCCGTGTTCGTCGGTGAGGAGAACACCGATTGCCGCCTCGCCGGGATTCCCACGGGAGGCCCCGTCCACGTGGACAAAGAGTTTTCGCACGTTTGGGCCCGGCAGGGATCGAACCTGCGACCTACCGGTTATGAGCCGGCTGCTCTACCCCTGAGCTACGGGCCCACCCTATCTTACTCCTTCCCGTTTCCTCCGTGCAAGAAGACCGACCTTAGAGGGGTTGACTTAGTTCCCGCAGAGGCCTTTAATATGTGAAGGGAGATCGTAAGGAAGGGGGGTGGTGGAAAGACTCGAAACCGCTCGAACAGACATCCAAAAAGGAGGGTGATGTGACGGCTATGTGGCGCCGAATTTGGTTAATGTTAGCGGTAGTTGCGTTGTTTGGATTGGCAGCATGGGCACAGGAGATCAAGCATCCCGATACGGTCATCTGGGTCACGCACGGCTCCGCCGAAACCTGTGACCCGCATTACTCTTACGACACTGCCAGCGGTGAGATCGTCTTCAATGTCTACGAAGCTCTCGTCCGCTGGCCCTATGGCACCGTGGACGCCAACGAAAAGAACCTCGCCTACTCCCTAGATCCGGCGAAGCTCCAGCCGATGCTCGCCACCGAGTGGGAGGTGTCCGAGGACGGGCTCACCTATACCTTCACCATCCGGGAGGGCATCCGCTTCCAGTACGTCGGCGTGAAGAAAGCGGACGGCACCATCGAGTGGGTGGATTACGACACTCTGAGTCCTGAAGAAGAGAAGAACATTGTGCCCGGCTACGGTGAGCTCACCCCCGAGGACGTGGAGTACTCCTTCGAGCGAGGCATGCTGCAGGACCGTGACGGCGGCCCCATCTGGATGTTGCTTGAGCCCTTGACCGGGTACGGCTCGCTCAGGGCGTTGGCCTCCGCCGCCCTGGGTCGCGACGTCAGCGATCTCCACACCCTCACCCCCGAGGAACAGAAGCTCATCTACGAGAAGTACATCGATCCGGCGGTAGAGGTGAAGGACGGCAAGGTGGTCTTCCACCTGCCCAAGCCCTATCCGCCCTTCATCACCATCATCGCCCACTCCGGTTCGTGGAGCTCCATCCTCGATAAGGAGTGGTGCATCGAGTACGCCGGCTGCTGGGACGGTAGGCCCGACACCTGGGAGAAGTGGTGGAACCCCGGCGGCGGAGAGGTGGCCGAGGAATCCGAGCTCTTCAACATCATGAACGGTACCGGGCCCTTCAAGCTCGCCAAGTGGGACGTGGGCGTCGAGGTCGTTTTCCAGCGCTTCGAGAAGTACTGGGGCGGCCCGGCGAAGATCAAGTACGCCATCATCAAAAAGACTCCCGAGTGGTCCGACCGGTTCCTCATGTTCCAGGCAGGTGACGCCGACATCGTGACGGTGCCGCGCCAGAACCTGCCCCAGGTCGAGGGCCTCCCCGGCGTCGTCGTTCACCACATGCTCCCCACCCTCTCCATGAACCCGGTGGCCTTCTTCGTGGCCCCGGTGGTGGTGGAGGGCAACGAGTTCATCGGCGAGGGCCCGTGGGACGGCAAGGGGATCCCGGCCGATTTCTTCGCCGACATCAACGTGCGAAAGGCCTTCTGTTACGCGTTCGATTACGACGGCTTCATCGAGCAGGTACTGCTGGGTGAGGGCTACAAGACCCATGGGCCGATCCCCAAGGCCTTCGATTGGGCTTACGATGAAGATCCCGAGCTCTACTGGGAGTATGACCTTGAGAAGGCCACCGAGCTCATGAAGGCGGCCCGCAACGGGGAGATCTGGGAGAAGGGCTTCAACCTCACCATTCTCTACAACGAGGGCAACGAACCTCGCCGCGTGGCGGCGGAGATCCTCGAGGCAAACTTCGAGGCCATGAACCCGAAGTTCCAGATCGAGGTCCGGGCCGTGCCGTGGCGGACATATCTGAGCTACCTCGTCACCGGCAAGATGCCCCTCTACATCATCGGGTGGCTCGCTGACTTCCCGGACCCGCACAACTTCGCCGTGCCGTTTGTGGCTTCCTACGGGACCTTCGCCGGCTGGCAGGGCGAGTACATGGTGGAGAATATCTTCAAGCCTTATTTCGATTCGCTCGTTGCTGCTGGGATGGCGACGACCGACCAAGAAGTCCGCGCAGGTATTTACAAGCTGATCTCCCGACTGGCCCATGACCTGGCCATTGATATTTGGCTCCCGCAGGCCTACGGCATCCGTGTAATCCGCGACTGGCTCCAGGGCTTCCCCTTCAATCCCATCTTCCCCGGGCCCTACTTCTACCCCATGTACAAGGCTTACGAGTAATTTGAGCACGCACATCACACTAGGTAAACTAGGGCAGGGGCCTCTAAAGGCCCCTGCCCTTTTGATTTGAAGACGGATAGAAGATGCTAGCGTACATCATTCGCCGACTTCTGATCCTGCCCCTTGTCCTCACAGGGCTCTTTATTCTTATCTTTGGGCTCTACAGCCTCCTCGATCCTTATGAGAAGGCGGGCTTGTATGTCCGAGATGTCACAGAACTTAAGAACAGGGATATTAATGATCTCATCGAAGAGTATGGTCTCAACGATCCACCCTGGGTTCAATTCTTCCGCTGGGTGAACCAGGTCCTCCACGGAAATCTAGGCTGGTCCACGGTGGCCAACCGTCCTGTAATCGACGCTTTTAAACGTTTCCTCCCCCAAACAGTGGAGCTTGCTCTCTGGTCCGCAATCCCCATCATTTTGGGGGGAATTTGGTTGGGACAGCTCTCGGCTGTAAAGCAGAACAGGCCCATCGATCACTTCGGACGGGTCTTCGCGGTGGTGGGCTGGTCCCTTCCCACCTACGTGGCTGGCCTCCTGGGGCTTTTCATCTTCTATGGCCTCCTGAGGTGGTTCCCCCCGGGGAGGCTATCTACAGACGTCAGCCTTTACGTCACCCTCTCGGGAGAATTCAAGATGTACACGGGGATCATCACGCTGGACGCGATCCTCAATTGGAATTGGTGGGTCTTCGCCGATGCGGCTCGGCACCTCATCCTCCCCGTGCTCGTCCTCTCGTACGTCAGCTGGGCCCTGATCATGCGGGTTACGCGCTCCTCGATGTTGGAGACGTTGCGACAGGAGTACATCATGACCGCACGTGCTAAGGGGTTGCCCGAGAAGCTGGTGATCAAGCGCCATGCCCGCCGCAACGCTCTCATTCCGGTGGCCACCATTGCCGGCATCACCGTGGCCTTTCTTTTCAATGGGCTCGTGATCACGGAGACCATCTTTGACCTCCCTGGCCTGGGACGTTGGGCGGCGGAAGCAGCACGCCAGTTCGACATCCCCTCATTACTCGGGTATCTCCTGTTCAACGGTTTCCTTATCGTAATTGCCAATTTAATTGTGGACATCCTCTATGCGGTGATCGACCCGCGGGTGAGACTTGAATGACGGTGCTCAAGAAACTCCTGAAGAACCCACTCGGGCTCACAGGGACGTTGTTGATCCTTTTTTTCGCCGTGGTGGCCCTGTTGGCCCCGACGCTCGCTCCGCCGAAGTGGGCGCATCAGCCCTATCGTATCCCCCGCTACGGTTGGAGCGCCGAGCCGAAGCCTCCCAGTACCAAGCATCCATTCGGCTTGGCCTCTGGGCAATACGACATCTTCTACGGATGCGTGTGGGGAACACGTACCGCTTGGTTCGTCTCCTTAGTCGTGGTTGGACTTTCCGCCGCCATCGGCGTGACTCTGGGTTCCATCAGCGCTTTCTTCGGAGGATGGCTCGACGAACTGCTCATGCGTATAACCGACATTTTCTATGCCTTTCCCTTTCTCGCGGCAGCCATGACCCTCGCTTCGATCCTTGGTTATGGCGTACGAAGCGCAATTATCGCGCTCGTCACCTTCGGTTGGATGGGCTACGCCCGGCTGATCCGGAGCGAGGTCCTCCGCATCCGCGAGATGGATTACGTCCAAGCGGCGCGAGCCCTGGGGGTTCCGGTCTACCGGATCATCCTGCGTCACGTCCTCCCCAACGCCATTTGGCCCGTATTCGTGCAAATTACGATGAACATGGGCTCCATCGTCATCACCTTCGCCGCCCTGAGCTTCCTTGGCGTTGGGATTCCCCAAGGATACGCAGACTGGGGACAAATGATAAGCTACGCCCGGGACTGGATCATCGGTCTCCATGGAAATCCACTGGCCTACTGGTACACTTTTATTTTCCCGGGCGGTGCAATTACTCTTTTCTGTCTCGCCTGGAACTTGGTTGGGGACGCTCTACGGGATATCCTGGACCCACGCCTGCGGGGGAGGATTGCCGTTTGAACTTCCGGCCAAGGAGGCGCTCAAGGAGGCGGCTCACGTGCTTCGTCCAGGGATGTTCCCTGGGACAAAGCGGCTCCACCAGGATTGTGTAAAATCCCAACAGATTTCCTCCGAGGACGTCGGTAAGAAGCTGGTCACCGATTACAGCCACCTCTTTTGGATTCAGATCTAGAAACCTTTGTGCTCGCTTGAATCCAATGGGAAGGGGTTTCTTCGCGGGATAGAACACCGGAATTTCCTGGCGGGTTAAGTCTTCCAAGATTCCATGACGGTTATCTAGATTCCCGTTGGAGAGAATACAGAGACGGAATCCACGCTCGCGCAAGTCCCCCAGGAGATCCCTTACCGACTCATCCAAAGAAGAGGCATGCCAAGAGCAGAGAGTATTGTCCAGGTCGAATATAAGACCACGCATACCGCGGTTCCACAAACTTTCGTAATCGACGTCGAAGATGGTGGCACATTCCTCGCGAGGTGCGAAAAATCTCAAGGCATTTCCACCTGCACGGCCCCGACGTAGACGAACCTCTTCAGGCGTTCGAGGATTCGGAGGATTTCCTCAAGGCACCCCGGTGTGACGAACATCTTGAACCAAGTGTGATCGCCGATCTTCCGGAACTCCCGGCGGACGTTGGCAATGTGGTCCTCCAATAAGAGCACGGCCTCGATGAAGGCCACCGCTGCCTCGTTCGTCTCCACCCACAGAGTATAGACCTCACGGGGTGCGGGCAGTTCACGCAGCTTCGTGAACCTATCCTTTCTCTCCATCGAGCCTCTTGGCAATCTCCCGTCGCAGGGCCGC
This sequence comes from Candidatus Acetothermia bacterium JdFR-48, assembly GCA_002011425.1. Lineage (GTDB taxonomy): Bacteria > Bipolaricaulota > Bipolaricaulia > Bipolaricaulales > Bipolaricaulaceae > UBA3571. The sequence continues at coordinate 37,349 of MTNJ01000001.1, read as the reverse complement.
TTCGGGCTCCACCCCGTGTTCCTTTGCCCATAGGACCGCCTCCAGGAGCACCTCCCCCACTACCGTCTCGGGATCACCGTTATCCCAAGTGATCCTCCTGGGCAGGATTATCTTCCGGCCGAGGCCCTGTTCCCGTTCCACGAATTTGCGGGCCGCCAGCAGGGCGGGCTTGGTCCCGAGCTCGAAGCCCTTGCCCTCCTTCTCCTTTATCTCCTCCCAACGGCCACGTACCTCGTCCGGGGTCCTCGCCTCGACCTCACCGAAGACGTGGGGATGGCGCCGGACGAGCTTTTCCCTAAGGTTTTCGACAACTTCGGTGATGGAAAAACGGCCCTCCTCCTCTTCCATGCGCGTGTGGAGAAGAACCTGGAGGAGAAGGTCTCCAAGCTCGTCCTTGAGCTTTTCGGGGTTCCCACCCTCGATGGCTTCGGTCACCTCGTAAGCTTCTTCAATGAGATAGGGAATGAGGGAGCGATGAGTTTGGGCCTGGTCCCACGGGCAGCCATCCGGTCCCCGCAGTCGCGCAATTACCTCCACGAGCGCCACGAAGGCTTCACCGGGGTTTTTCTTCATCCTCCTTGACCTTCCTCCTTCGCTGGGGCCTCACCTGTTTGCTGCGACTGCGTTTGTGTCGTTTCCTCTGTCATTGCGCCGGAAACAGTTCGGGGAGGGGTCTGCTCCTTTACTTCAACCCCGAGCTCCTTGAGCAAGGACACGAGTTCGTCGGCCCGGAAGGCGGGATCGGCGGCGTAAATCCTTTGGAGATCCTCCTTCGCCTTCTCGGTCCGTCCGAGCCGCTTGTAGATCAGGGCTCTCTGCCAAAGAGCCTCCATAGCCTCCCGTGTGAGCTCCTCCCTGGGGCTCACCCGCTTCTTCTCGCTCTCGATGATCTTCCCCAGGACGGCGATCTTGAGATCATCGTCTGCCGCAAAGACAAGGACTTGCTTGTAATACTTGAGGGCCTCGTCGTACTCCGTCTTCCCAACGTAACAGTCACCGAGCCCGAGGAGGGCATCGATATTTTGAGGAGCGCGCTCGAGAATGAAGTTGTACTGCTCGATGGCGGCGGAGTACTTATAGTTCTCATAATAGTATGAGGCCAGGCGGAACCGGGCCTCGAGATCGTCGGGCTTAAGATCGACGATCTTCTTGGCCAGGGTTTCCTTGACGGTCGTGTCGGTGGTCCGCTTCAGCGCCTCCGTGTACCAAAAGATCGCTTCCTCCTCATCGCCGAGGTCACGGTAGAGGTCTCCTAAACGCGCGTAAGGTTCATAGCGATAAGGATAGCGAGTCTTCACCGCATTGTAGATCTCCTCCGCCTTGTCCGTATCGCCCACAGCCTTGTACGCGTCCCCCAGAGCGAGTCGGTAGTCCCATGCGGGATTTTTCTCCACCGCCCGCTCGTAATAAGAAATAGCCTCTTTGGGGTTTCCCTCGGCCATGAGTAGATCGCCCATAAGTTTCAGCGCGCGGTCGTTGCTGGAGGTGGCCTTGAGGACCTCATCGAGCACGGCCCGAGCCTCGGAGAACTTCTCACCCTTGAGGTAAGCCGCAGCAAGTTTCACTTCAATGTAGACCGCGTTTGGCTTTATCTCCAGAGCCTTTTGATACTGTTCCACCGCTCGGTCGAAGAGCCCAATGGCCATAGCTACATCGCCTTGACCTACGAGAGCTTCCACCGAGTTCGGATTGACCCGCAGGACTTGATCGTACTCCCGTTCGGCCTCGATGTATAACCCACGAGCGAAGTATAGCTCCGCCATCCGCAAGTGCGCGTAGGCATTATTCGGATCCAGGGCGATGACCCGCTGGTAAAGGGCCTCATCACCTTCTCCCTTCTCGGCGAATGCGATGTACTGCTCAACGGCCTTCTCTTTGTATTCTTCATACCTCTTCTGGAGCTCGGCGAGCCTTTTCTCCTCCTCTTCGGTGCGGGATTCTTTCTTCTCGAGCTCCGTCTTTTCGGTCCCAATCTTCAAATAAAGAGACTCGTAGAGGCGACCGAGGTAGTAATCGATATTCGGATCCAACAGGCTCGCCTTGGCGGAGAGGAGGGTCTGGATGGCTCTTTCCACGTCATCCTGGCCCTGCTGAATGAAGGCCAAGAGGATCGGCTCCTTCACCTCGAGCTTCACCTGTGATCGCTGCTCCTTCCGCCAAGCGTCCCACTTCTCTCGCTCTTTCTCTTGGACGTAAGTCTTTCTGAGATCATCCCTCACTTCTTCGAATGGCTTATAGGTGGGGGGCTTCTTCCCGAGGAGCTTCACAATGTAGTAGTTATCGCCGTCCTGAACCAAAGCGACCTCGCCCTCGGAGAGCTCGAAGGCCTTCGTCTGAACCGTCCAAGGAAGATCCGCCTCCCCTCGAGCAAACCAGTCGACGACGCCGCCGGTCTCTTTCGCCTTTTCATCCTGAGAATATTCGGACACGAGGGCCGAGAAGTCAGCGTCGGGGGCTTTGGCCTTCTCCAGCACTTCATTGGCCATGGCTTCGTCGCTCTTGATGAGGATATATGCGACCTTAACCTTCTCCGGCTGCTCTTGGTAGCGAGTCCTGTTCTCCTCGTAATAGGCTTTAAGCTCATCATCGGTTGGTTCGATGGGGCCGACGATGTATGCTTTGAGCCTTTCCTCCAAGAGCTGAAATCGGACTTGGGGGCGGAGGCTTTCCTTGAACTGGGCGATGGTAAGGCCCCGGGCACGGAGGTACTCGGCGAAACGTGCCTCGTCCACGCCCAGAGACTTCAGGTAATTCCAGTAGTTCTCCTCGACAGCCTTATTCAGCTCGGACTTCGGTACCGAAATCCCCAGGCGCTTGGCCACTTTATCCACGATCACTTGATATATAAGCCCCTCCGCTGCCTGGGCGCGTAAGGTCTCGCGACGAAAAAGGCCGTCCGTGCCCACGAGCTGTTCGGTGAAGTCCATTCCGAGGCTCCGGTAGAATTGGGTATAGGTATCGACGAGGTTCGTGTAGGCTTGTTCCAAGGTGCCGCTTTTAATCTCGACCCCGTCAACCACCATGACCGTTTCCGCCGCTTGACCTTGGGTACCACGCCGGGAATAAAAGATGCGGTTGAACGCAAAAAGGAGCACGCTTCCGACTACGAAGCTCCCCAGTACTACCCACAGGATCGTGACCCTATGTCTATGAAAGAAACTGTTCATTTCTCCCCTTCACCCCGCTTGTCCAAGGCGAGTTTGAGTTCGCGCCAAGCGCCCAGGAAACCGGCGATAAGGCCCAAGAAGATCCCCACTACCTGGGCGATTTTTCCCTTTCCTATGAGGCGGTCTACCCCCCAGCCTAACCCCCAACCGATCAGAATCCCAAACACCACCGTTAGGCCCAGTTGACTTATCAGATATACGCCCTTCAGGGCTTCGAGCCAGGGGGATAGCCGCCCCGGTTTATTCCTCTTCAGAACTCGCTGGCACCCCCTCCGCGGGTGCGGGGGCGCAGGCTGGTCACCGGCGTCCGGGAGCGAACGGTGAAGCGCAGGGCAGTCTTCATCTCACCATTAATTTCTACATCGGTGAAGGAAGGCACGAAGAAGAGGTCTACACCGCTCGGGGCCATATACCCTCGGGCAATGGCAATGCATTTGACGGCCTGGTTCACCGCTTTGGGGCCGATAGCCTGGAGCTCCGCCACGCCGAACTCGCGGATCGTGTTTGCCAAAGCTCCCGCTGCTGCGCTGGGATTTGAAGTCGCCGCGATCTTCAAGACGTTCACGACTACCTCCTTTCACCTGGCGGTCTCGATATATTGTACTTGCCGGATGACCGTAACCTTTATTTCGCCAGGGTATTGTAACTGCTCCTCGATCTGACGCGCGATATCATACGCTAACTTGGAGGCCATCTCATCGGTGGTTCGCTCGGGACGCACCACCACCCGCACTTCACGTCCCGCTTGCAGAGCATATGCCTCGGCCACCTCGGGGTATGCGCGGCAGAGGTCCTCGAGTTCCCGCAGCCGCTGGATGTAACGCTCGTAGGTCTCACGCCGCGCCCCGGGGCGAGCCGCGGAGAGGGTATCGGCTGCCTGAACGATGGCCGCGACCACCGAAACAGGATCCGCCTCCTCGTGGTGGGCGGCGATGGCGTTCACGATGAGCGGTCTTTCCCCGTAGCGACGAGCGAGGTCTGCTCCGATGAGGGCATGGGAGCCCTCCACGTCCTGATCAAGCGCCTTGCCGACATCGTGGAGGAGCCCGGCGCGCTTGGCCAGGCTGGAGTCCAATCCGAGTTCCTCGGCGATGAGACGGGCAAGATAACTCACTTCCAGGGAGTGCTGAAGCTGATTCTGGCCATAACTCGTGCGGAAATGGAGGCGCCCTAAAAGCATTACCAGCTCCCGGGAGAGTTCTATCCCCACCTCGAAAGCGGCTCGCTCACCGTGTTCGCGGATGATCTCTTCGATGCGTTCCTTAGCCCGACGTACCTTTTCCTCGATTCGAGCGGGGTGGATGCGACCGTCCTCGATGAGCTTCTCCATGGCCAGACGCGCAATCTCCCTCCGCAGTGGGTTGAAGGAAGAGAGGACCACTACGTCGGGGGTGTCATCGACCAGCACGTCGACACCGGTTAGGGCCTCGAAAGTACGGATGTTCCGGCCCTCGCGACCGATAATGCGCCCCTTGAATTCCTCGGAAGGGAGGGGAACAGTGGAGACGGTGTTCTCTTCGGCATATTCAGCGGCATAGCGCTGCACTGCAGTGGCGAGGATTTCCTTCGCCAAGCGTTCCGCCTCCTGGCGATAACGTTGCTCCACTGCCGCGACCCGTTGGGCGAAGTGTTTCTCGGCGTCGGCCTCAACGAGCTTGAGGAGGTACTCTTTGGCCTCTTCACGGGTAAAGCCGCTCAGGCGTTGCAGGAGCCTCTCTTCCTCCTCGAGGAGGGCATGCCCTTTCTCCAGGAGCCGACGGACCTCCGCCTCTTGCTGACGCAGGAGCTCCTCGAGGGACTCGACTTGGCTTTCGCGTTTACGGAGTCGGTTCTCCCTCACAAGGAGTCTCTCCTCGGCGGCGGAGAGCTCCTGTTCGCGCCGTCGAAGACGTTCCTCTTCTCGCCCCTGAAGCTTCCTTATCTCCTCCTGGGCCTGGAGGAGTCTCTCCCTGCGTATCCGTTCGGCCTCCTCTTCCGCGGCGGCGATGATCTCCTGGGCCCGCTGTCGTACCCGCCGCTGCCTGCGCAGGGCGATGTAGAGCCCGAGGCCCGCCCCCAAAAGGAGGGAGACCACGGAAGAGACGATCGGTATGATGAAGGTCATCTTGAGTCCTTTCCCAGAAGAGAATGGTTTTCATCCTTTGATGCTATCCCCCCCTGCCTGATCGCTCAACTCGAACCAGAGCTGCGGGTACAAAGAGCAAACTCCCCACAAGTGAGAACCCAAGTCCCAGGAGGGCACATGTTCCCAAAACCCGCAACCCAGGGGTGTTTGCCCAGAGAAGGGCCCCAAAAACCACCATGGTAGTGAGGGCTGCTGCGACTACTGGCATGGCCGAGGAGGCTGCGCCTCGGGCCACCGCGGCCGAGTTCCTCCCTTCCTCGAGGATCCTATGTGCCATGTGGATTCCCGCGTCCACTCCGAGCCCGATGAGCAGGGGGGAGATAGAGATGTTGATGAAGTTGAAATCAATCCCTAAGAACTTCATTCCCGCGAGCATCCACACGTATCCCACGACCAAGGGCACCAGGGCCACGACTCCCACCTTGAAGCTACGAAAATTAAGGAAAAGAACAGCAAGGATTAGCCCCGCAGCCAGAGAAGTGGATACGGCGAAGTCTCGCTGCATATAATGTTTAAGTCGCAACCGAACCTCGGGAAAACCGAAGTAGTCAAACCCTTGCTCCTCGAGCCAGCCGATGAATTCGTCCAACCGCTCCCCCTCGAGATAACCGGGCTTCATCCCCACGTGAAGTACGAACTTTCCCTCCGGAGTACTGTAATAAGCCTTCAAGTCCTCGGGGAGGACCTCTACGATCCGCTGCAGAAGTTCTCCCTCCGGAGGAAGGGCTTGGAGGTGCCGCAAGAATTTCTCGATGACCCCGTAGTCCCCACGTAAGGCCCGGGTGTCCGCTTCCAAAGAGACGGGATCGTAAGTCGCCATGAGGGTGGAAAGATTGAGGAGGCCATTCACGAGCCCGGAAAGTTCGGATGCGACCTCCCCCGCCCCGAGGATCGCCGTGAAGAGCTCACCTTGTGCAAGGAGGACCGCAAGTTCTCGCGCTTCGCGGATTCTCTCCGTCCAACGGTCCACGTTCTCTTCCAAAAGGGAGAGGAGGACATCCAAAGGTTGTAGAGGGATCTCTTGAAAGGTCACCTCTCCCCGCAGTAATTCCGAGGGAAGGAGGTCCCGAAGCGAATGCACCGTCCCTATTCCAGGATGGGCCCTGAGTTCAGCACTTATCTTGTCCAACTCTCGTGATCCTGGCGCGAAGACGAGGAAGTCATTTTTAAAACTTACCTCCCCACTGAAGGCCCGAAAGGCCTCCGATGCCACCTTCTGTGCCTCTGTGGTGGGGGAAAGTTCTTGCGGGACAAACCGGAAACTGACTTGACTCGCCTGATATGAGACAGCCCCAGTGAGTAGCACCGTGAGGACAATTACTGCCCAGCGGTTATTGAGAAGGAGCCTATAGGGGTGGAAGAGCCTCCGTTCGTATCCCAGGCCCCGGGGCCGAAACCGTTCTCCGGAGGCCCGGTAGAGGAGGACGAGAGTGGCGGGGCCTACAAGCAGGGAGATGACCAGGGCGATAAATATCCCCAATGCCATGATGACCCCCATCTCCTTGAGGCCGAGGGAACGGGCGAGGAGGAGACAGGAGAAAGCAAGGCCGGTGGTGAGGGCTGCACCCAGGGAGGCACCCCCTTTAGTGCGAATAGCGATCCGCAGGGCCTCAGGAAAACTCTCTCCATTCCTGATCTCTTCCATGATGCGTGAGATGAGGTGTAGGGAGTAATCTACGCCGAGCCCCAAGACCAGGGCCGGCAAAAAGACCGTGATCAGATTGAACCCTCCCACACTGAACTTCGCCCATGCGATGGTGAGAAAGGCCGAAACGAGAAGGGGAATTAAGGTCACAATGACCCCGAGTATAGATCCCAACGAAAAAAGGAGGATGACAAATACCCCTGCCGAAGAGATGAAGGTGGTGCGGGTGAGGTCCTGTTGGATAAGCCTCTGTCCCTGGGAGACTGCAACGTAGTTCCCGGTGATGCCAGCTCGCACCCCGAGCTCCGAAAGTCGGGCCCGGGCCACTGCACCTTCGATGATCCGCGTCAGTTTGTGAGAGTAGGCAACGCCGGTGTAAGAGGGCCGCCGAGGCCATATCTGGACGAGGAGCTTCGTGCGATCAGGAGAGAGGAGGGGTTGCGCTTTCGGAGGAGGACGATCGAGGAGCTCAGAGATGATCCCCGCGGCCTCGTCCAGAAGCGCCCGTAGGCGGGGAAGGTATTTCAGGTGTGCGATGAGCTTTGTCACCGCGTGAACGTCGCTTCGGAGATCCCTCAAATCGGTAAGGAGTTCCTGCACATCGGTCTCCAGTGGGTTCTCGAGGAGCTTGCGAAGCTCCTCCACGCGCGCGAAGACGGAGACCTCCTGGAGGGACCCTTTCTCAAGCGGAGGAAAGAGGGAGACCACCTCCTGGGCGATCTCACGTAAACGCCCCAGCGCCTTGGAGTCCAGTTGGTAGAAGAGGAGGAGCTCCCGGGGAATCTCGACCCCCTCTCCTACACGATAGCTCACCCGTCGGATTTCGGGGTCATCGAGCTCTCGGGCGAGACGCTCGGCGGCAGAAAAGAGGACCTTCTCGCGCTCTTCCGAGGAGTCCGGCGGGTCCTCGAGAATGAGGAGGACGGCGGCGAAGTCGGCGGGGGTAAGGATGGCTTCCACTTCCCGGTAAGCGGTGACGAGAGGATCGTCGGCCGGGAGTAAATCGAATACCGAGCTCTTCAGGGGCAGGTAACGTGTGTAATGAAGCGAGAGGAGAAAAATGGCTGCGGCGAGGAGAAAGATCAGCTCAGCCCGTCTGAAGATAAGGACCGCCAGACGATCCAGGACTCGTTCTATAGGACTACCATGGGGAGAGATATCAGGCGGGCTGGATTTCGATGTCATACCCGGAAAGCTGTGCAGCGAGGCGGACGTTGTGGCCGTCCTTTCCAATGGCCTGGGGGACGTCCTTCTCTGGCACCCTCACCAGAGCCTTTTTCTCCGTCTCATCAACTTCCACGGAAAGGACACTGGCCGGGGAGAGGGCCCCTTTTATGACCTCCCGAGGATCCTCATTGAATCGGATGATGTCCACCTTCTCCCCTGAAAGCTCTCGGGTGACCATGCGGATACGAACGCCCCCTGCCCCAATGCATGTGCCCACGGGGTCTATCCGTGGGTCCAGGGCTCGCACAAGCAGTTTCGTTCGCACCCCAGGTTCCCGGGCAACCCGCACGACCTCCAACAACCCCTGCTCGAGTTCCGGGACCTCGAGCTCCAAGAGCTTTACCACGAAATCTGGGTGGGCCCTTGACACGTAGATCCGGGGATCCCCCTGGGTCTTCTCCACCCGATAGAGGTACGCCCGGATCTTGCGGCCCATGATGTAACGCTCCCCGGGAATGCGTTCCTTCTCAGGGAGCAGGGCTTCAGCCTCGCCCAAATTGATCCAGACATTTCGACCTTCGAAGCGGTGGACAGTGCCGGTGACGATCTCCCCAATGCGGGAGGCGTACATGTCGTAGAGCATTTGGCGTCGGTATCGGAGGACCTCTTGGCGGAAAACCTCCTGGGCCCGACGCATGGCGATACGGCCGAGCCGCGAGATGTCGAACTTCTCGCCGTTGACGTAGATGTCACCAGATTTTCTGTCGATCTTCACCTCGGGCGGGGATCCCCCAAATTCTGCGGCGTAAGCCGCGGCCAGTCCCTTTTCCATAGCACTATAGGCCACCTCACGTTCGATCCCTCGCTCCCTCGCCATCTCCTCCAATGCTTCCAGGAAGTCTACGTTCATGATCCCTCCGGAATGTAGACTACGTGAGCCTTGATGATATCCCCCAATGGCACCGAGACCACCTTCCCCTCCACCTCGAGCTCCACCTCGTCGTCCACCACCCGATGGAGCACGGCCCGGAGACGTCGCTTCCCTTCCACCGGTTTAGCCAAGTCCAGCTTTATCATCTTCCCCAAAGCCCGTTCATAGTGCCATTTCTCCCACAGGCCCCGTTCCACACCCGGGGAGGAAACCTCGAGCACATAAGAGCCCGGAATGGGGTCCTCCACCTCGAGCAATGCGTCGATCGCTCGAGACGCGCGGACACAGTCGTCCAGCGTCACCCCGCCAGGACGATCAATGTATATGACCAACTTGCGCTTGCGGCCCTGCCAGGTAAGCTCCCAGTGATAGACCTCATACCCCAGCGGTTCAAGGGCCCTCTTCAGCAAACTATCTAATTTTTCGCGAATCATCTTTTTCAAGGCATTATACTTTCTCGCAAGATACCCACAAAAGAAGAGGAAGAGATGGAAAGGAGCTTCACCTACGATGGGGAAGTCGGGGAGCGGCTGGACCGCTGGCTCGCAATGAAGCTGGGCCTTCCCCGTGCCAGGGTGCAGCGACTTATCCGTGAAGGTTTCGTCACCGTGGAAGGAAGGTCCGTCTCTCCTTCCTTCAAACCGGTGGAGGGTGTGCTGATCCAGGTGAGGATCCCGGAGAAACGTTCTCCCAAAAAGGATGTGAAGATCCCCATCATTTACGAGGACGAAGAAATTCTTGTGATCGACAAGCCTGCGGGAGTAGCAGTTCATTCTGGAGTCGGAAGAGAGGGCGAACCCACCGTGGTTTCCTCGCTCTTGGCCCAAGGGGTGAAGCTCCGTGGGGGAAATGGTGACCGGGTAGGGGTCGTACACCGCTTAGATGCCGATACCTCCGGTGTAATGGTCTTGACGAAGACCGAAGAAGCCCATCGGTGCTTGATCGGACAGTTTCAGCGCCGTGAGGTGGAGAAGGAGTACCTTGCGCTGGTGGCGGGAGAGGTGGAGCCCGATCGGGGAGTGATCGAGGGACCCATCGGTCGTGACCCCCATCGTCCCCGCTGGATGGGAATAGTGGCGGGGGGGAAGGAAGCGATCACGGAGTTCGAGGTCCTAGAACGCGGGGAAGGGCTGACGCTCCTCTTGGTGCGTCCCAAGACAGGACGGACTCATCAGATCAGGGTGCATCTCTCTTCCATCGGCCACCCCGTGGTAGGAGATCCTCTCTACGGCCGCGGAGAGGGAAAGCTGATGCTGCATTCGTGGAAGATGACGTTCCGTCATCCGAGAACCGGCGAGAGCGTTTCTTTCAGTGCCCCCCCGCCGCCAGAGTTCCGCCCTTGGCTCGGTGGAGCTTGAAGAAATAGTAAAGGGCACTGAGAACATTGGCCCCGACGGCAGCCCAAAAGAGCTCATATCCCCACGGCGTCCAATAGAGCCCGAAGGCCGCAAGGGCCGTAGCCCCGGCCGCTGCCTTCCCCGGAATTTCGGCGGACTTTATCTCCCGCCGCGTGAGGTATAGGTAAAGTGCGCCCGCCCCGAGACCGAATTGGGGAACCAAATACCCCCCCAACGCTCCCCAGGAGATCCGCCCCAACGCAGCGAAGCTCGCGAAGACTCCGAGAAAGAGGAGCTTATCGGCCACAGGGTCGAGGACTTTTCCCGTTGGGGTGACCTCTCTTCGCGTGCGGGCGAGATACCCGTCGAAGAGGTCCGTGAGGAAGCCGATGAGGAAAAAGGTAAACCCAAGGGAGAGGTCACCGCGAATCGTGAAATAAACCGTCGGCCCCAAGGCCACGAACCGTAGAGTCGTGAGCCAATTGGCCAGCGTCATCCGCCAATCTTAACGAAAAAGTCCTTTCCTGCCATCCCGAATTATCCTGGCTATAATGCGAAAACGCCCCACGAGAATTTATCAAGGAGGAAGGTGAACCATGACGAGACGCGTGGTCATCCTCGGAGCTGCAGGGAGGGACTTCCACAATTTCAACGTCTTCTTCCGCGATAACGATGATTACGAGGTGGTGGCCTTCACCGCCACCCAAATTCCCGGGATAGAAGGGAGGAAGTACCCCGCAGAGCTCGCCGGGAAACTATACCCTAACGGGATACCTATTGAACCCGAAGAGAAGTTAGAAGAAATTATCAGAAAAAAAGGGGTAGAGATTGCCGTCTTTTCCTATTCAGATGTATCGCATCAACACGTGATGGAACGAGCCGCCCGAGCTCAGGCGGCGGGCGCCGACTTCTGGCTCCTCGGCCCGGAGAGCACGATGTTGACCTCGGCTAAGCCTGTGATCGCTGTGTGCGCCGTGCGTACGGGGTCAGGGAAGTCCCAGACTACCAGGAGAGTGGCGGAAATCCTGAAGGCCAAGGGGAAAAAGGTGACGATCATCCGCCACCCTATGCCTTACGGAAATCTTGTGGCCCAAAAGCTCCAACGGTTCGCTACTTTCGAAGACCTGGACCGCTACGATTGCACCATCGAGGAACGGGAGGAATTTGAGCCACACATCACCCGTGGAAACGTGGTTTATGCTGGCGTTGACTACGCCGAGATCCTCAAGGCTGCGGAAGCCGAAGCCGACGTGCTCCTATGGGACGGCGGCAATAATGACTTCCCCTTCATAAAGCCGGATCTCCTGATTGTTGTTGCGGATCCCCTGCGGCCAGGCCACGAGCTTACCTACTGGCCAGGATCGGTTAATATCCGCATGGCGGACGTGGTGGTGATTAACAAGGTGGACTCTGCTTCTTTGGATGAACTCAACGAACTCCGAGAGTCCATCTTCCACGTGAACCCGAAAGTACAAGTGGTCGAAGCCGCATCGCCCATTACCGTCGAGGAACCGGAGGTAATTCGGGGCAAGAAGGTCCTCGCCATCGAGGATGGACCCACCGTCACGCACGGTGAAATGCCGTTCGGGGCCGCCGCAGTGGCAGCGCGGAAGCTCGGGGGGGAGCTGGTGGACCCAAGGCCCTACGCCAAGGGGTCCCTGGTGGAGACCTTCGCGGCCTGGCCACATTTGGGACCGGTCCTCCCCGCCATGGGATACGGCGAGGAACAGATTCAAGATCTCGCCACGACTATCGCGGAGATCCCCTGTGAGGCTATCGCCATCGGGACTCCAGTGGATCTCCGGCGCCTGATCGAACTTCCCGTTCCCGCTACTCGTGTCCGCTACGAGCTCCAGGAGATCGGGAGGCCGACGCTCGAAGACGTGCTCGTCGATTTCGTGTGACGGCGGATAAATCTCTTTTTCCTTCACGAGTACACATCACTTGTTTTGGGGATTACAGACAGAGAAGAGGCGAAGTGGGGACGAGGCCGCGATGCCACAGGAAGGCTTTTCCTCGGAGAGGACATTCGCTCCCCCTACGCTCCTGAGGAAGGAGGTAGGAAATGAGGGGAGTGCTCGTCCTTCTTTTGGCAAGTTTCGTTGGAATCGGGGCTCTGGGTGAGGGGGGATCCCTCGCGGGCGGTCTTGGTCTCGAGGCGGACTTCTTCTACGACGGAGTTGCCTGGGACATTGGAAGCGCTGTGACCCTCTCTTTAAGCTTTGGGGAGATCGGGGTGCAGAGCCGTACGGACTTCTCGTTGACTGGTTTCGAATCAGAGAAGCTAGATTTCACTTTTTCCTTGGAGCACATCTTCCACATCCGCAATAGCCTCGTTTTTGACCCTTGTTTCTCCCTCTACGAGCTTGAAATCGGCGGCTCCATATTCGAAGACATATGCTGCCCGGGGGGATTCGATTGGCGGATGATCTTCGCCTACGGGAATCTGGAAGAGCCTTGTCAAACACCGGATTACACCATCGGCTTCGTCTTCGACACAGGGCTTACGTGGTACTTAGATGAGTGCTGCATGTACTTCGAACTTCGCAACTTCCTCAGCTTTGGGATGGGAGGCCTTTATTCCTTAGTGGACGATTATCCGTGGACCTGGGTTTACCCCGTTCCAGGCGTCTTTTTCGAGGAAGACCTCGTCAAGGTCGCGTTCGTTACGCCTGTCTTCTCGGCGGAAAGTCTCGTCTTCTTCGACGTTTCAGGGTTCCAATGGGTTCAATTCGGGGGTCTTTTCACTTTCGAGTTCTTCACATTGGGAGGCCGGGCTTTCTTCGTGGCCCCCTTCTCTTTCAGCACAGGGGATTTCATCTTGGGCCTCGATATCGACGGCTTTTCCTTCCGTTCCTATAGCACTTTTGACCTCCTCGGGTTCCTCGCGGAGGAGGTCCGCTTCGAGGTCGAGGGGGACAGCCTTAAGGGATTCCTGTGGATCTATTTCGACATCTTCGGGGTGATCGACGTCACCACCGGCCTCGAGGTTAGGTGGTAGAATAGGAAGGGGGAGATATAAGTTATGTAATACTTATAACTGATCCTGGGTGAGGACGGGCGTATACTCCCCCTTGGTGGTACCCCCCTCATCCGGAGCCACCGGCTTCGGGCGGCCGTTGCCCCCACGGCCGCCCAAACTTTTTAGACATAGTGTTTAGGGGACGCCTTTAATGCATGAAAACATCTTTTAGGATGACCGGAACCTAATCCGTCCGACACGGTCACGCTTCACTGGAGTAGACCGAGAATGAAGCGCACGTAGAAGTAGTAGACGGGTAGAGCGGCAAGGAGTCCATCGATCCGGTCCAACATTCCCCCATGGCCGGGGAAGATGTTTCCCGAATCTTTTACACCAACCGCCCGCTTGAGGAGCGACTCGAACAGATCCCCCAGTTGCACGAATGCCCCGGTGATGATGCCCAGAGCGAACACATGTGGCAGCCATTTCCAAAAATTTTCCCAGAAGCCCGGGTAAATACCCGCGGCTACGACCGAGAGGGAAAGACCCCCAATCACCCCCTCCCACGTCTTCGCCAGCGAAATTCGAGGGAGCAGTTGATGCTTCCCAAAGAGACTCCCCACAAAAAAGGCCCCCGAGTCGTACGCCCATACTATGAAGAGAAAATGGTAGACCAGAAACAAATCAGCCCGAAAGAGGAGGTAGATGAAGCTCAAAAGCCCGGGGATGTAGATGAAGCCGAAGATGCTCACGAGAGAAGTGAGGAAACCCTCTCGGTGGCCACGGCGGAAGAAGGAGTAGATCACTGTCAGGTAAGCCACAACCCATCCTAAGACCAGGGCGTAACTTCCCTCCCAGAGCCCGGAGAGGAAGAGGTAAAGGGGAATGGCGGCGAGGAGGAGCTCTCGCGGAGGATGCACCCCGAGCCGTTCCACCAGGTTCAGATATTCCCAGCCCGCGATCAGTCCCACTGTAGAAAGTACAATCCCGACCAGCCAGACGAGCCCATATCTGTATGCGAGGAAAAGCACGATCAAAACCAACGGAATCGAGATTGCCGCAGTGAGAAGACGTCTCGAGACGAGGGCCTTCATCCTTTGACCTTCCCGAAGCTGCGCTCCCTTGCCTGAAAGTCCTTAAGAGCGAGGAGCAAAGCTTCTTCATCGAAGTCCGGCCACAAGGTGTCAGTGAAATAAAGCTCGGTGTAGGCGAGTTCCCAAAGGAGGAAGTTAGAGAGCCGCAATCGGCCCCCAGTGCGAATGAGGAGGTCAATATCCGGGAGTTCTCCAGTGGGGAGGTACGCTCGGAAGAGTTCTTCCCCTACCTCCTCAGGTCCCAAGGCGACGGAGCGAGCCGCCCGCAGGAGGTCCCTCACTGCCCGCAGAATTGCCCAACGGCCCCCGAAGTTGAGGGCGATGGCCAAGGTTAACTTTTCATTGCCCTGCGTCTTACGTTCCACCTCTTCGATGGTCTCCCGAAGGCCTTCGGGCAAGGGGCGGTGATCGCCCATGACGAGGAGTTTTATGCCGGAATCCACAAACTCTTCCGCCTTCTCTCGCAAGAAGGACTCGAGCAGTGCGAAGAGGCCATCCACCTCGCGTTTGGGACGGGCCCAATTCTCTGTGGAGAAGGCGAAGAGAGTGAGGTAGGGGAAGAGCCCCTCCTTTACGATGAAGCGCACGATCTTCTCGGCGGTGAGGGCCCCCTGGCGGTGGCCCTCTAAGCGCGAGAGTCCCTGAGCCTTGGCCCAACGGCCGTTCCCATCCATGATGATTCCAACGTGCTTTGGAAGGGAAGCGGACTTTACTTCTTCAAGCAAGGCTTCCAAGTTCACGTCGTGCCTCCCAAAGAATTTCCTTTGGACCCACAACGACGAAGAGATCCCCCTCTTCGGCCGAGACCCTTTCCCTCCCCAGGGAATCGACGAGCGTTCCTCCCACCTCGGCACGGACGCCGAGTCGCCGGGCCTGGGGAAGGACGGCCTTCGGAGGGAGCGTGTCCGAACTATCGGCCAGGAAGAGGACCACCCTCTCGAACCAGGGGAAGAGGACCTCAGTGGTGGCCCGCACCGGTTGCCCCTTCTTTATCGCGAAGAGGAGGACCTTCTTTCCACAGATATTCGGGAGTGCGTTCAGGGTCGCAATTAAGGCCTTGGCCGCCGCAGGGTTCCGCGCTGCATCCAGAACCACATACGGCTTCTGCGACACCACCTCGAACCGCGTGGGGAGCTTCACCTGGGCGAGGCCTTCCCGGACCGCTCCCGAGGGGAGGTCCCAGCCGCCGAGGAGTTCACAAAGCGTCCCCAGCGCCAGGGCTAAGTTCTCCCGTTGGTAAAGCCCTACGACCTTCGTCTCAAACTCTCCCAAATCCAGGGGATCTTCGCGAGAACGCCACACTGCCCGCCCCCACGAAAGCTCCACCAGGCTCAAATCCTCCGGGTCAAGAAGCACCAACGCTGCTCCGACCTCCTTCGTCACCTCGGCGAATGCGGCCAGGGCCTCCACCTTGCGCTCCACGGTGAGGAAAGGGATCCCGGGGGAGGCTTTCCGGGCCTCCTCCCATGACAGACGCAGGCAACCGGGGCCGAAGAGGTCGATTCGGTCCTCCTCCACGGCCGTCACGGCGATGAGGAGCCGTCGGGAGAGAGAGTTAGCGGGATCGTATCTCCCGCCGATCTCAGCCCCTACGAAGGCGATCTCCACCTCCGCCTCAGCGAACAGTGAGAGGGCCGCAGCGGCCAACTTCTCGGCTGCCCTCGTCCCATTCTCGGCCTGCCCCTCGACCCGAGAGAGGGCCCGCTCCAAGGCCACCACGGGGACCGGCGCCCCGCCAATCCTTACTGGGGACGTGGGGAGGCTCGGCGTGAAGGCGCCCACTTTGTAGCCTGCAGCGACGAACATCCCTTCCAAGAACGCGATCACTGAACTCTTCCCGTGAGAACCGGTCACATGAACGATGGGAAAGGTGTGCTGGGGCTCTCCCAAGCGCGAGAGCAACCCCAGCATCAATGCCCCTGTCTCCGCTCGAACTGAACCAGGCGGTAGAGTCCGTGGACTCATATCTCCAGATATCGTTTTAACCGCTCCCTCAGAGCACGCAACTCCTCGGCCTCGGTGACGGTACGCCGGATCACCTCCTCCGGGGCCTTGCGCTGGAAGTGCTCATTGGCGATCCGCGCTTCGAGGGAGACGAGCTTCGCCTCGATCCTCTCAAGGTCCCTCCGGATCCTCTCCTTCTCGCGGAAGAGGTCCACGGCCCCTGCGAGGGGCATGAATGCCGCCACGTTCCCCAAGACCACCTTGGCGGTCCCCGGACTGGGCGCGTAAGAAGACTCGAAACGAACCTCCTTGGCCCGCGCTAGGCGCCGAATGGCAGGGGCGAACGCCAACAGTCGCTCGACCTCCTCCTGGTCCCCGGTGAGCACCACCTCCACCTCCGCTGACGCGGGGACCTTGAGTTCCGCCCTCACCCCCCGGATCTCCACCACGAGCTTCCGGAACCTCTCGAAGACCTCCTCCGCCGCCGGATCACGCCAGGCAGGTTCTTCCTGTGGGAAGGGGGCAGTGGCTATGGAGCCCTCCCGTCCCAGGACCTGCCAGATCTCCTCGGTGATGAACGGCATGAACGGGTGGAGGAGCTTGAGGAGCCGATCCAACACCTCGACGAGCACCACCTGGGCCGTACGCCGGGCCTCGAGGTCGTCCCCATAGAGACGGATCTTGGAGAGCTCCAAGTACCAGTCACAGAAGTCGTGCCAAGTGAATTGGTACAGAGCCTCGGCCGCGAGGTGAAAATTGTACTTGTGGAGCTCCTCCCGAACCTTGCCCGCGAGCCACGAGATCCGGGAAAGGATCCAACGGTCTTCGGGGGAGAGGTTCCGCCCCTCGAAGGAGGCCTCGGGGGGAAGATCGCGGCTGTTCTGGACGATGAACCTGGCCATGTTCCAGATTTTGTTGAGGAAGTTCCGTCCGTCGTCAAGCGCCTTCCATGAGAGGCGCCACGTGCGCCCCTTCGACGAGGCCTGGGAGAGGGTGAAGCGCAGGGCGTCCATACCGTGGGTCTCCTTGACCTTCATGGGGTCGATGATGTTCCCCCGGGACTTGCTCATCTTCTGCCCTTTCTCATCCACCACGAGGGGCGTGATGTACACCTCCCGGAAGGGAACATCGCCCATGAAGTGGAGCCCGGTCATGATCATCCGTGCCACCCAGAAGAAGAGAATGTCGAACCCGGTGATGAGAAGGGAGGTAGGGTAGAAGGTCCGCAGGTCATCCGTCTCCTCGGGCCAGCCCATGACCCCGAAGGGCCACAGTGCCGAGGAGAACCATGTATCGAGCACGTCCTCCTCCTGGCGGAGGGGGACGTCTCTGCCGTAGTGGGCCCGAGCACGGGCCCTGACCTCGGCCTCGTCCCGCCCCACGAAGATTTCCCCGTCGGGGCCGTACCAGGCGGGGATCCGGTGCCCCCACCAGAGCTGTCGGGAAATACACCAGTCGCGGATGTTCTCCAACCATTCGAAGTAGACCTTGGTCCAGCGCTCGGGAATGAACCGGATTTTCCCCGACTTCACGGCGTCAACAGCGGGTTCAGCGAGGGGCTTCATCTTGACGAACCACTGCGTTGAGATGAGGGGCTCCACCGCGGTCCCACAGCGATAACAGTGTCCCACCGCGTGTCGGTATGGCTCCACCTTCTCGAGGAGCCCTTCCTCCTCCAGGCGCCGGACGATCGCCTCGCGGGCGGCATAGCGGTCCAGGCCGGCGAAGGGACCGCCGTTCTCGTTGATGGTCCCATCGGGGTTCAGGATGTTCACCGGCGGCAGCCCTTCGCGTTTGCCGATTTCGAAGTCCACCGAGTCGTGGCCTGGAGTCACCTTGAGGACCCCGGTGCCGAACTCGGGGTCCACCTCCGGCGCCGGGACGATCGGGAGTCTTCTGCCAATGAGGGGGAGGATGGCGGTCTTCCCGATGAGATACTTATATCGGGGGTCGTCGGGGTTCACCGCGACGCCGGTGTCCCCGAGCATTGTCTCAGGGCGGGTGGTGGCGATCACCACGTGCCCCCCCTCCTCCAAGGGGTAACATACATAGTAGAGGTGCCCCTGTACCTCCCTGTGCTCCACCTCGATGTCGGAGAGGGTAGTGCCGCAGCTTGGGCACCAGTTGATCATGTAGTCCCCGCGGTAGATGAGTCCCTCGTCCCAAAAACGGACGAACGCCTCCCGCACCGCCCGGGAGAAGCCATCATCCAAGGTGAACCGGAGCCTCGACCAGTCACACGAGGCCCCGAGGGCCTTGAGTTGCTCGACGATCTCGTTCCCGTACTTCTCCTTCCACGCCCACACGCGCTCCAGGAACTGCTCCCGCCCGAGGTCGTGTCGGGTGAGGCCTTCCTTGGCGAGTTCCTGTTCCACCACGTTCTGCGTGGCGATCCCCGCGTGGTCCACACCGGGGAACCAGCAGACCTCGTACCCGTCCATGCGCTTGTACCGAGTGACGATGTCCTGTAGGGTGTTGTTGAGCGCGTGGCCCAGGTGAAGGCGCCCGGTGATGTTGGGCGGGGGGATGACGATGGAGAAGGAGGGCTTCCCGCTCCTTGGGTTCGCCACCCAGAAGCGGGCCTCGAGCCAAAAGCGGAGGATTCTATCCTCTACCTGCCGGGGGTCATAACGCGCCGGAAGCTCCATCTTCATCCTCCGAACCACCGTTGGTCCGTGATATCGTAATCGAGGATCTCCTCGGGGGCGAAGAATATGGGGATCTCCCGGGCCGCGGTCTTCTGGGAATCGGATCCGTGTATCAGATTCATGGTGATGGAGAGACCGTAGTCCCCCCGGATCGTTCCCGGGGCCGCTTCTAGTGGATTCGTCTTCCCCATCATCGTCCGCATGACCTCGATGGCCCTCGGCCCCTCGACCACCAGGGCGACGATGGGGCCAGAGGTGATGAACTCCACGAGAGTACCGAAGAACGGCTTCTCCCTATGCTCGGCGTAATGGCGTTCGGCGAGCTCGCGGGTAATGCGCATCATCTTCATGGCGACGACCTTCAACCCTTTCTCCTCGATCCGTGAGATAATCCTTCCCATCAAACGTCGCTGCACGGCATCGGGCTTAAGGAGTACCAATGTCCTCTCCATGTATTCCCTCCTGTTCCCCGGGGCATAATTCGGAACCGAAAGACCGGGTTAGTTTAACCGAAACATTCTTTTCCTTCCGAGGCCGGAGATCTCTTTCCCGGGCTGCGTGATGCGAAGAGTCACCGGAGCATTTTCCCAGCTCAGCAGAATATAAGGGTCTATACACGAAGATTTTGGCGGGGATTATCACAAAGATCGAAGGTTTTTCCTCCGGGTTTTCTCCCTAAAAGCGCGCTCCAGCCACTTCACGGCGAAATCCACGAGGCCTGCGGCGTCGAAGAGGTAAGACCGGGCCGCCCCGACCTTCCCGGAGCACCCTTTCCCCGCTGCCAGGTATTCTTCGACGATGGTGGTGAAATATTCCTCCGAGAAATGTCCTTCCACGATTCCATCGCCGGTGTCGATGTCCTCGATTTCCACCCAAACCCGCTTCCCTTTCCGCAGCACTGGCATCTCATAGCGGACAACCCTTTTTTCGGGAATCCGCGCGGCGGACTCGGCGTAATGTAGGACCGTGATGGCGTTCAGGGGCGCTCCCAACAGCAGAACTTTTCCGCCGATTTCACAGAGCTTGGCGAAGGGGGACCCGGGACCGTAAGGGTAATCGAGGGGATGGTCCTTCGTGATCCACTCCGCTTTCGCCCCCACCGCGGCCACGGAAGCTTCGGGATGATCACTGCGGCGGGCGCCGGGCCAGGTCCTGAGGTACTCGGTGAGGATGCTCCACTTACGGTTGGCCCGCGATCGTTCCGGGTCGAAGGCCGGGCACTCCTCGCGGTATGGCTTTCCCCTCCCCTCTTCGAGGGCGATGGTAAGGTAGGGAGCTTCCTCCCAGCCCGCGTACATCATGAGCGTCCCCTCGGGGCCGATTACGTCTAGGATCGCCTGGATAACCACATCCGGGCCGCCTACGACCCAGCCGATGGCCCTGATCGAGGCGTGTAACATGGTCACGTCGCCCGGCCCGAGTCCCAGCTTTCGCAGATCCCCGACCAGTTGGCCCCTGGTGATCGGAGGTATTCGAAGGAACTTCCCACGATCGATCAATGCCCCATCACCCCATTCATCTGATCCGGGATCAAGATCTCGGGAAATCGGCCGCGGAGCTTCGCCCGGGCAGTGTAGCAGAGGTGGCAGGCATCGATGTAAGAACCTCGTGCTCCAGCCCGTAGCGACGCACCAACTCCGCTGGGCTGCCCTTGGGCAGCGGGCCGGTCATCGGATAGCGCTCAGGATCATAGCTCTTGCAGAATTCGGCGAGATCCTGCTTGAGGAGGTTCGCTAGGGAGTTCCCCGGGCAGATGTGAACATGGCCCAGGGGCTCATTATGGACTTTGCCGAGTCCTTTCAGGACCTCCTGGGGACATTCAGTGAAATCGGTGCAACTTCGCCGTGGCAATCCCTTCACGGGCTTCTCCGCCGTCCGACCGTGGTGTATCATCTTCCACTCCCCGGTGGGGGGCTGTCACGTGACGGGCTCGTCCCCATTTTCATCGAGTCCCACAATAGTGATCACTCCCACGGAAATCTTCAGCTCCTGCGCCACAAAGCAGGTGTTCCTCCCTTGCCGAGAGATCTTCTCATCCCAGTGGAAGAGGGCCCAGTTCACGGAGAGGTTCGCTACTTTGCCCCCGGCCGGTCCGAGCCACCTTATGGTAATCTCCACGGTGGTGGATCGGTAGCCGTTGGTGACGATCCCCACTTTAAAGCCCGTTCTTGCTGCTTCTTCAATCCCTCTTACCAAAACGGGGGAATAGAGGAAGGGTTCGCCGCTCTCGAAGTAGGTCCACTCCACTGTCCCGAGGTCCCGACCTTGCTTTAGAGGTCGTTTAGACCTCCTGAAGGGGCATCGTGCTCTTGGTTCGGTGACTGCCCCAGACAAACCAGCGATTGCATTTCATGTCACATCGATAGGGCAGGAGTAAGTAGAGACCGGTGAGCACTGCTCCTCTGCTCATACCCTTCATCTCCTAATAGATATCAAAGCCAACTTAAAGCGCCTTCCGCAAGATCAGCAACTCAAGGCCATCTTGGAGATATCCGAGCCGTGGACTTCAAATCTTTAGCTGGTACTGATGAAGGCCCGGTATTAAGTCGGCGATATTAGTTCCCTTCACAGCAGGTAAAGCCTATGGATCACGCATCTTATAAACCCCTTTAGCGATAGTCCTCCCGCGGAGGAGAAAAGACTTCCACTGCCTCAGAATCCTCCAGGATCTCATAGGAATGTTCGGCGCCACCGGGGATCAGGTAGCTATCCCCGGGTTCGATCAGGCCCCCTTTGCCCTCGATCGTCAGCTTGAACCTCCCGGAGAGACAGTAACCGGCCTGCTCGTTCTCGTGCCTGTGCCTTCCCACCCGATCGCCTCGCTTGAATTGCATCAAAGTCACCATCATCCGCTCTCCCGTCGCCCCGACCTGGAACCCTACTCCCTTGAACTCCCGCCACTTGTGTTCTGTCTTCTTGACGATCATCCCTTTTCACCCCCCTTGGCTTTCGTCACGATGTCCTGGGCACTCATCCCCTTGAGGCATTTCCTCTACTCACCATCGCAGTTCTATCCTCAAATCGAGCCGACTCCTTCGCTGGATTTTTTCCAGCTCTCGTCGCAACTGTGCCCAATAAGGGTGAGCAGCCGAGAAGGCGATCTGCCTATACTGCTCCGTCAGCCCCGGAAAATGGCGATCCAATATGCCCTTGACGTTCTGCCAGTTGGAGTCACCTTCCGCTTCCATCCTCAAGGCATAGATCCAGATGGTGTCCACGTGTGGTGCCACCAGCTCGATCAGCGCAGCCACATCGGTGATGAAAGGCATCACGGGACAAATCAGCGTATAAGTTCTGATACTTGCCCCTTTCAACCTTCTGAGGGCTGCGATCCTGCGTTCATTGGGAGGAGATGTGGCCTCGAAGCGCTGGCGAACCTGCTCGTCTTGGAAGGCAATCGAGAAGCCCACCGATGGCTCGGGCATCCTCAGGAGCAGATCTATGTCCCGGACCACCAGGTCGGACTTGGTTAGGATGGAAACCGAAAAGCCCCGCTGTGACAGCAGTTCCAAGGCCTGCCGGGTCTGCTGGTGTTTCCTCTCCAAAGGCTGGTAGGGATCGGTATTCCACCCCATATAGATCCTCTGAGGTTCAAGCGCAGAGAGCTCACGCTCCAGCTGGTTGGCGAGATCCTGGTGTATGAGGATCTCGTTCGTCCAGTCGGTTTTGGCCCGGTTGAGGGCATAGCAATATGAGCAGAGGTGCTCACATCCAATATAAGGATCGAGCTGGTAAGCAAACCCTTTCAAGCTGCAAGGCTCGAGGATGGGCCGCTGAGAACTTGGGCGCACCTTCATAGTGGTCCCTCTCTACCTGTTTCCCGATAACGTTATCCATCAAAGCCATCTTACAACTCTTTCCACAAGACAAAAAGCTCCTTCCCGCGCCTCTATTATCCGAGCATCGATGGCCTCATCCCCGTAATGGGCCGCAGGATCGATCTCTCGGCAACCCTCCTTCTTATAGAACGAGATGGCCCTAGTCGCCTTGGGATCAATCCAGATCAGGATCTTTTGGATGCCTTGTTTTCTGGCTACGCTTTCAATCTCGGCGATCAATGCCGCCCGATCCCCCTCGCTGGAATTGAGGGAGGACATACGTTCTTGTCACGATCCCCACTATGTCAAAGCGCGTCGTCGATGTCTCGAAGGCCACCCCCACGATCTGGCCTCCAGCTCGCAGACGTAGAAATCCTTATGTTCGAACTCCTCCAGCTCCTCATCGTTCATGAAGAGATACCCCGAGAAGGACGAACTCTTTGTAGAATAGCTTATTGCGAGTATTGATCATGACCAAGATCTTTTCGGGATCCTCCTTTTCTGCCTATCGGATCGCAACCTCTTTGAAGACCCCCTATCACTTGCTTATATCTCCATCCCGCATCTTACGAGCTGCTCGATGCAGTGAGCAGTCTGGCCTGGATTTGAGGGGAGGTTCCCGAACCAGTTCCAGCTACCGTCCGGTCTCTGGGCCTCGATAAGGTTTTGGATTAGTTCCTGAATATACGGGTGTTCTGTTGGATAACCGAGGGTCAGGAACACGCACAGCGCTGAGGAGGCCCCTACGGGCTCTTTCCAGCCCTCACGGTGCTGGAGGAGGGCATCCACAGCCCTTTTCAGGATATGGGACCTCTTGGGCTCTCCGGCGTTGATGAAAGCCCTGACTATATCGTCCATACAGGCGATATCCGTCCCGTAGGGGTAATCGGGGCCGATGTGGGTCGGCCAGCCCCCCTCCTCATTCTGTGCCCGGCGGAGGAACTCTAAAGCCCTCTCGATCCTTGCATCCCTGGGATGTCCTGCTGCGAGTAGGGCGTTGATCACTTCAGCAGTGGTCCCCGTGCCGCTATATTCCGTACTGGTCCAGTCCCATTCCTCGGGGATTAGCCCCTTCAGCTCAGGGTCCTCATCGAGCCAGCCACCGTCGGCTCGCTGCCTTGCCTTAAGGAAGTTGACCCCACCTTTGATCACACGCGAACCTTTATCTTCACCTGCTCTGATAAGTAACTGGATGGTTCTGGCGGTATCCATCGTCCTGCTCGGCTTTCCCCGTTCCAGTTGCCAAGGCCACCCTCCGTCCGGATTTTGTAGGGACTTTATCTCCTCGATCAGAGGTTGACATCCCGCTTCCCTACTCACTGCAAGGAACACCCTGAGCTTATGATGGAGATTGCCGTTCTTCAGGACATATGCGACAGGATCATATTTGAGCTTTATCATTATGCCCACGGAAGAAAAGCCTCAAGCCTTTCGAGCATCTCGGCAAGCCAGGTCTCATTCACAGCTTCAAATCCTTGTATTCTGGCGAAGAGCTCCTTAAACCCAGGTGGCGATGGAAGACTCTGGGTCTCCTGCCAAAAGTGCAAAAGGTTAATTCTTCTTCCTTCCTCCTTATAAAACAGTAGCTCGGCGAGCTCCATCGCCCCCCGCCTAAGCCAAAGCAGACAGGTTCCAGATCGTGCTCTTCTAAAGCCCTCTCGGCCTTCCCGATGAGCGATCGGGCTTCATCCAAAAGATCTCCCAGGAATTCTCCTTCCACCTCTGGGGTTATCCTCGCCTCCTGCTTGAGCATTTGTAGAATACCCTGGGGATCGTAAAGGATCTGGAATTCCTGCAACCCCCAAATGGTATGCGGGTGATCTTGGGCCATCCTTTCCAGAATATCTTGTGAGCGCAGAGCTATATTGACCACAGTGCGCTGGACAGTTCTCCTTTCCCACCGATACACCCCGCCCCCTTGACCAACTCCAACAAATCGATGTCCGATTTGGGATGCACATCCCCCATGCCGTGCTTCCCAGGACCGCACATCCAATTACGCTTTTGTCCACTTGTAATTCTTTGGCTAGCTGCGCTGCCACCGTGAGAAGCTTCTCGGCCAACTTCGCATAATCGGTTCCCATGATCTAGCCTCTCAAAGCCGACGGATCACGGCGATGGGACGGCTGATGCGTTCCGCCCCCTCAGGGGGTTCACCGAGATCCCAGTTGTTCCACCAACCGACGAACTCGAATCTCTCGGACTTCTCCACGAGCAGGAGGAATTCCTGGGGGAAGATGATCCTCGTGACCTCATGGCACTCCAGATGCAGCTCCTTCCCGCGGTCATTGACATCAATGATGAGCCCATACTTACAGATCTGAGCGGCTCGATCTATCACTTCCTCCCGGGGAAATCTTACCGCGATCTTCACCCCCTCTCTCAATGCTCCAGCTCTCGTCTTCACCGGCTGGATCGGTCCACCGAAAGCTGATGCACCCGTCGAGAAGATAGAGGCCGCCTGGATTCAAGGCAGCGGCCACGGTGGCAAAGTGCGACAGCAATTCAGCCGTGGTCTCGGCATACAACGAGCCGAGCAGCGTAAAAGCGAAGTCCACGGGCTTTTCGGGTGTGAAAGTGCTCATTTCGGCCCGGATGAAGGTCGCCTCGATCCGGAGTGTTTCGGCCTTCTGTCGGGCGGAGGCGAGCATCACTTCGCTGATGTCTAGGCCCATGTATTCATAGCACCGTCGGGCCAGCTCTTCCAAATGCGGACAGGGGCCGCAACCGAGGTCCAAAACCCTCCGGACAGGGATCCTGGAATAACGGTGGAAGCATTCCTCAAAGAGATCCACCTCTTGGCTTATGTCCCTGAAGGAGAATGCAATTTCGTAATATCTTCGGTTGTCATATACATCGCTGGATTTAAAGGTCACTTTCCTCAATTACGTAAACATCTACAGCCTACTGACCTTGTACAGGCAGGTTTGGCTTAGATCCAGAGCGCCAACGCTTGTTGAAACTGATGTGCTTACCCTATTCGCCGAAGCTGGGCATCCGGTCCTTCTTCTGGGATGTGACCGGTTCGGGTTAACATCGTAGAGAGACCAACTTTTCGGTTACTTTTCTGAGATCGTGCCCGTTCGCCCGCTCAACTCCGGTGATCCACTCCCCGGGTAGGGAATCTGGGTTCAGGGCCGCGGCTATTCCCCCGGCCATTGAGGCGATGGAGTCGGCATCCCCTCCCTGATTGACGGCCTCCAAGATAGCCTCCTTCGCCCCGGACGCGTTGTAGGCCAAGCATAGGGCAAAAGAGGCTCCCTCCCAGGCGAGAAATCCAGGGTTGAGGCCCCTCAGTCTCCGACCCGGGCTTTTGTCACTTTCCATCTTTAGCTTTTCTAGCCCCAATTGGACAAGCTCTTCAAGAGGCGGCGCTTGATCCCTCCGGCCCCGCGTCCGCCCCAGCCGGGTCGCCTCGAGGGCCAGTTCCAATATCTCGTCCTTGGACCATCCTTCAACGGCAGCAGAGATAGCCGCTGCGATAGCGCAAGCGGCGGAGATCGTGGAAGAGACGTAATGGGTCATCATGTAGGCTTGCTCCACGTCGTCGATCAACTTGTCAAGATTCTAGGGAGAGTCGATGATCCCCACGGGCGAGATCCGCATCGGCGCCCCATTGCCCGTGCGGTGGCCAACCTGCTCGGGTCCGCCCGCCGCCCTGAACTCATCCCAGTCGGGCCAGCCTTTGATGGGCTTCTCCAAGATGCGCCGCGCGATATCCAAGCGATCCACTTTCCCCATCTCGAGGATCGACTCGGCCACGAGGAGGGTAACGTGGGTGTCGTCGGTGACCTCAGCGTGGGCCCATTCCCAGCGAGAACGGGGTTGGATTGGCTTGCAGAAGTTGGTGATCGGCCCGCCGTAGGTTTGGGCGATCTCCCGGGGCCAGTAGCCTTCGGTGAGCTTCCCCAAGGCATCGCCCACCGCTATGCCTTACTAAAGTTGCCCGGGCTCTCCGGAGGAGCTCCTCCTCTTGTGCCATCGTTAACCCTTTACATCTCAAATTCGCCGCCTGGCTCCAAAGCCTGAATTTCAAACGAGAGATGGCCCATCCTCCTCAGGAGGTAGGCCCTCCCCCGGCCGTGCACTTTCCCGTAGGTCCCATCCCGAATCTCCACGCAGATAGGTTCGTCGATTCCGAGGCCCCAAGTCGATCCCGTCAACTCCATCGCCTGGACCAGCCTGGGGAACCCCCCGAGCTCGCTGAAATGGACCTCGATGATGCAATCTTGGAGCAGGCCCAACCCATGGCCCACCCTCAGTTCCACCTCCCCGTCCCCTGCCGGATCGTGATAAGCCTTGGCCCTGACGAAATACTCATTGGTCGGCGTGGTGACCTTGCTTCCCCAGATCGTGCACCTCTCGCCTACGATAAGCGCGCCCGCCGACATGCCCCCGTAGGGGATGCCTGATTGGTGGAGTTCGCGGATGGGCCCCTTCACTTCCGGGTGGGTGTAGATTTCATGATATCTGGGGGGTGTCGCCGCCCCCGATGAAGATCCCTGTGCATGAGCGCAGGCAAGCGAGCGCCTCCGAGCTTAGCTCTGTGGAGTTCCCGAGTGGAGCAATAGGAATCACTTCGACAGCTCCTAACTGCGCCCAAGGGTCCCGATACCTGGGGAGGTAGCCCTTCCAGCCCGGGCCTCCCATGAGGAGCAGGGCGATCTTGGCCGAACTCCCACCCGCGGCCTCAATGAAATGGGCCGAGACGGACTCGAAGTTATCCACGATATCGCCGTAGAGGAAAACCCGCCTCATCACACCGCTTTAGTCTCCATCAATCGCAGAAGGGCTGAAGCCCGCTCTTCAGCCCACTTTTAGGAGATTCCAAAATGGACGAGCGGTTCCAAAGCACAGCCCGTATATCCAGGATCGCTGCCCTCGGTCCAGAAGGTCCTCCAGCTACTATCGGGTCCCCCCGGGATCAGGCTCCTGCCGGACCGGAACACCTTGGCAAGCTCTTGGGGGACGACCTCGGCGGCGATGTGGTGGAGCACGCTTCTCATTATGCCGAGTCCCGGCCTTCTGCGCATCGTGGCTGGCCGCCCGTCGGCGATGGTATCCGCGGATTGCGTTTAGGCCGGACTGAGGCATCCTCGACTCGTCCCCTAAGCTTTTGGGCTTTAGCCAACAGCTGATCTCCCATCTGCCACGCTTCCTCAAGGACCCCTTTCGATCTCCTGTAAAACCCCGTTTTAGCAAGTGATAGAGCGAGCGGGGGCGAAGGGGTAGGAACCTTCCAGCTTCGAGATTTACGATCCTCTGGGGGATGTCGGCGGAGCCGCCTAAATCCTCAGGGATCTCGAAGTCCCCCATGAGGGCGTCTTCCCCGCCGTCCCACTCCGAGGGCTTTATTACCTTTGCGAAGCGCTCTATCAATGTAGCATTAACGATCCATCTGCCCAGTCAGACTTCGGCTGCTACATGGTAAATTTCCCGACTCGCCTTGAACCCTCCCTGAGGGAGAGGAGCTCGCCGATCCTCTCGCCCATCTCTCGGAAAACTTCCCGCGCCATTTGTGCAACCTGGCAGGGATGCCCGCACTTCGCAGGTGGGCCATCTGTAGGGCCGCCTTGGAAGCGAAGATAAATGGTCTATTGAGGCGTTTCACCACTTCAGAGGCGGGATAGAGCGGCGAGCCACCGAACTTGAGCCCCTGATGAAGTAGAAGACCGCTACAGCCTTTGTGCGGTCATCGCTCAAGCCCTCGGTCAACCGTGCAGTCAAGGCCCACACCTCTGAGGTCATGTCAGCGTATTTCGTGGGCCTCAGATATTCCTCCATATCCCCCATCACTCATTTCTAACGACAAGCTGCAGGTGGCTACCGGCGCCGACGAGCGAGGGCCTCTCGCATAAAGCGAGCTCGATCTCCAGGAGCCGCTGAAACTTCTCCGAGGCTTCAAGGATAGCCCGCCTTCGCTCATCGCTCAGGTACTGGGTGAGCACCGGTTTTTTTTCCGAAAAGCTTCACCACTGCAAGACCACACTTCTCGGCCAAAGACCTATGTCTTCCGGCGCGAGGGCATTGCAGTAAACCTCGTCCTCATCGAGGTATCTTCCTTCCCCCAGCAGCCCCTATGATCTCGTCTAGCTCCCCGGAGTTTGTCATCGCCCAGGCCACGTAGTAGAGGCCGTCGAGGCTCGCCGCCAGATGGCAGCCGGGCTTCAGCACCCGCACCAGCTCCCGAAAGGCCCTCTCAATGTCAGTGCAGTGTATCGATCACTCCTTCGGCCGGGACGAAGTCGAAGCGCCCATCGGGGAAGGCCGTCTTGTGAATATCGCCCTGCACGAGCGAGATCGGCTCTTCGAGTCCCCTCTCCCTGATCTTCCTTCGTGACACCTCGCGCGTTCCCTTAGAGAGGTCGTAGAGGACGCCCTCGAGCCCGCACTCAGCGATGGGGATGGCCCACTTGCCCCTCTCGCCACCGACATCGAGGACCGTGCCTCTTGGAGGAAGATATGGCTCAATGTAGCGCCAACTCAGCACATTGTAGATGCTTTCGGTCAGCTTATCCCATGGTGGTCAGTATAATAGTCCTCAGCGATGCGGTCGAACTGGGTTTTGGTCCTCCTTGCCTAGCTATGACCATGGATTATTTAGACCTCCTCGTCAGAATGCTGGCCCAACTGTGGTGCTGCGGGTCGCCGTGGGCGAAATCCAAGCTGTAGCCCTCGAGGAACTCAAAGTCATTGGAGAAATCCCTCAGCTCCTCCCGAGCGACATAGATGAGATGCATCTGACGTCTCCTGCTGAGAAAAAGGCGTTCGGCTCCACTTCAGGGAGGCCTCGCACCCTGCAGCCTCAGTATCCGGTGTCCTCGGTACTGAAGGTCGCTACATAGGGCACCCCGCCGGGTGCGAGCCCGGCCTTGATCCTCCCGATGAGCCCCTCCGCCTCGCTCCTCTTGAGGAACGGCAACACATAAGCACAGACGATGCAGGTGTATGTTCCCTCAGGGATGGGAACTCTCGCACATCGCCCATTTGGGCCTGCGCCTTAGGGCCCTCCCTCCGGGAGAGGTCACTGCATCCCCTTACAGCTACCCAGGAGAGGTCGATCCCCCTCTACTTCAAAACCATTGCGGGTAAGGAAGAGGTCGTTGCGGCCTTCGCCGATTCCCTGAGTCCAGGGCTTTACCCCGGGGGACCGCCTTAAGATGGGCCTCGAGTTCCCAATCCGGCCCGCGGCTCCCAAACGCTCTCTGCGCCCTAATACCGTAATCCCACCGCCTACCAGCTTTATGTCCTGATGGGATTAAAAATCATCCTCAGCCCCTTCTAGAGCGCGTAGTACTTCTTGTCGAAATCGAGGTTTATCGAGCGGAATGGACCTTATCAGCCGTGCGTTGACGATACATCCCCTTACACCGCCTCGCTTTTCGACTTCGTGGGGTTCCGTGAACGCACTTATCCACCGGACCGGGAGCCAAGGTGCCACCTCCCTCACCACCCGCTCCGCCCTCTTCAGGAACACATAGGCAAAGGGACACGGTGCCGGGCCATAGATGAATACCGCCCTTCCCCGGTCCTCCTCTTGGGAGATGTATTCGGGGCCATCCTCCGGTGGACGGTAAACGAAATCAGGCCGCAACGGGTAATACAGGAAATCGGGATCATCTCCCACTTGCATGAACCCCTTTTTCCTAAAGAAGAGCCGCGCAGGGTATTGGCCTGGACTCTCGCCGGGAAAAGTTTTGGTCACCAAGGCCACCGGCCGCTCACCGCCGAACCAATCCTTGGGCTCCCTCACATCTCCTATCAGGCTGGACAACAGCCACGTGCCTATCCCCTTTCCCCAGTTCTCCTCCTCGGGGACGTAGATGCAGTGAATACGGATGACCCTCTGTTCGGGGACCGGCCAATATTGGATCATCCCCACCGGGGTGGATCCCCGGTACGCCAATTTGGCACATGTGCCCCATCTCTCGAGCATCCCGATCGCCCATTCCTTCTTCAGCTCCACGCCGGTCACGAATACGGGGTCCGTCACCTTCTCGGGCGGGACACATATCCGGCAGAGATCGTCCACATTCTCGTGGGTGACTTCCCTGACGCTGATCCCATCCATCCGGACCTCCTCATCGGAGTATTGAAAGCCACGCCCCAGTCGGCGGAAAGCCTAAAACCGCGGTTTTGAGCCCGGCCGTCCTAATCGAACCGTTCGAAGAAATCCGCCACTACCGTGTAGGCACTTTTTGGCTTCCCATCCTTCCGTACCAGCCCGAAGCCCATATCGTCCAGATCTTGCCACTCCTGAATGAAGACCCCGTCGAGGCCGGCCTGTTGCACCAATCCCAGGCAAGCTCGCAGGCAGGCCGCCTGTGCTCCTTCGTCGTACCGCACTCGATGCTTTTGCGGATACCAATACAGCGGACCGGCCTCGAAGGCACGGTCGATGGTCAGGTAACCGCATTCCCCCAAGACGGCCGGCTTGCCGAATGCCCTCATCTGCCCGAGCAAATCTAGGAAGTTGTCCTGGGTTGGGGGCCAAAAGAACTGGTTGCAGAGCACGAGGTCGAACTGTGTCCAGTCCACGTAATCGAACTCCCAAGAGGCGGCCACATACCCTATCGGCCCCTCGAGGTCCTCCCCGACGATCCCCAAAAGCTCCGCGAGGAACCTCTGGAACACCTCCGGCTGCCTCCGCAGCGGCTCGACCACGTCCCGAGGGACGTCCCGCTCGGTGTACTCGAGCACGCGGTCGTCCCACAGGTTGACTTCGAGGCTCAACTCGTTGCCAAGGAGATAGACGTCCACCCCGAATTCCCGCGCCCGACGGGCGAATTCCCTTTCCATCTTCAGGAACACGGACTTGGGCGGCACCCCGATGTTCGCCTTGGGGTGGAGCCAGACCTCCAGGCCCTCTTCCTTGGCCAGGGCTGCACACTCCCAGAGCCGCCGGTTATGTCCTTCCAAGCGGACGGCTTTGGCATGGAGTTCTTCGCGCATCCGCCGAAGATCATTCCGTATCTCGGCCCGGGATCTCCCGATCCATCCCATCGATACGCTCATGTAGACGATCCCCTTAACTTTGCCGTTCATAATTCCGGCAATCCCGAAGACGCTTTCTCAAGATCTTCCACTCGTGGGCGGTGCGGAACCCCAAGCCCCGCACCGCTGCTACCGCCGCCGTGTTGCCGCTCCAAGTGTAAAGGGAAGCGCTTTCGTAGCCTTTGCTTTTGAGAAATATAAGGGCACGCACGGTGAGGGCTTTGGCCAGACCCCTGCCCCGATGGTCGACGAGGGTGGCCGCCGGCCCCAGATACCCCCGTCTGGCCCGATAGTGCCTGTTGAATTCGATATCGGGCCGGGCCACTACGGCGGCCACCAGTTCTCCCCGGTGCTCGGCCACCTGTACCCATCCCGGCTGGAACGGCGGGGCTTCTTCCCGCCACCGGGCGAGCACCCCCGGCTGAAGCCGCTCTCCCCCATAGGCGGCGTTCACCATACGGACGAATTTCTCTTCCTCCTCAGATTTGAGGTTGCGCAGGAAGTAACCCGGCGGGGCTCGGACCTCGGGGCACGGCCGAGTCAGTTCGAAGAGCATGTGATAAAGGCTTCCATCGTCCCGATAACCGTGAGCGGAAACGAGGGAAACCCTTTTAGAATTTTCCGCATCGACAAGGACGACGAGCTCCCCCGTCTGAGCATAGGGTTCGACAGCGTGGAGCAATTCCTCCTCGACTTCCCACCGACGTGGCCCGGAGCGTACGACGAGGACGAGTTCCTCGCCGTACCATTCTCGTCGGAGGAACACTAAGCCTATCGGATTATCCTCATCATCGACAGCGAGCAGTGCGATACTCGCGCCCTCCAACGACTTGCGGAGTCGGGCCTCGGTGCGGGGGATGAATTCATATCTTCCCCTAAAGGCCTCGTTCCACAGGGCCACAAGGCCTGACAGGTCTGTTCCCTGATATGGTCGGACTTTCATGCGATTCCTTCCAAAAATCTCAATCAGGACAATTTAATTTTTTCATCTACGCAAATTTAAGCAGTGGATGGGGCAAGCGAAAAGACCCTCAAGTAAGTCGCATTTCAGAGACCTCCTGGAGCCCGTACTTGGACTCAACCGCTTGGCCACGGTGATTAATCCCCTCACAGTGGTCTGAGACGGCGCGAGTTCCTCAATGTGATCGGTTGTGCAGGTCCCTGCACGCTCCCCAAGTCGGCTTTCCGACGTCCCCGAAGGAATATATTTTCTCAACATCAAAGCCGCCGAAAGTTCCTGGTCATCACTCCTTGTATTCTTCCTATCCAGAGTCCCCCTCCTTATTTGGGCTACAGTTAGGGTGAGCGCTTTTGGGCAATCTCGTCCAGCACTGCTCTAGCATGGGGTGACCTTTGGAAAGTTTCTTGGAGGGAATCACAGGGATAATCTGAGCAATGGCCACACGTCTTTACCCCTCGTGCCACCGCGCAGCGGCGGATCTCACACTGGCGGGCAAACGAGGCCAAACGCCCTTCCCCGATACAGCCCTCGCACAGACAATCTTCGGCCGAGAGATGATAACCCTCGCTGCTCCATTCCTTGGCCAGCTGGGAGAGCTCTCTCTGTTCACCCTTCTGGGTCGCGGTGTAGGCCCGACAGTCAGTACATATTATGCCGCAATACGCGATCATCCCGTCATTTTCCAAGTTTTCCCCCTTTGTCCGTTCTGTTTCCCATTGGTACCTTCCACGGCTCTTCCTCACCTATAGCACAGTAGAAGTCAGCGCACTCTGTTCCCGGTGAGCCCCTTTCCCCTTATTCGGCTATTCACTGATCGTCGTCGACCCGTTTGAGAGGCGGGCCATTCGCCATCAAGGTGTGGAACATGCTCTCCTCACCGTTCCAGTCTAGGAACAGAGACAGTCTACAACTTAACATATCCGACAACTTAAACCCCGTTCTTCGACCCAGGTCCGAATTTGACAACCAGGTACCCATCGCCTACGCACGGATCTGGGCACCTGTTGTCGGTCCATAGACCTTTCAGAGCGCGCCGGGATTCCACATACCCAGGGATTATCTATCCCCAGCGGTGACAGACCTCCTGGGCCATCATTTGCAGAGGAAGCCCTATTTGGGAACGCATGCTTACACAGTCCAACCCATATTTGGCCACCCGCCTCGGCTATCCCTCCAGCGACTCCCTTCCAATTTCGACTTTCCATATTACCCCGTTTGCCGTGGTAAATCTCCTTGTTCGACCTCTGGTACAGTACTTCTCCAATCTCCGAGCTTTGCGAGAGGAAACGAAAAAACATTTCCACTTCTGTTCCAGATTTCCCTGAGACAAGATCTCTTTATTTAATTTTGAACAATGGTCGTTTTTGCAAACGCACTGGACCTGTTCCACCAATACCCAAGCCTTTACGACCCCTCTTTTTGCAGGGGATGTATCCCTACGCCGCACGCCGCAAGGCCAGTACCTTCTCGATGTACCGCGTGTGCAGCCGTTCGTGATCCACCAGCCGTCGGAGGACCTTCCGTGCGGTCCATAGGTTGCAGATCGGGCTGGGGTCCTCGATGGGTTGGAAAACCCCGGCCATCTTTTCCTCGGGAAAATGCTCCAACCAATAAACCACCACTTCGCGGCTGTAATCCAAAAGCGCGAAAACGTCCTGCGGAAAGTCGGTGGGCACCTCTATCTCCAGCCGCGACAGGTACCAAAGCTCCACATAGGCGATGTGCCGCAGACAATTTCCAATGGTGCGCGGTTTGCTCGGGGGTTTCCATTCAAGGGTTTCCTCGTCTAAATCATGTACGAGTTCAAGCAGGTCCGCGCGTGAGTATCTCAGGAGCCTAAGCGTCCAGGCGATGTTACCCTCATTGATGGGTGGAACCTCGGCCCAGAAGAGCGGTTCCGACTTTCCGGCTTCCACCGGGTCGTAATCGACTCGCATCATCTCGGCCACTTCTAGCTCAATTTGACCCGGTTTCTGGACCGGTTCCCCATGGCGCTCAAGCCAGTCGAACCACTCACGGACCAGGCGTTTCTCCTTATCCAGGGCTCGCCCCGGCGTTTGCCCAAAGACCCAGCATCCCGGGCAGTCAGGCACAAAGGCCCCTGTCCCCTGAGGGCCGACCTCTAGACATACCTTGACTTTCATGTCTCCTCCTCACTTCCCTTCCACGGCACGAGGAGTTTTTGAAGCGGAAGAAAGAAGATGGCGAACACCGTACGAGGTCGAGGAACACCCGTCCTTTATGGACAAGTCCGATCGTTTGCGTCGAGAACGCCACCCTCACACGGGTAAACTCCTCCACGCGACATCTCAAAGGGTACCGGCTCGCCGGGCGACAAACCACACCCGGCCGGAATCTGGCGCCGGCGGCTTCATCTCCCGCAAGCTCCCCCAGCAGGCCAGCTCCTCCAAGCTCGCTTTCCTCAGCGCTTCCCGGATCTGCGCCAAAGTGTAGGCCCGCTCCCGGTGTACCTCGTCGATCCGGTGCCAGACTTCCCCCTCTCGGTAAAAACCGGTGATCCTCACGATGGCGATGTCCCGCTCGTAGTCATAGACCGGACGATGGACCTCGAAGAATTCGTCGGTGTCCTGCTGCACGTAGGCGGGGTGACGCTGCCAGTAAACGGACAAAGCGTAGCGGGTGTTCATATCGAAAATGAAAAGTCCGTTCGGATTCAACACTTTGGCCACGTGAATGAAGGTCGCGACGAGGTCCTCGTATTCTAGGAGATAATTGAGGCTGTCGTACCAACAGGTCACGAGGTCGAATCTCCCGAGGAGGTCCAGGGAGCGCATATCCTGCTGGACGAAGTCGATCATGACCCCGGCGTCCCTCGCGTTTTCTCGGGCGAACTCGAGCATTTCCAGGGAGAGGTCCACCCCGGTCACGTGGTAGCCCCGCCGGGCGAGCTCCACGGCGAAGGTCCCATCCCCGCAGGCGAGGTCCAACACTGTGCTGGTTTTGGCCCTGAACCGCTCGAGCACCCGAGGGAGAAGCTCCGCCATCGTACGGCTGTACTCAGGATATGGTCCTTTGGTATAGAAACGCGCGAACCCGGCATAAATTCTCACAGTTCCTCCTAAAATGCTTATCCATACCCCACCCAGGCTACCTCCCGGGGCATGGCCAAGATCTCTTCGACTTTCATTCTCTTATCAGGGTCTTCTCCGACGGCGCCACGGAACTTTGTAGCCTTCATTACAATTGCAGAATCTGCACCTTCCCCAGTCCCGGCAACTCCAATGACCCTCTCGCCTGCCTTTACTGTTCCGGCCTCAACGGCCATGAAGATCACCTCGATCGCTGTCCGGAAGCCATGTCCGCCGACGCAAATCAAGGCCATCCAGAAGAGGTCTGCTTCTGGCCGTGGCACCTCTACTGTTCTCTTTTCCCACCAATTGTGGAAGGCCACCTCTCGAAACGGTTCTTCTACTTGGTCCACAATCACCACCCCGAGCTGCTCGAGTCTCGCCCTTTCTTCGGGCTTGATCAGCGGTATCTCGTAGCCATATTGTTCCCACGAGGGGGGTCCGGTGACACAAACTATCTTCACTTCTAGCCCGGCTGACCTCACGCGCTCCGCCGCTTCGATAGCAGTCCGGCCACTCATAGAGGCGACGACGATCGCCCGAACATCCCCCTCTTTTGCCCTCTCCATGACGGCATCGAGGGTGACATCTGTATTCGCCGGGCCACAGCTTTCGAAGTAATGAACAGTCCTTTTAACCACCCTGAACACCCCCAGATACTCGATGGACCTGTCATTTTTCAGCGAATATCCCTTTCCCAACAATACCTTGCCCAACAGGGTCTTTAGCTGGAACCGTGCTGAAGAGCGTCGATGTGGTAGTTCTAGATCCTCTCATATCCCATTAAGCTTCGCCCCTTGTTCAAGCACCCTCAAGGATCAACGCGAGGGAGCCCTCATCGTGGCAATTAGGGAGGAAGCGCACATTGCTGATCAGGCCCCACTCCCTGCCACTCGTAGTCCAACGCTCCAATCGGGGGCCCGCTGAGAAAGAAATTCTAGAGCCAGGTCGATCCACGAGCTCCCAGTTCATTCAGCCCAAAAAGAACGATCAGCTTGTCCCTCCAGATCTGACAGAAGGAATCACCCTGGCCGAAGGGAGTGATGATTTTCCCAAAAAATTCATCGGACTTGAAGTTCAATAATGACAGACTCTCAGGGATGGCGAATTGTTCATCTCAAGCCCATTGCCGAACCGGTCTGAAGCAACCAGCCCTTTCTCTTCAAGCCCTACGAGCATTTCCCACAGCTCCTTTGGCCTAAAGTCTCCTTATAAAGGGCGTGACCAGTTGAGTTGGAATCGAGACCCCGTTCACACGCAAGAATTTTAAGATGAACCTCCCTCGGCCCTGTTCAGGAGCATCACTTCGAGGTCGAGCCCTTCGGAGGACCATTCCTCGAAGGTCACCCAAGGGAGGTTGACCTTCTTCGTTTTGGCCCGCATTTCGCCGAGAGCGCGTCAGCCACCGAGCTTGAAGTCGAACTCCAAGAGGGAGAATCCATGCGCCTCGTTGTACCCCTTCGCCAC
>MTNJ01000055.1 GCA_002011425.1 Candidatus Acetothermia bacterium JdFR-48 | reverse complement strand
GGACAAAGCCGCAGACCCCAAGAGCTACACCCCCGCCTCAAACCCATAATACCACGATCTTCCCCGGCTGTCCCCTCACAAAATCCAATGGTAGACCCCAAAGTTTCGTCTTACCGACGCCCGTCCTGCCCCTGATCCCCGTTACGCGGGCTACTACGAGGTGGTGATCCAGCTCAACCGCGAGGGGGCGAAGCAATTCGCTAAAGTGATCGCGGGGCTGCGGGCTCAGGGGGAGGCTCCAGGCGAGGAAAGGGACAGGTTGGCCATCGTGCTTGACGGGGTGGTCTACTCCGCCCCCTATATCAATTTAGACCTCAAACGGGCCGCCCAGCGAACAAGGATGATTTCCGAGGCACGAATCACGGGAGTCTTTAACTTCGATGAAGCAAAGCTCCTGGCGATTTTGCTGCGTGTTGGTGCCCTTGGTGCGTCTGTTTACATTATTGAGGAGGCGACTTTCTAAAT
The DNA here is from genome assembly GCA_002011425.1 of Candidatus Acetothermia bacterium JdFR-48. Classification (GTDB taxonomy): domain Bacteria; phylum Bipolaricaulota; class Bipolaricaulia; order Bipolaricaulales; family Bipolaricaulaceae; genus UBA3571. Next base: position 58,861 of record MTNJ01000055.1, on the reverse strand, counting down.
GTGTCAATGGCCTTTCCAAAGTTCTATCCGGTCCTTTCCCAGGAGGAGGACATCAAATAGCAAATATAGTAGAGTAGTATGTGGAGGGTCAGATCTGATTTCCCAATGATCCCCGCATCTGACCCTACTTTTACAGCCAGCATAGCTTGCCGTCCCACTCTGCAGGTGGCAAAATAATTGGAAACGACGAAAGTGCGTACCCTTAGGGGGTGGGAGGACTTTGAACGAGAGCACGCCTTGCTAAGGAAGGAAATTGGTCTGGTTTGAAGATTTGTGGAGGATGTTGGAGCTCGCCCTGCCCTTTGCAGAACAGCGAGGGGGGGTGTTTGGGAGGCGTAAGGAATGGCAAAGCCAGGCTTTATAGGTGGAAAGCATTATACAGAATACACGAATGACATCGAAACCTTGAAACGTGCAGGGCGTTTAGACGAAGCTGAGAAATTGCTCCTTAAACTACTGGAAGCAATAGAAGCAAGGGCAACAGGTGCAGGGGTAGCGCCATGGTACTATGAGCAACTAGCCATTATCTACCGAAAGCGCAAAGACTATGCAGCTGAAGTGTCTATACTAGAACGTTACATGAAACAGCCTCATGCATTTGGAGTGAGCCCACAACAGCTTTCAGAACGACTTAAGAAAGCCCGGTACCTCCTTCAAATGGAGCTCGCTTCAAAAGAAGACGAAACCCAGATAGGGGTATCCTGTCCATATTGCAATGCACTAATTGCACCGCCGCCCAAGCGGCGTAAGAAATGTCCCTACTGTGGGAATACTGTATATGTCAAGCCTGATCAAAGCCTTTTTGCCAGGCCACTACTTACGGAAGAAGAGGCTCGGACCGCCGAGGAAATGAAAACGCTGCATAGTTACGGAGTTACAGCCGAGGAGTTTTGGAAAACAGAAAAAGAGTTGACCGAGAAGTTTGGGCAGCGTCCAAGCCACCGTGATGTCCTATGGGGTCTTTACAGCAAAACAATAACTAAACTAGCGAATCAAAAGGACGCCCTTGCCGTTCTGAGTTGGGTGTATTGGCATATGGCCTTGTTTGCGTACGAAGAAGGAAAAGACCCGGAACCCCTGCTTAGGCAAAGCCACAGGATGTATCTTAAATCCCTACGAAGTTGGGGTGCCGATCGAGGAGTTAAGATTGTAGCTCGTGACGATGCTTGCTCTCAGTGTCAGGAACTGAATGGCACGGTATTGACGATCCGAGAAGCCCTAGCAAAGATGCCTCTACCTCACAAAGCTTGCACCCATAAAGAAGGAGAAAATCCGTACTCTATTTGTAGATGCAGATACCAGTTTCTTTTATTCGAAGGAGAAGAGGAGGTTATAAATAAGAGGAGTGGTGATTTACAAGCTTCCCGCTGGCGGCCGTGGCGGGCATGGTGGCCAAAAGGTAGAGGAAAATGAGAGGGAGAAGATCTCCTTTTTATTACAGCAGTTTTGGTTCCTATTGTGTCTGTATTTGTCTCATTACAAAACTAGCAGCGAACTTGAAAAATACATGTTAGCGTCGGAACTGGAATCGCATCTTTAGTAAAGAAAGTATATTCTCAAGGTAACATCCTATGAGTTTGTCTTGTATGAATTAAAGAAAGCTCGATGCAATTCATTCAGTACCCAACTTGAGGCGGCGGAGGGCTTCGTCCACGTCCACCAGCGTGTCCACACACCCGTCCCTAAGGAGCGGCAGGGTCAGGATCACCGGTTTCTCCTCGGCCGGGGCTTCCTCCACCGCCTGGACCCCCTCTAAGAGCTCCTTGTGGCAGGCGATGGCCAGGATCCCCTTGGGGGCCGTCTCCTTCACAAATCTCAGGGCCATGGCCCCACCCGGGGCCACACATATCCCCTTGTATCCCAGCCGTTCCGCCTCGTCCCTCAGCCGCCCGATGGCACACTCCCCACGATGGGTACAGTCCTGCGGGCACTGGAGGCCGTCCCGGGTGACCTTCCCCGGGCAGTCCTCGCTCGGCCGGAGACAGTGGGGCAGGAGCAGCACCCGCTCCCCCATCGGGACCCGGGCAAAGGCCTCCTCACATGTCAGAACCCGATTATCTGCACACATACCTCACGCTCCCGGGGGCGATCCAACTCCACGAGGAAGATCCGTTGCCACTTCCCCAGCACGAGCTTCCTCTCCACCACGGGGATCGTTTCCGAGGTCCCGAGGATGAGGTGCTGACAGTGGGCGTGGGCGTTGGGGCACTCGTCCTCGGTCATGTTGTGGGTGCGGATCCCGAAGTCGTTGTGGCGGTAGTAGAGGTCCTTCGGGGCCAGGCGCTTCAGGAACTCCTCCATGTCGGCTAGCAATAGGGGCTCGTTCTCGTTGATGCGGATGGCGGCGGTGGTGTGGCGGGTGAACACGGTGACGATTCCCTGCTTCACGCCGGTCCCCTCCACCAGTTCCTGGATCCTATCGGTGATGTCCACGAACTGCGGCGCCCGTTCGGTCCGCACGGAGAAGGTATGGAGTCCGGTTATGGGCTGGGTTGCCGTCCCACCCTTCATGCGCTTTCACCTCCCAGTTTCCGTAACCGCGAGACGACTTCACGCACGAGCTCGTCAGGGGTGGACGCCCCCGCCGTAACGCCTACGCACGAGAGACCGTGTACCCACTCGGGGCGGAGCTCCCTGGCGTCCTCGATGAAGTAGGTGGGGACGCCGGTCCGCTCGCAGGTCTCGGCGAGTTTTCGGGTATTGGCGGAGTTGCGTGACCCCACCACGAAGATGGCCTGCACCCGCTCGGCGAGTTCCAGGGCGGCCCGGTAGCGACGGCCGGTCTCGGGACAGGTGGTGTCCACCACCCGCAGGTCCTTGATCGCGGGATGCAGCCGGGCGATTACCTCGCGTACGAACTCCCAGAACGCCTTTTGGTCTTTGGTCGTCTGGGAGACGATAGCGAGGGTCTTTGGGTTCAGCTCGAAGAGGTCGTCGGGGGACATGGTGGCGTAGCCCTTGCCCTCGGTCCAGGAGAGGATGCCACGCACTTCTGGGTGGGATTCCTCGCCATAGATGAGGACGGTGTAACCGTCCTGGGCCAGGGCACGGGCTACCTCCTGGGCACGTTTCACAATCGGGCAGGTGGTGTCCACGAGCTTCAGACCACGGCGCTCGATCTCGGCGTAAACCTCGCGCCCGGCACCGTGGGCAGTGATGGCTACGGCGGGTTCTTGGACGCCGTCCAGGCCCCTGGCCACTACCGCGCCCTTCTGGGACAGGGTTTCCACCACGCGGGCGTTGTGGACGATTGCCCCGAGGGTGGCCACGCGGCCCTCCCGGGCAAGGTGTTCCTCGATCATTTCCACCGCCCGCCGCACTCCCGGACAAAATCCGTACACCCGCGCCAGCTCTATCTTCAACCCCATAACCCCGTCACCCGTCACCCGTCACAGCTTTCCGGTACCGGCCCAACGCCATGAGGGGGAAGTAGTGGCGGTAGAGGTGGTAGCGGATCATGAAGTCAGTGGGGAAGCCGGTGCCGGTGAAGTATGCCTCGTCCCAGGTGCCGTCCCCCCGTTGTGTCCTCACCAGATACTCGATCCCCCGCCGGACGGGGTCAGAAAAAGCCTCGTCGGCGGCAATGAGGCCGAGGAGCGCCCAAGCCGTCTGGGAGGCCGTGGACGGCCCCCGGCCCCGCAGCTCCTCACGGTGGTAGGACATGATCTCCTCGCCCCAGCCGCCGTCCTCGTTCTGGCGCTCGACGAGCCAGTCCACCGCCCGCCGCACCCGGGGGTCGTCCATGGGGAAGCCGATCGCCCGCAGGGCCGGGAGTACCGCCCCGGTGCCGTAGATGTGGTTCACTCCCCAGCGGCCGAACCAACTCCCGTCCCGCTCCTGCTCGTGGAATAGGTACTGCAGGGCCCGGTCGAGGGGGCGAAAGCCCGGGCGGTACCCGAGCCGCCCCAGACACTCCACGATGTGAGCAGTGACGTCCACGGAAGGGGGATCGATGATCTCCCCGAAGTCGGCGAACGGGATCTCCCGCAGGAACGCCTTCGTATTGTCACGGTCGAATGCCCCCCAACCGCCGTTCTTCGACTGCATCCCCAGGAGCCACTCTAGCCCCCGGGAGATGGCAAACTCCTTGGCCCTCTCGGGGAGGTCAATCTCCAGGAGGGCCATCATCACCACCGCGGTGTCGTCGGTGTCGGGATAGACGTCGTTGTCGAACTCGAACGCCCAGCCCCCGGGCCGAGCGCGGCAATTCACTCGCCAATCCCCGCCAGTGAAGATCTGCTCGGCGAGGAGCCACTTCCCCGCCCTTACCAGCGTGGGATGGTCCGGCGGGAGCCCGGCGTCCCGAAGGGCGATGGCCGCGAGCCCCGTATCCCACACCGGAGAGATGCACGACTGCAGGCGGAATCCCCTCTCATCCTCGATGGCGTACCGCTCAAACCCCTTTATCCCCTTGGCCAACACCGGGGACTCGAGGGAGTAACCCAGGGCGTAGAGGGCAATGAGGGAGTATACCCACGGGGGCTGGATCCCGCCCCAGCAACCGTCGGCCTCCTGGCGGGCGACGATCCACTCCTCGGCTGCCCTTAGAGCCCGCCGCCGTAAGGATTTCACGTGCACCTGCTCGTAGGCCCGCAGGAACTTGTCGGCCATGAAGAAGAACCGCCCCCAGGCGCTCGGTTTCCTGGGGAGCGAGAGGTCGGCCTTCTCCCGCCCCCGCGCAAATAGTTCGTCGATCCGTGCGTGATCAGGGATGGGGAAGACCGGTTTCAATACTCGAAGAATCGCCAGGGGGAGTATCGTCCCTCGGGCCCAGGAGGCGAAGGAGTAGAGGTTCACCGGGAACCACTTGGGCAGGAGCACCAGCTCCGGCGGGAGCATCGGTGTCGCCTCCCAGGGCCACTCCCCAAGCAACGCCAGCCAGATCTTGGTGAACACCCGGACCCGCTCCACTCCGCCCTGGGACAGGATCCATTCCCGGGCCTTCCGCATCGGGAGGCTGTCGGGATCCACCCCGGCCATCTTCAGGGCCACGTAGGCCTCCACGGTGGTGGAGAGCTCCCCCGGCCCGCCGTACCAGTTGGCCCAAAAGCCTTCGGCCCGCTGCTCGGAGAGGATGTAGCGGGCGATCTTCTCCCACAGCTCCTGGGTCCCGATCCCCAGGATGTGTGTCAGGAAGAGGTGTTCGGCGGTGATGGTGACGTTCGACTCGAGCTCTCCCCACCACCACCCCTCCGGCGACTGGCGCTTTAGGAGCCAATCCACCGCCCGCTCGATCGCCTTATCTAATCCGTGACGGGTGACGCGCGATGGGTGACGCGATCCCTCTCCACCTGTCACGCGTAGCGCATTGCGCGTCACGTCGCCCATCGTCTCACCTCCGCGAGGGTGGGGGCCAGCGTTCGCGCCGCCCCTCCCAGTCTCCGCGCACAGGAGAGGGCCCGCCGGGCGAAGGCAAACCTGGGGCGGTTGGAGATGTCCTCCCACAGGGGGTCCAACACACACCGAACCACCAGGAACGGAAGCTCACGACGGGAGAGCTCCGCGGCCAGGTGGTAGGACTCCATGTCCACTGCCAGAGCTTCCAGGGAGAGGCGGGCCTTCTCGGCCGAATCAACTATTCCATCCACGGTGGCGAGGGGACCCGCTTCCACATTCGGGAGCCGCTTCCGCGCCGCATCGACCAGCTCCCCCGATAACCTGACCTCGTCGTCGCCGTGCCGGACTGAAGTGGCGAGGATCAACGTGCGGGGAGTGAGGCGTGCGTGGGTCGCCCCACAGAATCCGAGGATCACCGCCCCATTAGGCCGAAGTCGCTCCAGTGCCCGCGCCAATCGCTCCCGTGTCCCAGGGCCGATCCCCGTCCGTACTCGGGGGAGGCCACGCACGAAGAGGAGCTCCGTCCACAACGCCGCTACGGCGACGATCATCGCGACCTCCTGCGGAAGATGGGGAGGAGGAGCCACGGTCTGTTCAGGAGATCGAGCACCGTCTGGGGCTCGAACCCCGAATGCAGCATGCACCCAGCGCACCGTGGGTCCTTGCCCGGGCCATACCGCTCCCAAAGCGAAGGATTAAGGATCTCCTCGAGGTCGCGGACGTGCTCGTCGGCGATAAGGTAGCACGGTTTTCGCCAACCTTTTACGGTATAGGTAGGGATCGCCCAAGCAGCACAGGCTCTGTACTCCCGATATCCGCGCAGGAAATCGAGGAAGAGTGGGTTGTCGTAGAACGGGAATCTCTCGCCGCCGTCCAGGAGCGCCCGGAAAACCCGTATCGACTCCTGCTTCTGCAGGAAAAGTTCCTTCTCGGGGACGGCTTCGTAGGCATAGCCTGGCGAGAGCATCAATCCCTCGACTCCCAATCGCGCAAGGGTGCGGAAGAGTTGTTTCAGGTCCGAGATGTCCGAACCGTGGAAGACGGTGGTATTGGTGCATATCCTGAACCCCCGTCGGAGAGCTTCAAGGATGGCCGCGATCGCCTCCTTATACGTACCCGGCCGCTGGGTCACCCCGTCGTGCACATGTTCCGTTCCATCGAGATGCACCACGAAGCAGAGGCGCTTGTCCGGCCGGAATTTTTCCAATGATTCTCGTAAGAGCAAACCATTAGTACATAAATAGATCCAACGACGCTGTTCGATGAGTCCCCGAACGATGTCGGCGATCTCAGGGTGGAGAAGGGGTTCGCCCCCGGAGACGGAGACCACCGGGACCCCGGACTCCTCCGCGGCGCGAAGGGCTTCGTCTACCGACATCCGTCGGTCCATCACATCGCGATACTCCCGGACCCGTCCACACCCGATACAGTGGAGATTGCAGGCCTCCAAGGGCTCCAACATAAGAACGATGGGAAAGAGCTGACCCCGACGGGGCCCCTTCCGTCGCGGGAAGAGGTACCGCGCGAGCTCGAGCTCCATCAGAAGCGGCCTTCCCATTTCATGCCTCCCGAGAAACGAGATATGACTGGAGCTCCCGAAATGCATCTTTCGCCCACGAGCCCCAGGGAAGTTCCGCCGCAATCCTCTCGGCCTCCGCCATGTACCTCGCGACCTCCTCCTCTGTGGCTTCCTTGGCGCCCGTCTCCTCGAGGCGCACCATGGCTTCTTCCAGGGGGAGTGGATCCCGCGCCAAGAGTTCCCCCAATGAGGGGTCACGCTCCAGGGCGAAGGCCACCGGGAACGAGCGCTTGCGCTGTAGGAGATCGCTTCCCACAGGCTTGCCTGTGATATCCGGATCTCCCCAGATCCCGATCCAGTCATCTCGGATTTGAAATGCGAGTCCCAGGACTTTCCCGAGCTCATAGAGCTTTTCACGGAGTTCTTCACCGGCCACCGCAGCGATCGCTCCGAGCTCAAGGGCACAACCCAATAGTGCCCCTGTTTTCTTATGCGCCATGGCAAGGTACTCTGCGACTTTCGCCTCCCTTCCTTGCAGGAAGAGGTCCAGCACCTGGCCTTCGATCATGCGGTAGGTGGCTGAAAGTAGCGCCGAGAGGCCGACGAGCCGCGCCCTTTCGGGGAGTTTTTCCGCTTTCAACGCGGTGCGGAGGGCCAAGATGAGCATTCCGTCCCCGGCATTGATCGCCTGTTCCACCCCGAAGGTCTTCCATACCGTAGGCCGGCCGCGCCTGACTTCATCCCTATCTTGGACGTCGTCATGGATGAGGGAAAAGTTGTGCACGAGTTCCAGAGCCACCGCCAGGGGGAGGGCTGCCTCGACCTCGCCCCCCAGCGCCTCGCATGAGAAGCAGACCAGGGCGGGCCGGAGGAGCTTCCCCCCAATCCCGGGCCCCGGGCTTCCGTCCGCCTCCCGGAGGCCCATATGGTAAGCGAGCATCTCCCTTAAGGGGCCCGGATCGTCCAGGACCCCCTCCAGCCGGGACAATATCCTTCCGCGGTACCGCGTCAGTATCTCGGGGACATTCATAAGTACACTCACTTAAGCATACGTCCCACATCCTCTGGGGGCGATGGGGAAACCGTATTAATTTGTGCCTGTTTCCATTATTTATTGGAGGTCTGTGAACACAGCAACCTGCGGGCTGTTTCAAGCCGTTGAGCAAGTCGCTGGGGCTTCACCCCAGGAGCGTGTTTTTGAGCCATGTAGCGTTCCAATACTCGTACTTCAGTCGGATAATCCTTCGTTTTCTGTAAATGATCGCGAGTTGGTCGTAATTCCAGGGAGCTACACCTTGGTTTGTCACACAGGCTCCGTGTTCTACGGCCTCTATCAGCTTGAGCAACAGCTTTTCAGCTTCTTCGAGTCTCCCTGTACGTTTCAGGTGCTTTATTTCTTCGACATAGTCCGTATAGTGCCTGCCATCCACAATTTCTAATTTTTCCATCACACATCCAATTTATAGGGACTTCATTTCGGCATCCGGCCAACAAGTTCCCATTGTAAAATCGCGTGATGGAGACGGAGAGGCTGCGGGAGCTTTTGGCGATCATCGACCGCACCATCCTCGTGCGGAGGATAACCTTAGGTTCCTTCTGTGTCCTGGCCATCGCCGTACTCATCTCCGCGGGGATCTCCCCCCTGAACCCCCTGTTCTCGGTGCCGTTCCTGTGGCTTCTCCTCACGGTGCCCTTCGAGCACCTCGTCCACCGCCGGCGCACCCTCAGGGCGATCCAGAACGTGCACGCCGCGTTTTTCGTCCTGGAAGTATTGCTGGTGGGATATCTCGTGCACCGGATGGGCGGGGTGGAGTGGATCGGGGTGATGTTCTACCTCTTCACCGTGATGTACGCGAACTTTTTCCTCTCCAAGGCTTGGGGGTACGTGGTCACGGGCCTCGCCGCGGGGAGCTTCGCCACGGTGGCATTCCTGGAGTATTCCGGCTTGGTCCCTCATATCCCCCTCTTCCGGGGCGCTACGCCCCCGTACCGCGACCTCCCCTACGTCCTCGCCACCGTCCTGGTGGGGGGCGTGGGGGTGTATGGGATCCTGGCCTTCACCGTGCGAGCCTTCGCTGATCTCTTCGAACGCAAGAACAGGGAGCTCGAGCGCCGCAAGAAGACGTTGGAGCGGCTCTCCTTGGAGCTCCTCTACGCCCGGGAGGAGGAGAGGCGTAGGATCGCGAGACGGATCCATGACGAGATGGGGCAGGCCCTCGCCGCGGCCAGGTGGGCCCTGGCGGCGGGGAGGACAGAGGAGGCCGACGGGCTCCTCGCCGAGCTCGGGGTGGGGCTGCGGCAGCTTGCCCGCGAGCTTCGCCCCCCGCTCCTGGACGAGCTCGGCCTCCGCGCGGCCTTAGGAAAACTCCTCGACGACTTCTCCGCCTCGGCCGGGATCCATGTAGAGCGGGAACTCCCAGAGCGCCGGTTCCCCCCCGAGGTGGAGATTGCGGTGTTCCGCGTGGTTCAGGAGGCGTTGGAGAACGTGCGCCGCCACGCCGAGGCGAGTGAGGTGACGGTGGAGATACGGGAACATGATGGTGTCCTGGCGGGGAGGATCGCGGACGACGGGAGGGGCTTCAACCGCCGCCGGGCCTCAGAAGGGCTCGGGCTATCGGGGATGAGGGAGTGGATCTCCCTGGTCGGGGGGAAGTTCTCGGTCTCCTCGTCGCCCGGCCGCGGCACCGTGATCGCGTTCGAGATCCCCCTGTCGCACGTCACGCGTCACGCGTCACGATGAACACGATGAAAAAGGTGCTCATCGTGGACGACCATCCCCTGGTGCGGGCGGGCCTGAGGGCCCTCCTCGCCGAGGTGGGATTCGCGGTGGCGGGGGAGGTCGGCACCGCGGCGGAGGCGGAGAGGTTGGCGGTGGAACTCTCCCCGGATGTGGTGATCTGGGACTGGGCCCTCCCCGATGGAGGCGAGAAAGCTCTTTCCCGGTTCATGAAAAGGAATCCAGGCATCGGGGTCCTCGTCGTGAGCGCTTTCCTGGGGCCGGAGCTCGCCTGTGCCCTGCGGGAGATGGGGGTGCGGGGGGCGGTGGCGAAGACCGCGCCGCCGGAGGAGCTCCTCCGGGCGGTGAGGGCGGTGGCACGGGGTGAGGAGGCCTTCCCCGAGGCTGCGTACCTCTCGACCCGGGAGCGGGAGGTCCTGGCGCTGCTGAAGCGGGGGCTGGGGAACGCGGAGATCGCCGAAAAACTCGGGATCTCGGTGAAGACGGTGGAGGGGCACATCGAGCGGCTCAAGCGCAAGCTCGGCTGTCCCACGACAGCGGCGCTCCGGGCCCTGGCGATGAAGGACGTGAGGCGTAACGGGTGACGAGAGTTGAAATGAAGGGCGGGGAGAGGACGAGGGTGGTGGTGGCCGACGATCACCCGGTGGCCCTGCGAGGGCTGGAGGGGATACTGCGGGACGCGGGGTTCGCGGTGGTGGGCCGCGCCCGCACGGGGCGCGAGGCCCTGCGGCTCATCCGGGAGCTCGGGCCGGACGTGGCGGTGGTGGACGTGGCCCTTCCCGAGCTCTCGGGGATCGAGGTGGCCCGGCGCACACGGGAGCTGGGGGTGCCGGTGATCCTCATCTCCATGTACGGGGAGGAGGCGCTGATGCGGGAGGCCGCCGCCGCAGGTGCCGCGGCCTACGTGACCAAGATGTCCTCCCCCCGGGAGATCGCAGAGACAGTGAAGGCCGCCGCTCACGGCGAAATACTGCTCCGAGAAGAGGCTCACCTGTCACGCGTTACGTGTCACGTGTCGCCTCTTACCCCCCGTGAGCGCGAGGTGGTGAAGCTTTTAGCGGAGGGGAAGAAGATCGGGGAGATCGCGGAGATCCTGTGTCGTTCGCCGGCCACGGTCCGGGCCCACAAGGCCGCGGCCATGCGGAAGCTGGGGGTCCACTCCACGGCGGAACTCATCCGCCGCGCCCGCGAACTGGGCATCTTCCCGCCTTGATGGGTTGCTATTAAGATTTTCCATTTAAAAAATCTCTGTGGTTATAACTGTGACAACTGGGTCAATAAAGCAGGCCCCGAGTTTCATTGTCTCGGAGGCGATTACACGGTTGAAGTCAAAGAGGCAGCGCGGCATCCAGCTTCAAGGGTTATCCTACCCATAAGTTCGAGCTTTTCTTGGTCAATTTCCTCTGGCCGATCCTGAGGAAGATGGGCAGAAAAACGGCTCCGTCCACACACTCTGAACGTGGGGATTCCTGAAGCCTGGAAAGGTTCCTCATCGTTGCCCTTGCTTTTGGCAACTTGAATTTCTAGCTTATATTTGCCCGTCCAAATTTTTGCCCATTTTGCTAGCCGGTCCTCGGAGACCCGGATCCAAGGTGCACCCGTATCACGCTCAAATCCTCCATCGACGTTGATGAAGAGACGCACATTTCGTCGCTTCTCCTGTAGAAATTCGATGAAGTTTCGGCTCCCACGGCGGTCCAACTCTTCACCGGTAAACCAAACGAGGTAGACTGTGCGGTCCGGGAGACGATCGCGAAACAACCGAGCCGCCTGGAGGACTATGGCGCAACCTGCTGCATTATCGGAGGAGCCTACAACTCCGGGGAATGAATCCAAGTGAGCTCCAACGACGATGGCCTCATCGGGGATCGTCTTTCCCGGGATTTCGACGAAGAGGTTGGTGAAAGGCCGTTGGCTCAGCTTCGGGGTCCAGCGGAGTGTGGCGCGCCGGCCAAGGAGGGCATGCAGACGAGACCGATCCTTCGCATCTACATAAGCAGAAGGGACAAAAGTCTCAGCAACAAGGGCATAGGGAGTGAACTCCGGGGTGTAAGGGAAAAGGAGAAGCTGGGCCGCGGAGCCGGAGACCACCGGAGTAGTGGGATCGAAATCTTCGCGTAAAACTAAAGGGCCTCGGGGGTGAACTGGGCCGTTAAGCTTAGTCAGTGTACCGGTGACCTCCACCTGAAGACCGAGCCCTTTCATCCACGGGAAGGCCGCGAGGAAGGTCAGAGGTACAGCAGGTTCGAGGCCGATCACTTCTTTCCCACATTCTAACACTGCGCCTTCAGGTTCGATCCACCAATCTTCAAATTCGTTCCACTGGGGCTGTAGTCCCAAAATCTCGAGTTCGCGGGCCAGGATCGCTTGTGCTTTTTTCTCCGCAGAGGAGCCACACGGCCGCGGGAAATTTAGATGCCAAATTAGCTCCATTGCATGAACTCTTTCAAACATTGATCGCCTCCCTTAGGAGCCCGCCTTCGTAGTGTCTCATCGAGTAGGTCCGTTAGCGCATAATAACTTTCCTCCTATATTTCACCGAAACCCTTGGGCCTGCGGGTAAAGAATCATCCATATTAAAATTCTCCCCACTGTAGTGTAGTAACTTCATCGCCCGCGAACGTGAGGGGTTACATTGCTGCTTGGTCCGACAAGAGAGGGGGCTCGTTTTTTTGTAAGTGTTGCGAAAACTTTGTGCGTTCAATGGGCAGTGCGGGTGGTGACGAGGTTCGCGTCGGTGGAAAGGAAGTCTTTTTCGATCACAGTGCCGATCCTGACGGGAGCCTTCACCGAAAGTTCGCGCACGCGGTCCATCGCTTGGGGGAAGAGCCGGAGGGGGATGGGGCGGTCGGTCTTCACCGAGACCACCCGGTCCCGCCCGTCCTCCACCCGCACCAGCGTCATGAGGACCCGCATGGGCTCCACCGCCTCAGCACGGGCGTACTCCTCCCCCCGGGGGCAGCGGTTGCCGGTGACGGAGACGACCTCCTTCCCCTCGAGCACCACCGTGAGCTCGCACCCCACGGGACAGGAGACGCAGACAAGTTTTACCTCCGTCATCCCGGCCTTACCTCCACCGTGACCTCGGGTCGGCGGGAAAGCTCAGCCAGCGCATCCCCGTTCACGGAGAGCTCGATCATCTCCGCTGGTCGGGCCACCCGTATCTTCCGGCGCACCACCCCGCCGAGGTCCACCGTAACCCCTTCCATGGGCCGGGGGACCCGCAGGTACACCCTCGCCCCCTCCGCGGCCCCGTCCAGGTAGCTGGGGACCAGGCTCACCACGTTCTCCCCACGCACCAGCGACACCCTCCTCCCCCGGGAGAGCTCCCCCCGAGCGTAGCGGGCCGCCGCGGTCCCGGCCCGCTCCCCGAGCTCCGCTACTGTATCTACAAGATCGAACACCGCCACACAGTTCCCCGCGGCGAACAACCAGGGGGCCTCGGTCTGCAGCCACCCGTTCACCCTGGGGCCACGGTTCACGGGGTCCAGCGCCACGAAGCCCTCGACGGGCCTCACCTCGGGGATGAGGCCCACGGAGAGGATCAGGGCGTCGGCCTCGATGTATCGCCCCGTCCCCGGTATCGGGTGCCAGAGCTCGTCTACCCGGACCGCGGTGATCCCGGTGAGGCGCTTCCTCCCGTGGACCTCGGCCACGGTATGGGAGAGGAACAACGGGATCCCAAAATCCTGCAGGCACTGGACCACGTTCCGGGTGAGGCCACCGGGGAAGGGCTGGATCTCCAGCACCGCCGCCACCTCCACCCCCTCAAGATGCAGCCGACGCGCCATGATGAGGCCGATGTCCCCCGAGCCGAGGATCACGGCCCGCCTAGCCGGGCGGAGCCCCTCTAAATCGAGGAGCCGCTGGGCTAATCCGGCGGTGAAGATCCCCGCGGGTCGGGTCCCGGGGATGCGGAGGGCTCCGAAGGGCCGCTCCCGCGCTCCCGCGGCCCATACCACCGCCTTGGGCCTGAATACCTTGAGACCCTTGGGGGATATGACCACCACCTTGGGCCCATCGGGGTGAATATCGAGGACGGTCGCCTCGGTGAGGACGTCGGCGTCAGAGGCCTCCAACTCCCCCCGGAGCCGGTGGGCGAACTCCGGGCCGGTGAGCTCCTCGCGGTAGCGGTGGAGGCCAAACCCGGGATGGATGCACTGTTCTAACACCCCGCCGAGTCTCTCACCCCGCTCGAGGAGCACCACCGAGGCTCTAGCCCGGGCAGCGGCCGCCGCGGCGGCCATGCCCGCTGCCCCGGCGCCGATCACGAGGACATCCACTTTATAAGCCCTCACGGCCGCACCTCCCCGAGGACGGGCTCCGAGCCCTTGCCCCGGGCGGTCACCTCCCACGGTGCCTTCCCCAGCTCCCGCGCTAGGATCTCCAGGATCCGGTCGGTACAGAACCCACCCTGACACTGACCGAACCCCGCCCGGGTGCGGAACTTGATCCCGTCCAGGGTTCGCGCCCCCCGGCGGATAGCTTCCACTATTTCCCCCTCCGTCACTCGGTTACAGAAGCAGACTACCCTTCCCCAACGTGGATCCTTCTCGACCAACTCCTCCCACTCGGCCTCGGAGAGGTCAGCGGGGTGGGGAATCCCCCTCCTTTTCGGTTGAAAACGGCTCTTCGCGGGGAGGTCGTAGGTGAGGGAAATCTCGCGGGCGAGCCAGTTGGCGATGGCCGGGGCCGCGGTGAGGCCGGGGGAGCGCATGGCCGCCGCCTGGTAGAAACCTTTTACCCCCATCTCCCCGAGGACGAAGTCCTTCTGGGGGGACTCCGGCCGGAGCCCGGCGAAGGTCTTGATGGCCTGGGAGAGGGGGAGCTCGGGCACCAGGCGCCAGGCCCCGGCGATCACCTCTTCTAGCCCCTCCCGCGTGGTCTCGGTGGCCTCCTTTGCCTCACCGGGGAGGTCCTGGGCATTGGGGCCAAGAAGCAGCCCCCCGTCCACCGTGGGGAGGACGAGGATCCCCTTGGATTTCTCTGTGGGCGCGGGGAAGAGCACCGCCCGCACGAGGTCTCGGGTGGTCTCGTCCAGGAGCACGTACTCTCCCCGGCGGGGGTGAAGCTCCAAGCCATCGAGCCCTCCCATCCGCGCCACCTCATCGGCGAAGAGCCCGGCGGCGTTCACCACAGCGTCCACCGGGTAACGGCCCGCGCCGGTGCGCACCGCCTGGACCTTCCCCCCCCGTACCTCGATTCCGGTCACGGGCTCCCCTAGGTGAAGTTCGAGCCCGTTCTCCAGAGCGTTCTCCACCGCGGCGATGGCGAGCTCCCAGGGGAGGGTAATTCCCACCGTGGGCGACCAGAGGCCGGCGCGGACCTCGGGGTTTACTCGCGGCTCGCGGGCGAGGACCTCTTCCCTTCCGTGGATCTCGAGGCCAGGGACACCGTTCGCCTCGCCCTGCTCTCTTAGCGTTTTCAAGGTGGAGAATTCCTCGTTCGAGAAGGCCAAGACATAAGCTCCGGTGCGGCGAAAAGAGATCTCGAGCTCCGCGGCGAGCCCGGAGAAGAGGGAGTTCCCGGGGACGCAGAACCGAGCCCGGAGCGTCCCCGGCTCGTCGTGGAAGCCGGCGTGGACGATCCCCGAGTTCGCCTTGGTGACACCCCAGCCGACGTCGGGCTCCCTCTCGAAGAGGAGGACCTCCGCCTCGTACCGGCAGAGCTCCCGGGCGATGAGGGCACCCACTGCCCCGGCGCCGATCACCGCGATCCTCATCCCGCCCCCTTGGCCCAACCCCGGGCCCGCTCTACCGCGGCCCGCCAGCCGGATAGCAGCCGCTCTCGCTCGATCGATGACATCCGGGGTTCGAACCGTCGCTCGACGCGGATGAGTTCGGGGACGTCGGAAAGATCCCACACACCGGCCACAACGCCGGCAGCGAGGGCAGCCCCCAGGGCCGTGGTCTCTAGGATCGCCGGCCGTACCACCGGTATCCCCAAGATGTCGGCCTGGAACTGGCAGAGGAACTCGTTCCGCGCTGCACCTCCGTCCACCCGGAGCTCCACGAGCGAAATCCCGGAGTCGGCCTCCATGGCCCTTACTACATCGGAAGTTTGATAGGCAATGGACTCCAAGGCTGCCCGGGCAAGGTGGGCCCGCGTGGTCCCCCGGGTGAGACCGATGATCACCCCCCGGGCGTAGGGGTCCCAGTGCGGCGCCCCCAGGCCCACAAGGGCAGGGACGAAGTACACCCCCTCGTTCCCCGGAAGCTCCTCAGCGAGCTCCTCCGTCTCCGTGGCCGAGGATATGAGCCCGAGGTCCCGCAGCCACTGGACCGCTGCCCCAGCCGCGAATACCGCGCCTTCCAGAGCGTAAGCGATGCGATCGCCAATTGCGTAGGCTACGGTGGAAAGGAGCCCGTGTGTGGACTCTGGAACCACCTCCCCGGTGTTCAGGAGGAGGAAGGCCCCAGTGCCCCAGGTGACCTTGCCCTCTCCTCGGGAAAGACACCCCTGGCCGAACAGGGCCGCCTGTTGATCCCCCAGGACCCCGGTTACTGGGATTTCTGCACTTAGAAGATCACCGCTCGTGACACCGAACTCGGAGAGGCTGGGGAAAACCTCGGGGAGGATTCCGTGAGGGACGGAGAAGATCTCGAGGAGCTCCTCGTCCCACGATAGGCACCGGATGTCGAAGAGCATGGTGCGGGAGGCGTTAGTGGGGTCGGTGGCGTGCACGCCGCAGAACCTATAGAGAAGCCAGGAATCCACGGTTCCGAACGCAACCTCCCCCGCCTTCGCCCGCTCCCTGAGTCCCGGGACGTTCCCGAGGAGCCACTCGAGCTTCGTCGCCGAGAAGTAGGGATCGGGAGGGAGGCCGGTGCGCTCCCGAATGAGCTTGCCGTACGCGCGGCGGAGCTCCTCACAGCGGGGGGCGGTGCGCCGGTCCTGCCACACGATGGCTGGGTGCAACGGTTCCCCGGTGGTGCGGTCCCAGACAACCGTTGTCTCCCGCTGATTGGTGATCCCAAGGGCGGCGATTTCCCCAGATCCAATGCCCGCCTGTGCTAGAGCTTCCCGGATGACCTCCAGGGAGAGACGTAACATTAGCTCTGGGTCCTGTTCCACCCACCCGGGCCGAGGAAAGGAGAGGGGGAGTTCGCGATAAGACGAGGCGAGCTCCTGCGCGTCCATGTCAAAAACAACGGTGCGGACCCCGGTTGTCCCGAGGTCGACGGCACCTACGTATTTTTCTCCCATTGCTTCTCTTTGCCTTTTCTTTCTTTTTCTTTCGACTCCGATTTTATGCCCGTTCCATGTCCCACGTCAAGCCAGCATTTTTCACCGAAGAGGCAAAAACATGTTCGCGGAAGACGCACCGCTTTTGGGAAGGGATCGGAGGATCGATTGCAAAAGATCAGGCGCGAAAGTCCTCCCAAGAGGCGGCGCGGACATGTGGGAGTGAGAGTAGGTCCTTCACGAGCTTCTCCACGCCCGCCTTGCCCTTGACGCGCACGTGGTAGACGAGCTCCGCTTTACCGTCGGCGTTGCCCTTCACCTCAGCCGCGAGGACTCGTACCCCTTTCTCCTCGATCCGTTTACGGCAGGTCCGGGAGAGCTCAGTGAAATTGTCGGCGTCCGTGACCACAGTCACGGTGTGGTAGGTGACTGCGGGGATGGCATGGCTGAGCTTATCCACTACCACGAGGACGAAGAGGGCCACTCCGGTGGTAAGCGCGGCGAGGACGAAGAGGCCCTGGCCCACGGCAATCCCTAGCGCGGCCACCAGCCAGATGCAGGCTGCGGTGGTGAGTCCTCGTACGATGTTCCCCATCTTGATGATTGCCCCGGCCCCCAGGAACCCGATTCCCGTCACCACGCCGGCCATGGCCCGCCCGGGGTCCACCACGCCTGAACTCGTCGCTTTGGCCACGGCCATCACCAGGGCAGCCCCGACACAGACGAGGATGTTCGTCCGCAGTCCCGCCGGGCGGCCGTGCGTCTCCCGCTCGAAGCCGATGAGCCCTCCGAGCACCGCCGCCACCATCAGCTTCAATAAGATCTCCCCTATTCCCATCGGAAACACCCGTGAAATCATAACGGAAACGGTGCGATAATCCCCGCAGAGGGAGGCGGCATGAAGGTGAGACTAGAGCGAGTGGAGCTGAAGCGTCCTACGTATCGGTACCTTGGATTCGCAATCGTGATCGACGTCCGAGACAACGAGTACCAGCTTCCCATGACGGGGACCGTGGCCCAATGGCTCGAGGAGGGGAAGGAGTACGAGCTCTGGCTTTCCCGGGAGTCGGAGATCGGCTTCGACGACTACAGGCTCAAAGGGGAAGTAACGATTTGGCCCCTCTTCGCCAAAGAGTACACCGTGGAGCGGACCTCACCCCTCTCGGGGGCGGTGCTCTATTCCCACCGCATCCTTGCCCGGGAGGCACGCTACGAGCGTGACTACGAGGCCATCGTGGAGCTGGAACAGTATCACTCGCCTCGGATAAGGAGATCCTCGCCCTATGGCATTGTGAGGCGTGCGACCATTACCGGGAAGCCAATGCTCGGCCCCGCTGTCAGAATTGCGGGGCGGCGATGCGTTTTCACGATCTCAAGAACGCTACCCGCGCCTCGCGTTTCTTGGTCCTCGAGCTTCTCGAACGGAACCCCTATGAGCCCCAATACGTAGGGTACTTGCGCGTGGACCCGCCCATCCCCCTCATGAATCGCCGTCTCCCTGATGGATCCGTGGAACGGGACATCCGCCGCAAGGTCTTTCCCGAGGAATGGTTCGCCCATCCTTTCGCCGCGTGGGAAGCCAAGTCTCCGGAGGAGTGGTGGAACATACAGGGTGAGGCCCTGAAAGAAGCGAGGTCGCCGGTGGCCCGCCTCGCCAGGGTCGTGGTCCACCCGGATTACCGCGTGGACGGCCAGGAGCAGCTCGCGATCCGGGCCCTGGTTGACTGGCTGTCAGAGCGGTGGGTGCCGGACATGCGCCTCCCCAAGGAGGCCCTGGAGACCGTCGCCATGATGGCCCGGTACAACCCATTCATGGAGAAGGCGGGCTTCGCA
Source organism: Candidatus Acetothermia bacterium JdFR-48 (assembly GCA_002011425.1). Lineage (GTDB taxonomy): Bacteria > Bipolaricaulota > Bipolaricaulia > Bipolaricaulales > Bipolaricaulaceae > UBA3571. The sequence goes on along the minus strand of MTNJ01000055.1, from coordinate 40,250 downwards.
TACCTCTGGGAAACGGGGAGCGGCCGGCCCGTCCTCTATCTCCCCCTGAGCGAGCGCGCGCGGAGGATCATCGCGAACTTTTTCGAAAGGGATACCGTGGCCCAAAAACACAAAGGGAAACTTTACCGACCCCGGTTTCGGCCCGTGGAGCCCCTCTCCCGTCCCATAAAACTGTGGAGGCTATTCAAGTCCTACGCAAACGAGCTCGCCCTGGAGCGGCTCTCTCCCTCGGTGCGGACGGTCCTGGAGGCCTTCGGGGTCCGGGAGCGACTCGTCCAACGCTATGTGATCAAGAACGGTGAAATAGAAGTTCAGCCGGGTAAGGTCACGGCGATCGTCGGAGCCTCGGGGAGCGGAAAGACCACGCTCCTCCGCATCATCTGGGGGGTTGCTCGTGGGAAGCAGCGACCCCCTATATCTCCCCGACTCTGGCGAGTGGGAGCTCCCCGATAATGTCCGCGTCCAACTCCTCATCCCCGGGGAGAGGCAGAGCCTGGATTCGGCGAGGAACCCTTGATTGAGGCCCTGTACCGAGTCTGTAAGGACGCCGCCCTCGCGATCGAGATCCTAAACTACGCGGGGATCTCCGATGCGGTGCTCTACCGGGCGCGCTACCGAGAGCTCTCCACGGGACAGAAGGAGCGGGCCAAGATCGCCTGGGCCTTGGCCCACCGGCCAAACCTCATCTTGGTCGACGAGTTCGGGGCCCACCTTGACCCCGTCACCGCGCGGCGTATGGCGCGGAGAATGTCGCAGCTCTCCTGGGAGAAGCGGATTACGTTGGTTCTCGTCACCCATCGGCGGGAGATCCTCGAGTCTCTGGAGCCGGATGCCATCTACATGGTGGGCTACGGAACCCTTTTCCGGGCCGACGAGCTCCCCGAACGGGGTTTCCGTGTAAAGGAACCCTACGCGACCTATATCGTGGAGGGGAAGAAGCGGTGGGAGATCCGCCGCTACCCCACGGGGGTACGTGGGCGGGTGGGGGTGGTGAGCGGGGGGAAGGTAATCGGCACGGTGGATATCCTGGGGAACAAGGGGCCCTTTACCCTGGAGGAGCTTCGGGTGCACGCCGATCGGCACCTTGCCGACGAGCGGTTTCTCAGGGACTACGCCAGAGGGGATAAGCTCTATGTGTGGGAACTCGGGGAGGCTCGGAAGTTCCCCGAGCCGGTGGAGTTCGAGAGCCGACGGGGCCAACGTACCTGGCTACGCCTCCGTCCCAAGAAGAAGTCCCCAGATGAAAAAGGGCGCAAAGGGGAGACGAACCGCAAAGGCGGTTAAAAGGATCAGCGAGAGATGAACTGATCGTAGAGTGCTTGGGCACGGGTAGGATCCTTCACCCCTTTGATGATGGCGCGCCCGTCGGGGAACACGGTGAAAGATACCCCGTCGACGTCGAAGAAGAGGACGCCGCTTCCCCGGCGCACCTTTCCCAGGCCCGCGAGCCGCCGTGCCAATTCCTCCAGATCCACCGATTCGCTCGTCCGGGGAAGGATGTGGATCGCGTCCCCGCAGAGGGTCACCGTACGGGAGCCCTCCCGCAGGAACGCGTACTCGCCTCGGACACAAGAGGGGCAGTCGTCGCGCCGGGGAACCACGAGCTCCCGGAATTCTACCCGCCAGAGGTCGAACTGGAAGAGCTTCCCGATGGGGACTTCTCCGGCCGTGAGGAGGCGGATCGCGAGGGAAGCCTGGAGTGCGCCCAAGGCCTTGGGCACGGGACCCAGGATCCCGTGGGTGGCGCACGTGGGAAGGGTGCCCGGGGGCGGCGGACTCGGGAAGAGGCACCGCAGACATGGTCCATTCCCGGGGACGATGGGCATCATCAATCCCGTCGTCCCGAGGACCGCGGTATAGATCCAGGGGACCCCGTGTTTCAGGCAGGCATCGTTCAGAAGATAACGGGTCTCCATATTGTCTAAGCCGTCGACGACAAGGTCCACTGCTGGGACGAGGTCCTCCGCCTGGCTGGGCCCGAAATGGGCGACGTAGGCCGAGATCTCGACCTCCCCATCGATCTGGCAGAGTCTGTCCGCCAGGGCCTCGGCCTTGGGGCGCCCCACATCGGCCTCGGTGAAGAGGGCCACGCGGTGGAGGTTGTGGAGCTCGAGGATATCGCGGTCAAGGAGGATGAGCCGGTGCACCCCGGCCCGAAGCAACGCCGCCGCGGTGTGCGAACCCAGGGCTCCACAGCCCACCACAAGCACCCTGGCCACGCCGAGTCGGCGCTGACCCTCAGGCCCGAGCTCCGGGAGTATCGACTGTCGGGAGAACCTCTCCGCCACCATTTCTCACCGATATAATATCGCCGTCCGGACGGGTCGCCCTATTTCGCGCCCTTTTTGTCCCCATGAGCTTCCCGGCTTGACCACATATTCCGGCGCAGCTAAGATATTTTTGCAGTTCCCGGGTAGCTCAACAGGCAGAGCAGCCGGCTGTTAACCGGCGGGTTGGAGGTTCGAGTCCTCCCCCGGGAGCTAGAAATTTATCTCTCTTCTCTCCTGTCCGTATCCCTCGGGGACTTTGCCCTCGGGCATGTTTATACTTGCGAAGAATTTGGGGTCGTCTGTGTGAACCTCTTTGTGGTTGGGAACTACCCTGACCGGGGCCGAAAGGAGGACAGTTGAATTTATTCGCGAAGCTGAAAAAGCTCTCCGATGCGTTCGGCGTGTCCGGCCACGAGGACGAGGTGCGCGAGCTCATCCACGAGATGGCCGCCCCCTACGTCGATTCCTGCGAGGTTGACCCCCTGGGCAACCTTATCTGCTCCCGCGGCAAAGGCCCTGTGGTGATGCTGGACGCCCATATGGACGAGGTCGGGTTCCTCGTGCGCTGGATCGAGCCGAATGGGTTTCTCCGTATAGCGCCCGTGGGCGGTTGGGACGAGCGGTTGCTGCTCGGACAGCGGGTGGTGATCCGCGCCCGGGACAGCCGGAAGGTAAAGGGCATCATCGGTGCCACCCCGCCTCACATCCTCTCCTCCGAGGACCGTAAGAAGACCGCCCCCTTGGAGGAGCTCTTTGTGGACGTGGGGGCGGGGAGCCGTGAAGAAGCGGAGGGGATGGGGATCACGATCGGATCCCCCCTCACCATCTATTACCCGTGTGAGCTATTGCGGGAAGGGTACGCCACCGGCAAGGCCTTCGACGACCGGGTCGGGTGCCTGGTGGCCCTGGAGGCCCTACGGCTCACCGCCGATGAGCGGCTCCCGTACAGGTTGGCGGTGAACTTCGCCGTTGGCGAGGAGCTGGGCCTCCGGGGGGCGAAGGCGGCCGCCTTCCGCGTCGCTCCGCAGGTCGCCTTGGCCCTGGAGGGGACTGTGGGAGCTGATGTCCCCGGGATCCCCGAGGCCAAGCAACCGACCCGTCTGGGCAAGGGGCCGGCCATCACCGTGGCCGACCGCTCCATCGTGGTGCGGCCGCGGATGGTGGGGTTCCTGGAGGGGATCGCTCGTGCCGAGGGGATTCCCTACCAGTACAAGCTCCCGGCCTACGGGGGGACGGACGCGGGGGCGATACACCTCGAGCGGGGAGGGATCCTCGCCGGCGTTGTCTCCGTCCCGTGCCGTTACATTCACTCCCCGGTGTCCCTCCTCTCCCTCTCGGACCTCGAAGGGGCGGTGAAGCTCGTGGTAGGATTCCTGAGGCGGGCGCAGGAGCTTCTCCGGTGAGCCCGGAAGTGGAAGCCATGACGCGCAGGATACACGTCTTAGTCTCAGGCCGAGTACAAGGGGTTTTCTTCCGCGCCAACACCCAAGAGGTGGCCCAGCGCCTCGGTTTGTCGGGGTATGTGCAGAATCTCCCCGACGGCCGCGTGGAAGTTGTCGCCGAGGGTAACGAGGAAGCGTTGCGGAAGCTGATCGAGTGGTGCCGCGAGGGACCACCCCTCGCGCGGGTGGAGCGGGTAGAGGTGCGCTGGGAAAACCCCACCGGCGCGTTCACCGGGTTCCACATCCGCTACTAGCGATGGGCGTCCGGGTTTTTCACACTGCCGACTGGCACCTGGGGAAAACGCTTTTCCGCAAATCACGCCTCCCCGAGCAACGGGAATTCCTCGAGAACTTGGTGCGTGAGGTCCGTCGACTCGACGTGGATCTGGTGGTGATCGCTGGAGATATCTTCGAGACCTACACCCCTTCCGCAGCGGCAGAGGAACTTTACTTTGAGACCCTGAGCGAACTATCCGAGGATGGGGCCCGGGCGGTGGTAGTCGTCGCCGGGAACCACGATAGCCCCGAGCGCCTGCGCGCCCCGCGATCCCTCATGGTCCCGCAGGGGATAATCGTCGCCGCCTACCCCGGCGTCGTCCCCTCCGTGCTCAAGCGCACCGCGGGCTTCGCCGTTCTAGACGCGGGTCCCGGCTGGATCCACCTCGCTTTCCCCCAACGGGGCGCGGACCTCGTTCTCCACCTCGTTCCCTTTCCCTCCTTCCCCCGGCTGCGTGAGGCCGAGGGCCTGGAGCTGGGGCTGGAGACCCCGTTCCCCAAGGCATTCGCCGCCCTGCGGGCCCAAGTACCCGAGCGGAAGAACTTGGTGCTCTTGGGGCATCTCTACGTACGACGGGGGCTGTTCGCGCCGGAGGACCGGGAGGACGTGCTCGACGTCCTCGGGGACTCCTACCTCCTCCCCCAGGACGCCATCGCGGGGTACCGGGCCGCTTTCCTGGGTCACCTCCACCTCCCCCACGGCGATGGGAACTGGCGCTACGCCGGGGCCCCGCTCGCATTCAACTTCGGCGATCCCGAGGTCCCCCGGGGGGGATGGCTGTGGGAGGAGGGGACCTGGGAGTTCGTGGAGATCGGTGGAGGGTTAAAGTTAGTGCGCTTGGAGGTGAAATCGATGGAGGAGGCCCTTGCCCGGGCGGACGTGTTCGGAAGCTCTTGGGTGCAGGTAGTCATGCCCGCTGGTGCCGAGCTCGTGCGGGGGGATCTGAGGCAGTTGCAGCAGGCCTTCCCGCATTTCGTGGGGGTGAGCTTCCGTGTCCCCGGCGCAGTGAAGCTGGGTCCGGAACTCGGGAAGAGGCCGCAGCTTGAGGATCCGGTTGGGCTCTTCCGGGACTTCTACCTCCGGGCGCGGGGTACCGAGCCCCCTGCCGAGCTGGTGGAACTCTTCCTCGAGCACTTTCGGGAGGTGGCTGCGGGTGAAGCCACTTAAGCTCGAGTTCCAGGGGCTCCACTCCTACCGCGACCCAGTGGTGATCGAGTTCTCCCGCCTCGCTGACGCGGGGTTCTTCGGGATCTTCGGGCCCACGGGAGCGGGCAAGTCCACGATCCTTGACGCCATCACATTCGCGCTCTTCGGGCGGATCGACCGTTCCTCCTCCCTCGCCGATTCCCTCTCGAGCGGCGCTAAGGCACTCTGGGCCAAGTTTCGCTTCGCACTCGGTAACGAGGTCTACGAGGTTTACCGGAAGCTCGAGCGCCGCCGGTCGGGGCTCGTGAGCGCCGATTTCTACCTTGCCAGAAGCGGGGAGCGCCTTCCTCTCGAAGGAATCCGAAAGCTTGACCGGGCAGTCGAGGAGCTCCTCGGGCTCTCGTTCGAACAGTTCGTGACCGCGGTCTTCCTCCCCCAGGGAAAGTTCGCCCGGTTCCTGCGGCTCAAGCCGGCCGAACGCCGGATGCTCCTCGCCGAGATCTTCCGCTTAGAGCGCTTCGGAGAACCCCTATACAGAGCGGTGCGCGAGGCTCGCGGGAGACTCGAGGCTGAGCACGAGGCCCTCTTCGCGGAACTCGCCCCCCTCGAGCCCTTTACTGAGGGATCCCTGAAGGAGGCGGAGGAGGAGTTCTTCTCCCTTCAGGACCACGTTCAGCGCCTCCAGCAGGAACTTATGGAGTTCGAGGAGAGGCGGCGGGAGGCGGAAGAGTTCCTGCGCCTCACGGAAGAGACGGAGACGTTGGGGGTTCGATTTGCCGAGCTTGTGGAGAGGACGTGGTCCCCGGAGGTCCAGGGGAAGCTCGAGGAGCGTTTGCGGCTCGCTGACCGAGCACAGGAGGTGGCGGCCGCGGCCGAGGCCCGCGAACGACGTTCTCAAGCACTCGAAGAAAAACGGGGGGAGCTCTCCTCGTATGAGGTGGCCCTTCAAGAACATCGCCGCCGGAGGGCGTTCTTCGCGGAAGAGGCGCGAAAGAAGCTCGAGTCGTTGGGAAAACAGGAGACAAGGTTGCGGGAGCTAAAAGGGGAGATCTCCGGACTCATCCCCGAACGTGTGGAAGCGCTCCGGGAAAGGGAGAAACGGTTGGTCGCCGAGCGGGCCCATGTGGGCCCAACAGAGGCGCCTCCCTTCCCCCCAGAGGAGCTCGTCGGCCTGGAAGAGCTCCTGGAGCATGTGAAGGTCCTCCTCATGCGTCGGGGGGAGATCGGCCGTCGTATGCGGGAGCTCGAGGGGGAGATCGCTGCCGTGGAGGTGAGACACGTTGAGCTTCAGAGGACTCTGAAGGCGCGGGAAGCCGAGCTCATGGAGAGGGAGCGGGAACTATCCGAGAGGGAACGGACACTGGAGGAGCTCCGACGGGAAATTTTCTCGGCCGAGCTCGCCCGGGAGCTTGAGGACGGGGTGCCGTGTCCGGTGTGTGGGGCCACCGAGCACCCGTCCCCAGCGAGGGCCCCAGAGGACATTGACCTCGCAGCGGAGGAAGGGGCCTTCTCGCGCCTGAGGGACGAGGTGCGGGCGCTCCGGGAAGCTGCGGCAGTAGTACGCACCGAAGTGCGCCTACAGGAAGAACTTCTGGGGACGAAGAGGGAGAAACTCGCTTCCCTGAGGGAGGAGCTCAGGAGGCTTGAAAGGGAATTGGGAGCCCTGCGGGAGAAGATACCCAAGCCAGTGGCCTCCCTCACCTGGGACGATCTCGCAGAAAAGCTCCCACATTGGGACGCCTACGTGAAGCAGGAGGAGCTCGAGCGCGATCTCGCTGAGACGCGTCGCGAGCTTGTGCACTTGGAGAACATCTGGAAGCGAGTCGTGGAAGGGCTCGGGGAGATTTACCAACCGCTCGATCTGAAACTTCTCGAAAGATATCGTCGCCTGATCGATTCGCGGCTGAAGAGGCTCCAGGAGGAGAGGCGGGTCCTCGAGGTAAATCTCGAGGAACTCGAGAGGAAGGAAGCGGAGCTTGCGGAAATGGTTTCCGGGCTCCGCGGCCAGGTGGAGGAGCTCTCCCGGGGACTTGCCGAGGCGGAAGAGCGGCTCGCGCTTCTCCTCTCCGAGACGGAGATCCCACCGGAGGACGCCAAAGCTTTTGCCCTCACCCGAGCGGAGCGAGAGCTGATAGAGGAGGCCCTGGAACTGGGCCGGCGGATCGGGGCCTACCGCGCGCGGCTCGCCTCGTTCTCCGTGGGCAGCGTGGACGAAGCGGAGGAGGTCATCCGGACATACGATGAGCGGCGGACAGAATATGAAATTTTGCAACAGAAGCTCGGAGAGGTCCAGGAGAAGCTCCGCAGTCTTCGTGAGAAGCTCTCCCGCAAGCAAGAGCTCACGGAGAGGGTACGGGAGCTCGAGGCAAAGCTCCGGTCACATCGGGAGCTCGAGGCACTCCTACGGGGGAAGGCCTTCTTGGAGTACCTCGTGGGAAGCCAGTTCGAGCGGATCCTCTCACGTGCTTCCCACTACACCGTCCAGCTCAGCCAGGGACGCTACGTCCTCCAGGGGGAGGGCACGGAGCTCGAGGTGATCGACTACCGAAACGGTGGGGTGGCCCGTCCTCCTCATACCCTCTCCGGGGGCGAAACCTTCCTGGTCTCGCTCTCGCTGGCCCTGGCTCTCTCCGAGGCAATTCAGCTCGGTCGCCGTGGAGGAGCACCTCCCATCGAGTTCTTTTTCATCGACGAGGGGTTCGGGAATCTGGACGAGGAGTCGGTGCGGGTGGTGCTGGAGCTCCTCTACCGGCTCGTGGATGAAGGGCTGCGGGTCGGGGTCATTACCCACGTGGAAGCCCTGCGCCGCGGGATCCCGTACAAGCTCCTCGTATATCCCCCTGACGAGGAGCGGGGAAGCAGGGTGGAGCTCGTGATCGGGGAGTGACTCAGAAGCGGTAGCGCTTCATCGCCTCGCGGGCGCGGCGCTCTTCCTCTTCCTCGATGAGCTTCCGGCGCTTGTCCGCCTTGGTGCGCCCTCGGGCTAGGGCCAGCTCTACCTTGGCGTAGCCTCGCTCGTTGAAGTAGACGGAGAGAGGAATGAGGGTGTAGCCCGCCGCGGCGACTTTTCCCGCCAGGCGCGCGATCTCGCGCTTCTTCAAAAGGAGCTTCCGCGGGCGCTCGGGGTCGTGGCCGGTATGGGCAGAGCTCTTGTCGTAGGGGGCGATGTGCATGTCATAAAGAAAGATCTCCCCGTCCACTATCTTGGCGTAGGCTCCGTCCAGGGACGCCTTTCCTGACCGCAGGGACTTTACTTCGGAACCTGTTAGAACGATGCCGGCCTCATAGGTCTCCTCGATTTCATAGTCGCGCTTTGCCTTTTTGTTGCGAGCGACGACCTTCCTTTTCTCCATGGTCGCCCTTAAACTACCCTTGCCCTTATAGTGAAACAAGGAGGGACAATGAAGGGAATTTGGGGGAGGTATCTTGAAGTCGATCTGACGAACGGGGAGATCGTTGAGCGGGAGATCCCCGAACGTTGGTATGAACTTCACCTCGGAGGGCGGGGGATCGCGGCCCGACTCCTGTTAGAGCTCGTCCCCCCGAAGGCCGATCCTCTGGGACCGGAGAACGTTCTAATCTTCGCCACCGGCCCCCTTCAAGGGACCGGGGTGGCGGGGGCGGGGCGGCACGTGGTCGCCGCCAAGTCCCCGAAGACGAACTCCATCTCCGACTCCTACGCCGGCGGGTACTTCGCCCACGAGCTTGGACGCTCCGGCTACGACGGGATCCTCCTCCGCGGGGTCGCCCCGCGTCCCGTCTACCTCCTCCTCTACGATGGAAAGGTGGAGCTCCATGAGGCCGGGGACCTTTGGGGGAAGACAACCGCCGAGGTGGATGAGGAGCTCCGTCGGCGGTACCCGGGGGCGCACGTGGCCTGTATCGGCCCGGCGGGAGAGAAGCTTGTAATCCAAGCGTGCGTTATCCATGACAAGACCAGAGCTGCCGGACGGCCAGGACTCGGGGCTGTGATGGGCGCCAAGCGCCTCAAAGCGGTAGTGGTGAGTGGACATCGCGAGAAGGAGGTAGCCGACCGCGACGCCTTCCTCAGGGCCCGTGCGGAGTTCGCCCGATCACTCATGGAGGATGCGGCCACCGTGCGATTCGGGGAACTCGGTACCGCCCGAGGCCTCACCTGGCTCTCGGAGATGGGGATCCTCCCAACGGAGAACTTCCGCGAGGGAGTCTTCGACGAGGCCGAAAAAATTGGGGGTGAGCGGATGGCGGAGACGATCCTCGTGGACCGGGACACCTGCGCCGGTTGCCCGGTGCACTGCAAGCGCGTGGTACGGACCGAGTTCCACGGACGGGCGGTGGAGCCGCAGTACGGAGGACCGGAATACGAGACGTTGGCGGCCTTCGGCTCCCTGTGCAAGTGCGCGGATCTCTCGGCGATCGCACTCGCGAACCAACTTTGCAACGCCTACGGGCTCGATACGATCTCCGTGGGGGTTGCCATCGCCGCCCTGATGGAGGCCTCGGAACGGGGCCTAATAGAGGAGCGGATCCCCTGGGGTAACCCCGATACAGTGGTGGCATGGGTGGAGCGGATTGCGAATCGCGAGGGATTGGGGGATGAGATCGCCGCGGGGATCGAGTGTTGGGCTGAGCGGGTCGGGGCCGACTTCGTCGTCACCATCAAGGGGGTAGAGGTGCCCATGCATGAACCCCGGGGGAAAGTGGGCCTCGGGATTTCCTACGCCGTGAGCCCTCGGGGGGCCACACACCTCGAGGGGATGCACGACACCATGCTCGAGGGCGATGCTCCCACGCCGGAGCTCGGGGTGACCCGGGGGATAGACCGTTTCGCCCTTGAGGGGAAATCCCTGCTGGTAAAGCTCTACGAAGACCTCCGTTCGTTCACTAACTCCCTCATCATGTGCATCTTCGTCACCAGGGAGACGGGGCCAAACTACAACTATCCCCAGATACGGAAGATCCTGCGCCACGTGACCGGAATGGAGTTGGGTCCATGGGACATGCTTCAGGTCGGCGAGCGTAACTTCAACCTGCTGCGGCTCTACTCCGGGCTCGCTGGGTACCGGCGGGAGCACGACCGACTCCCCAAGCGCCTCCATGGACCCTTGCCCCGGGGACAATCCGCAGGACGTCCCATTCCGGAGCGGGAGTTCCAGGAGGAAATCGAGGCCTATTACCGCCTGCGGGGCTGGGATGAAAGAGGCCCTACATCTGAGAAACTGCGCGACCTTAACCTTGAGGAGCTTGTGAGATACCGGGAGCAGCACGGGGAAGGACGATGAAGATCGTGACATTTGTGGGCCACAAGAGGTCGGGGAAGACGCGCCTCATCTGTGAATTGATCCCCGTCCTCCGGGCACGGGGGTACCGTGTGGGGACGGTAAAGCATGTCTCGCCCGAGGTGGAGCCCGACGTGTTCGGCAAAGACACCTACCGCCACCGCGTCGCCGGGGCCGAGCGGGTCCTCCTTTACTCTCTCCACCACGGCGCCCTATTCTGGGATCATGGAGGGCGCGAGGTCTCCGAGTTCGTCGAACGGTTCCTCGGCGATCTGGACATCGTGATCCTCGAGGGGTTCAAGGCGAGCCCCTACCCGAAGATTGAGGTTTATCGGGCAGGGGAACCCCTGGCGGGGAAAATCCCGGTGTTGGCGGTGGTCTCGAGCAGGCCAGCGGTAGTCCCCGATGGAGTGCAACTCCTGCCGCCCGATCCCGAAGCTATTGCCGACTTCATCGAGGCCGAGATCCTCGAGTCCCCGACGCGGACGTCAGGCTGAGTCAGCTCCCTGCCTCCTTATGAAGCACATGGTCGTAGCCACAGCGGAAGAGCTCCACCACGTGTTCGTCGTCGAGGGAATAGTAGATGGACTTGCCCGCCCTTCGCGTCTTCACTAACCCCTGCATGCGGAGGATCCGGAGGTGATGGGATGCGGCGGGCTGACTTATCCCGAGGAGCTCCGCGAGGTCGTGGACACATAGCTCCCCCTGTGAGAGAAGGTAGAGGATCTTTACCCGGGTGGGATCGGAGAGCACGCGGAAGGTTTCGGCCAGCCGAGCCACAGCCTCGGGCGCGGGCATCCTCTTGAGGAGCTTTTTCGCCTCTTTTTCCGTAAGCGCGTGATACATTGCCTCCCACTTTACCGTGTTCCCGGCCTTGAACCAAGGCCCCGCCCGTGCTATAAATTTACCAACAAATAAACAGCTGTTCATAGATAGTGACCTCTATGGAACGAACCCCGGACATGCGCAAAATGGAGACGCGGGAACTACGGGTATCGTCGCTCCACTGCCCTTCTTGTGCCTTGCAGCTCGAGCGGCGCTTGACCGCCGTACAGGGCGTGCGGGAGGCCGAGGTGAACCTCCTCGATGGAGTGGTGCGTGTGACTTACGATCCCGCTTCCATAGAGGAAGCCGAGCTCGACCGTGTGGTAGCGGCCATCGGCGGCCAGATCTCCCACATAGAGGCAGAGGACCACGATCATCTGGAGGAACGTCTCACCCTGGCGTCGGGACTCTTCCTCGCCGGGGGGGGCATCTCCTATCTCCTGGGGGACATTTTCCTCGGACCACTTGTGGGCGTGACGGTCCCCCTCTCCGGGATCTTGTTTGGGATTGGGGCCGCGCTGGGCGGTTTTCCCGTGTTGCGACGGGCCACCTCCGAGCTCAAACGGAGGTTGCTGGGAATCGACCTTCTGGTCTCCATCGCCATCGTGGGTGCCCTGGCGCTGGGAGAGGCGTTCGAAGCCGCCGCGCTCGCCTTCCTCTTTGGGCTCGCCGAATGGCTGGAGGGGAGGGCAGCGGCCCGGGCCCGCCGTTCTATCCGGGACCTCTTGGACCGGGCTCCCAAACGAGCCACCGTTCTGCGCGAGGGACGCGAGCTCGAGCTTCCCGTAGAAGCCATCTCGCCTGGGGAGGTGATCCTGGTGCGGCCCGGGGAGACGATTGGCCTCGATGGAGTGGTGGTGCGGGGCCGCTCGAGCGTCTCCGAGGCGGCCATCACCGGGGAGTCAACCCCGGTCACGAAGGAGGAAGGTGACCCCGTCTACGCCGGAACCCTTGTCGAGGACGGGTCACTGGAGATCCGTGTCACCCGTCTAGCCGGGGAAAGTACCCTGGCCCGAATCGCGGCATTGGTGGAAGAGGCACAACACAAGAAGGCTCCGGTGGAACGATTTGTGGACCGGTTCGCCCGCTATTACACCCCCACCGTGGTGGGAGTTGCAGTCCTCGTGGCACTTATCCCAACACTCCTTGGACTTCCCGCGAGGGATTGGATTTTCCGAGCATTAATGCTCCTCGTCATCGCCTGTCCCTGTGCGCTCGCCATCTCCACCCCGGTGGCCATGGTATCGGCGCTCGTCGCCAGCGCCCGCCGCGGGATCTTGGTTAAGGGAGGGGCGGCCCTCGAGGCTATCGCCAAGGTCAAATTCCTCGCATTAGACAAGACCGGCACCCTCACCACCGGTGAGCTGCGGGCAGAGGTACACCCCCTCAACAGCTCCGACCCCGGAGAGATCCTCCGGATTGCGGCTGCCCTGGAGCGGGGGAGCGAACATCCCATCGCTCGCGCCATCCGGAACCTCGCGGGGGGCATTGATGCCCTTCCGGAAGTCGAGGAATTTCAGGCCCTACCCGGATGGGGTGTCCGGGGGAAGATCGGGGGTGAGGATTACGTGGTGGGCCGACCTGAGCTCTTCGAGGAACTCCCCCTGGCTGCCCAGAAACTCCTCTCCCAGGGTCAAAGCCTTGTCTTCGTGGGAAAGGTCGGCCGGCCCATCGGGGCGATCCTCCTCTCTGACGAGCTCCGCCCCGAGGCGAAAAGGGCGCTTGCAGCCCTGCGAGAATTGGGAGTGGAACCGGTCCTTCTCACCGGGGACCGGACTTCCGTGGCGCGGGCGGTGGCCCAGGTCCTCGGTCTCCACGAGGTCCACGCAGAACTCCTCCCCGAGGAAAAAGTGGAGTGGGTCAGGAAGCTCCGGTCCCGGGGTGGGGTTGCCATGGTGGGGGACGGGGTGAACGACGCCCCGGCATTGGCCACCGCCGACGTGGGGATCGCCATGGGGGCCATCGGGACCGACGTGGCCATCGAAGCCGGGGATGTGGCCCTTATGCGGGACGACCTACGAGGAATCCCCGAGCTCGTGGCCCTCGGAAGGCGGGCGCTTCGGGTGGTGCGCGCGAACGTCGCCGCCTCCATTGCCCTGAAGCTGGTGGTGGCCGGGTTCGCCTTCGCCGGATTGGCGTCCCTGGCCTTGGCCGTCCTCATCGGTGACGTGGGCGCATCGCTCCTCGTCACCGGTAATGCCATGCGCCTCCAGCGGCCTGCCCTGAGGCGCGGAGAGTGAGGAGGTGTGTTTTGACCATGAAAAAGGTATTTACAGTGGAATTGTTTCTCTTCATCCTCGTAGCGGCCGTCCTAGCCGGGCCACGCCTACAGGTAGAGCCCACGGTATATAGGTTCGGGGAAGTGACAGAGGGAATTGTCGTCCGCGCTGTGTTCGTGCTCACCAATGTGGGCGACGCGCCTTTACTCTTCCCGCAGCAGCCCCATACCTCGTGCGGCTGCACCAGTGCCCCGCTCCCCAAGGAGAAGCTGGCGCCGGGCGAATCGACGGAGCTCGTGGTCTTCTTCGACTCCACCGGCTTTGGGGGGAGAAAGATCACGCGGAAGGTGGAGCTTTTCTCCAACGATCCCCAAGCACCAAAACAGGTGCTGATCCTCGAAGGGTACGTCCGCGAAGCCCAGCCTTACGAGGGCTCGGCCTCGACCTTATACTACGGCTTCTATCTCCTCGTGGACCTGCGGTCACCTGAGGACTACGCTCGGGGCCACCTACTGGGGGCGATCAACATCCCCCTGACCGCGCTGGATCAGTGGGTCGAGCGTCTCCCCCGGAGCCTCCCCCTCTACTTCTACGACGAGACGGGGGAGGGAGCCCTGGAAGCGGCTCGCATCCTCCGGGAGCGCGGGGCCATCGCAGCCCGAGCGATCGCCGGCGGTCTGGCGGGCTGGTGGGAAGAGGTGGGGGGCGCATTCTTCGTCCGGGCTGAGGGCACGAAGATCCCTTCACTTGGCACACCTCGATACGGCCAGCGCACGGTGAGTGCCCACCGCATTGTCCGGAGCTACCAAGTAGTGGTCGACTTGCGGTCGCCAGAGGAATACGCCGCGGGACATCTCCCCGGGGCGGTGAACGTCGTCCCGGACGAGCTCTCCGGATGGCTTGCCGTTCTGCCGGGCACCGGCGATGCGGGGCGCCTCTACATCTGGCTCGTGGACGCCGATGGAGCCAAGGCCTGCGAGCTCGCCGCCCGGTTCCGTGAGGAGGGCCAGGCGGACGTCTATTGCCTCGTTGGGGGACTCGAACAGTGGAAGATCCGTTACGGGGGGGAGCTCCTGTGGGAAGAAGAGGCCGGATGATACCGGAATCGCCGTAAACTTGGAGGCGCGGTGACGCTCAGAGCTTTCCGTATCTGCGTCTTTGTAGGTATAGCTTTTTTTCTTCGTCCTTCGAGCGGTGGGAGTGGAACTCGTCTTCTTCTATGATCCCGGCTGTCCCCATTGTGCCCGCATCGAGGCCTTCCTTGAGGAGATTGCTCCCGACTACCCGGAGCTCGAGGTGGTTCGGTTTAACGTGCGAGAACCCAAGTCCCGGGAAATACTAGAACGGCTCCTTACCGCCTATGGCGTGGAGTTGGGGCCCGTGCCCCTGATCTTCGTGGGAGACGTAGCCCTCATCGGGGATACCTTCTATGGGCTGGAGGAGGAACCGGTGACCTTATTTGGTCGGGCCGGCGAGATGGCCCTGGAAGAAGCAATCCAGCGGGCCATCGCTGTGAACGCCCCTTCACCCCTCGTGCGAGCGAAAGGGATCCGCGGACAAGACTTGGCGGAGAAGCTCGCCCTTCCCGCCATCTTGGTCGCGGCCGCGGTGGACTCGGTGAACCCCTGCTGCTTCGCTATCCTCATCTTCCTCTTCGGGACATTGCTCGTTGCAGGTCGGCGCCGGAGGATCCTCCCCATTGGCCTTGCCTTCCTTTCCGCAATCTACATTTCCTACTTCCTCATGGGGCTCGGGGTCTACTCGGCGATCCAGGCCGCCGGGGTTCAGTACTACTTTATCCTCTCGGTCTCGATCCTCGCGGTCCTCATGGGGCTTTGGAACGTGAAGGACTACTTCGCCTATGGGAAGTGGTTCACCATCGAGGTCCCCCAACGCTGGCGGCCACTGCTCAAACGCCTCACTGCCTCGGTGGTCTCGGTTCCGGGAGCGTTCGCCATCGGCATCCTGGACTCGCTTTTCCTTCTCCCCTGCTCGTCGGGGCCCTACATCGCGATCCTGGCCCTCATCTCCCGGACGACCACCAGGGCCCAAGGGGTCCTCTACCTCCTCCTCTACAACCTCGTGTTCATCCTCCCCCTACTCCTCCTCACCCTGGGCGTACATTTCGGGTTCACCACCACGGCACGGGCGGAGACGTGGCGCTCGCAACGCCTGAGGAAGCTGCATTTGATCTCGGGGGCGGTGATGTTCATATTGGGGGTGGGAATGATCGTTGCCCTCCAACTCGGCTATGTTTAGAAGGGCAAAAGCTCGCATCCTCCATTTTAGCGATCACAACACTTATTCGAGAGTCAGCGACCTTCGATACCACTGAGGGTGACATCCCAGGGCGTGGTGTAAATTGGGGTCCTCCAGGTGTTTGAGTCCATCAGCTCATCGCTCCCTCCACCGGTTCCTTTGGCCTTCTCGGTCAGGTTCCCAACATCGATGAGGGTCATGGACTCCTCGTTTTAGTTCGTCCATCAGTGGTTTTCTTTCTGGTCGTTTTTAAAGGACCCCATCGTTGGCTGCTTTGTCAAGTCAGTCAAATTGAGCCATCGCTTTTTCTCCATGTCCCAGGACTTCACCCCAGACAATGGTGGCCGGGTAGTCCAACGTGTCTTTTTCTTCGGAATAAGGAGATCATCGAAAGATATCGGGATGTCCCTCAGCGAGACATTGAGGGCATCGTCCAAAATACATCTGCGAAGAAAGAGGCCAACGTAGAGGAAGTCCACGTTGGCCTCTTCTGAGGAGAAAGAAAATTTAGCGGCAGCAGCCGCGGCCTTTCTCTGTGGACAAGTAACGTTCAGGATCCTTCTCGAACTCGTCCTTGCAGCTTGGGGCACAGAAGTAGTAAATTTTTCCCTTATAATCGGACTTGGCCGGCGCGGTGTCCGGATCCACTTCCATTCCACACACTGGATCGACGACCTTTTCCGCCATTCGTCTCACCTCCTTTCTGTGTTCGTTTACACATGGGCCCGCCGAAGCTCCGAACCCGCCTTGAAGCTGGCCCCTATAACGTAGGTGAAGTAGAAGGACACTTCAAGCAGCGAAAGGTCTCCGTTGGCCCGAAGAGTGTCGCAGGGAAGCGGCCAACGGCGGACATTTTTGGATGAAGAAGTTCGGGTTTCTATGGTGTTCAATTAATGACAGAGAGGACACCGACGTCATGTAGTGCGTGAACCCTGCAAGCGGGGGATCCTGCGGCCATGAGGAACAATGACTGAACAGTGATGATGAAGAACGTGGAAAGTCCGAGATCCAGCCCGCCGGGGTAGATATCGCGGCGGCGATCCTAAGAATTCCCCGTGAAGAGGTCGACCTCGTCTCCTCGGAAGTGAACGTGCTCAGAAAACACCGATCCTAATCCCTTCATGTAACTACAGCTACGCAGAAAAGAGGGGACAGATCCTCTCTGCGCGTGCGCATCTTAAAGATCAACCGCAGGAGGACGCCGTAGGCAAAGAGCGGGGATGTCCCCTCGAAGAGTTTCCACGTCCTCCCGGGGTTGTGGTTACTGCATTAAATGAGGGTTCCGCGGCGATGCCCACCACGTCTTCGTATCTTCGGGGCTACAGCTACCCTCAGGATGGCCGGTCGCCCCTGCCCCGATCACCGTTGCCTCGAGTTCCCCACGGAGTCCGATCAAGAAAGCCGTCGGTTTCTTCTTCTCGGCTTAAACGAGGTCGCAGGGCCTCCACGATCAGCCTGCGGGTGGGATACCCCTTGGGACCATCTTCGGTGAGGTAAACGCGGCAGGTGAGGCCGAAGCGAGGTACCGGCATGGGAAAGAGATCGTCCCCTTCGATCCGCAGGGTGGGGGAGCCAGGAAAGCGTAATTTTCGAGCTTCCTCTTCCTCTCTCACCTCGACGAGCCTAAGTTCTGCGTCGATTCCCAATTCCCGCAGAGCCGCCGAGAGTTCCCGCAGGGCCTCACACCATGCGGGACAGTCGGGGTGGAAGAGGAACTCGATCCTCATCGCCACCTCCGAAGCCTCAGGGCGTTCCCAACCACGGTGAGGGAGCTTGTGGCCATGGCTGCTTCAGCAAGCAATGGGTGCATCCACCCGATCACCGCCAGGGGGACCATCACCACGTTATAGAAGAAGGCCCAAAAGAGGTTTTGGACGATCACACGGAAAGTGGCCCGCGAGAGACGGATCGCCTCTACCACCCCGGAGAGATCCCCTCTCACCAGAGTCACATCCCCGGACTCGATGGCGATGTCAGTCCCGGTTCCGATGGCGATCCCCACATCTGCGGTCGCGAGGGCGGGGGCGTCATTAATCCCGTCGCCCACGAAGGCCACTGGCCCGAACTCCTCACGCAACCGCTCCACTTCACGGAGTTTCTCCTCCGGGAGGACCTCGGCGATGACCCGTTCGATCCCGAGCCTCTCCGCGATGGCAGTAGCGGTACGACGGTTGTCCCCGGTGATCAAGGCGACCTCGAGGCCCAGTTTCTTGAGGGCCTCCACTGCGACCGTCGCACTCTCTTTCAGGGGATCGGAGATGCCAATTGCGCCCAAGGCACGCCCGTCTTGGGCCACGACCACAACTGTCTTCGCTTTCCCCTCCAGTCGTTCGAGTTCCCCGGCCAGAGAGGAGAGGTCCACGTTCCGTTCGGCCAGGAACTTCGGAGAGCCGAGGAGGACTTCATCCCCCGCAACCGTGGCCTCGATCCCCTTTCCCCTCAGGGCTCGGAATTTCTCGGGCTCTTCCAGGGTCAACCCCCGCTCCCGCGCGTGGTCCACAATGGCCCGGGCGAGGGGATGTTCGCTCCCTCGCTCAGCCGATGCAGCGAGGGCCAAGACCTCGTCGGGGTGTAAGCCACGGGTGGGCAGGATTTCCGTCACCCGGGGATGCCCTTGGGTGAGGGTTCCGGTCTTGTCGAAGGCTACAACGCGCACGTCCTTGAGACGCTGGACCGCCTCGCCTGAGCGGAAGAGGATCCCCCGCCGGGCGGCGAGCCCCGTCCCCACCACGATGGCTGTGGGGGTGGCGAGCCCCAGGGCACAGGGACAGGCAATGACGAGCACCGAGACCGTGGCCGCGATGGCGAGGCTCAGGCCACCTAGCCCCACTGAGACCCACGGTAGGAATTTTCCTATTTGTAGAAATGGGCGCATGACGTTGGGAACGAAGAGCCACAGGAGGGACGTGACCAGGGCAATTGCGAGGATCCCCGGGACGAACCGGGCCGTGACCTTGTCTGCCAAAGCTTGGATGGGAACCTTCGACCCCTGGGCTTCCTCCACTAGGCGGATTACCTGGGCGAGGAAGGTGTCCTTTCCCACACGGGTCGCTTGGATCCTTAGGAGGCCGTCCCGGTTCACCGTGGCGCCGATCACCTCATCCCCAGGGCGCTTAGTCCGGGGCATGGGTTCTCCGGTGACCATGGACTCGTCCACCGCGGCCTCCCCATCTACCACTTTACCATCGGTAGGAATACGCTCCCCGGGACGTACCACCATCACGTCTCCTACGCGCACTTCCTCCAGAGGTATCTCCAGTTCCTTTCCGTCCCGGAGGACCCGGGCGGTCGCAGGGGAAAGTTCGAGGAGCTCTCGGATAGCCCGGGAGGCACGTCCCCGGGCCCCGGCTTCTAGAGCCCTGCCCGTCAAGTGGAAAGCCATGATCATCGCTGCTACTCCCGCGTAGTTGGCGAGAGGAAGGAGGAAGGAGAGGGGACCGGTGATGAATGAGGCCCCAGTGCCCAGAGCGATCAGGGTATCCATATTGGCGTGACGCGATTTGAGGGCCCGCAGGGCGGAGAGGTAAGTAGGAGCACCGGCCAATATGAGGACCGGGAGCGAGAGGAAGATCATGGCCAATTTGAATCCGAGGGGACTGGGCCAGGCGATCCCCGCGGCCATCTCGGGGATCATCCAGGCGATTAAGGGTAAAGTCAGTGCCCAGGCGAGGACCGCACGGCGCTTCGCTTTCTCAGCTTCCCGGACGGTTGGTTCTTCTTCAGCTTCGAACACGGCGGCATAGCCTGCCTCGGCCACGGCAGCGGCGAGCCCTTTTCCGGACACGAGGGTCGGCACGAATTCTACGTAGGCAGTGTTCGTGGAAAGATTGACCTTGGCCGAAAGAACACCGAAAAGTTCACGCAAGATCCCCTCTACCCGAGCGGCACAGGCAGCACAGGCCATCCCCTCCACGGGGAAGAAGATCTTCCGCTTGGCCACCCGGTACCCCGCGGCCTCCACGGCCTTTACGACCTCGGCGAGAGGGAGTTCCCGGGAGAATTCCACCACCGCTTGGGCATTGGAGAGATCCACATGCACCTTCTCCACAGCGGGGAGGCCTTTCAACGCCCCTTCCACCCGGAGGACGCAACCAGCACAGTGCATTCCCTCGATGGGGAGTTCAATCCTTTTCTTTCCCGGCATTTTACCTCCGTAAGCTAATCTAAACTCATTCGCATTTTGAGACGTAGCCACAGAATTACGACAAACAATTTTATCCTTGAGCATTTCATGACAGTTTTAATCGGATAAAATATGCATGAACCTCCATACAATTTTCACACAGGTTTCATCCGTCCTCCATGATGACGTCCCACAATCGGGTGAAAAGGAAGAATCTAGGAGGTGGAAGTTCAATGAGCAGATACGTAATCTTACTGTTCGCGAGCGTCCTGCTGATGTCCTCCATAGCCATGAGCGACGAATCTCAGAATTTGTTGGAAACTTTGCGGGCTGAACTCATTCCTGAAGTTGGAATGAAAACCTCCTACGGTATCCCGCTCTCCCGGGAAAACACCCAGGTCTTTGCCGATTGGTTTTACACGATCCAGCTCACTCTTGAGGAGCAGCCCTTGGTCGAACAGGTCCTCTCAGACCTCCCGGCTCCCTGTTGCGATGACAACTCTGTTCTTCAGTGTTGTTGTCGGAAAAACAACAAAATATGCAACCTCACTCGATCGGCTCTAGGCCTCGCGGCATGGCTCGTCCACACCAAGGGCTTTACCAGGGATGAGCTGAAAGTCGCTGTGGAAGAATGGCTCCGCTTCCTCAAGCCTGACTATTACCTCGCCAAGGCATTGGAGGAGCGGGGTTCCGATCCTGCTATCTATGGCCTCAAGTCCCACGAAGCTTATGAGTCCTGTAACGCTCGTCAGTGTGAGGTTTCCTTGAACGCAGGAGGCTGTGGGAGCATGGGTCTCAAAGTCATCCTGGAAGAGGAGAAAGAGGTCCCCGCTTGCTGCCGCGCAGAGGGGGGTTAATAATGAAAAGGTGAGCGATCTATGTCGATGAGAAGACAAAAAGAAAAGCAACGGAGGAGAGGGGGAAACATGGTCAAGTGGTGGATAGTGCTTGGAATTGCAGCTCTAGCCCTGGTTGTCGCGCTTTTCCTCGTCCCCCGTGGAGGGCAGGGTCCCGCAGAGGCCGAGGAGATATCCTTAGCGGAGCTCGAAGCGGAGGTCATTCCCCCGGTGGGCAAGGAAACTTCCTATGGGATCCCCCTTTCATGGGATAACGCCCAGACCTTCGCCGATTGGTACTACGAGGTACGTTTGACTCCTGAAGAAGCAACATTGCTTCAGCAGGCTTTGAAGGACATCCCCACCCCCTGCTGCGATGATACCAGGATCACTCGATGTTGTTGTGAGCGCTCTGGGTTCATCTGCAACCTAGTCCGCAGCGCCCGCGGCCTCGCCGCTTGGCTCATCCAGCGGAAGGATTTCGGCGAGGAGGAGGTACAAGCGGCGGTGCGCGAGTGGGTGAAGTTCGCCCATCGTAAGTACTTCCTCGCCAAAGCCTTGAAGGAACGGGGCGTGAATCCATCCCGCTATGACCTCACGACACGTGGGGCCTGCTACCGCGACCTCTGCGAGCTACCCATGCGACAGGGCGGCTGCGGCGGGATGGGCGACCAGGTTCAGACTTGATCCGCTGAGAGAACCACTTCCCCCTCGTGCTGGCGTCACGGGCCGACCTTTTCTCGGTCCGTGACGTCACTTTATCGTGGCTTAGTTCTGGACAAAACTTCCTCCACAAGACTTGCAAATTTCTTCCCTTGAACTTCCATNGACGAGGTCTAAAATAAAAATGCGTTTAATCATTGAAAGGAGAGCCGATGGCCAATTACTGCAGCCGGAAGACGATGAGCCCCCCGTTTGTACAGGCAGAGGAGAAGGTCAAGGGTGTGCTGGCCGCGGAGGGGTTTGGGATTCAGGCGGAGATCGACCTCGCTCACGCCGTGCAGGAGAACTTGGGCCTCGATTTCTCTGATTACACTGTCCTCGCCCCCTGTAATCCCCAACTCGCGAGCCGCGCCCATGCCGTGGAGGTCGAAGTAGGCCTCCTCCTGACCTGCCACGTTATCGTCTACCAGGACAGAGACCGGGTAAACATGGCCGTGGCTCGCCCCACCTCGGTCCTCGGAATCGCGGGGAATCCGGAGCCCATGCGGGTGGCGCAGGAGGCCAAGGTGAAGCTTATTCGAGTTCTCGAAGCGGTGTGAGGAGGTAGGGATGCCGTGGGAAGAGAAGATGAGCATGGGATGGATGACCCTCTTCGCCCTTTTGGGATTGCTGGTTTTCGGCGCGGTAATCTACGTCGCGGTACGGCTCGCCATGGGCGGTTCGCGGCGCGGTGATCGCCACCGCGGCGGGGGACATTGCTGCTGAAGAGGGCCCGGATGGAAAGCGATCATGCGCCGGAAGCGCTATGACCGGATTGCCCCGTTATACGACATATTGCAGTCCCCCATGGATGGAGCGATCAGGTCCTGGCGGGAGCGACTCTGGTCCCGGATTCAGGATGGAAAGGTCCTCGAAGCGGATGTCGGAACGGGGCGCAACTTTCCCCATTACCCCGAGGGCACGGAGGTCACCGCGGTGGACTTAAGCCCCCGGATGCTCGCCCGCGCCAGGGGCCGTGCGGCCCGCATGGGTCCCGGGGTAGACCTCCGGGAGATGGACGTCCAGCACCTGGCCTTCCCCGCTGATTCCTTCGATTTCGCAGTGGCGAGTTTTCTCTTCTGTTCCGTGTCTGATCCGGTTAAGGGTTTGACGGAACTCGGTCGCGTGGTGGTGGCTGGGGGACAGATCTTGCTTTTAGAGCATATGCGGCCGCGGGGGCACTTCCTCGGAAGGATCTTCGATCTCCTCTCGCCCGTAACCTCGCGTCTGTTCGGCTTCAACCTTAACCGAAGGACCTTGCAGAATCTCCGGCGGGCAGGGTTGACTCTGGAGCGAGCGGAGGACTTGGACCGATGGGGTATCGTCAAGTTAGTTGTGGCCCGGTCGGTGAAGGAGGTAGGGATGCGTGATCGAACGGAAAAGCCGGTGGGGGCGTTCATACTTTCACTCCTTGCTGGGATTTGGATGATCGGATCCGGCATCGTGATGTACGGCTGGGTCGGTAATACCTCATGGATGTGGGGTCACGGGATGATGGGGGGTACCTCGGGTGGCCTCGTCTCCCTTGGCCCGGGCTGATGTTCGGGATTGTGACCCTCGTGGGCGCGATTATCCTCTATACCCGCCCGGAGAAAGCCCGGGGCTGGGGAATCACCATCTTGGTCGCTTCCGCCGTGAATCTTCTCTTTGGTATGGGGGGCTTGCTCGCGAGCCTCTTGGGGATCACCGGCGGGGCATTGGCCCTCGCATGGCGCCCGCCAGGAGAAGGGGGTGAGGGAAGATGAGCGTGGTGAAAGACCCAGTATGCGGAATGGAATTGGAACCGGAGACGGCCGCCGAAACAAGGAAATTCGGTGGGAAGACCTTCTATTTCTGCTCCAAATCCTGCGCGGAGAAGTTCAACAGAGAACCGGAGAAATATGCGACTCCGTCTCACGGAAAAGGCGGAGGCCACGCGGGACACGTGCACCAAGAGGGAATAGCCCACGATGGACACAAAGAGCACCCTGAACACAGAGGCCATGGTGAACATAAAGGCCACATTGGTCGCCATGACCATCACGCCCACCATGCACAAATGGTGGCCGATTTTCGTCGCCGGTTCTGGATTTCCTTGGGGCTCACCGTCCCTATCCTCCTTCTATCTCCTCTGATCCAGAAGCTCCTCGGCCTTCCCAAGGTCCTGGCCTTCCCCGGCGCAAGCTATCTTCAGCTCGTTTTCGCCTCAACGGTCTACTTCTATGGCGGCTGGCCATTCTTGAAAGGGATGTGGGACGAGCTGCGCAAAAGGCAGCCAGGGATGATGACCCTGATCGCTTTGGCTATCTCGGTGGCCTACGTTTACAGCGCCGCGGTAGTACTGGGCCTGGCCGGACAAGTCTTCTTCTGGGAACTCGCGACGTTAATCGACGTGATGTTGCTCGGTCACTGGATCGAGATGCGCTCGGTCCTCGGTGCTTCCAAGGCCCTGGAGGAACTCGCCCGCCTCATGCCCTCCACTGCCCACCTCCTCGTGGACGGGGCTGTCGAAGACGTCCCCATCGAGGCCCTGAAGCCCGGTGACCGGGTGTTGGTGAAGCCCGGCGAAAAGATCCCCGTGGATGGGGTGGTGGTGGAAGGGCGCACCACGGTGAACGAGTCCATGCTTACGGGTGAATCCCGTCCGGTGGAGAAAGGGGAGGGCGACGAGGTCATCGGCGGGGCGATAAATGGGGAGTCGGCCATAACTGTGGAGGTACGGCGCACCGGGGACGAGACTTATCTCGCCCAGGTGATCGATCTCGTGCGTAAGGCACAAGAGGCTCGTTCTCGCACTCAGGACCTCGCCAACCGGGCAGCCCTGTGGTTGACCCTGATCGCCATCGGCGGCGGCACGGCCACGCTGTTCGGGTGGCTCACAGCGGGGAAGTCGTTCAACTTCGCCCTCACCCGCATGGTCACGGTGATGGTGATCGCCTGCCCCCATGCGCTGGGCCTCGCCATTCCCTTGGTGGTTTCCGTGTCCACTGCCATCGCCGCCCGGCGGGGGTTCCTCATCCGCGACCGGACCGCGTTCGAGCGTGCCCGCGGGCTCCAGGCGGTGGTGTTCGACAAGACGGGCACACTTACCCTGGGCCAGTTCGGGGTCACCGACGTGGTGGCGCTCTCCGACCTCCCCGAAGAGGAGGTCTTGAAGCTCGCTGCCGCGGTAGAGTCCCGGTCCGAGCACCCCATCGCCGCGGGAATCGTGGTTGCCGCAAAGGAAAGGGGGTTCCAGATCCCCGAGACACAGGACGTGAAGGCCATCCCCGGCCGGGGCGTGGAAGGGAGGCTCGACGGGAAGCGGATTCAGGTGGTGAGCCCGAGTTATCTCGCCGAACAGGGACACAACCCCACCGACGGACGGGTAAAGGAGCTCGCCGCCCAGGGGAAGACAGTGGTCTACCTCTTGGTGGACGGGAAGCCGGTGGGGGCTATAGCCCTCGCTGACATGATCCGCCCCGAGTCCAGGGAGGCGGTGGAACGGCTCAAAGGCATGGGCATCAAGGTCCTCATGCTCACCGGAGACGCTGAAGAGGTGGCCAAGTGGGTGGCCGGAGAGCTAGGGCTCGACGACTACTTCGCCCAGGTCCTCCCCCATGAAAAGGCCGAGGTCATAAAGAAGGTGAAGGAGAAGGGCCTCACGGTGGCCATGGTGGGGGATGGGGTGAACGACGCCCCCGCGTTGGTGGAGGCGGACGTGGGGATCGCCATCGGTGCCGGGACCGATGTGGCCATCGAGTCGGCGGACATAATCCTCGTACGGAACGATCCGAGGGACATCGCCGCGGTGATCCAGCTCGCCCGAGCCACCTACGGGAAGATGGTGCAGAACTTGGGTTGGGCTACGGGGTACAACTCCTTCGCGATTCCCATGGCCGCCGGGGCAATGTATCCGGTCGGAGTGCTGCTCTCGCCGGCCTTGGGGGCCGCGTTGATGGCCCTCTCCACTGTAATCGTCGCCATTAACGCTCGCCTCCTGCGGGGATGAACGGGGACGGGGGGACGCGAGACACCGCGTCCCCTTCCATACACGTCGTCGTGCGAAGCGGGACGCCATCGCCGGCCCCGGTGGTGTCGGTAGAGGGAGTTAGTAATACATCCCATGGAGTTCGTGGTGAGGAGTGGAAAGTATTTGACGATGGGAACTCTCAAGATTGCCCTAGTGGTGCTGGGCTCGGTTATCCTCGTCGGGACCCTGGGTTTCTGGCTGGTGGAGAAGGAGGTTAAAACTCTGCTGGATTCCTTTTACTTCACCCTGGTGACGGTGGCCACCGTCGGCTACGGCGACATCGCCCCCAAGACGGCGGTGGGGAAGGCCCTGGCGGCGGGGATCATTGTGGTCGGTGTGGGTGCCGTGTTGGCCGCGGTCCAGGTGGGGATCGAGTCCTTGGTGGGGAGGAGGATAAAGGTGGAATTGAGCTTGCCGGAGAGAGCGACGCGAAAGAGGGGACATTACATCGTCTGTGGGTTCGGAAGGGTAGGCCGGGCAGTGGTCCGACGCCTGGAGACAGAAGGGGTCGACTACATCGTGGTCGAGCGGGAAGGGGCCAAGGTGACCCGGATGGTGGAAGATGGGATCCCAGTGATCGCGGGGGATGCCCGGGAAGAGGGCGTCCTGCAACGAGCCGGTGTCGAGGCGGCGCGGTGTCTGATCACCACTCTGGACGATGCCTCGAACGTTTTCGTCACCCTTACCGCTAAGTTGTTGAATCCGTCGCTTCACGTCGTCAGCAAAACGGAAGGGGAGAGCAACGCGGTGAAACTGAAACGGGCAGGGGCCGATGAAGTAATCGCCTGCCATGATGTCGGCGCGGAGAAGATGGTGGACGCAGCGAGAAGAGGGGAGGGACGGTGAAGAAACAGACGACTTACAGGGATCCGGTGTGCGGGAAGAAGATCAACCGGCAGAAAGCCCACATTGCCATCGACTATGGAGGATATACCTATTACCTCTGTTGCCCACGTTGTCAACAGGAATTCGAACGGGACCCGGCGAAGTACGCCGATCCGAAGTTGGGCCACAAGATCCCCAAGGACGGATACCCGAAGGAGGGGAGACAATTAAGGAGGACGTGATTTCCCGGCCTGGTCTCCTTCCAAAGTCGAGGGCTGGCTTCACCCTGACGCCGAGACTTACGCTCCATGGTTGACCCTTATACGTGCATGCCTCCTCCGCTGTAGCCCGCATGGCCCCGGCAGGCTTCACGACGGATCCGTTTGGAGTACAATTTTGATTAGAGCGAATGCTCGGGGAGTGAGGCCCGTGACCTGGATAGATAGTTGGGAAGGGCCATGTGATCTCTTAGTAAAGGAACATAGGCTGAAATTTCGAAAGCCAAAGGATTCCCTCTCGTTTCTCTTGGCGCAGATCAGCCCTGCCCATGACCCTGAGCTTCTGAAGGCACAGACCTTGGTGAAGTGTAAGGACCCGGAGAGACAAGCTCGGAAGATCCTAACGCTCATCGAGCACGCTTCTCGAAGGGGCATTGATTTGCTCCTTTTTCCGGAACTTGCTGCCCCTTTCAGCCACCTCCCCCTGTTCGAGGAGGCGGTGGAGAAGATCGAGGGTGAAATGGTGGTCAACTTGTGTTACGAACATACACCCCTCCGGGATCTCCTTCCCCTTCTTTCCGATGAAGAACTGGAGAATCATGGTTTGTCCGTCGCCGAGGCTGGTCCCCAAATGGCCAATTTCTGCCGGATCCTAGTGAAGACCGAGGAGACTTTGCACGTCTTTACGCAATTGAAGCTCACGCCCTTCTCCGGGGAATTTTCGCTCTCCGTTCGGGAGACCCTCTTCTGCGGCCACATACTCCATACGTTCATCACTAATTGGGGAAATTTCCTGTTTTTGATCTGCAAGGATTACGTGGGGGAGGTGGGCAGGGCGAAGAGGATCCCGATGTTCGACTTCCTCAAATCTCTGACTGAAGTGGGATTGCATTATATTTTCGTCTCGGCCCTTAACCCCGAGCCCGGGGCCTTCGTCCACGCCGCGAGGGCTTTCTACTACCTCCAAGAGAAGAGCAGCCACACTTTCACCGTTTTCTTGAACACCGCGGAGCTCGGCAATACAGCGATCCTCTTTCCCACGCGGCCTCATCCTGGGGTCAAGCCAGTAGGAGATCTGGACCTCATCCCCTTGTTCGAGGGCAAACCGGGTTGGGGAACACACCTAAGATTTCCCCAAAAGGGGGAACGCATTATCTCCGGCGTTCTGGTGCGCTTGGACAAGTACAGGCCACTCCCGACCAAAGAGATCTTTAGCCCTGTCTATCAAATCGAACAGATTGAGATCTCTGCGCTGGGAATAGAGCCAGACTTCACGGTTGAAGTCCCGATTCCTGAGGAACTTCCGCCTAAACGACCAACGTCTAATTTGCCGGTCCCGACGACCCCATTTGTCGGCAGGGAAGAGGAACTGGCTAACCTGGAAAGCCTTCTGGAGAACCCAACTTGTAGGCTCATCACGTTGATGGGGCCCGGCGGAATAGGGAAGACACGGCTTGCCCTGGAGGCGGCCACCCGAAAGCTAGATTTCTTCACCCACGGGGTTTTCTTCGCCCCCCTCGCCTCGCTGAACTCGGCCGAGCACCTTGTGCCCGCTATCGCGGATTCCCTCGGCTTTTCCTTTTACGAAGGCGGCGACCCGAAGGTTCAGCTTCTGGATTACCTCCGTGAGAAGGAGATGTTGATCGTACTCGACAACTTCGAACACCTCGTGGAAGCGGCGGCGTTGGTGGCCGAGATTCTCCGAGTAGCTCCCAAAGTGAAGCTTGTCATCACCTCCAGGGAGCGCTTGAACCTTCAGGGGGAGTGGCTCGTGGAGGTACATGGGCTCGAGGCAAGCAGCGCCGCGGAGCTCTTTACGCAAAGCGCAAGGAGAGTTTGTCCCGATTTTTCCCCTTCTGATGAAGACAGGCGATGGATCAAGCGTATATGCTCCCTTGTGAACTGGATGCCCCTCGCGATCGAGCTCGCCGCCTCCTGGCTGAGGGTACTTTCCCCGGCGGAGGTCGCCGAAGAGATCGAGAGGAACATCGACTTCCTCACCGCTTCTTTCCGGGACATCCCCGAGAGGCACAGGAGCCTCAGGGCTGTCTTCGACCATTCCTGGAGACTCCTCTCCGGAGAGGAGAGGGAAGCGTTTAAGAAGTTATCGGTGTTCCGGGGGAGCTTTGGGAAGAAGGCGGCGGCTGAAGTGGCGGATGTCTCCCTCCATGTCCTCTCCGCCCTGGTGGACAAATCTCTCCTCGCTCGGGGTCAAGTGGGACGTTACCAACTGCACGAACTTCTGCGGGGGTATGGGCTCGAAAAGTTGCAGGAAGACACCGAGAAGGAGCGAGAGATCCGGCGCCGGCATTGTTCTTATTACGCCGCATTTGCGAGGGAGCTGGCGGAAGGGCTCATTGGTGCAGGCCCGGAAGTAGCCCTACAGAAACTGAAGAATGAACTCGAGAACTTGAGGGCTGCCTGGGACTTCGCGTTGGAGAACCTCCGCGAAAATGATCTCGAGGGTCTGGTCGATGGCCTCTTCCGATTCTATGAGATTCAAGGGCGGTTCCAGGAGGGGGAAGAGACTTTCAAGAGGGCGATCAATGCATTGAGGGGGAGAGGAGAAAGCAACCCCCTCTTGGCCAAGCTCTTGGCACGGGCCGGCCGATTTCAACATCGCTTGGGGTTCGTCAAAGAAGCGAAGGGGCTCATGGAGGAAGGGCTCGCTCTAGCCAGGGAATTCGAGGACGAAAAAGAAATGGCTTTCATCCTGACGGCGTTAGCCGAGGCAACCGCGTTCTTCGGAAATTATTCAGAGGCAAACAGGCTCCTCCAGGAAGCTTTGACTCTTTCACGGAAGGTCAGCGATCGTTTCGGAACCGCGTGGACCCTCAATACGTTGGGGACCATTGCGTGGAACTTAGGGAAATATGAGGAGGCGAAGGCACTTTACCAAGAGAGCCTCACAATCGAACGGGAGCTCGGCAATCTACGAGGAATGGCGATTACCCTCAACAACTTGGGCATTATCCAGGGCTTATTGGGTGAATTTGAGGAAGCCCGTAAGCTCTTCACTGAAGGCTTCACTATCAGCGAAAAGCTCGGCGATCTACCGAGTATGTCACGATGTTTGAACAACCTGGGGGTTGTGGCGACGAAGCTGGGAGAATTCGAACAAGCGAAGCAGTTCCACGAGCGGAGTTTGGCTATTGAGAGAGAAACCGGAAACAGGGTCGGGATTGCCGGCTCCCTCAGCAACCTGGGAAATCTGGCCTACCGGATGGGGGAGTATGGAGAGGCCAAGAAACTGTATCTGGAGAGCCTCGTGGAGAGGAGAGAGACCGGGGATTCCGTGGGAGAGGTCATCTCCTTGATGAACCTCTGCGAGGTGTGCTTCGCGTTGGAAGAGGAAGGGGAGGGGTGTAACTATCTCCGGGAAGCTCTCGGCAAGGCCTTAGAAATCCAGGTGATCCCCTTGGTGCTCGGGTGTCTGGCCAAGATGTCCAAGTTCTTTCTGCGCCGAGGGGAGACGAAGCGAGCCGCGGAGCTCTTGGGGTTGGTCCTCCACCACCCTGCACTGGAGATCGACGCCAAAGAGGAGGTAGAAGACCTCCTACCACAATTGAGTTCCACACTCCCCCCGGAGGAGCTTGAGCGGGCAATACAGCGGGGTCAGATGCTTGACCTCGAGGAAGTGGCGAAGGAACTCTTGGTCGGCTGAGCTCGGCTCATCCGCTGTGGCGGCTTGCTGAAGGGGCACGCACTTTTATGACGGTATAAGCCCGCCTGATCCTTAGACGCTAGGTGTGAAGAGCTCAATGTGACCTAAGCTTCAGGGTCCTGCATCTTCAGGTGGTAGTTCATCCTCCGGAGGAGGTCCTGCGTCGTCTGGGGGTGGCTCGTCCTCTGGGGGTTCCGTATCGTCGGGCGGGGTACCGTCGTCGGGTGGCGGTTCGTCTGTAGGAGGTTCTGTCTCGTCAGGAGGAGGAGAATCTTCGGGCGGTACGTCCTCTTCAGGGGGACCTGAATCATCAGGTGGAGGACCATCTTCAGGTGGGGGCGCGTCATCTCCCGGAGGCTCTGTCTCGTCTGGGGGAGGGGCATCCTCGGGCGGTGAGTCGTCTTCGGGGGGTGTCGAGTCGTCGGGCGGAGGACCCTCCCCTTCGGGAGGTTGTTCATCGTCCGGGGGAAGCTCATTGTCGCCGGGCGGGGGGACATCCTCAGGTGGCGGCTCATCTTCTGGAGGCTCTGCTTCCTCCGGAGGAGCTCCGTCTGGAGCGCCTCCCCCCTCTTGCGTGGTCATTTCTTCAGCGATACGTTCAGCGATCCCGACGATCTCTCCGGGTTCCAAGTCGGTCTCGGTGCGCAGAGCCTCAATCGCCTCGGGGTCTAGTCCGATTTCCTGGAGGAGCTCTTCCGGCAACCCGCGGACACCCCTTTCTTCTGCCTGTGTCTGGAGGTTCCGTGCCAGCGTGGCGATCTTTGCTCCGAATTCATCGAGGGATATCCTCTCCTCCAGGAACGCCTCCCGAGCTTCGTTGAACTCAGCAATTACCCTTTCGAGTGTTTCTGCAGGGACCCCTTGCTCCCTCAGGAAGGAGGTTAACTGATTCATAAAAGCCGCGAGGGCCGTGGACACAGTCTCCCTCTTTGCCTCTTCGGCCGAGGCGATCATCTGCATCAACTCGACTACAGGTTCGAATCCTACCAACTCTTCTTGCTTCCAAGTTGCGGTCTTCCAGGTGGATTGGGGGATAAGGAGGAAGGCCATGAGCGCAAACGTCCATATTCTCCGCACTCGCCTCACCCCCGTTACATTAATTTTCTCGTAACTATAATTCCCCGGCGTGGTCCTAGGCAAGGGTATGTGGAGGGAGTCTCCAACAGGTGCCCTGAGTAGATCAAGGAGTGTCCGCAATGTCGAAGCCAAAAGTGCCAATTGCGCTAGTTTAGGGGGCTGATATGGCCTTGGGTATGTTCGCTCGATGGAATGTCCCTCCACATATGCTATACCACCTTCCAACATCGCGTACAGCTTAAACGTCTGTGAAAGTCCTCCATGAGCTACTTGTAGCCCTTCTCTCACGATGTGCACTCACTTCCTGGGTTTCATCGGACCGCTGCCATGACCTTGGAGGTAGTTGCCGGGTACCCTCCGCCCCTCGGGTCGTGAAGCCCTTTACTGTACAGTTTTTATAGAAAACCGGGTATACTGATTTTTGGGCTGGCGTGCGGGACCTTTCATTGGGCTTTTTCTCCTTCACTTTGGCCCAAACCTATCCTTTTGGAGGGGATTTATCGTGTGGAAAAGATTCGGCGGATGGGTGGTAGCAGCTTTGCTCGGCGCCGTTGTAAGTGTGGCGGCACAACCGCTTGCACAGTTACAAGGCGAACTGGAGCGGATCGCCGGGGAAATTGCCCGCGTCGGGGAAGTCGCAGCGGACCTCGCGGTCCGGGCCAGTGTGGCTGTGGACTTCGAGGCGATCCTTGAGATCGAGAGGAAGAACTTCGAGCTCGAGAAGAGGCTTCACGAGCTAACGGGCGTTTTTCTCGAACAGGAAGGGGCCTTCCTCGAGGTAAAGCCGGAGCTTCTCCACCTCGCCGCCGCCGGTGAGGCGCGGGCAATCGATTTACTCATCACACTTGAGGAACTCATTGCGAAGATCAAGGGAAATCTAGCCATGGCGTGGATGGGGAGCGCCCAAGCGGAGGAAAACCTCGTCTCCCGCAAGAAAGAGCTCCTCGCGCTCCCAGGTTCGCGGAGGGGGTGTTGCGTGACCTTCGATACACTCGCTATAAGCACCGTCTACCTTGTTGGCGACACGTTCACCGATTGTGCTGCAATGCGGGTGTATCAGTTCCAGTGGAGTAACGGTACCTTGACGGGTTCGGGGTACGCGACGGTGATCCTTGCCGGCCTCGCCGGAGGCTCCGGCAAGGAGATCAACCTTAACAACGTGAACCTAATCGTCGACTTCGGGCACGCCATAAAGGGCCTTACCCTCAAATTCGGCGAGTATGGCGGTAACCTCAACATTATGATCAACGGGGACCGCAGGAACTTTCAAAACTTTAGGGACATCGACGGGATGAACATCGGCGGCGCCCACGTCTCGGTGCCCGTAGGTGGCCACGGAAACGACAAGGGGATCCTCGAGATCCACGGTGAGATCCAAAAGTTCTATGTTGGAGGACAGGAGCTTTATATCGATGATATCTGCCCCATTGAATAAGGCATCCGCAAATGAAACAAGGCCTCCCGGAGCACCGGGAGGCCTTGTTTCTATCCACGTCACACGATTTCAAACCTTGAGGCGGCCGCCCATGGTTAAGGCGAGGATCGCCTTCTGCACATGGAGCCGATTCTCGGCCTGGTCGTAGATGAAGGAGAGATCGGGGTCGTCGCAGATCTCAGGATCGGCCTCGTTCCCGCGGTCCACCGGCATGACATGCATGAGGTACCCCGGCTCACAGAGCTCGCGCTGCCGCTTGACGGTGTACTTCCAGTCGATGTACTTCTGCGCGAGCTTGATCTCCTCTTCTTTGCCGATCTCATAGCGGCGCGGCGACATCCAGTTCCGCGGGAAAACCACCACCGCTCCCTTCAGGGCATCGTCTAGTTCCTGGGTGATCTCGAACTTTCCCCCGCTCTCCGCGGCGTACTTTTCGGTGAGCCCGAGGATCTCACGGTCGAGCTGGTACTCCTTGGGGTGGGCGAGAACGACCTCCATCCCGAACCGGGCGGCGATGAGGAGCTCTGACTGTACGGAACCCCAGGAGCGTACCCAGGGAGAGTAGGCCCACATGATCACGTATTTCACGCCCCGCAAATCACCGAGCTTCTCCTTGAGGGTATAGATATCGGTGAGGGCTTGACAGGGGTGGTAGACGTCAGATGCCATGTTGATAACTGGGACCTCGGCGTATTTGGCCATGCGATACATGATCTCGGTCCCCTCGCCGTAGCGGGAGACCTTGTCCTCGAGCAGCCGGATCCCGATCCCATCCGCGTAGCGGGCCATGACCTTCGCGGTGTCCTTGATGGTCTCCCCCGCTCCGGGCCGATCCTCCAGGGACAGGCGCAGCGTCGAGGCGTCGATGTATTGAGCGTGTCCCCCGAGCTGGGTCATGGCGGTCTCGAACGAGAGGCGCGTCCGAGTCGAGGCGTTGAAGAAGAGCATGAGGAACGTCTTATCTTTGAGTGGATGGTGGGGCACTCCCTCATAGTGAAAAGCCTTGAGGTGGTCCGTCATCTGGAGGACGATGCGGAGCTCCTCGTCGGTCCAGTCCTTTATGGAGATGAGGTCTTTGCCCGCGAGCTCGAACCAGCTCATCTTCCCTCCTTTCGATTCCGTAACGCGTAACGGGTGACGAGTTCCCCGTCTTTTTCCTACCCGTCACAGGATAAGGGCCAAAAGGCCCTTCTGGACGTGAAGCCGGTTCCCGGCCTCTTCGAACACCACGGAGTTCGGCCCATCTATCACTTCGTCGGTGACCTCCATCCCGCGGTCGGCGGGGAGACAGTGCATGTAGATGGCGCCGTTGGTGAGCTCCATCTTCTCCTTTGTGGTGATCCAATGCTTGTTGGCTTCGAATAGGGCTTTGGCTTTCTCAGGGTCCATGGGTCCGGAACCGTCTGTGGGCTGCACGGTCCAGGACTTCGGGTAGACGACGTCGGCATCTCTGAAGGCCTCATCCATATCATGGATGAGCTCAAAGGAACCGCCGTGCTTCTTCACATTCTTGTCCACGAAGTTGAGGACATTGGGATCGAGGTCGAAGCCCTTGGGGTGGGCGAGGGTGATCTCCATACCGAAGAAGCTCGCGGCGATAATCGCCGACTGGGGCACCGCCAGGGGCTTCTCCACGGAGCCGGAGTACGCCCAGGACATCACGAACTTCTTCCCCCTGAGCTCCCCGAGCTTCTCGATCATCACCATGAGATCGGCCAGGGCTTGGCAAGGGTGGTACATATCGTCCTCCATATTGATCACCGGGATCCTGGCCCAGCGGGCGAACTCCCGGATGAGGAGGTTGCCCTTGCCGTACATCCAGCCGGTCTTCGAGCCGTAGATGCGAATAGCGATTCCGTGCCCCATCTCGGAGAGAACCCGGGCCACGTCGGAGACACGCTCGGTGGTGTAGGCCACTTCCTCGCCAGGGAGGGCCGGGGTGTAGACCGCGCCCGGCTGGAGGAAGATAGCGTGGCCCCCAAGCTGCTGCATCCCCACCTCGAACGAGTTCCTTGTGCGGAGCGACGTGTTGTAGAAAAGCATGAACAGGGTCTTCCCATCGAGGAGTTTGTGGGGCTCGCCGCGGATGAGCTTGCGCTTGAGGTCGAAGGCCGTGTCGAGAATAGTCTCGATCTCCTCACGATCCAATTCCATCAGCGTAATGAAATCCCTACCCCTGAGATCGGTACTCGCCATTTCGTCCTCCTTTATCGACCCGTGACGTGTTACGCGTCACGGACTATCTGGGTTCCGGCTTTGCCCTCCAGGATCTCCACCGCTTGAAAGAGGTGGCCGATGGCGGCCCTCTCGCCCCCCGCCTCCACGAACCGCACCGCCGCCCGGACCTTAGGCTCCATCGAGCCCTTCTTGAAGTGCCCCTCGGCCA
Source organism: Candidatus Acetothermia bacterium JdFR-48 (assembly GCA_002011425.1). Taxonomy (GTDB): domain Bacteria; phylum Bipolaricaulota; class Bipolaricaulia; order Bipolaricaulales; family Bipolaricaulaceae; genus UBA3571. The sequence continues at coordinate 5,297 of MTNJ01000055.1, read as the reverse complement.
AATACCGGCGGGCCTCGGCGACCGTCATCCGTTCAATGGGGGTCTCGCCGGGCCCCCCGAAGTTGAGCATCACCTTCTCCACGTCTGTGAGGATGAGAAACACGTCGGCCCCCACCTCTGCGGCAAGGCGCTGGCCAGCGAGATCCTTGTCGATCACTGCCTCCACCCCCCGGAGGCAACCGTCCCCCCGGATCACCGGTATCCCCCCGCCGCCCGAGGCGATGACGATAACCCGGCTTTCCACAAGGGCCTTAATGGCGTCTCGTTCGACGATCCCCTTGGGATCGGGGGATGGTACTACCCGGCGCCATCCGCGTCCGGCGTCCTCCACGATGTGCCACCCCTTCTCGATGCGGAGGCGCCTGGCATCCTCCACGGTGTAGAAGGGCCCCACAGGCTTTGTGGGGTTTTGGAAGGCGGGGTCACCCTTGTCAACGAGCACCTGGGTGACCACGGTGGCGATGGGGATGTCACCACGGCCCTCGCGGTCGAGGATGTTGTGGAGGGTCTGCTGGATCATGTATCCGATGAGGCCCTGGGTTTGGGCGCCACAGGCATCCATAGGCATAGGGGGAACGATCTCCTTGGCGGCATCCTGCTGCAGAAGAAGGTTTCCCACCTGGGGACCATTCCCGTGGGTGATCACTAAGCGCCACTTGCCGGAGAGGACCATCTGGGCAAGCTGTTCGCAGGCCCGCTGGACATTTTTAAGCTGCTCTTCGAAGGTCCCCTTTTGACCACGTTGCAAAATAGCATTGCCCCCGAGCGCTACGACGACCGTCTTCTTGTCCACCCGCATCCTCCTTTCCCTACTCTTCATACACCTTTCGCATCCGGTCCCAATGGCTCTTCATCCTCCGGGCTGCCGCCCGAGGGTCTCCGGCAGCGATGGCTTCGAGGACCTTCCCATGTATTTCCGCCACCCGCTCGAGTTCCTTAGGGGTGCGCATGTAGAAGTTGTGGGTGAACTCCCGGTAGAGCTTCTGGTCCATGGTTTCCACCAAGAGTTTCATCACCGCGACGATCAGCCGGTTGTGAGTAGCCTCGGCGAGCACGCAATGGAACTCTTTGTCCAAGGAGAAGTAGCTCTCGAACTCGTTCGCTCGGGCAAAGGAGAGCATGGCTTCATAAATCTCCTGCATCTTGGCCACGTCCCCCGCAGTGGCATAGCGGGCTGCGAGCGAGGCGACCACGGGATCGAACGCGCCGCGGGCCTCGATGATCTCAAGGCACCCGGCCTCGGATTCCAACACCACCAGGGGTTCGGTCTCTTCATCCCCCATGGGGCTTCGGCGCACGAAGTTCCCCCGCCCCACCCGGGCCTCCACGATCCCCACCGCCTCGAGGGCCGCCAAGGCCTCGCGGACAGAGGCCCGGGAAACCCCCATGAGTTCTGCGAGATCCTTCTCCGAGGGGAGCCGCTCGCCCACCTTGAAGATGCCGTCCTTGATGAGACGGATTATCTGCTCCGCCACCTGGGAGGAGACCTTGGTGGGACGCACTGGCTGCACGAACTGCGACATATCCTCACGGATAGGTTTGGCAGTCATGCTGTCAGACAATATACCGTTCTCAAAATATTCCTGCAAGATTTAACACCACAAGCAAGTTCTTCTGAAGAATGGGGAATTGTGGGGTGCGGAGTTCGGGTTGGTGAAGGGACGTATCCGATAGGCACGTGAGGGTGACATACCCCCACCGTGGCCCGGAGCGGCCGAGGCGGCCCGCGGAAAACGAGGACGTCCATGTGCGTCGAGGGGGATCCGTGGCGATATCACCGATCTGCATCATCAGGTGTTAGCCGGGGGGCTTCCACGGACTACCCCAGCCACAGCGCCGCCGAGGAGATCAGATCCGCCCGCGGGGCGGCTTAACTTCGACCACCCTCCCTCGCCCATCGAAGCGTGGAAGGAGACAACCGAAGGAAATTCATGGACCCAGAGCTTGGTCGGTCTTACGTAGCCGCTGCGACGGCTCCCGCAGTAAAGTGAGGGCGATTTCCGGGTAAGTCCTCACAAGTGCTTTGAAGTCCCAGTGTGTCAAAACAACGCACTTCGTGTCAACGAGAGGGACGACGTCCGCTGAGCGGGTCTGTTCGTCGAAGAGGGCCATCTCCCCGAAGAATTGCCCCGAACCCAGTTTAGTAATGGTAGTCTCTCCTTTGCGTACCTCCACTTGTCCGTCCAGGATCAGGTAGAACCCGAGATTGGTTTGATCGCCCTCGCGCATGATGGGGGTGCCTGCCGCGAAACCACGCTCCCTTGTCGTTTTGAGAAGCGTCTTTAGGTTGCGATCGTCGAAGCTTGAAAACAGCAGGACCTTTCTCAACAACTGTAGCACGTCTTGCTGCATCACTGCCTCCTTTCTCAATTGTGATCCCACCCCCCGGCCCCGTGAAGGGCCCAAACAACCTATACGGAAATAAGACCTAATTTAACAAGGAGCCTCTGGAACCGGGGGTTATGGAAGAAGGGTGTATAGGCACTCCATAAGTGCAGGAACAGCAGGAACGGATCATGGATTTGGTAAGCCTTATCCAACCAATCGAAACACCTCTCCCCTTCTTCCAGGGAAGCATAGAGCACCGCTATCCATGAAGGGGGAGGTATTCCTCCGGCGGCCTCTGCGGTAAGGCTGCGAGCACTCGACGTGCTGAGCCCTCTTCCCCTTTTCGTGCATGGAGATACCCGATCATCGCGTCCGCCATGGAGACCCGAGCCCGGGAAGTTCCTTGAACCGCTCCAGCGCGGCACTGGCCTTGGAGTACCTCCCGCTTTCCCCGTAGGCAAGTCCCAGCCAAATCCACGCCATGGGAAAACGAGGGGCCTGCTTCACCGATTTGAGCAACGTGTCCACCGCGGCATCAGGCTCGCCTAGGTGAATGTGGAGCTCGGCCAAGGCGATATTGGCGGCGGGGGAAAACGGGTCCAAGTCCAGGGCGCAGGATATCTCCCGCCTGGCTTCATCGAGACGTCCCTCATACATCCGCATCAATATGCTAGCGTACCACAAATGCGCGGTTGCATAGCCGGGCTGTAACCGAATGGCCCCACGGAACATATGCTCGGCCGCCCACCGATCCCGCTCCCGGTAAGCCATCATTATCCCCAGCGGTGTATGGGCCTCGGCCAAAGTGTCGTCCAGACACAGTACCTGAAGCGCCGCCTCCTTTGCCCGCGAGAACAACTCCATTGGGGGAACGGGGAGGAAGAAGGGCATCACGGAATACACATCGGCCAACCCGCTGTAGGCGAGGGCATAACCCGGATCCGCCTGTATGGCCTGGTTGAAATACTGAATCGCTTTCTCAAAGGCTTCCTCGGTACGTATGTTTCAGAAATGGCGCCCCTTCAGGTAAAGCTTGTAGGCCTTCAGGTTGCGCATGGGCTCGCGTTCGATCCGATACCTTTCCCGGGCGATCACCCCCACCTCCAGTGTCTGGGCCGCCCGCTGGACGATATCGCTCTGAAAGCGAACACATCCTCTAGTTCCCGGTCGTAAAAACATGGGCCCACACGTGCTCCTCGGTGTCAACGTCTATGAGGTGCACAGTGATTCGGAGTTTGCTGCCGGCCTTGCGTACACTCCTCTCTATCACCATCCCTACCTTAAGCTCCTCTCCCACCTCGGAGACCGTCTTCGGCCGCCCCTTGTAGGCCATCAAGGAGGTGTAGGCGATCACCCGTAACTTTACGATCTTGGTGAGTGTGTAGATCAGCTCCTCAGTCATCCCCTCGGCGAAGAATTCGTCAGGGGGATCGGGACTGAATTAGCGAGGGGAAGGACAGCGATGCGCCACTTTTCGCCAGTACGGGCGGGAGGTCGCCTGACCTCTTCTCCTACGACAATTCGATATACCTCTACCGCGACTCGCACGTTCTTCAACCTCTTCCTGCCAAGGCTCACATGCTTGAGTCCCAGCTTGTTCCCTATTTGGGCGTAGACTTGGCCCGAAAGGCAGATCCCTCCTGGCTCGGCCAGGGCTTGGAGGCGGGAAGCGATGTTCACCGCGTCGCCGAATACGTCTCCCTCCCGACGGACCACGTCGCCCACATGCCGCCCGATCCGCACCTGGAGATACATTTGTGGAGGGAGTTTCGTGTTCCGTTCCGCTTGCTGGATCTCCACTGCACACTCCACGGCCTGAAGAGTGCTGGGAAATTCCACCAAGAAACCATCGCCCAGGGCCTTAACCTCCCGGCCACCATAGTGACGGAAGAGTTCGCGTAGAAGTTGGGCGTGTTCCTCCATGAGATCCAGGGCCAGCCGTTCGTCGCGCTGCGATAACGCCGTGTAGCCCACGATGTCCGTGAACATGAGGGTCGCAAATCCTCTTTCCTCTAAAGGCATGGTTGAGGATACCCCCTTTCCCGGCCGATACCTGCAAGTGCCCCATCCAGGGCTGTTCTCCGAAACGGGCGTTAACTTCTTTTACGGCGAACAGGAGGCCAGGCTTCCCTAACCTCGAGAGATATCCAGACGCGATCTAACCTTTAACGGAATCTAGTCCCCGGGTGTCCAGTTTCGCACACAGAGTAAGTCCAGGAGCTCGATCTAGTGCGGGATTCCCTCCAGGGATATAACTCGCCGAGTGGCTTTGCATTGGACATCCCCTTGATTCGAGGTCACGCTTATCCCTCCACTTCGAACACCGAAGTGCAAGAGAGTGTCCCGTTAATGTAAAGCTCGATCCACCAATTTCCGTGCACGCGGCCTTCCGGAGGCCCGAGGGGAATCTTCTGCCAGTATGCATACTCCCGGATGCAGTCGACTCCGTACTTGTCCGGGTCAACCGTAGAGCCAGTGAAGGTATAGTGAAGACTTCCTCCGGCGTCGTAGACCTCACCCCTGAAGGAGACCTCATCACAAAGCGGGGACATTTTGAACCCGAAGTAGGCCACATCATGGGCGGCGGTGAAAGTGGGATTCACGTTCACCGGCTGGCCGGCCTCATCCAAAGCATCGGTGAGGAGGCACCGCTTCAGATAAGGAGGTTGCTCCTCAGGGTAGTCCGGTTTGTTTTTTGGGGGAGGCGGCTGTTCCCCGCCCGGCTGACCGAGTCGGCCGGGCTTTCCGGGCTGGCCGGGTGCCCTCGGTTGTGCCCCCAGACCAGCGGGCTTCCCCTCATCGGGCCGGTAGAGGTACACATTCTCGTTTAGGTTTCTATTAGTCGGTTGCCAGTCCGCAGGAAAGCCTGCGAGGAAATCCATCAGCTCGCCGAACGGCCAACCCACGAGGCCCCCGAGGATGTAGAACACGTCCGCGACCGCATCGTAGAAGGCGCTCGCCCCCCACAG
>MTNJ01000049.1 GCA_002011425.1 Candidatus Acetothermia bacterium JdFR-48 | reverse complement strand
GCTTGGGCCGCGACGTCATCATCGGGGCCATAATCGGAGCCGCGGTAGGCGCCGGTTTCCAAGATATGGCCTTCGGGACCTGGATCGGAGCGGCGATCGGGGCCCTTTTGCATCTTTATTTCTCGCTCCGGGTCCGTCCTTAGATTTTTCCAACCACAGAGTCGAATATCCGGTTCACTTGTCGCAGAGATGTCTTGAGATCGAAGATTCTCTCGATTTCCGCTGGCCCTAAATGCTTCCTGACGAGGTCATCCTTCAAGGCCAGTTCCTTCAAGTCCCGCCCGGTGCGTTCCGCCTCGGCCACGAGCCGGGCCACGTTTTCGTGAGCGGTCCGCCGGGGTAGTCCCGCCCGCACGAGCTCGAGCAACAACCCCTCCGAGAATATCGCCCCCCCGCAGGAGAGGACCCGCTCGAGCATCCGCTCCGGATAGACCCGTAGGGACTCGACGAGCTCGCGGCACTTGGCGAGCATGTAGTCGACGAGGGTGAATGCCTGGGGGAAGATGACCCGTTCCACTGAGGAGTGAGACATGTCCCGTTCGTGCCAGAGGGCGTTGTCCTCCAGGGCTGGGGAGATGGTCGCTCGCAAAAGCCGCGCGAGGCCACACAGCCTCTCAGAGAGGATGGGATTCCGCTTGTGGGGCATGGCCGAGGAGCCCTCGGGCCTCCCCTCCGCGGCCTCGGCCACCTCTGAGCGCGAGAGGTGGCGCACCTCGAGGGCGACTTTTTCCACGAGGGACGCGGTTTGGGCGAGGGCGTAGAGGACCTCGGTGTGTCGGTCCCGGGGGATAACCTGGGTCGTGGGTCGGGCCGGCCGAAGCCCCAATTCCGCCAGGGCGCGCTCCTCCGCCTCGGGGGGGAAGTAAGTATAGGTTCCNACCGCCCCGGCGAGCTTCCCGACGGAAATCTCGTCTTTCGCGCGCTCGAGCCGTTCGATGTCCCGCTGGAGNTCCGCCCACCACCCGAGCGCCTTCAGTCCCAACGTGGTGGGCTCGGCGTACTGGCCGTGGGTGCGGCCGATGACGGGCGTTTCCCGGTACTTTCCGGCGAATGTCCGGAGCGTTCCCGCCAGCGCCTCCGCCTTCCCCAGCACTACCTCCAAGGCCTCCCGCAGGAGGAGAGCCAGGGCGGTGTCCTTGACGTCGGAGGAGGTTAGGCCGTAGTGGATCCAGCGGCCCGCGGGCCCCACCGTTTCCTCCAGGGCCCAAAGGAAAGCGAGGAGGTCGTGGCCGATCTCGCGCTCGATCCCGAGAATCCTCCCGACCTCTATCCGGGCCCGCACGCGGACCGCCTCCGCCGTCCCCCCGGGGACGATCCCCAGTCCCTCCAGGGCGGTGAGGGCCGCGATCTCCACCCGAAGCCAGCGTTCGTATTGGGCCTCGAGGGACCAGAGGTCCCGCATCGGCGAGAGAGAGTAACGTTCGATCATCACGTGTCTATCTTCTCCTGGAAGCGCAGCTGCGTCAAAGCCCGCAGGCTACTATACTCGAGCGATGCTAGTGCTCATCAGGCTCTCGGGCGAGGTAACGACGAAGAGCAAGCGCACCCGGCGGCGCTTCACGGAGCGCCTCGTCGAGAACCTCCGCGACGCCCTGGCGCGGGAGGGTCTCGGGGGTGAAGTGGAACCTCACTGGGACAGGATCTATATCCACACGGAGGGGACTGGTGCCCCGGAGGTCCTGCGGCGGGTATTCGGGGTGCGGAGCCTCTCCGTCGCCACACAGCGCTCGTTCAGGGACCGGGGGGACATCGTTCGCCACGGGGAGGAGCTTTTCCGGGACGCCGTCCGTGGCAAGAAATTCGCCGTGCGGGCACGGCGCGTGGGGAATGCGGTGATCAGCATCAAGGCCCTGGAGCGGGAGCTCGGGGCGGCACTTTATCCTTACGCCGCCGGGGTGGACTTGGAGGAACCGGAGGTCACCGCCTATGTGGAAGTCCACGACGGGCGGGCCTGCTTCTTCACCGAACGGTTGGAGGGGTACGGAGGACTTCCCGTGGGCGTCGAGGGCCGGGCGCTGGCGCTCATCTCCGGGGGATTCGATTCCGCTGTGGCCGCGTGGTACCTGTTGAAGCGCGGCGTCGAGCTCGATTACCTCTTCCTGAACCTCGGGGGCTGCGCCCACGAGTACGGGGCCCTCTCCTGCGCCAAGGTCTTGGCCGAGCGCTGGAGCTACGGCACCCGGCCGGTGACCCATGTGGTGGACCTCCGCCCCGTGCTCGAAGCGCTCCACCACGTGGTAAAACCGAATTACTGGAATTTAATCCTGCGGCGACTCTTCTACCGCATCGGGGAGCTCGTGGCGGAACGCGAGGGACACGAGGCCCTGGTAACCGGGGAGGCCGTGGGGCAGGTCTCTTCCCAGACGCTGCACAACCTGGTCGTAGCCTCGGAGGCCGTGCGGATCCCAATCCTCCGCCCCCTTTTGGGCTTCGACAAGGAGGAGATCGTGCGGCACTCCCGCGTGGTGGGAACCCACGAGATCTCCAAAGGGGTGAAAGAATACTGTGCTGTCGTTCCCAAGCATCCGGTGACTCGAGCGCCGCTCCCACGGGTCCGCGCCGAGGAGGAGAAGCTCCCCCTGGATCTCCTAGAGCGGCTCGTTGCGGAGCGGCGGGTCGTGGACCTCTTACACTTGGATGAGGCGGAGCTCGACGTTCTCCAATGGCAGGTGGATGAGATCCCCGAGGGGGCGGCGGTGGTGGACGTGCGGGAGCCGGGGGATTACGAGATATGGCATTGCCCCGGAGCGATCAATATTCCGCTCGCGGAGCTTCCTGCCCGGGCCACGGAGCTCCCGAAGGATGGCCCGATCATCCTATACTGTCCCATTGGTTATCAGAGCTTGGACGGGGTGGAGCTCCTGCGACGCCTGGGCTACGAGGCGTATTCCTTCCGTGGTGGTGTCCCCGCCCTGCGCCGATACCTCGCACGGACTAGCGGAAGTAGTTCAGGATGAGGTCGTGGATGTCCACGAGGGTGGGTGGATCCCCGGCGAGGGGCGGGAAGGCGATAAAGACCCCGTAGGGAGCGTGGTTAGCGTCGTCGGGACCGGTGTCATTCTCATGGCGGTGAATCTCCCCCCAGCCGACAGAACCGATAGAGCGCCACCGAAGGTCCCCGAAGTAAACGATCAAGTCCGGTGGAATCCCCCGCACCTCCCGATAAATCTCCTCGGGGAATAGCACTCTGGTGCCGAGGGGCTCCCCGCGTTCATCGGTGATGGCGGAGAGCCCCTCGGCGAGTTCGCGCCTCACGGCCTCGTACTCACCCGGGGGAACGGTGCCCTGCGGCTCGCGCCCCCGGACGTTGAGGAAGATCCGGCCGTAATAGCCCCCCTCGCCCCATGCCACGGTCTGGGACCAGTCCACCAGGCCTCTCTCGATCAGCTCTCGCATAGGTGTCGGCTCCTCGGGGTACTCCTTAAGCCCGAGGTATCCCCCGCGGATGAGCCACTCGTTGACGGCGATCCCTCCGTACATGGCCTGAATCCCATGGTCGGACATCACGATCACCTGAGTACTGTCGGGGACTAATTCGAGGAGCTCCCCTATCCGCTCGTCCACGTAACGGTAGTAATCGCGAATCGCATCCACATAGGGGCTCTGGGGGTCATGTTTGGGATGGGCGCGGTCGTGGTGGGCCCAGAGAGCGTGGTGGAGTCGGTCGGGCCCCATCTCGACGAACGTGGCGAGGTCCCATCCCTCTTCTGAGAGAAGGGCCGCCATCAACTTGAAGCGCCGCTCCGTCATTCGATAAACCTCCTCGATGATGTGTCCCTTGTCCTCGGTGCGGAAGTTCCTCACGTCGACGAGGTATTTCCCCACCACCCTCTCGATCCGGAACTTGAGGGAGCGGGGGAAGGTGTAGTCGTGATCTGTGCTCGGTGTGAGGAAACCTGACACCAACAACCCCCGCAGGGGTCTCGGGGGGTAAGTGCCGGGGACCCCGACCACGATAGAGCGCAGCCCCATCCGTCCGAGCTCGTCCCAGACCGTGGGGGCCCGGAACGTCTCCGAAGTCACGATGTGCAGTCCCTCGTACGAGTGATCGACGCGGTTCCTGAACCCATAGACCCCGAGCTCGCCCGGATCCTTGCCGGTGAAGGCGCACATCCATGCAGGGACAGTTGTGGGGGGATCCACCGACTGAAGCCGGTGAAACTCGCCCGCACCGATCAGACGCCCGAGTACGGGGAGCTCCGGCAGGAATTCTTCGACCAGTCCGGGGTCGAAACAGTCCAGGCCGATCACCAGAACTTTATGCATCGCCCATCACCGCTCGCCCATTGCCTCCACCAAAATTCGGGCCACCTCGGGGCGGGTGATCTCCGGCGGAGGGACCTCGCCCCGGCGGAGCATCTCCCGGAGCTTCGTCCCGGAAAGGCCCACACGCTCCGACTGGGGATGGGGGCATGTCTTCTCCGTGGCCATGCCCCCACACCGCTTGCACCAAAACGCCGGTCGGAACTTCAGCGGGGCAATTCCCAACTCCCCTGGTTCGAAGCGGTCGAAGATCTCCTGAGCGGCGTATGGATCGTAAAATTTCCCCACACCGGCGTGGTCCCGGCCCACGATGAAATGTGTGGCACCGAAGTTCTTGCGGCAGAGCGCATGGAATATGGCCTCCCGCGGGCCCGCGTACCGCATGTTCGCGGGAAAGGCCGCGATGAGCACACGCTCCACGGGGAAATAATTGTCGAGCAACGCCCGATAAGTCTTGAGCCGGACCTCCGCGGGGAGGTCCCCCTTCTTGGTCTCCCCCACAAGTGGGGAGAGGAGGAGTCCGTCGCACACCTCCAGGGCGCACCGAAGTAGATACTCGTGGGCGCGGTGGAGGGGGTTCCTGGTCTGGAACGCGGCCACCGTCTTCCAGCCGCGTCGGGCGATTTCCTCCCTCACCTCCCGGGGAGTGAACGAGATCTCGGGGAAGCCGGGATCCGGCAACTGCACGACCCGCAGCCTTCCACCGACGAGGGTCCGGGGCTCGGAGACCAGACGCGCCACCCCGGGGTGCTCCGGGGAAGTTGTATCGAAGACATGCACCGCCTCCCATTCGGGATCCCGCTCGAACAATTCGAGCCCCTCGAGCACCCCGAGGAGGTCGCCGTTTTCATCGGTGAGGGCCGCCGCCCCTCCGGGCCGAAGCGTCTCCGCGGTCTCATCGCTCACGGGGAGGACGATGGGCAAGGGCCAGAGGGTGCCGTCGGGAAGTCGCATGGCCTCCACTACGCTTCGGTACGTCTTCTGCCCCATGAACCCCTCGAGGGGGGAATAGACGCCGGTGGCGAGACAGTAGAGCTCCCGTGCGTGATAGGGGGTGAGAGAGACGGCCGGGAGATCCTCGGCCTCGCGGACCAACGCCTCGCGCTCTTCCCCCGAAATGAGGAGGTCGACGAGCCTTCCGCCATGGGGTGGAATGGGCAATGAGGAGGGACGCGTGATGGGAGATGGATTGGAACCCGTAACGCGTAACGCTTGAGGGGCAACGGATTCAGAGATTTTCGGTATGAGACCACGTTCTTCGAGGTAACGGAGGACCTTGTACAGGGACTCTTCCACGGTCTCGCGGTCGGTGTCACAAACCACCTCGGGGTTCTCCGGCTCCTCGTAGGGATCGTCGACCCCGGTGAATCCCTTGATCTCGCCCGCGAGGGCCTTCTTGTAGAGCCCCTTGGGGTCCCGCTCGATGAGCACGGAGAGCGACGCGCGGCAATAGATCTCCACAAAGTTGGGGCATTTCATTCGGGCGAGGCGCCGTGCTTCACGATAGGGCGAGACGAAGGCGCAGAGAACGGCGACGTCGTTCTTGGCGAGGAGACTGGCCACGAAGGCGACACGGCGGATGTTCTCGTCCCGATCTTCCTTGGAGAAGCCGAGGTCCCTGGTGAGGTCTTGGCGCACGATGTCGCCGTCAAGGCGCTGTACCGGCTTTACGCCGCGGCGTAAGAGCTCATCTTCTAGCGCCTTGGCCAATGTGGTCTTCCCCGAAGCCGGAAGGCCCGTGAACCAAACGACGAACCCCTCTCCCATGTATCCCTCCTCTTAATTCACCCGAGCGTTGGGTTCAGAGATACCCGAGCTTCCGCAGCCGTTCCCTGATGATCCGGATCTCCTCCGGGGTCAGCGCGGGGGAACTCTCCTCAGCCTCGGCCACCAGGTCCCGTAGCACGTGGACCACGAACTCGTTGACCGAGCGGAAGCCCGTTCCCTCGATCACGCACCTCAGGCGCTCATAGAGGGGGCGCGGAATCTTCAGCGTCACACGATCGCTTCCCATTCGTACTCCTTTTGTACTCCAATTAGAGTATAAAGGTCGGTTTCGAAGATGCCAACCTCGCCTATAATCACCGTGTAGCGGCTTTTTAAGAATTGTGTTCGACCTCGCTCGTCCCTTAATTCGTGCACGGTGTGACATAATCTGCCGAGGAGAGGCGATTGAGAAAGGCTTTTGTGGCCGTGGTTGGAAACGTAGAGGAGCGGGGCGTCGGGGTGCGGGCTGCGCTGGAGGCCCTCGAGGCCCGGGGGGTGTTGGACGAAGTTCGGGGCGAGGTGGTGCTCGTGAAGCCGAACTGCGTCTCGTCCACGAATCAACTCGCCACCACCCACGTGGACGCCTTGGAGGCGGTGTTGGAGGCGGTCGTGGCCCATGGCCCGGAACGGGTGATCCTCGGCGAGGCCTCGGCGGTTGACACCGAGGCGGCGTTCCAAAACTTCGACTACTACCGGCTCGCCCAACGTTTCGACATCCAGTTCCTCGATCTGAACCGGGATCGCTACGAGATATTCGAGATCTTCGGCCCTAATGGTGAGCCAGTGCCAGTGCGGGTTTCCCGTACGGCCCTCGAGGCCTTTCGGGTCTCGGTGGCCCTCCCCAAGACCCACGACACGGTGAAAGTCACGCTGTCGCTCAAGAACATGGTGGTGGGCTCGATCCTGGGCGGAGATAAGATCAGGGTCCACCAGGGTTATCCCGCAACGAACTTGAACTTGGCCTATCTCGGTCGTTGGCTTCGCCCACACCTCGGGGTGATAGACGGTTTCGCGGGCATGGAGGGGGCAGGTCCCACCTTGGGGACGGAGGTCCCCCATCGGGTGGCCTTGGCGGGTGTAGATCCCATCGCCCTGGACGCCGTGACCACGTACCTCATGGGGTTCGACCCGTGCGAGGTGGGCTACCTCGTCCACGCCCAGGCGCTGGGCCTGGGAACCGCGTCCCTTGAGGAGGTGGAGATCTGCTTGAAGGGCGTTGTGAACCTAGAGGAACTCGTTCGGAGGTATTGTCCGCACCGAACGTATGAGCGGCAATGCCATTGGGACCTCGTGGGAACTCCGCTCGAACCGATCTACGCGCGCCTCCGGACGTGAGGTCAGCGGGCGCCGAAGTAGGCGCGGACGTAAGTCTTCGCCTCCTCCACCAGCGTCTCTGCGAGTTTTCCGCCGAAGTGAGGGAGTCTTGCGATCTTATCGGGAGAGGCTTTGGCCAGCTTAAAGGGATCGGTGTAACCGGCATCGTAGAGGATNCGGGCCCTCGCCCGCCCGATTCCCCGNAGCTCGACGAGCGCCAAAAGCTCTTCCTTCACGCCGTAGCGGACCCGGCGACGTAGCCGGGGGAGTTCCGGAAGCCTCAGCCCGAAGAGTTCGGCGACCCGTTCGGCCGAGTAGAGGAGCCAGTCGGCCGTCCCCACGAGTCGGTGTAAGTCCCCCGGCCCCACTCCGAACTCGACGTACAACTCTTCCTCGGTCTTCTCCTCGATCCAGTTCACGAGGACCTGGGCGGTCTTCACCTCGGCGAGGAACCGGCGGAACCCGCGCTCGCCGAAGCTCGGTGTCTCCAGGAACCATAGGCCCTCGGCTTCTTCCACGAAGGCCTCGAGCTCGGGGACGTCTCGGGAACTCAAGCGCGTGAGCTCCATGTCCGGGGTCGCCGCGACGAGCTGGAAGAAGGCGATGGGCAGGCGCTCATCACGCCGCTGTGCCTCCTGAAGGCCGTCCCGGAGGGTGACCGCGGTCAAGGGGTGAATATAGAGCCGCGCCGTAAGCGCTCCGAAGTCCGTGGGGAAGAGCCTGCCCGTTTCCTCGCCGACGAATCCCTCCGCCGCGAGGTACCCCAGCCCCCGTCGGAGGGAATCGGCGAGCTCCGTCGGGTCGAACTGCCGCGCGAAGAGGGTGAGGGAGAAAAAAGCGGGGATGTCTTGTAATGTCCGGACGTAGCGCGCGGCGATAATCCCCAAGAGGTGGAAGAGGAGTGCCCCCTCCTGGGCGAGCTGGGAACGGATCTCCTCCGGGGGAGCGAGAACATAGCGGGAGAGGAGGCCATCGAGCTCGTCCTCGTTCTTGGCGATGAGGATCGCCTCGCCATGGGGATCGAGCCCCGGTCGTCCGGCCCTCCCCGCCATCTGGTGGTACTCCAACGTCGGGATATAGCTCGAACCGTACGGAGGGTCGTAACGGCGGACATCCCTTATCACCACGCGCCGAGCGGGGAGGTTTACCCCTGCGGCCAGGGTGGTCGTGGTGCAGAGGGCCTTGAGGAGCCGTCCCCGAAAGGCCCCTTCCACGAGCCGTCGGTGATGGGGCGGGAGGCCAGCGTGATGGAACGCGACGCCAGCGGCCACACAATTGGCGAGTTCAACCGATAGCGAGGTCCGGCCCTCCACCTCACGCTGGATTTCCCCCGCGATCCGCAAGAGTTCCTTCCGTTCGGGATCGGTGAGGAGGTCGTCGAGGTAGCGGGCGAGCTTACGCGCGGCGGCCTGGGCCGAGCGCCGGGTAGAGACGAAGACGAGGACCTGACCACCCCGGCGCACCGAATCCAGCGTAAGTGCCACGAGCGGCTCCAGTCTTCCCTCCGCCTCCAGCGTCCACGGGGACTCCCCGGGAAAGAGGAGGACCCCCTCGTAGAAGACGCCTTTCCGCAAGGGGACAGGGCGGAAATCGCTCACCACGGCGTCAGCGCCGAGCCAAGCTGCGATCTCGCCGGGGTTTCCGACCGTCGCCGAGAGGGCGAGGAGCTGGAGGCCCGGGCGTTCCCGCCGCAGTGCCGAGAGGAGGACTTCCAAGGTGGGGCCCCGATAGGGGTCGCCGAGGAGGTGTACCTCGTCCACCACCACGAGCTCCAAGCCACGGTAGAACCAGCTCGGCCGCTGGCGCATGATGGAGTCAGCGCGTTCGTTTGTGAGGATGAGGACGTCATAGGAAGCCATATGCGGGTCGACACGGTCGAAATCCCCGGTGGAGACCCCGACCTTGAGGCCGACCCGGGAGAAGAGATCCCGGAAGTTCTGGTACTTCTCACCGGCCAAGGCCCGTAGGGGGACGAGGTAGAGGGAGCGGCCACCCCTGACGAGCGCTACCTGGAGCATCAGGAGCTCGGCCACCACCGTCTTCCCCGAGGCTGTGGGGGAGGCCAGGACGAGGCTCTTCCCTTCGAAGATGCCGGATCGCAGGGCCGTCTCTTGGGGAGGATAGAGTTCCCGTATCCCCTTCGCGGCGTAGATCTCGGCCACCTCCTGGGGGAGGCCGAGGAGCTTACAGATCTCCTCGATGTACATCTCCACTCGCATTTTAATGGAGTATTGGCCTTTTCCCTCCTCAGGCCCACAACGAGAGCTCCTGGCGATGACCGCGGCACGGGCTTATATTTTTGGCCAAGAAAAATTTGATAACCTTAAGGTCATGTTTTTTTATTTATTTGAGGAGCGGACCCGATGGCTCGCGGCTGGCGTTTGTTGAAGCAAAACTGGAGCCTTGGCGTCGCCATGCTTGTCCTTCTAATCCTCTTCGGAACTCTCCTGCACCTCTTCTCTTCCCGGATCTACGAGGCCGAGATAACGAAAGTCGTGGAGTCGGAGAGGGCCCAACTCCGACGCTTGAGCACCGCGATTCACGGGTATTTTTACCACTTCACCAAGGACATCGCGCTCCTGCGGAACCTGCACGAGATGAGGGAGTTCGTGGAGAGCGGCTTTTCCACAAGAGACCAAGCCTGCCAGATCGAACAACTATTCGTCGAGGTCGCCACCACCCGACCGGAGTACTACCAGGTGAGGATCATCGCCGCTTCGGGGTGGGAAGTGGTGCGAGTCGAGAGGAAGAGGGACGGCACGGTGGTAGTCGTGCCACCTGTCGAGCTCCAGTACAAGGGCGGCCGTTATTACTTCGCAGAAGCGATGTCTCTGGGGAAAGGGGAGATCTACATTTCCGACCTGGACCTAAATATCGAGCATGGAAAGGTGGAGATCCCATATGTGCCGGTGATCCGCCTGGCCACGCCCCTCTTCGACGCCGGGGGAGAGAAGAAGGGAATACTGATCATCAACGTCTACGCGGAGGAGCTCCTCTCCATGCTCTCCCCGCAGATGTTCGTCCAGACGGAGGCGGGATTCCGGTTCGCCATCGGCCCGCGAGGTGAGATCGAGGTCCGTGAGGCTCGTGCGGGCCTCATGGGAGAGAGCGGAACTGTACGTCGCGAAGGGGCTGTGGAGCAGCTGCTCCTCTACCAAACGGTCGAGCTCCAACCGGGCCGGCGCCTGGTGGTGGCTAAGGAAGTGGACCTCGCGCCGACACGGGCGCTATATCTGAGGTTGACCGGGGCGGTGATAGGAAGCCTCGCCGTCGCGATAGGATTGGCGTCAACGATCACCCTGGTCCACCTCAAAAGATCGCGCAAACTCCTAGAGGTCCAAGAGGCCATGATCCATGCCCTCGCGCTCCTCGCCGACGAAAGAGACCAAGTAACGGGAGATCACCTCGAACGTGTACGCCAGTACTCCGCCCTATTGGCCCGGGAGCTCCGCAAGGACCCACGGTACCGAACAGCGGTAACCGAGGAATTCATCGCTGACCTCCTCCTGGCCGGACCGCTCCACGACATCGGGAAGGTGGGAATCCCCGACGCCATCCTGTTGAAACAGGGGCCGCTCACCGAAGAGGAATGGCGCGTCATGAAGGATCACGTGCGTATAGGCGCCCAGATCCTGGAACACGCGATCACGAAATACGGCCTCAAGGATCGGTACCTGATCATGGCCAAGAACATCTGTGCCTACCATCACGAGCGCTACGACGGGAGCGGTTACCTCGAGGGGTTGAAAGGGGAGGAGATTCCCCTGGAGGCCCGAATATTCGCCCTGGCAGATGCCTACGATGCGATGCGTTCGAAACGGCCTTACAAAGACCCCCTTCCACATGAAGAGGCGGTGAGGAGAGTCAAACAGGGGTCCGGCAGACACTTCGATCCCGCTGTGGTGGAAGCATTTTTGCGTTGTGAAAAAGAGTTTCGGCGTATCAGTGAAGGATCTCGCGGGACAGGAGGGGGCTATCGGCCGTCGGGCAGCGGACCGGAGGAAACGCGTTAAAGGCTCATTGGGAGCTCTGTGCTACATTGGAACGATACGGGGATGCTTTTCGACAGGATCTTCACAGAATTTGCACAAACTTTGCATCGCCGTCCCGCAAAATTAGCCCCGGGGTGACCGTACTTGAATGAGCCGCGACCTCCTTTTTCCACGAAATACGGGACGGCGGAGCCTTTGTTTCGTCTACGGTCCCTCCAGCACGGTACACCGGAGGCCTTGACTTACCGGCGTATTCGGGGCTAAAAAATACTAGCTTCCCAACGGGCATATCTTAGTTCCACAAGGAGGGAGGGATGAGAAGCAAGCTCATATTACTTCTTCTCGTCGCGTTCTCCGTCGTTGGGCCGGCCCAGGAGCTTCAGCGTGACTTCGCCTTTTATACCGTTTATCCCTACGTCGTCCTCCCCGAGGGGAAAGAGGTCAACCTCGACGTCGTACTCGTAAACTACGGTGAGGATCCCGAAGAGATCACCCTCGAGATCACGGGTCCAGAAGGTTGGAACCCGCGCCTGGAGACCTCGACCTATCCGCGTACCGAGATAAAGGGGGTCTACCTCCTCCCCGGGGAGGACGCCAAGGTCACGATCAAGTTCCGCGCTAAGCCGCCGGAGGACGCCGAGTCCGGCGACTACACCTTCGGGCTCATCGCCCGCAGCAAAGACGGTGCCATTGAGAAAAGGTTCACCATCTCCGTGGCCTACGTCCGGGAGAAGGAAGCGACCACGGCCGAGGAGGAAGTGAAGGGCCTCACCCTCCTCGTCGATTACCCCGCCCTGGAGAACCCTGCTGGGGAGGACTTCGAATTCGAGATCCAGATCAAGAACGAAGCTGACGAGGACCGCGTCGTCCAGCTCAAGGCCCAGGTGCCCTTCGGCTGGCGCGCCTACTTCACCCCGCGGTGGAAGGACCAGCGCATCACCTCCATCAAGGTAAACGGCAACGCCTCCGAGTGGATCAAGTTCGTGGTGACACCTCCGTTCGACGTGAAGAAAGGAGACTATCCCCTGACCTTCGCCGCCTCAGCTGATGGAGTGGAGGAGAAGCTCGACCTCAAGGCCACCATCACCGGTACTTATGATTTGCGCTTAGGGAGCGAGGCCGAGGTCTTCGGCAAAGGGGATACTCGCAACATCAAGGCCACGGCCGGCAAAGAGCGTGTCTTCAAACTTTACATTTGGAACGAGGGTACAGCTCCCATCACCGATATCGATTTCTTCGCCTCCAAGCCCAAGGACTGGGAGGTGACGTTCAAACCCGAGAAGCTCGACTCATTGGATCCCCTGGCTCAAACGCTCAAGCCCGGAGTTGTGGAAGTTGTCATCAAGCCTAAAGAGCGCGCCATCCCCGGCGATTACGAGATCACGGTCACCGCTGCCGGCAAAGAGGACCGCGAAGCCCTCAAGCTCCGGGTGACCGTGGGCGCGGCCATGAGCTGGGGTTGGGTCGGGGTCGCCGTGATCGTCGTGGTGGTGGCCGGGCTCACGGGGATCTTCGTGCGGCTCGGGAGGCGGTGATGCCGGTCGCCGAGGCCAAGGGCCTCAAGAAGTATTACAACGGGGTCAAGGCCGTGGATGGCCTGGACCTCGTGATCGAGGAAGGCGAGATCTACGGGTTGCTAGGCCCGAACGGCGCCGGAAAGACCACCACTATCCTCATCCTCCTCGGGCTCACCGAGCCCACCGCCGGTGAGGTTCGGGTCCTGGGTCACAACCCTGCCCGGGAGCCCCTGAAGGTGAAGCGCCTTACGGGGTATCTCCCGGAGAACCTGGGCTTCTACGATGACCTCTCCGCCCGGGAGAATCTCCTCTACACCGCCCACCTCAACCGTATCCCCGAACGTGAGGCCAAGAAACGCGTCGACGAGGTCTTGGAAATGGTGGGCCTCGCGGACGTGGCCAGCCGGCGCGTCGGGGCCTTCTCCCGGGGTATGAAGCAGCGGCTGGGGATCGCAGACGTGTTGCTCAAAGAACCCAGGTTCGTGATCTTGGACGAGCCCACTTCGGGGATCGACCCCGAGGGCGCGAAGCAGATCCTCGATATGATCGTACGACTCAGGGACGAGCGGGGGATGACGATCCTCCTTTCCTCCCATCTCCTCCACCAGGTGCAGCAAATCTGTGACCGGATGGGGATCATCCATCAGGGGAAGCTTGTGGCCCAGGGGACCCTGGGGGAGCTCGGCGCCGTGGTCGAGAGTGGTGAGGTGTTCTTCGAGGTCAGGGCCTCCAGGGTGGACGACGCCCTCATCGACGCCCTGCGCGGGATCGAGGGGGTAACAGTGGCGGAACGCGAAGGGGATCTCATCCGCGTCAAGGCCACGTCAGATGTACGGTCGCAGATCGCCCGCGCCGTGATCCAGTGCGGAGCCGATCTCCTTGAGCTCAAGGGGCACACCTATACCCTGGAGGAGATCTACCTCCGGTACTTCCAGGGGTGAGAGATGAGCGCCGTTTTCTGGAAGGAGCTGGCGGACCATTTGGGCAGCAAACGCTTCGTGATCTTCTTCTTCCTCATCCTCATCGTCGGCGGGGCGTCCACCTACCTCGCCGCCCAGGCCCTCTCCGGGATGCAGCAGGCGTCTGAATTCATCTACCTGCGCCTTTTCACCGTGAGCGGTGGGGGGTTGCCTTCGTTCCTGGGGTTCCTCGCCTTCTTCGGGCCCCTGATCGGCGTCGTGCTCGGGTTTGACGCCGTGAACAGCGAATTCAACCGGGGAACGGTGTCCCGTGTCTTGGCGCAACCCATCTACCGCGACTGGTGGATCAACGGGAAGTTCCTCGCCGGGATCACCGCCCTTTCCATCGCCGTCGCGAGTATCATCCTCATCATCGTGGGCCTCGGGCTCTACATCCTGGGCTTCCCCCCAGACGGCACCGAGATCTCCCGTACCGCGATGTTCTTCGTCATCAGCGTCGTCTACCTGGGTTTCTGGCTGAGTTTGGGAATCCTCTTCTCAATCGTGTTCCGCCAGACGGCGACCTCGGCCCTGGCCTCCATCGCGGTGTGGCTCTTCTTCACGCTGTTCCTCTATATGTTGGCCGGCCTTATCGCCGACCAAGCGGCGCCGGTGAAGCCCGGGGTGGGTGCCGATGTCTTCGCCAAGCACGAGTCGATCCGAAACCTAGTCCTCCGCTTCTCACCGGTAGCCCTGTTTGAAGAGGCGACCACGGCGATCCTCATCCCGAGCTACCGGGGCCTGGGCATCGCGGCACTCCTGCAAGAGGTCACGATCCCCACGAGCCCCCTACCCTTGGGACAGAGCCTCCTCATCGTATGGCCACAGCTCGTGGGCCTGGTGGCCCTAACCTCGGTGTGCTTCGCGATTTCCTACATCATCTTCATGCGCCGCGAGATCCGGGCCACTTAGGCGACGTTTGGCGCTAGCTATACCTACAGGGGGCGGCCGAGCCGCCCCCTTTTCTTTTAGGAACCTCAGAGGAGAGGGGATCCCTCGACGCGATATTTCCCCGGGCCCAAGATGTGGACCACACGGATGCCCTGGGCGGCCAGCGCCGCGGCGATGAAGCGACGGTGACATCCCCGGGGATCTCGTTCCGCACACATCACCGCTACCTTCCTCCCCCGGGCGAGCTCCGCCAATTTCCCCAGGCCCTCCCGGAATTCCACTGTCCGCATGTACGCTTCGTAGCCGCCCTTTCTGTAACCTCCGAGCTCCTCCCCCATGAACACGTACCCGATCCCCGCGTGCGCCAGCGCCCGCGCGAGGTCCTCACGTTGGAAGTGTAGATGCTTCTTGGAGGTGGGAAAACGGCGCACGTCGACTACCAGCTCTATCCCCCACCCGGAGAGAAGGGCCAAGAACTCCTCCAAGGAGAGGTTCGAGTGTCCCACCGTGTATACCTCACGCATCTCCCTGATCTTACGCGAATCGGTGGTGTAACGGGAATCACGGTCACGTGAGCCATCCCGCCATCCCACTTGACCACGAGTAACTAATTGCATATAATTGTTAGTGATGAAATCGGAGGATCACTATTAGTCCATCAGGGAAAGGAGGTGAGGCGTAGCCAGGCCACCGCAGGGCACAAGGGTTCTTGGCCCTACGGCATCCCGATAAGGGCAAACCCGCCGAAAGGCGGGGGCGCAAAGCCCACGGACCCTCCCGACCGCGAAGGTCGAAGGGTGGCCGGGCTGCCGAAGGATGCCCAAAAAATTGTGGAACATATGGGCGGCGCTTCTCCTCCTCGCGATATGTGGTTTCTCTCCCACCCTGGTGAACAATGGTCCGTGGAGTTTCTCGCCATCGGCCCTTGAGTCGGTCATCGGTGGTGCAGGTGAAGCGTCACCTCCAACCGTGATCCCCTCGTCTCGCGAAGTCACCCACCTGCGTTGGGGCCTCCGCGCCATCAAGGCACCCGAAGCCTGGGAAATCACTCAGGGGTCAGAAGAGATCGTGATAGCGGTCATCGACGGGGGCATTGATTATACCTTGCCCATTCTGGCAGACCGCATGTGGCGAAATCCCGGGGAAATTCCGGGGAATGGCATCGATGACGACGGAAATGGGTATATCGACGATGTCCAGGGGTGGGACTTCCGCGACGATGACCCCGACTCTCTCGAGGGCACACCCCTCAACTGGCACGGCACCTTCGTCGCCGGATTGATCGCCGCCGCGGTGGATGCCGCTACGGGAATCGGCGGTGTCGCCCCCCGGGTGAAGCTAATGGACCTCCGGTTCCTCGACTCCCGTGGCCTCTTCTATAAGAACGATTGGCCTAAGTTCGCTGAGGCGATCGACTACGCCGTGGCGAACGGTGCCCGTGTCATCAATATCTCCATTTATTCCCGGGTGACACCGCCGGACTACGTACGGCGTGCGATCAAGAGAGCGGTGCGCAGTGGGGTCTTGGTGGTGACAATCGCGGGTAACACTGGTGCGGAGGTAGGTCCCCTCGGCCGCCTGCCAGAAGTCCTGACCGTCGCGGCGGTAGATAAAAACCGCACCTCAGCGACGTTCTCGTCCCGCGGCCCCGAGGTGGACCTCGCTGCCCCCGGGGTCAAGGTGATCTCAATAGTGCCTGGAGGGGCGGCCACCGCATCCTCAGGCACTTCCTTCGCCGCCCCTCACGTGGCCGGGGTTGCCGCGCTTCTCCTCTCCGTCGAGCCGAACCTCTCGCCCGAAGGGGTGGCGGAGATCCTCAGAAGCACCGCTGAAGACCTAGATTTCCCCGGCAAAGACCCTTCCACTGGGTTCGGTCTGGTCGACGCCGCCGCGGCCGTCCAGACGATCCTCGGTAGTTAAGCGGTTACCGGGGACATCTCCGTTTTAAGTTTGTTTCCAGCCCCAAAGGCGTTTAAGCTTTTCTCTGTTATGCGCATAGGAATTCTCACGTCCGGGGGCGACGCGCCGGGGATGAACGCGGCGGTGCGGGCCGCGGTGCGCCGTGGTTGGGAGCTCGGCCTCGAGATCGTCGGCATCCGGCGGGGGTATGCAGGTCTGATTGAGGGGGAGGCCGTCCCCCTCACTCCCCGGGATGTGGGGGGGATCATCGAGTACGGGGGCACCTTCCTCCACACCGCCCGCTGCCCCGCCTTCCTCACCGAGGAGGGACGTCGGAAGGCCTTGGACACGATCGATAGGGAAAAATTTGACGCGCTGGTCGTCATCGGGGGCGAAGGATCATTGCAAGGTGCCCGTTGGCTCACCGAGCAGGGCGTGAACGTAGTGGGGATACCGGCCTCTATCGACAACGACATCGAGGGAACCGAGCTCGCCATCGGGGTCGACACCGCGGTGAACACCGTGGTCTGGGCCCTGAACCGCATCCGCGACACCGCCTTCGCCCACGAGCGGGTCTTCCTGGTTGAGGTCATGGGGAGAGAGTCGGGATATATCGCCCTGATGGGGGGCCTTGCCGGTGGGGCGGAGCTCGTCCTCGTCCCGGAAGTGGAGGTCTCGCTCGAAGAGCTCGCTCAGCAGGTCTCCTCCATTTACCGCAAGGGGAAACACCACTCCATCATCGTCGTCGCCGAGGGTGTCATCGCAAGGCTCGGGTCCACCGAGGTGATCGCTAACTTCTTGCGGGAGCGCACCGGGCTCGAGGTGCGAGTCACCGTGTTGGGGCATCTACAGCGGGGGGGTTCCCCCACAGCTACCGATCGGATCCTCGCTTCACGATTCGGGGCCCAGGCGGTGGAGGATGCAAAAGCGGGAATCTTCGGGCATATGGTCGCGTGGCAGAAGGGAAAGGTCGTGCGGGTCCCCCTCACGGTGGTGCGTCGCAAACAGATGGCCATCGACCTCCGGCTCTACGAACTCGTCCACCAACTCGCGATCTGAGTCGGACCGGGGTTTGCTCCCGTTAGGTCCCCTGTAGATTCAAGTCCCCACTCCCATCGGGTGAGCTGGGTTGCAAAGGGGTTCATATACGAAAGATTTCATTCCTCGTGGTTTTGTTCCTCACGGCGATCGCGGTCTTCGCCGGGGGAAAGCGGTCCCCCTCCTCGCCGTCGGGGTGCAGGTGGAACCGCTGGGCACCCCGGCCCGGGGGTACCGCTCGGGCCAGGGCGATTACCCCCGAAACCCTCTCAACAGGACATCCAATGCCTCTGCGGGTTCGCTGAAGTGGTGGAACGCCACGGGGAAAAGCTCGTGGTACAGGTGGAGTCCTCTTTTACCCGGGCGGCCACCGAGAGTGACGCACAGTCCTCGTTGACCTCGAGGCCCGGGGCCACGAGATCGGCCTCCACTTCCACGAAGATGCCCACCTGGGCCGGTGATCATGAACTCCTCACCCCAGAGAAGTGGTGCCGGACGTGCGGGGAGAGATCGGGCTCATCCACGCGGCCGGGGTATGGGGGAGGATCAGGTACTGGAGCGGGGGGAACCCCTCCCCCTGGACCCTCGAAGCCGCGAGTTGTGCCGGCCTCGGCGTCTACGGAGATTGGAAGGATCCCCGTACTCAAAGGACCGATGAGGTCGTGATCGGGGTCCACCCTTGGCAGCCGGTAGGGGGTCTGACCCCGCGGATATGTCGTACTTCGCGGGCCATGACCCGGACGGTCCCATTCTCCACCTTCCCGGAGGGATGACCGATCCCCGGAGATTTCAGGAACGTCACATCGTCAGGGAAGTGGGCATCGTGGCCTGGTTCCAAGTGCTCGCGGGGACCTCGAGCGGTCGCTCGCCGCGGTTCAGCCCGGCCGGGTGAACGTGCACCGTCTCACGTTGCTCCCGGGCGAGTTCCCCCTAGAGCTCATCGACGAGTGTCGTGGATCCCCTACGCCGCCGAGAATCTGTGTGGTGGCCTCGGAGGACATCGTCCCGATAACGCTCAATACCCACTAAAATAGCCAGAGGATGGCGCGGATAAGGAGGCCGACGGCCATCGCCACACCCACGGTGCCGGCCACGACAAGCAGCGTCTTCCGGCGGCCGAGCTCCCGCCACAGCGCGGCCACAGTGGCGAGGCACGGCACGTAGAAGATCACGAAAACGGTGAATACGACCATCGCCGCCCCCGTGAGCGCCGCCCCGAAGTCTACCGTCCCCAGGGCCTGTCCCAACATGATAAGTGAGAGCTCTTTCCGCAGGATTCCGAACACAAGCGGCACACCTACCTCAGCCGGAAGGCCAAGGGGCCAGGTGACGGGCAAGAGCAGCGTGTTCAAGAACCGCGTCCACCCCAGGACCTCGATCAGCGAGAAGAAGGCGCTGGCGGCGATCAACGTGGGCCAGGCCACGGTGATGAACCCCCGGAGCCTCAGCCAGACCTTGAGGAGGACGGCGCGGAAGGATGGGAGCCGGTACGGCGGGATCTCCATGATGAGCCCCGGTCCCATCCCCGGCAGGAATTTCCGCAACAGCGTGCCCGCGATGGCGATGATGAAGATGTTGAGGAGGTAGAGAGAAAAGGCGATCCAGGGCCCCACGTAGCGGCCCACGAGGCCGAAGATGACCACGGTCCGGGCAGCACAGGGGATCATCACCGCCAGCGCTGCCGTCACCAGTCGGTCGCGCTCGTCCTCCAGGATCCGGGTCGCAAGGACCGCCGGAACTGAACATCCGTAACCCAAGAGAAACGGGATCACGCTCTTTCCGTGGAGGCCGATCTTGTGCATGAGCCCGTCCACCAGGAACCCGATGCGCGGGAGATATCCCACGTCCTCGAGGAAAGCGAGGAAGAAGAGGAACGGGAGCAAATACGGGAGGACGATCCCGATCCCGGCCCAGAGTCCCTGTAGCGCGCCGCTCAGGACTTTCCCGATGGGCCCTGGAACCATCCCCTCCACGGCGGCGGTGAAACTGTCGAGGGGTGGAAGCAAGAAACCCTCGAGGATTCCGCCGACCTTGAAGACGCCGTAGAAGAGCGCGAGTAGTACCAAGACCATGACAGGGTAGCCGAGGATCCGGTGCATGAGGAGGGAATCGATCCGTTCGCGGAAAGAGCGTTCGGCGTGGGTTACCCGGGCGACATCTTCGAAGATCCGCAGGGCCATGGCGTGGCGTTCGGCGGCGATGACCAGAGCGGGATCCTCTCCCCGGCCGACCTGGATTTCCCGCCGCGCTGCCTCCACCTCCGCACTGAGGTCGGGGAGCTCCGCCCCGGAGGGAGGTTCCCCACCGCTGAGGAGCAACTCGGCGAGATATCGTGGAGGGAATTTCGAATTTCCTGCGGCTGGGGCGAGCCTCTCCACCAGCGCGGCGAGGGCCCGCTCCACGTCGGCGGAGTACCGTGGTGCATTGGGGACCCGCGCTTCGAGGATCGCGGCGAGGAGCTCCTTCAAACCCACACCGCGCACGGCCACCGTCTCCACCACAGGGACCCCGAGGACCTCCGATAGCTTCACGGCATCGATGTGGATCCCCTTGCGGCGTGCCTCGTCCATCATGTTGAGACAGACCACCATGGGAAGACCGAGCTCTGTCAGTTCCAATGTGAGCTCCAGGGATCTCCCGAGGAGTGAGGCGTCCACCACGTTGACGACCACGTCCACCTCGCCGGAGAGAAGGTAGTCCCGTGCCAGCTCCTCCGCGGGGTCACCGGCGAGGAGGGAATAGGTCCCGGGGAGGTCCACCACCTCCGCGGGCCGCGCTCCCACCAGTGCTCGCCCTCGAAGGAGCTCAACTGTGGTCCCGGGGAAGTTACTGGCTATAGCGCGGTAGCCGGCGATGGCATTGAAGAGGGTGGATTTCCCGGAGTTCGGTTGCCCCACCAGGGCCACCCTAAGCACGGGGATCGACCACCACCTTTCGGGCCACGCCGCGGCCCAGGGCCACCTGTGCCCCGTTTACCTCTACGAGCACCGGCCCGCCCACGGGGGCGCGGGAGACCACCTTCACCTCGGCTCCGGGGACGACCCCCAATCGCGTGAGGCGAGCGACCAATCCCCGTCCTCCCTCGATCCGAACCACGCGGGCCCTATGGCCCGGCGGTAAAGTTTCCAAGTCCACGAAAGAATTGAAAAACATTTTTCTTTTCGAATTTTAGCAACCTCCCTCCGGGGGGTCAACAGTCCTCAACCCCATTCCCATCCGCCCCATTCGCGGCTGACTGGAGGGATAGCTCCACTGCGCCCGGCCGGCTATAACCACATCGTGATGAAACGCCGTTGGTTTCTCCTCCTCGTCTGGTTCCTCTCGTTTCCGTTCCTCGCCGTGGGCCCTCAGCAATTTCCCCCGTTGGTCGTGGTGGTGGATGCCGGACATGGAGGAGAGGACCCCGGGGCCGTGGTGGCCGGCGTGAAGGAGAAGGATCTCGTCCTCGATATCGTACTGAGGATCTTCGAACTCGCGGGCGAGGGGCCGGTGGAGGTGATCCTTACCCGTGCCACCGACCGCTACGTAGATCTGAAGGATCGGGTGAAGTTCGCCGAGGAAGTGGGGGCGGTGCTTTACCTTTCAGTGCACGTCAATTACTCGTCGAGCACCTATGTTCGTGGGATCGAGGTTTGGGTGGACAATACCCGTAAGCCGGACGACCCGAGTTGGAAACTTGCGGGATCCGTGTTGCGGGCCCTCGTGGCCGAAACCGGGGCCAGAGACCGTGGCGTCCGTTCCCAGAAGTTGTACATGCGCCATACGAAACTCCCCGCGGTCCTGGTGGAAGTGGGGTACCTCAGCAACCCGGCCGAGCGACGTCTCTTGCTCGATACTTCGTACCGGGATCGGGTGGCGAAGGGGATCCTCCAGGGAATCTACGATTTCCTCGGCCTCTGAAGATTCTCGATCTGGGACAACCCTGCTTTCCGCGTTACCCCTTCCTGCGTTTGAAGCTGAGCTCTTCCCCACGGAGGAGCCGGCGAATGTTCGTCCGGTGAGTCCAGAAGACGAACGCGGCCAAGGCCACCGATAGCCAGAGGAGGGCTGGCTCATAGGAGGCTCGAGTGAAGCGATCCAAAAGGAAGACGCTCAGAGGTAGCGCCGCCGCCGCCGAAAGCGATCCCACTGATACCGTCCAGGTAGAGAAGAAAGCGGTCGCGAATACCCCCGCGCAGATCCCCACGGGGAGCGGCATGAGACCCAGGAGCATCCCGGCCCCGGTGGCGACCCCCTTCCCCCCGCGGAACTTGAGCCAGGGGGTGAAGACGTGGCCGAGGATCGCCGCTGCACCCGTCAGGATTCCGGCGTAAATAGGGTCGAATCCTCCCGCAGCTCCGAGCCTGGACACCCACGCGGAGGCGAGGTACCCCTTGAGGACGTCCACGATCCCCACCGGCACCGCGGCCTTCCACCCGAGAACTCGCCAGGCGTTGGTCATCCCCACGTTTCCCGAGCCGTGTTTTCTGATATCAACCCCATGGAGCCGTCCCACGAGGTACGCCGTGGGGATGGACCCGAGGGCGAAGCCCAACAGTACCGCGATAAAGATCAACATATCCTAACGATGTTAAACCCTTCTACCGCCCATAGACAAAAAACGTCTCGCCCGGCCTTTCTTGCTAAACTCGAACGCCGGGTGTGCACACGGATCTCTCAAAGAGTCGGCCAGAAGGGAGGGAAGCAAGTGTTAGATCTCGAGAAACTGCCACGGGAGTACCCGCGGCGCTACCTGCCGTGTGACCTCGGGTTCTCTTCTTGGGAGGAGTTGAGACCCTTCTTCACGGAGCTCGAGGGCCGGACCCTGGAGGATGGGGAGGGGGCCGCGCGGTGGCTCGCCGATCTCTCGGAACTCCTCTCCGCCATCTGGGAGGAGCGGAGTATCCGCTACATCCGAATGACCTGTGACACCGCAAACAGAGAACACGAGGAACGGTACCTTCAGTTCGTGACCGAGATCGAGCCCCGCGTGAAGCTGGCCCTCCAGGAACTCATGCGGAAGTTCGTGGAGAGTCCGGCCCCGGAAAGGCTTCCGAGGGAGCGCTATTTCGTCCTCGTCCGCTCCTTCAGGAACGCGGTGGAACTCTTCCGGGAAGAGAACGTACCCCTCGAGGTGGAAGAGATGAAGCTCTCCCAGCGCTACCAAAGGCTCACCGGGGCGATGACAGTGGAGTTCCGCGGTGAGGAGCTCACCCTTCAGCAAGCGGCCCGGTACCTCGAGGACGGGGATCGGGACTTACGGCAGCAGGTCTGGGAACTCATCGTCGAGCGAAGGTTTCGGGACAAGGACGAACTCGACGGGCTGTTCGACGAGCTCTTCGCTCTGCGCAAAAAAATCGCCACGAACGCAGGCTTCGAGACCTACCGCGACTATGTCTTTCGCAAACGGGAGCGGTTCGACTACACGCCCGAGGACTGTCGCGTCTTCCACGCCGCGGTGGAAAAGCACGTGGTACCCCTGCTCATCGCCCTTCAGGAACGGCGAAAACGGGAACTCAGGGTGAGGCGGCTGCGGCCGTGGGACTTGGACGTGGATCCGAGCGGGAAGCCCTCGCTCCGTCCCTTCCGCGAGGCCGCGGAGCTCGTCGTCGGCGTGGGGGAAATCTTCCGGCGGCTAGATCCTGGGCTCGGCGAGAAGTTTTCCGTGCTGGACAGGTACGGCCTCTTGGACCTCGAGTCTAGAAAGGGGAAGGCCCCGGGCGGGTATCAGGCAACCCTGGCGGAGCGGCGCCTCCCGTTCATCTTCATGAACGCCGTGGGGCGCCATCGGGACCTCCGCACCATGCTCCACGAGGCCGGCCACGCCTTCCACACGCTCCTCACGCGGGAAGAGCCCTTGATCTTCCTGCGGCGGCCGCCCCTCGAGTTCGCTGAGGTGGCCTCGATGTCCATGGAGCTTTTGTCACACCCGTATTGGGAAGTTTTCTACTCCGTGGAGGACGCCAAACGGGCCAGGCGCCAACATCTCGAGGGGATCGTGACCTTGCTCTGCTGGATCGCCACCGTGGATGCTTTTCAGCACTGGCTCTACACCCACCCGGACCATACCCGGGCGGAACGGGAAGAGGCGTGGACTTCGCTCAGGAACCGCTTCGGAGGGATTGTGGATTGGGAGGGATACGAGGAGGCATTGCGGGTCGAGTGGCACAAGCAACTCCACATCTTCCTCTACCCTTTTTACTACATCGAATATGGGATCGCCCAGCTGGGGGCCCTGGGCCTCTGGGAGACAAGCCAACGAGACGAAGAGGTCGCCCTTGCACACTATAAAAGGGCCCTATCGCTGGGCGGTTCACGGCCCTTGCCGGAACTCTTCCAGGCCGCAGGGCTCGAATTCGGCCTCGGCACGGGGAACATCTCCCGGGCCGCCGCAGTGCTGCGGGACGACCTCGCTGTGTGAAAGGAGGCGAAGTGCATAAGACATTAATGCTTTTAGCTTTTGTGTCCGGCTTTTCTCTCCTCGGTTGGAGCGGCGACTATTACCGGCTCGCCCTCCATTGGGCTCCGGTTATCTATCAGGGGACGGCGAGCGACCAGGACTACATTGCTCGGGTGGACTTCGATGGCGACTGGATCGGGAACAACAACTGGGAAAACCAACCAGCCGGGGACCTCTCGGCGCACGTCTATTACTCGGTAGCTGAGACGGAGACCCACTACTTTATCTTCTACAGTCTCTTCCATCCCCGTGATTACGAGCCCTTCTGTCTCCCCTCCCTCTGCCACGAAAATGACATGGAATCGATCCAACTCGTCGTGCGCAAGGACGGTAGTCCCGATGGGAAACTGGAGGCCATGGAGACCCTGGCCCACAGCCGTATCTACCTCTACGTGGCCGATTACACGGTGAAGCCCGGTTACTTGCGGGTGCGAGGACGGGTCATCTTAGAGGAGGGACGCCCCGTGGTGTACGTGGAGACCTACGGCCACGGGATCTACGGCCACAAGATAAAGCTAAAAAAGGGGATCGTGACTTATCGACCGGGAGAAGTGGCCGAGGTCCCGGAGGGGATCGACGACGAGGCCTCCTACATCCTGGTCCCGATCCACGATACCTTGTGGCAACATCGTGACGAAATCGGTCCCGGAAAACTCTTTGACCAGCTCTTCGAATACCGGGGAACGGTCCTCCCCGCGGCCTTCGATGGGGACAACTGGGGTGAGGACAAGGCGAATTCCCCGTGGGGTTATCCCCAGGCCACGGGAGATGAACTTTCCCGGGGCGACTGGTTCTTGGACCCCGCGGTGGCCCTGGCTTACCACGCTACTTTCCCCACACCTTTCAGCTTCATCTACCTCTACAATCCATATCTGGCCGACCTCGGGCTCTCGGGAGGCAAGTAACCGAGCTTGGATAAGGTGATTTTGTGAGGCCGCGAGATGGCTAAAGAGATCCTCTATGTCCAAAGGGACCAGCGCATTTTCCTCTGGGATAGCGAAACCGCGGCCCAGGAGAGATTGTAAAATCCATGAAGAAAAAGATCTGCGGAAGGAGAGGTGAGGTAAATGAGATTCATCGCATTGGCGTTTCTTTTGATATTTCCCACGGTCGCACTCGGTGGCCCGAAAATCGTGGTGGACAACCCCGTCTACGATTTTGGGGAAATAAAGGAGGGCGTGATCGTGGAGCATGCCTTCGTCATCAAGAATGAAGGTGATGCCCCGCTAGTATTTACTCGCAAACCCCATACCAGCTGCGGCTGTACTGTGGCAGCACTGTCCAAGGAAGTGCTGCAACCGGGAGAATCGTTGAAGCTCGTCGCCACCTTCGATTCCAGCGGCTTCGGAGGGCGGCACGTACGCAAGGAGATCCGCGTTTACACCAATGACCCCCAGAACCCCGTGACGGTCCTCGCCATCGTGGGCTACGTGCGCCCGGCTGAGCCCCACGAACGCTCCGCCTGGTACCTCAAGTACAACCTCTACTTGCTCGTGGACCTCCGCTCTCCGGAGGAATTCGCCAACGCCCACCTCCTGGGCGCGATCAATATCCCCTCCAGCGAGCTCGTGGAGGAGATCAAGAAATTCCCGAACCAGGTTTTGATTTACCTCTACGATGACTCAGGTGGGACATCATCCCAGGCGGCCTCGATGCTCGTTCAGATGGGGTACCGATTTGCCCGCGCCCTGAACGGAGGCCTCGTCGCTTGGCAACGCAATTACGGTAACCTCTTCATCGAGTTCGGAGAGGAAGGGCCCTTCACCTTCCAGGGTGAACCTCGTGGCGGAAGCTACTCCATAGATCCCCAACAACTCCTCTCCCGTTATGTCCTCATTATCGACGTGCGCCCCCCGGATGCGTTCGTCGCGGAACATTTCGTCGGCGCGATCAACCTCGATCCCGGGGAGATACCCGAATGGATCGTGGACCACCTCCCCCGCAGCTTTCCCCAGGGTGTGAGGCTCACCATCTGGTGTGTAGACGACGACGGGTCACGGTCCTGCCCGGTGGCAAAGTACATTCGATCTCAGGGGTACGAGGCAGCCTGCATCTTGGGAGGGCTCGCCCAGTGGAAGAATCGTTACGGGCCCTTCCTCCTCATTTCAGCCGAGTGAAGTGCCACATTTCCTCGAGGAGAGGGGGCTGGTGTTCCGCCCCCTCTCTTTTGTTATGTAGAACGGAGGGGTAAAGTACGGTGGCCAGCGGCGGGACTTACATGGTCCAGTATCTATAGTACGAAGATCGGGAGTTCTAGATACGAAGACAAAAATGGATCTGGGGGAAGAATGATGAAAGGAAGACGGCTCGGCATCATTTTGCTCGCCTCGGCGTTTCTTTTCACCTTCGTCTCTTTTGCGACGGAGCTCGTGTTCTTCCGCCGCCACGGTTGCTCTCACTGTGCCCGGATCGAGGGTTTCCTGGAAGGGGGGCTCCTCCCCCGTTATCCGCAGCTCGAGGTACGCTATTTCGAGGTGGACGACCCCGAGGCCCAAGAGATCCTAGCGAAACTTCTTAAAGCTTACGGGGTAGAACTCAAGTTGGAAGAGCTTTATACCCCCCTGATCTTCGTGGGGGACTACGCCCTCATCGCCACAGGGGGGCTCGCCGGGGGCCTCAAGGTCTACGGTATGGAACCCGAGCCTTTTTCCGCTGCCGGTCCGGCCGAGGAAATCGTGTTGGAGGACGCCGTACGCCTGGCCATCGAGGCCAATGCTCCCTCCCCCCTCGCGCACATAACAGGGATGGAGGGAGAGGGGTTGGCCGAAGTGCTCACCATCCCGGCGTTGGTCCTGGCTGCGGCGGCCGACTCGGTTAACCCCTGCACCTTCGCGGTTCTGATCCTCCTTTTGGGCACCCTCCTCGTGGCCGGGAAGCGGGGGAAGGTCCTCTGGGTGGGGCTCTCTTTCATCGCGGCGATCTATATCTCGTACTTCCTCATGGGACTGGGTATTTTCACCGCGATCCAGACCGCCGGGGTACAGCGCCCCTTTATTCTGACCGTGTCTGCCCTCGCGATCCTCCTCGGGCTCTGGAACATGAAGGATTACTTCGCCTACGGGAAGTGGTTCACCATCGAGGTGCCGCAGCGGTGGCGCCCCATCGTGAAGAGGCTGACGAGCTCGGCGGTCACAATCCCCGGGGCCTTCGCCGTGGGCGTCCTGGACTCGTTCTTCCTCCTCCCCTGCTCCTCGGGCCCCTACATCGCGATCCTCGCCTTGATCTCGAAGACGAGCACGAGGCTACAGGGGATCGTGTACCTTCTTTTCTACAATCTAATCTTTATCTTGCCTCTCCTCGCCATCGCCCTGGGAATCCACTTCGGCTTCACCACCACCGCCCGGGCAGAGAGGTGGCGCTCGGCGCGGTTGGGGAAACTCCACTTCGTTGCCGGCCTGGTGATGTTCCTTCTGGGCGTGGGGATGATCACCGCCCTTCAACTGGGGTACCTTTGATTCTTCCGGAAAGAGAACAACCATTGCTCTTCGTCCACAAACAGAAAACGGGGCGCCGTCCAAGCGCCCCGTTTTTCACCCCCCGGGAAGGCAAGGATTACACCCAGCCGCGGAGCTTCATTGCCTCCACCACGCGGCTCACCGCCACCAGGTAAGCCCCGAGCCGGTTGTGGACGTTGTGCTTCACCGTCGCCTCGTGGACGGCGTGGAAGGCCGCGGTCATCTTCTGGTCGAGGAGCTTGTGCACCTCTTCCTCGGTCCAGTAGAAGTTGTACGCGTTCTGCACCTGTTCGAAGTAGGAGACGGTGACGCCGCCGGCGTTGCAGAGGAAGTCGGGGATGACGTAGACGCCGCGCTGGTGGAGGATGACGTCGGCCTCGGGGGTGGTGGGTCCATTAGCGAGTTCGGCCACGATCCTGGCCTTGATCCGGTCGGCGTTCGCCTCGGTGATCACGTTCTCCAGGGCTGCGGGGAATTGCACCACTACATCGAGCTCCAGGAGTTCCTCATTGGAGATGGACTGCGTCCCAGGGAAGTCGACCACTGAGCCGGTCTCCTGTTTGTACTTGAGGACCGCCTCGAAGGGGAGGCCATCGGGGTTGTAGATCCCGCCCCGGGAGTCAGACACCGCCACCACCTTCATCCCGAGGACCTCCACCGCGAGCTTGTGGGCGAACTGGCCGGCGTTTCCGTAGCCCTGGATGGCGGCCGTGGCGCCCCGGAGCTCGATCCCCAGAACCTTGGCGGCCTCACGTACGGTGTAGATCCCGCCACGGGCGGTGGCATCGCCGCGGCCGGCGGACCCTCCCAGGGGGAGGGGCTTTCCGGTGATGATGCCTGGCGCGCTGTAGCCCACGATCTTCTCGTACTCGTCCATCATCCAGGCCATCACCTGGGGGTTGGTGTAGACGTCCGGAGCGGGGACGTCGATCTCCGGGCCAATGTAGTGGCCGAGGGCGCGGATGTACCCCCGGGAGAGCCGTTCCAACTCCCCCTCCGACATTTCCTTCGGGTTGCAGACGACGCCGCCCTTCCCGCCGCCCAGCGGCAGATCCACTACCGCCGTCTTCCACGTCATCCAGGCGGCCAGGGCCCGCACCGTGTCGAACGTCTCCTCGGGATGGAACCGGATGCCCCCCTTGGTGGGCCCGCGGGCGTTGTTGTACTGCACCCGGAACCCCTCGAAGACCTTCACGGTGCCATCGTCCATCCGCACGGGAATCCTCACGTGAAATTCCCGCATGGGCCAGCGCAGGAGCTCGTGGGTTCCGGGGTCGAGCTTCAAGATCTTCGCTGCTTCGTCGAGCTGCCGCTGTGCGATGGCAAATGGGTTGAGTTTTTCCGTCATTCTCCCTCCTTTGTCCGGTTTTGGTGGTAAAAAAAAGCCCCGATGGGGCACAGGATTTTAGCCGATGGAAATCGCACACGTCAACATAAATCGCGGGGATTTTATCCCTCTTCCGCGGCGCCGGAGAGCTCCCGCTCCAACTCGGCTTCGAACAGGGGATCAGTGAGGATGTCTAAATCGCCATCAAGGATCTCCTGGAGCCGATAGGTGGTAAAGTTTATGCGATGATCGGTGACGCGGTTCTGGGGAAAGTTATAGGTGCGGATCTTCTCTGAACGCTCGCCGGTGCCGATCTGGCGCCGGCGGGTCTCCTGAAGCGCCCGTCGGCGTTCCCGCTCCT
This sequence comes from Candidatus Acetothermia bacterium JdFR-48, assembly GCA_002011425.1. Taxonomy (GTDB): domain Bacteria; phylum Bipolaricaulota; class Bipolaricaulia; order Bipolaricaulales; family Bipolaricaulaceae; genus UBA3571. The sequence continues at coordinate 33,312 of MTNJ01000049.1, read as the reverse complement.
GGATCTCCCACAGGCGCGCCCGCAGGATCCTCAATGCCTGGACCTTGTTCTGGTACTGGGAGCGCTCATCTTGGCAGGAGACGGTGATCCCGGTGCGGAGGTGGGTGATGCGGACCGCGGTCTCGTTCTTCTGCATGTGCTGACCCCCCGGCCCCCCCGCACGGAAGGTCTCGATCTTCAGGTCCTCGGGCCGGATCTCCACCTCCACCTCCTCCATCTCCGGAAGCACGGCCACGGTAGCGGTGGAGGTGTGAATCCGCCCGGAGGACTCGGTCACCGGGACCCGCTGCACCCGGTGCACCCCGGACTCGTACCGGAGTCTCCCGTAGGCCCCTTTCCCTTCCACGACGAAGGTGATCTGCTTGTAGCCCCCGAGATCGGTGGGGTGAGAATCGAGGACCTTCACCTTCCAATCCTTCCGCTCAGCGTAGCGGGCATACATGCGGAAGAGGTCCGCGGCGAAGAGAGCCGATTCCTCGCCCCCGGCCCCGGCCCGGATCTCCACAATGGCGTTCCGCTGATCTTCGGGCCTTTCGGGGGCCAGGTCCCGCTTTATCTCCGCGAGGAGCCGACGGAGCTTCTCCTCGTCCCGCCGGAGTTCCTCCCTGATCTCGGCCGCGAGGGCCTCGTCTTCCGTGCCCTCGAGGAGATCACGTTCCTCATCCATCTCGGAGAGAAGCCCCACGAGCTCTTTGCCTTTCCGCACGAGTTCCGAGAGCTTGGCGTAACGGCGGGAGAGTTCGGCGTACTCTGGCCTTCCTACCGCCTCGGGATCACCGAGCCTCCGCTCCAACTCGCGAAGCTCTCGCTCCTTTTCGTCGAGAATTCTGAGGATCTTTTTGAGCATCCCCTGGAGGCTAATTGAGGGCACAGGAGAACTCAAGCGGTCTCGAACAAAAGCGCCCCCGCGATAGGGGGCGCACGGGGATTTGATCAGACCTGGGCCGTGGCCGAGAGGGCCGCCAACTCTTCCTTCACCACCTCCGCCAGCCGTCGGATCCCCTCCTCGATCTCCTCCGGCGTGGCGATGGCGAAGGAGAGCCGCATCGTGTTCTGGCCCGTACCGTCCACGAAGAAGGGCGCCCCGATGACGTAGGCGACCTTGCGCTCCAGGGCCTTGGGGAACATCCGCTCCGTGTCCACTCCCTCCGGCAGGGTCATCCATAAAAACAACCCGCCCTCGGGGCGGGTCCATCGCACTCCCTCGGGCATGTAACGTTCGAGGGCCTCTATCATCCTGTTCCGCTTCTCGCGGTAGCAAGTCCGTATCTTCTCCATATGCTCTTCCAGGTCATGGCGACGTAGGAACTCCCGGGCCAGGGCCTGGGTGAGGGCCGGGGTGCAGAGATCGGCAGCTTGCTTCATGGCCACGATTTTATCCACGATCTCCTCGCTCCCGATGAGGGCAGCGATCCTGAGGCCGGGGGCGAGGATCTTCGAAAGCGTGAAGAGGAACACTACTCGGTCATGTTCGTCCATGGCCTTGAGGGAGGGCATCGCCTTTCCGGCGAAGCGGAGCGGTCGGTAGGGAGCGTCCTCCACCACCAGGAGGTCCTCCTCCGCGGCGATCCTGAGGAGCTCCCGTCGCTTCTCTTCTGACCATCGGACGCCGGCGGGGTTTTGAAAGTCGGGGATGACGTAGATGAACTTAGCTCGTTCACCGCGGGCTCTATCGGCCGCGATCTTCTTCCGCAGGGCGTCCAAGTCCATGCCATCGTCCTCGAGGGGTATCCCCACGAGCTTCGCCTCCATAGCACGAAAGGCCTGAATCGCCCCGATGTAGGTGGGGAGCTCTACGTATACGACGTCGCGAGGGTCCAGGAAGGTCTTCGCTATCAGGTCCAAGCCCTGCTGAGACGCGGTGGTGATCACGATCTCGTCCAGCTCCGCCTCGATGCCGTCGGCGCGGGAGATCTTCAGGAGCTCCTCGCGCAGGCCAGTATCTCCCTCTGTAGTCGAATATTGGAGTGACTGGGCGTAGTTTTCCCGGATTTCCCGGGCCGCTATCTCCGCCAGTTCCTCCCAGGGAAAGGTCTCCGGATCCGGCGTTCCCCCGGCGAAGGAGATGATCTCCGGCCGCTGTGTAAACTTTAATAACTCACGCAGCACAGAGCGCCGGATGTTGCGGGCCCTCTGGGAGAAGAATCGCTCCATTTAGACTTCACCCCCAAGGAATCGCGTTTTGAAACACGGGCGCCAAGATCCACGAGGAAATCGTTCCCAGTATCACCCCCCCTAGGACGTCCAACGGATAGTGCTCGCGTAGGTAGATCCGCGAGAGGGCAATGACGGAAGCCAAAAGGAAAGCGAGGAGGATGAGGCCGTACCACTCGGGATAGAGTCGCAAGGTCGCGGTTGCCATCCCGAAGGCAAGCGTAGCGTGTCCGGAAGGAAAGGCGTGGGAGTCGAGAATAAAAACGCGCCTCACCGGCACGAAGACCGGTGGACGCTCCCGCCTGAAGAAAAGCTTCAGAACCTTCACCAATGATAACTGTACAACAGCCACCCCCAAGGAGACAAGCACGTTATGGTGGTCACGGGGGCCGCCGAACAAAATGAGCCAGAGGCCAAACAGGCCCCAGATGTAACCGTCCCCGAGATAAGTGGCGAGGAGGAAGAGGACGTCGAGCCGCTGCATGAGGGAGGAGTTGCTGACGCGATCGAGGAAGGCCGTGTCCCAGGCGAGAATACGTTCGGAAAGGAGCTCGAGGAACCCCGAGAGCTGCCGTACCAACGCGAAGCTCATCTTCGTTCACTCACTAAAGGGAAGGCGATGACCTCCCGGATGGAGGAACAGTCAGTGAGGATCATCACGAGGCGGTCTACCCCGAACCCAATTCCCGCAGCGGGAGGCATACCCTGCTCCAGGGCCCGCAGGAAAGCCTCGTCGATCCGGTGGGCCTCCTCGTCCCCAGCGGCCCGGAACCGCTCCTGCATCAGGAACCTCTCCCGTTGCTCCTCGGGGTCGTTCAGCTCGGAGAAGGCGTTCGCCACCTCGAACCCGGCAATGAAGAGCTCGAACCGCTCCACGAGTTCAGGGTTGCCGCGCTTGCGCTTCGCCAGGGGGGAGATGTCCAAGGGGTAATCCACCACGAAGGTGGGGTCCACGAGCCGCTCCTCGGCGAGCTCCAGGAGGTGTTCGAGCACCTTCCCCTTGGGCCCTTCTCTCAAGGGGTCGGGAAACTCGATCCCCTTTCGCTCCATCTCCGAGAGGAGCTCCCCCAACGGGGCTTCAGGGTCGAGCCCGAATTCCTGGGAAATGAGCTCGTATAAAGTGATCCTCCGCCAAGGCCGGGAACAATCCACGGCCTTTCCCTGGTAAGAGATCACGAGCTTCCCGTGGACAGTCTCAATGCAGTCGCAGATCAGGTCCTCAGCGAGCTCCATGGCGTCGTAGTAGTCGCCGTAGGCCTCGTAGGCCTCCAGGGCGGTGAACTCGGGATTGTGCTGGGTGGAGATCCCCTCGTTGCGGAAGTTCTTCCCGAGCTCGAAGACCTTCTCGTAGCCCGCGACGAGGAGGCGCTTGAGGTAGAGCTCGGGCGCGATCCGGAGGTAGAGGTCCCGATCCAGGGCGTTGTGGTGGGTGACGAACGGTCGCGCAGCCGCTCCCCCGGGGACCGGCTGGAGGATGGGGGTCTCCACTTCGACGAACCCCTTGCGCTCCAGATGACGCCGCATGGTGCCCACGATTACGGTCCGGTCCTGGAGAACCTTGTGGGCCTTCTCGTTGGTGAGGAGGTCGAGCTCGCGGAACCGGTAGCGCTTCTCGGGGTCACGGAGGCCGTGCCACTTCTCGGGGAGCGGCCGTAGGGCCTTGGCCAGAAGTTCGAATCCCGCCACTTCCACCGAGAGCTCCCCGGTCTTGGTGGTGATGACCTCGCCCCAGACGCCTAAGATGTCGCCGAGGTCGAGCTCTTGGAAGAGCGCATACCGCCGATCTCCGAGGACGGTCTTCGCGACGAAGAGCTGGATCCTCCCTGTCCCGTCCCGGAGATCGGCGAAGGTGATCTTCCCCATACGCCGCATGGTGAAGAGGCGACCCGCTAGGCGCACGGCCTCGCCGCTCCGGGAGCTCGGGGGAAGCTCTCCCCAGCGAGAGCGTACCTCGCGGGTAGTGTGGGTACGATCGAACTTATAGGGATAAGGATCGACTCCCCGTTCCCTCAACCGCTGGAGCTTCTCCAGCCTGACGGCGACGAGCTCCTCGGGCACGCTTTACCCCTTCTCTACGCCGAGGATTCGGTAACGACGCCTGCCGGAGGGAGTTTGTACCACGATGTTATCACCCCGGGTGTGGCCCATGAGCGCGGCACCCACCGGGGAATCGATCCCGATGCGCTTGGCCAAGAGATCCACCTCGGGCGGGGAGACAAGGGTATAGGTGTCGAACTCGCCACTCTCCGTGTCCTCCAGGATCACGCGAGTGCCGATGCCCACCGTGTCCCCTTTTATCTCGTCCTCGGAGATGATCCTCGCGTTCTCCAAGAGCTCGCGCAGGCGGCGTACCTCGCGTTCGATGATCTCCTGTTCGTTCTTGAGGTAGACGTACTCCCGATTTTCCAGGAGGTCTCCGCCGCGCTCCTTTGCTTCCTTCAGGCGGGCGGGGATCTCCTGGTAGAGCTTGCGCTCGAGCTCCTCAAGTTGCTGCTTCTTCTTCTCGTAGCCCTCTTTGGTGAGCAGTATTTCCTGAGGCATCCCTCACCTCCTCGAATTCTCGCAAGAAGATCCGCTCGATCTCCCCGGCTTTCTTTATCTCGCCGAGCGGTGGCTTCGCGATCACCACGAGATCCAGTCCCGCGAAAAGGTCTTTGTTCTTGCGGAACCCCTCCCGCACGGCACGTTTGACCCGATTTCTCGTCACAGCCTTTCCCACCTTTCGCCCCACGACCACCAGTATCCGCGGGATTTCCTCCTCTTTGGGCAAGAGTATGAAACGGAACCAACGGCCTTCGAAACGTTTCCCCTCACGGAAGACTCGGTCGATCTCCTTCCTGAGACGTAGTCGGTGTATGGGGCGAAAACGCTGATCCGTTACCACACAAAACCTTATCCGAGCTCCTCACGACCTGCAACCCCTGCACGGTCCACGATTTCCTTATACCCTAGTAATACCATGAAACGCACCAAGGTCGTGGCGACGATCGGGCCTTCCTGTGAAAAGAGGGAAACCCTTGCCGGGATGGCCGCCGCGGGGATGGATTTGGTGCGCGTGAACACCTCCCACGGGACCCCAGCGGACCACGAGCGGTATGTGAAGCTCGTCCGTGTGGTCGAAGGAGCGGTCAACCGTTCCCTCGGGGTGATCCTCGACACCCGTGGACCGAAGGTGAGGCTCGGCGATCTGCCGGGGCCGGTAGAGCTTATTTCCGGAGATGAGGTTGTGCTCGGGAGAGGGGGCCTTCCCCTGCGACAAGGGGACCTCCCACACTACATCCCCGTGGGGATCCGGCTCCTCATCGCTGACGGGGCGGTGGAGCTTACTGTGACGGGGAGGGGCGATGATGCCCTGCGTTGCAGGGTCGTCCGGGGCGGCCGCGTATCTTCCGGGAAGGGGATAAACGTTCCCGACGTGGAACTCCCTTACCCCGCCCTCACGGACGCGGACCGAGTCTCACTCGAGATGGCACGGGAGCTGGCGATCGAGTACGTGGCCCTCTCGTTCGTCAAATCGCCTGAGGACGTGGAGGTGGCGCGGGAGATATTGGGGGAGGATGGCCCCCGCGTGATCGCCAAGGTGGAGCTCGGGGTGGCGGTGCGGCGCATGGAGGAAATCGTGGCCGTGGCCGACGGGATTATGGTGGCTCGGGGTGATTTGGGCGTAGAGATCGGGCCTTACCATGTCCCCCTGGTACAGAAGCGGCTCGTCGACCTTTGCAATGAGCGAGCGAAGCCGGTGATCGTCGCCACCCAGATGCTCGAGTCGATGGTGCGATCCTCCGTCCCCACCCGGGCTGAGGTCAGTGACGTGGCCACTGCGGTCTGGGACGGGGCCGATGCGGTGATGTTGTCGGAGGAGACCGCCGCAGGACGCTATCCCGTGGAGTCAGTGCGGGCCATGACCGAGGCGTGCCGGGCGGCGGAGGAGAGCGGTTTCCCCATCCGGGTCCCCGGGCTCACCCCAGAATTGGTAGGCCAAGTCCCCGGCGCATGTGCTAAGGCGGCAGTGCAGATCGCCCGCGACATAAAGGCCGCCGCCATCATCTGTGCCACCGTATCCGGTTGGACCGCACGGCTCGTGGCCTCGCTCCGCCCCGATGTGCCCGTGGCCGCGGCCACGCCCGAGATCCGTGTCGCCCGTGCCCTCTCCTTGGTCTGGGGGGTGATCCCCCTGTGCATCGACCCGACCGAGGGGACGGATACGCTGGCCGAAGCCTCCATACAGGCGGCGCGGGAACAGGGAATCGTTGAACCCGGAGACCGGGTGGTCTTCACCGCTGGCCTCCCCTTCTGGGTTCCGGGGACCACGAATGTGGTGCGGGTGGTCCGTGTCTAAAACGGGACCTCTTCCTCCCCCAGCTCCTCCTCGGGGGTGTTCTCCGTCGACGGCACTTGTGTAGGGGGTTCCTCTCTCTCTCGCTCCAGACGCTCGGTGATGCGCCTCACCTGCATCTCCGCCTGGGTGAGCTTTTTGCGGCAAAGTGAAACGAGTCCCGCCGCCTCCTCCACCATGGCGGAGAGCTCATCGATGTCCACCTCGCCTCGCTCGAGTCGCTCCAGGATTTCCTCCAGGCGTGAGACGGCCTGGGAATAAGAAGGCTCAGTCCGTTCCGCTTCCGTCACGCCTCTCACCTCCCTCGGAGAGGAGCTTCAAGATTCCCTCCCTTATCTCGGCCGCGAGCCTCGTACCCGGGGGGGCCTGAGAGGGATCGACGACGACCTGGCCTCCGGGGAGTCGCAGGATGGCATACCCTCGTTCCACTACCCATCGTGGGTCCATGGCGTGGAGTCTCTTCTCACGGGATTTCAAGCGCTCCAACTCCCGCGACACGAGGGCCATGGCCTGGGGTCCGAGCCTCCGGGAGAGCTCCAGGAGTCTCCTCTTAGAATCTGTCAGACCCCTGGCAGTGGCCCGGAGAAGGCGTCCCTGCACCTGGGAGAGGTAGTTCCGTTGTCCTCCCAGGGCGAGGCCCACTGCCCGGGGAAGGGCCTGAGAGAGTCGGACGAAGTCACGTTCGGCCGCCCGGAGCCTGTTCTCCACCGCCTGAAGGAGTCTCCGAGTCCACTCGCCCTGACGCTGTCTCGCCTCGGAAAGGTGCGTCTTCACCCGCTGCAGAAGCTGTGTGAGCGCATCCTCCAGGCCCTGGAGGGTCTCCCGTACCTGCTGCACTAAGAGCTGCGCCGCGGCAGTCGGGGTCTTAGCGCGCCAGCCTACGTAATCCAAAACCGAAAAGTCTTGTTCGTGTCCGATTCCGATCACCACCGGGATGGGGAAGGTGGCCACCGCCCGGCCCAGGACTTCGGAGTCGAACCAAGCGAGGTCGGTGCGAGAACCGCCCCCACGGCAGATGAGGACCACATCGAACTCATCGACATGTTCCCGGAACCAGTCGAGGGCATTGAGCACCGAGGGTTCGGTGTGAGGTCCCTGAACCCGCGCACCGTGCACCACTACCTGGAAGGCGAAGCCCGACTCCCGCAGGGTCTTCAAGACATCGTTTTCGGCATCGGACCCGAGGCTCGTGATGAGGCCCACCCGTAGGGGAAGCGCAGGGAAGGCGAGGGACCGGTTGCGCTCGAGGAGCCCTTCCTTAGCGAGCTTCCGAAGGATTTCCTCCTTGCGGCGCGCGACTTCGCCCAGGGTGTACTCGATATCGAGGTCCTGGACGATGACGCGGTACTGGCCCCAATCGACCTTCAGGTCGACCTGGACGAGTAACCGGACCTTGATTTCATCTTCCAAGCGGAAGGGATTCCCAGCCTGAGCGAGCTTTCGCTCGATGAGGGCTCGGACCTCCGGGAAGAGGACCGCCGTCACCTCCGCCACGATGGAGCCATCGTCGGCGCGTTCCGAGAGGAGGAAGTCCACTACTTCCTTGTGGGCGTTCTTCTGGAAGCCGAGGATCTCCCCCACCACCCACACGGGCCCCGGAAAGGCGGTCTGGAGGGCGTTCCGAACCTGGAGATTGAGCTGAGAGACGGTGAGGCCCGCCGAATCTCGGGTCCGCTCCTCCTCGTAGAGCTTGAGGGTTGCCTCGTCAAAGGAGAACCCTTCCTCCTTGAGGAGGTCCACCACCGTGACGACGTACTGTTTAGGAACGGTCCACGTGCGACTCGATTTATCCCAGCGACGTTCGGGAAAACCTCGCACAAGATCAACGAGGCGTTTGTCGTACTCGAATCGGATGTGCAGGAACCCCCCTTTTTCGTAAACTTTTCTTTCGGGCATCTTCAATTTGTACCCTATCCAAGGGGGTACCCTTCGGCAAGGGCATACGAAACCCCCGAGGTACAATTTGGAATTATAATGATTTGCGAAAAGGCCCAGGTGGAAAGGGAATGAACGGGAAGATCTGGGATGTGGTCATCGTCGGAGGAGGACCGGCGGGCCTCGCGGCCGGGATCTACGCAAAACGGGCCGGGTTGGACACCGTGATCCTGGAGAAGGCCGTGGCGGGGGGGCAGCTCGCCGAGGCCATCGCGGTAGAGAACTACCCGGGGTTCCCCGAGCCGATTCCCGGCCCCGAGCTTGGGGAGAGGATGCGGAGACAGTTCACAAACTTAGGGGGTGAGTTTCGCCGTTCCGAGGCGAGGGGCCTCAGGCGTGAGGGAGATCACTGGGCTGTGGAAACTGACTCCGGCGAGATCTCCGCGCGGGCCGTGATCATTGCCACAGGGGGGATCCCCAAAGAGCTCCCCGTTAAGGGGGCGCGGGAGTTCAGAGGCCGAGGAGTCTGTTACTGTGCCACCTGTGACGGGTTCTTCTTCCGCGGGAAGACCGTGCTCATGGTGGGTGCCGGCGACACAGCCCTGGAAGAGGCCCTCTATTTGGCCGACATCTGTGAGAAGGTCTATGTGGCTGTACGCCACCCTGAGGACGACCCTCATGCCATCCGGGCTGAGGCGGTGCTTCGGGAGCGTGCCTTTTCCCACCCCAAGATCGAGTTCCTCTGGAACGTGGTGGTTGAGGAGGTCCGCGGCGATGGCGTGGTACGGGAGGTGGTGCTCCGGGACCTCGGGACCGGGGAGCTCCGCCCCTTCCCCGTGGATGGAGTGTTCGTGAAGATCGGGTACCGCCCCGCCACCGATTGGCTTAGAGGTGTGGTTGAACTCGACGAGCGGGGATATATCAAGACGGACGTTTGGATGCGGACGAGTCAGCCGGGGGTCTTTGCCGCCGGGGACGTACGGAAGCCCGTGGGTCGTTACGCCCAGGCGGTGATTTCGGCTGCCGAGGGGGCCATTGCGGCCCTGAGGGCTCACGAGTACATCCTGGACACGAAGTCCGGGCGGGGCGTAAATTGAGGAGGGGGTGAACCGTGGCGAGACGGGAGAGGACGTATCCCACCGTTCAAGAGCTCGTGGAGCGGGCCGTGCGTGAGCACCCCCGCAAGATGGCGATCCGGATACCGAAGATCAGGGGGCATCGGATCGAATACAAAGAGCTCTCTTATGGGAAGCTCTGGGATCTGGCAGGGCGCTTCGGTCTCTGGATAGCGAGGGAGATCAATCCCGGAGACCGAGTGGCCATAATCTCCAAGCCCTCGTTGGGCTGGGCCGTTTCCTTCTTTGCGGCGTTGCGGGCCGGGGCAGTGGTCGTGCCCCTGGACGCGGAGCTCCAGAGGGGGGAGGTGCAGAGGATCCTGAACGAGGCCGAGGCGAAGCTCCTGTTCGTTGCCCCCCACCGGTTTGAGGAGTTCTCCGGTTTGGCCGATGAGGTGGCGTCCCTGAGGGGTGTTTACGCCCTGGAGGTGGAGGAAGGGGTCCCTCACATTTGGGAGCTGGTCCCCGACGAGGTGCTCGAACCTGCCGACGCCAAGCCCGATCCCGAGGAACTGGCGCTCCTCATGTACACCTCGGGCACCACCGGCGACGCCAAGGGGGTCATGCTCTCCCACCGTAACATCACCTCCAACGTCATCGCCGTGACCGAGAGCATCAAGGTGGGGCCTGAGGACCGGGTGGTATCTATCGTCCCCTGGTACCACATCTATGGCCTCACCGCGACCTTCATCGCCCCCCTCTCAGTCGGGGCGACCACCCTCTATACCGACGACTATCGGAACCTCATCGAGATCGCCCGCCGCTCTCACTTCACGATCCTCATCGGCGTCCCCAAGCTCTTCCATGCCATGTGGCGGAGGATCGAGGAGAACATAAAGTCCAACACGGTCCGTAAGGTCCTCTACTACGTGGCCCCGAAGCTCATCGGGAAGGCACTCAGGAAGAAGCTCCTCTCCCCCGAGTTCCGGTTCTTCGTCTCCGGGGGGGCTCCCCTCGATCCCCGTGTCGCCAAGGGCCTGCGCCGCATGGGGTTGGGAATCATCCAAGGGTACGGCCTCACCGAGACCGCACCGGTCCTTACCTTCAGCAAGCCCTTCGCCCGTCAAGCGGGGACCGTGGGGGTGCCACTACCGGGGGTGGAGATCAAGATCGAGGATCCCGGGCCGGACGGCTATGGCGAAGTCTTAGCGCGGGGACCCAATGTGATGATGGGCTACTACCGCAATCCCAAGCGCACGAAAGAGGTCCTCACCCCCGAGGGTTGGTTCCGCACCGGTGACCTGGGGAAGCTCGACTGGCGCGGCAGGCTCTACCTCGCCGGCCGCAAGAAGAACGTGATCGTCCTCGAATCCGGAAAAAACGTGTACCCCGAAGAGGTGGAGTGGGAGCTCGCCCGAATCCCCGAGATCGAGGAGGTCATGGTCTTCGAGGCACGGCGTCAGGACAAGGTGGTGGTGGCGGCCCTGATCTATCCGAACTGGGACGTCCTGCGGGAACAGGGAATCACCGAGGAGGAAGAAGCGAAGGACCTGATCTGGGAGAGGATCCGTGAGGCACAGCGAAACCTCGCCGTCTTCAAGCGTATAAAGAGCAAGGAAGACATCGACCTCGTGGACAAACCCTTCGCCAAGTCCACGAAGCAGGAGATCAAGCGGCACCTCTACATCGAGGTCAGGCGCTGAAGGGCGCCGGAGCCCTCGTGTGCGGATGAGGCCCGCCTCGTTTCCCGGCGGGCCTTATTTCTGCTTCTGGAGAGAGAGTTGGGAGACGATCTCCTTGACCCGTTTTGGGATGTACCCCTTGAGTTCGTGCCAATTCATGAATGCGTCGTCTGGAAAGTGGTATATCTTTTCGAATTTGAAGGTGGGCTGGAAGGCCTTGGTCTTCAAATAGCTCTCTACGGCCCGATCGAGGTCCTTCGTCTTCGTGGGGAATTCCTTCACGAAGACGTCCTTCACTAATAGGCCCATGGAGCCTGCCTGAGAAGTACAGGCCTCGATCGTGTCCATAACCGGGAACTCCCGCGGGTCGAAGGCCAAGGCATGCTTCCCGGGTTGCGAATAGAGGACCGGATGCCCATTTTCTTCTTTCCAGAAGGGGAAACGCCGATAGGTCCCGTGCCAGCTCGCCTCGACGTTCACGACCTTCTCGTCTTCATCCACCGAGACCCACACGTGCTCGAGCTCGTACAGGTGTTGGATGTCCCAATCCCACCAGATGGCGTACTCGACCGTGTATGAGGCGTTCTCGGGAACGTCCACGATCCTGGGGAAGGAGGGAGACCTCTCGGGCTTGTGGAAGACCTCGACCCCGACCTTCACCGGAAGAAATGGTTCACGCTCATCGAAGCGCAGGATCGGCGCGTGTTTAAGAGCCCTTTCGCGATCGTCCTTATTGAGCATCTCGCCGCCCCACCTCCCGTACGGAAAGGCCGTCCTTTGTGAAAATATGGAGTTTACTTTGGTCGGGAACCAGCCAGAACTTGTCGCCCACGTCCATCTTGATCTCCCGGGAAGCCAGGACCCTGAAGGAGATCTCTCCGAACATAAAATGGACCAACGTTCCACCCCCCAAGGGCTCGGTGAGGAAAACCTCACCGAGCAGGGCATTGGCCTTCTCTTCAGTAGAGATCCGCACATCCTCGGGACGAACCCCAAGGGTGAAAGACGCCTCGGGAATTTGTCCCAACATATTCTCCCATTCCTCCGCGAGCGGGAGCACGAAGCTGTCGGCCACGAGTCGAAGTCTCCCATCCGTACGCTCGAGTTCCACCGGGATCAGGTTCATGGGGGGGTCGCCGATGAAGGAGGCGACGAAGAGGTTCCGCGGCCGGTCGTAGAGTTCGTCCGGTGGCCCATATTGCTGGAGGACCCCGGCGTGCATTACCGCCACGCGCTCCGACATCGTCAGGGCCTCCACCTGATCGTGGGTGACCAGGATCGTTGTGATGCCGAGTTCGCGCTGGAGGCGCTTTATCTCGGCTCGGGTCTCGATCCGAAGCCGTGCGTCCAGGTTCGAAAGGGGCTCGTCGAGGAGGAGGATCTCCGGCTCCTTCACTAAAGCGCGACAGAGGGCCACACGTTGCTGCTGGCCTCCCGAGAGCTGACCCGGCATTCGATCGAGGAGTTCCTCGATCTTGGTGAGTTTGGCGACCTCGTAAACCTTGCGGTCGATCTCCTTCCGCGGGACCTTGGCGAGCTTCAAAGGGAAGGCGATGTTATCGTAGACCTTCATGTGGGGGTAAAGGGCGTAGGACTGGAACACGAGACCCACGTAGCGGTCTTTGGGAGCTACATCGTTCACGAGGACATCGTCGAAGTAGATCTTTCCCTGGGTGGGGCGGTAGATCCCGGCGATCATGAGGAGGGTGGTGGTCTTACCGCATCCGGAGGGGCCGAGGAGGGCGATGAATTCCCCGTCCTTCACCTCAAGGTTGAGGTTGTTTACGGCGACAACCTTGCCGAACCTCTTCGTCAGCTGCTCGAGCTTGATCGATGCCATGATCTTGAAGACCCCGTAATTTTACCTCCCTCCCTTTATCCCGCCTACCGTCACCTTCATGAGGAGCTTCTGGGTGAGGAGGAAGAAGAGGAGGACGGGGAACATATAGAAGAGCGAAACGGCCGCCAGTAGTCCGTAGTTCGTGAACCGATAGTTCCCGATGATGGCGTTTATGTAGGAGCTCAGCGTCCAGCTATTGGGATCACGCACGAAGGTGACGAGGAAGATGTATTCGGCCCAGCCGGCCATGAACGCGAACACCGCAATGGCGGCGATCCCGGGCTTCACCAATGGTAGCATCACTTTCCAGAAGGTCTGGAACCGAGTGGCTCCATCGATCAAGGCCGACATCTCGATGTCCCACGGGATGTCGTCGAAGAAGCCCTTCATCACCCAAATCCCGAAGGGAACCATCAACCCTGCCCGGACGAGGATAACCCCCCATAGCGAGTCCAGAAGCCCCAACGTGCGCAGGATGTAGTAGAGGGCGATGAGAAGGGTGATGGCGGGAAAGGCGTGCAGGATCAAAGTAGAGGCCAAGATCATGGAGCGGCCCGGGAAATACATCCGCGACACGACATAAGCGGCGGAGGTGGAGACCACCACCATGATCAAGGTGACGCCCGCCGCGAGGAAGAACGTATTGAAGAACGTGCGCCAAATATCGGGCCAGGCGGGAGAGGGGGGGTCCCACAAAAAGCTCCAGTTCTCCACGGTGAAGCTCTGGGGCACGAGGCCATAGACCAAGTTCCCCGTGAAGGCACCGACGAAGAGCCACAGGTACCCGATCACGATGGGGAGGGAAGCCGCGATCAGAAAGAGGTACATGGAGACCCGGAGGATCCTTTGCTTCCTCCGTTCGCGCTCGAGCGAGCCTGGGGTGAACTTTCGCTGTGCCATCAGGACACCTCTATCCGTGGTGGCGCCATCATTTCACGGAACCGGAACATCTTCCAATAGGCGATGGACGCCACCGTCCCGATGAGGACCAATACGGTGGCCAAGGCGGCGGCATAGCCGAACTCATAGGTCCCCGCGTACGCACTGAAGGCCTTGTTGTAAGCGTAAAGGGACCACACCTCGGAAGCGTGGAACGGGCCTCCCTGGGTGATGAGGAGGATGTACTCGTAAGAGGTGAGGAGGGAGAGGGTCTGATAGGCCGTGATGAACATGAGGGGCCAACGGATGAGGGGAAGGACGATATGCCGTACCTCCTGGAACCAGGAGGCGCCGTCCACCCGCGCCGCCCACAGGTAATCGCGGGGGATGGCCTTTATCGCCGAGGCGAAGATCAACATCCCCATGGACGCCCCGATGATCCCATTGGTGACGATGATCACGCCCCAGGGATACTCGGAGATCCAGGCGATGGGATTGAGCCCCATGGCGACCCTGAGTCCGTTCAAAAGTCCGTTCCGCGTGGGAGAGAGGATCCAGAGCCAAATGGCCGCGTACACCACAGGGGGCGTGAACCGGGGGAGGAGCCATAACGCCCTGAAGAAGAGCCCCACCCGTTCACTGATACTCGTCGTGAGGAGGGCCAATATGAGCCCGAAGGTGACGTTAAAGATCGCCAGTGTTCCGAAGGTATAGACGAGGGTGTTGACGAGAATCTTGGGGACGAGGAAGTCATCGCTCATGCGGAAGAAGTTCCCGAACCCGACGAAGTTCCACTGGAAGCGGTAATCCATGTTGGTGAACCCCATCACCGCGGTGATGACCACCGGGGCGAGGAAAAAGAGGAAGATGAGGAGAATCCCGGGGAGCAAAAACAAAAAGGCCTGAAAGTTGCCTTTGGTACGTCCGCTCTTCCTGGGAATCCTCGAAGATTTATTTCCCACGGCAAGGGATTATAAAAAGGCCCCGCCCCATTGAAAAGGGGCGGGGCCTCTCGTCCGGGTCTACGTCACTCGCGGATGATCACCTCGTCGCCGAGCTCGGTCTGCATGCGCTTGACGAAGTGCTCGAGGGCGTCCTCAGGGCTGAGAGCGCCGACCTCCACGGGGACGATGCCGTCGCGGAAGAGGGTCTCCCAATAGAATGGGGCCTTCGGATGGTTGGGGCTGAACCGCGCGAAGGGCGCGCACAGCTCGGACACGGTCTTGGCGAAGATGTCGGCGGCATAGGGAGCGAAGGAGAGCTGTGAGCGGCGGATCGCCAGGTGGCCGGACTGGAGCGCGTGGCGGGTGTTCAGATCAACCGCGGAGGCCAATGTGACGATCAGGAACGCGAGTTCCTTGTGCTGGGATGCGGCCGTGATCACGTGGACCAGCGGGTGGGAGACGGAGACCGGCTTCCCGCCCTTCTCCGCAGCGGGGATGGGAGCGAAGCCGATGTTCTCCCAGAGGTAGTCGAAGCTCTTGTTGTAAGGAGCGTGCTGCCATTCGGCGAAGTTCCAGGAGCCGCCGGTGAGATTGATGCCGACCTTGCCGCCGGAGAAGTTGGTGTGGATTTCGGGCCAAGAGATCTGGGACATGGCGCTCGGGGTGAGCTTGAGGTCCACGAGCTTCTTCATGAACCTGAAGAGGGCGAGGGTGGCGGACTTGTCCACCACGAGCTTTCCGGTCTCGGGATCGAAAAGCTCACCGCCGAAGGTGTAGATGAATTGGAACCAGTCGGTACCCGGAGTGGGTCGATGCCAGATGGCCATGGTCTCGTCCACGACGCCGGCTTCGAGGAGCTTTTGGCCGAGGGCCACGAGATCGTCCAGGGTGAACTCGCCGGCCACCACCTTGGCGGGGATGGACTCGATGAACTCCTCGGAGTACCCGGCGGCCTTGAGGAGGTCCTTGCGATAGTAGAACATGCGGGCCTCGGTGTCCTGCGGGATACCCCAAATCTTGCCCTTGTACGTGCAGGACTCCCAGAGGGCTGAGAAGAAGTCTTCATATACCTCCGGGTACTTGGCGATGAAATCATCCAAGGGGACGATATAGCCTGCCTCGGCATAAGGGCCGATGTCCTCGTGGCCGGTTACGATGATGTCCGCGATCTTCGCGGGATCACCGGACTGGAGGGCCAGGAGGTTGGCCCGCTTGTAATCGCTCCAGCTCGTGGTGACGAAGGTGGCCTCGATCTCGACGCGGACGTTGGCGCCGATGACCTCCAGGTACTTGTTCAACCTCTCGACGGCGGCCTCGAGGTTCAGTTTGCGGGTGATGGAAGGATCATCCGGACCGACGGTCCAAGCCTTGATGGTGATAACTTTGATCTCCTGTGCTGCTACAAGACCAGCCGCAAGCCCAAAGATCAGAAGTCCAAGTAGCAATTTACGCATAGCACTCCCCCCTTTTCAATTTAATTTATCGAAAAGAACGTTGATGTCGCTATCACCTCCCTAACCTGCAATAGCATTAAATATTTTATCGTTTTGTATGGATTCAGTCAACGGTAACCCTTTCTGCAAGGGGCAAATTGAGCGCAGAAAAATTTTTGCAAACGGTGGCAACTCAGCCGCGGCGGGCGAATTCCACCACCTCCTTTACCGGGGCCCACGCGAGGCCGATCACCTTATCGCCACCTCCGTAATAAACGAAGAATTCCTCGCCTCGTTGCACCACCCCGCAGACGAAAACTACGTGTGGAATGTCCCCTTCTCGCTCGTACTCCTCCGCCGGCTCGAGCACGAACTCGAGGGGGCGGGAGATGAGCCTCTCGGGGTCGTCCAAATCGAAGAGCGCCACTCCCATGCGGTACGTGCGTGCCCTATCAACCCCGTGGTAGAAAAGGAGCCAGCCCTCATCGGTCTTTATCGGCGGAGCTCCTGCCCCGATCTTCACCGCGTCCCAACACCCAGGACGCGGATACATCGCCTTTTTGTGGCCGTACCAGTGGACGAGGTCGTCGGAATAGGCGATCCAGATTTCTGGGACGATGCGGTGTAACAGCACGTACTTTCCCTTTACCTTCTCCGGAAAGATGACGGCGTCCTTGTCCTCGAATCCGGGGAGGATCACTCCGTGGCGTTCGAATTGGCGGAAGTCAACCGTGGACGCGAGGGCCACGTAGTTCCCCCTCTCGGAGAAGGCCCGCGCCGAGAGAGCGGTGTAGGTGATATAAAAGCGCCCCTCAAGAGCGGTAATACGGGGGTCTTCGCACCCGAAACGTTCGTAGGACTCCTCCGGTGAAAAGGCCGGCTCTGGGAAGCGTTCGAAGTGGACGCCGTCTTCGCTCACCGCGAGGCCGAGGCGTGAGATATAGCGCTCGTACTCCCCCACTGCCCGATAGAGCATGTACACCTTGCCTTTGTACTCCACCGCGCCGGGATTGAAGACGGCTTTTCTCTCCCAGGGGACATCTGGACGTGGTGTTAAGATAGGGTTTTCGGGACACCTACGGAGGAGTTCCATGGCCCCCACCTCTCAAGATGCTCTTCGCCAAATCCGGCCTATCCGTAGTAATCCCATAGAGGGCGTTGCCTAAACCACGGGCTTTCAACAACGCTTTCGGATTCTCCTCGTGCCAGAGGATGATCTTCAGGCCGGCATTGGTGAAATTATGCAGAAATCCTTTCAGCAGGAGTTTCAGAGGGTCCCCAAAATTTTCCCAGCAAGGGTGGACGAAAGTCGCCCCGAGCTCACGCGCTCTCTTCGCCCCTCCGATCTCGGGGCTTTCAAGCTGTAATGAAGTGGGAATATCCAGCCGCTTCTGAAACTGCTGTAGGAATCGGTCGTCGCTGGAAGCGACAATGAGATCGGTTGTTCTCCTCCGCCTAAGCGTCCACACCAGAGGTTCCAGTGCTTCCGCCTCTTTTACATCCAAATAGAGTGGAGTCTCGCCGCTGATGTCCATGGCCTCCTCGAGGGTGAGGAGTTTCTCCCCGTTTTTGAGGCGCACACCCCCGATCTCCCTGAAGCGGTGCTCTCGCAAGAGGCCCTTTCCAGTGGTCGTGCGCTCTAGGGATTCGTCGTGGAGGACTACGAGTGTGTTGTCAGCCGTTATTCGGACGTCCAGTTCAATCCGGTCGGCCCCGAGGCGCCGGGCTAACGTTATCGCCTCGCGTGAGTTCTCCAGCGCATAGGCCGAGGCCCCACGGTGCGCAATGATCTCCATGCCGAATGGCCAAAGTTTAACGCGCTCTTTTTCAAAGGGAAAGGTTCAGAGCGACTACCTGGCGCACATCGGGACGGGGCCTTGAGCCCTCTTGGCAAAAGGATACACTGGACAAGAGTGACGATGGTGGAGAAGCGAGTGTACTCCTGGGACGAAGGGGCTGAGGATCACGAAGTGGACATTCTCGGGCTTTATCTCGCCGAGGTCGCCCGCATTCCGCCCCTCTCCCTGGAGGAGGAACGGGAGCTGGCTCGTCGCATGCGCGAGGGGGACATCGAGGCGCGCAACCGCCTGATCCTAGCGCACCTCCGGCTCGTGGTCTCCATCGCGCGGGAATACGGAGACACGGGCCTTGACCTCCTCGACCTCATTCAAGAGGGAAATATCGGCCTCCTCGAGGCGGCGGCGCGGTTCGACCCCGAGAAGGGCTTCCGCTTCTCCACCTACGCGCGGTGGTGGATCCGCCAGGCGATCGGGGCGGCCATCGAGCGCCAGTCGCAGTTGATCCGTATTCCCGCGTACCTCTTCCGAGCCCTGGTCCGCTGGGCTAAACTCAAGGCGAGTTTCGGCGACGAGAACATCGCCGAGACCGTAGATACCATCTCTTATCCCGGTCTCACGGTGGAGAGGCTGCGGGAGCTTGAGCGCACCATCGGGGAAGTGATCTCCCTGGACATGCCAGTCGGGGCCGACGGGGAGGAGACGTTGGACGACCTCGTGGCCGACGAAGAGATGCCCACCACCGAGAAGCTCGCCCTACAAGAGCTCATGCGAGAGGAACTGCTCGAGCTCGTGGCCCAACTCCCGCCCAAGGAGGCCCTGGTAGTGCGGCTCCGTTACGGACTCGAGGGCGCGAAGCCCCAGAGCTTGGCCGAGGTGGCTCGGGTATTGGGTGTCTCCCGCGAGCGGGTGCGCCAGCTGGAGAAACAGGCCCTCAAGCGCCTCAAGGCCTGGACATCAGAGGCCCTGGAATATTATCGTCGGCTCGTCAGCGCCTGATTACTCCGGTCTCCCTTGTCAGTTCGATGGCACATTGAAAAGGGGCATGTCGATTCCAAATATCGTTGCGAAGGAGGTTCAAACAGAGAGGTTCGAACGGAAGGGCGTTTTCAGCTGGGCCGAGCTTCTCACGGCCGACGTAGAGGCAACGAAGGGGTTTTATCGATAAGGTCCTTGGCTGGGAGTTTTCCCAGAGCGATATGGCCGATTCCTCCTACACCCTCATCAAGGTAGAGGGAGTCAAGGTGGGAGGGATCATGAAAATGCCCCCCAAACGTGCCCCCCAGGTACTCCGTCCCATTGGATGGTCTATGTCACAGTGAAGGATGTGGACGAAGTGGCGCGTCAGGTAGAGGAGAACGGGGACAGGTACTCCTTCCTCCCGCCGATATCCCTGACGTGGGCCGGTTCTGCGTCTTCCAGGCTCCTCAGGGCGCAGTGATAAGCGCCATCCAATACACACGGGATAGGCTGAGGCAGTTAGTTTAGGGGTCATAGTTTTGAGTACAGCATCGGACCCTATTCCTCACTGCCCAAGGTCTGGAGGTGACGCATTGAACCGTAGAGGGAGACCAGTCTTTCGAACTCGGTGGGGTCATAGAAGTGGCAGCGGCCGGCGGTGAAGGCCACCGCTACCTCCACACAGAACCGTGCCGCCAACTCGAGATCGATGACCTGGTTGGCCCCGGTGGCACACCCCGGGACCGGGACGGCGGCGGTCGTGGCCACCCCCACTACCGGGGCCGAGGTCGCGGTCGAGGGTTGCATGATGCTGTTTATGTGGTAGAGCCCGTTCCCATATGGGGTGATGTCCTGGGTGGTGATAGGGAGGACCGCTGGAGGTTCATTGGTGACGTAGCGCATGATCTCGAGGAGGTCCTCGCTCACCCGGAGGATGTACCCCTCCTTCACAGTGGGGGTAATGGCGAAGCCGCGGCGGTTGAGGACCCAGTTTCCCTTCGTGGTATCGATGGATAGGATCGCCTCCATTCGGGGGTCGACTTCGTGGCGGTTCATGGTGGCCATGTCCACCGGCGCGCCCATGAAGGGCACGGGCTCATGGGGGATGACCGGTGCCCGGGGACAGACGTGGGTGGCGACGATCACCTCCCCGTCCAGTGCATCACCTCGCATCCGCATGCGGGCGAGCTTCGCAGCGCAGGCCAGCGCCACGATCGCACCGTCGGCGTCGGAGACGAGCCCTATCCTCTCAGGCCTTGCTCCCACGCCCCCAAGGCGGCCGACGATCCCCAGGGTCGGGCCCGATGTCCGGTGTGGGACGACTCGGACCTTCACGAAATCGGTTCCGCCCTTCTCCCCCTGGATACGCGTCACCTCCACTTCTCCGTATTCGAGGCCTTTTTCGATGAGCCACTCCCGGACGGCCTCGCCGTTCACGTCCGCCCTCTCCAAGAGCTCCATCGCCTCCATGACCTCTCGCAACATCACCCCTCCTTCAAAAACGCGAAGGATTTCGGGGGCAGGCGGATCTCCCCTCGATGACGCTCCCCGCTCAGGAGGTCCGAAGCGGGACACGCTAGGTGAAAAGAGGCCGTTTCTTCTCCCGCGTTGAGGAAAAAGAAAAGCTTTTCGCCCGCAAACTCCCGTTCGATGAAGAACGCCCGACCCTTGGCATCGCCGAATTTTACGTCGCCACGCCTGAGCGTTGGTTCCTCCTTTCGAATCCTTATCAGCGTACGGAAGAGCTCGCGTAGCTCTTCGTCCCACTGCCCGCGATCCCAGGGGAAGCATCGGCGGCAGTCGGGATCTTCGCCCCCCTCCAGTCCCACCTCGTCACCGTAATAGATTGCCGGCGCACCGGGGAGGGAAAAGATGGTAGCCACTATTAGGGCGACTTTTCGCCGATCGCCTTCACATAGGGTAAAGATACGGGGCTTGTCGTGGCTTCCGATCAGGTTGTAGCAGGCGAAGAAGTTCTCCGGCGGGTAACTCCCCCAGAGCCCCTTCGCGTAGGCGCGGAACTGCGCGGCATCCCATGACTCCCAGGCGATGAAGTACACCAAACCTTCCCACAGTCTGTAATTCATTACCCCATCCAGAGCCCCGTACTTGAACCATGCTGCGGCGAGCCCCATCACCTCGCCCAGGATGTAGGCCTCGGGGTTCACGCTCTTGGCAGCATCACGGATCTCACGGACGAAATCAGGCGATATGTGTTCCACCGCGTCCAGGCGCCACCCGTCGATCTCGTACTCGCTTAACCAGTGGCGTACCACCGAGAGGAGGTACTCCCGTACCGCTGGGTTTTTGTGGTTCCATTCCGGGAGTGTTTTTACCCCGGCCCAGCAGTCGTAGTTAGGAACGGGTTCTTGTATTACCCCCTCTCCGTGGATCATGAACCAGTCCCAATAAGGTGATGCCTGGCCCCGCCGAAGGACGTCCTGGAAAAAGGGGTGTTCGTCGCCACAGTGGTTAAAAATCCCGTCCAGAATGACCCGGATCCCACGGCGGTGGGCCGCTTCGACCAAGGCTAAGAGAGCTCCGTTCCCACCCAAGTGTGGGTCCACCTCGAAGTAGTCAGCGATGTCGTACTTGTGGTTGGAGGGAGCCGTGAAGATCGGGTTGAGATAGAGGGCGTTTACCCCCAGTTCCTCGAGGTAGTCCAGAGACTCGATGATCCCATAGAGATCGCCGCCGAAGAAAGACTTCCTGTCCGGGTGATCGCCCCAGGGCCGGGTGTCCGGCGGATCGTTCCCCGGGTCGCCGTTTTTGAACCGGTCGGGAAATATCTGGTAGAAGATGGCATCCTTGACCCACTCCGGAGGTTTGAGCATCACTGTCATCGCTTCCCCCAGATTGAAAAGACCACAACTAAGCCCAAGGGTTTACGCCTTTCCCAAAGTGCACGCACGGGCATAAGCCCGCGCCGCAAGGCCAGGTTCTGAAAAGGAGCATACTTCAAGGAGGATGTCATGACCAAGCAACTCTTGTGATTCGACGCTGTTAGGTCTCATAATGGGGAACCGGTGGCAGCCTTTGGTCGCCGGCATAAATTCTCTCTTTCTGGGGATCGGCCCTTCGTCCCTGAGCGCACGTTCATGCCATTACCCAACGAGACATCATCTATTTGGGTGTAAAGTGATTACATATGCTAAACGAGACAATCACGGGTTGATATAATCGCCCGAAGGGAAAGGAGGGGACGAAGGGGATTAGGGACTGAAGGCGTAGGGATCTGGTGATGTTCAGCACTTACCTCTTAATCCTTAATCCCTAGCCCGAAAATGAGAATACTGGTAACTGGCGGTTGTGGCTTCATCGGCTCCAACTTCATCCGGTATGTGTTGCGCGAACACCCCGATTGGACCGTGATAAACCTCGACAAGCTCACCTACGCGGGCAACCTCGCCAACCTCGCCGACGTCGAGGCCAAATACGGCCTCTCCAGCCTATCCCGTAATCCCGAATCCCGTGGCCCACGGTACTTCTTCATCAAGGGCGACATCTGTGATCGGGAGCTCGTCGATGCCATCTTTTCCGGGGAGTATTTCTCGCACCGAGATTTGCCGCTTGATCCCGAATCCCTGATCCCCGATGCGGTCGTAAACTTCGCCGCCGAATCCCACGTCGACCGGAGCATCCTCGATCCGAGCCCCTTCATCGGGACGAACATCAAAGGGGTGCAGGTACTATTAGAGGCCGCCCGCACCCACTGGCTGCCCCATAATCCCGGATCCTCACCCCCTAAGAGGCTTATCCAGATCTCCACGGATGAGGTATACGGCTCCTTGGGCGAGACCGGGTTGTTCACCGAGGAATCGCCCCTCAAGCCCAACTCTCCCTACGCCGCGAGCAAGGCCGCGGCGGACCTCATCTGTCGGGCATACCACAAGGCCTACGGCGTCCCGGTGATCGTCACCCGGAGCTCGAATAACTACGGGCCATACCAGTTCCCCGAGAAGCTCATCCCCCTCATGATCCGCAACGCGCTTCATGGCGAGCCGTTGCCCGTCTACGGGGAGGGAAAGAACGTCCGCGATTGGCTCTATGTGGAGGACAACTGTCGGGCGATCGAGCTCGTCCTCCAAAGAGGCCGGGTTGGCGAGATCTACAACATCGGCGGCGGCTGTGAGAAGAGGAACATCGAGGTCGTCCAACTTATCTGTGACATCCTGAAAACTCACCCCAAGACCCAGCACCTAGAACCTGAGATCAAATTTATCGAGGACCCCCGCGGCGCGGCCCACGATTTTCGGTACGCCCTCGATTGCGCGAAGATCAGGGAGGAGCTCGGTTGGGAACCCGAGGTGAATTTCGAGGAGGGTCTCCGGCGGACGGTGGAGTGGTACCTGGAGAATAAAGAGTGGGTCGAGAGCGTGATCACGGGGGAATACAAGGAATACTATCAGAAAATGTACAAAGCATTGTGACTTTTGTTCAGCCTCTTTGGGACAACGGAGCTCTCCGTAGATCTCCGACCAGGTGGAAGGGGTCGTAAGAGGGAGTATCAATTAACAGAAGGCATGGTGCCCCAGGGGGAGCCATGTATAGTGGGCAGCACAACGAGAGAATAAAGGAGCATCGTGTATGGGCTCTTGGATGAGGGGTCTTACAAGGATCATACGTTACAGAGAGCTGGTACGGAATCTAGTTGCTAAGGATTTAAAAGTGAAATATCGGGGTTCGGTTTTGGGACTTCTCTGGTCCCTGCTAAACCCCCTGGCCATGATCGTAGTCTATTCTCTGGCTTTTCAATACATACTCAGGATCCCGCTGGAGAACTATCCCCTCTTCCTCATCACCGGGATCATTCCCTGGAACTTCTTCTCGGGGGCAGTAATTGCCTCCTCGGAAGCGATAATCGGCAATGCCAACCTGTTGAAGAAGGTCAAATTCCCATTGGAAATCCTTCCGTTCGCAACGATTCTGTTCAACTTCGTCCAGCTACTATTCGCCCTGTTGGTCTTTTTTCCCGCTGTCTTTTGGTTCAAGACCGGGGTGACACCGCTGATTCTTCTCTACTTGCCTGTTCTCGCGTTGCAATTCCTCTTCACATTAGGGGTGGCCTTTTTCCTTTCCTCCATTACTCCTCGGTACCGAGACGTACGGCACTTGACCGAGGTAGCCCTTATGGTCCTCTTTTGGCTTACGCCCATCATCTATTCCATCTCTATGGTCCCAGGGAAACTCCAGCCTCTCATCAAGGCGAACCCGTTAACCGCTTTCATCACCGTCTATCAGGACATAATCTATTGGGGGAGGCTCCCCAGCACAGAGATGTTGATCTCTATGGTGCTTTGGACGGGTCTTTCCCTAGGAGTGGGATATAGTCTGTTCCGACGGAGACAGCGCGTTTTCGTGGAGGAGCTGTAGACATGACGAAGCTCATCGTCGAAGTGCAAGACCTTTGGAAGAGCTTCTATATTCGCCACAACCGAAATGACTCCCTCAAGGAACGTTTCATTT
Source organism: Candidatus Acetothermia bacterium JdFR-48 (assembly GCA_002011425.1). Taxonomy (GTDB): domain Bacteria; phylum Bipolaricaulota; class Bipolaricaulia; order Bipolaricaulales; family Bipolaricaulaceae; genus UBA3571. The sequence continues at coordinate 8,892 of MTNJ01000049.1, read as the reverse complement.
CCCTGTTCGACGGACGACGGCGAGAACGACGGGAGGTATTCTGGGCCCTCAAGGGCGTGAACCTGGAAGTGGCCCAGGGAGAGATGGTGGGCATCATCGGTCCCAATGGATCCGGAAAGAGCACGTTGCTCCGTGTTATCGCGGGGATACTTCGACCGACCAAAGGCTCGGTTACCGTCCGCGGCTCCGTTGCGCCGCTCATCGAAATCGGGGTGGGCTTTCACCCTGAGCTCACCGGCCAGGAGAATATTTATCTAAATGCCTCCTTGTATGGCCTCACGCGGAAGGAAATCGATCGGATCTACGACGAAGTGGTTGAGTTCTCCGGGCTCGAGGATTTTATTGACGTCCCGGTCAAGAATTACTCGACAGGGATGTACATGCGCCTTGGGTTTGCGATCGCCATCCAACTGGATATGGACATCCTCCTGGTGGATGAGGTCCTAGCGGTGGGCGATGAGGCGTTCCAGAGGAAATGCTTGGCCAAAATGCAGGAGTTCAAAGAGAGGGGAAAGACCATCCTGTTTGTTTCACACGCACTTGAGCTTGTGAGCGAATTATGTGACCGGGCATATCTCCTTGTGAACGGCCAGGTAATTCTGGAGGGGGTGGCTAGGGAAGTGGTCGCTTGCTATCATAGGGGCCAGATCCCGATACGGCATGAATAAACAACGATTCCATAAGCAGAATGGACTGACTGGACATGTGAATCTACTCGCACATCCGATCTGTTTTGCTGACCCCAAGCGCCTTACGCCGCACTCGGCATGGCATGAGCACATCCCATTCACGATGTTCTTGGTCGACGTTCTGCGTCCCAAGGTAGTTGTTGAGTTGGGGACTCAGTATGGCGATTCCTACTGTGCCTTCTGCCAAGCGGTCAAGGAACTCGGCCTGGACACGCGCTGCTATGTCGTCGATACCTGGCGAGGGGATCCACATGCGGGCTTCTACGGGCCCGAGGTCCTCGCGGATTTACGTGCCCATCATGACCTGTTTCTAATTTTCAGATTAATATCCAAAGGAAGTGGAGACAAAGATTTTGTAAATGTACACGGAGAAATTGAAGGCCCCCTGTCACGAGTAAATGCACAATATAATTTTAATATAAGGCTTATAATTAGGAAAGGAAAGGGCATTCTGAGATGAAGTTTGCAGATCTGTTTAGCTCTCTTCCGAATTTGCTTGAAACAAAACCCTGTCGCTATGGAGTCCTATCGTACTTTAAATCAGACACAGTTATCGGGCGTTCATTAAGAGAATATGGAGAGTGGGCTCAGCATGAAATCGATCTCCTTTTAGATTTTATCAAGCCAGGTGATACAGCCATCGATGTAGGTGCTTTCATTGGAACACATACGCTCGCTTTTGCGCAATGCGTGGGAGAATCAGGTTTAGTATATGCCTTCGAGCCAAATCCAATTGCTTATAAAGTACTAGAGCTCAATATTCGACAGAATGGCCTCTTGAATGTGAAGCTATTCAATGTGGCTTTATCTAATAAATATGCAGATATAAATATATATGAAATTCCTTCCGAGTTATTGAGTAATCCAGGCGCGTTTTCTTTGTATACTGTCCAAAAAAACAATAAAATTAATTTATTTGCAAATGGGATTTCTGTGAAAATGAAGCGTCTCGACGAGTTTGAAATACCGAGATGTCGATTAATAAAAATTGATGTTGAGGGGATGGAGGTTGAAGTACTCGAGGGTGCACGAGGTTTACTGCATCAATGTCGTCCTTTGATTTATACAGAATGCCTTTCTATTGACAAAGGGGCACGAATAATATCACTCCTAGAAGAAGAAGGGTATAAGGTTTTTGCTCACTGTGTTATGGCTTACAATGTTAATAACTTTAGGAAGAATACAGAAAATTTTTTGGGCAGCGCTCGAGAAGTAAATCTTTTTTTCATTCCCGGAGAAGAGATTTCCAAATGCCGAGAACAGTTCAAAAAATATCAAGAATTAATTCCTCTGAATACTTTGGATGACTTGGTGCTAGTTCTTCTACGAAAACCCCAATATAAATATGAAGTACTTGCTAACGCCAGTGCCGCATGCATTATTGGGAATGAGTTTTGGATCAATGAACCAGAACTTATTCGGTTAAGATCCAAACTAAGCGGGCAAAAACTAGCTTTGGAAAGGCTCCAAGCGGAGAAGCGGGAGTTGGAAACCCGAGCCGATCAACTTCATCAGGAACTAATTAAACACGAGCAGATCATCGCTCAGCTCCAAGCGGAGAAGCGGGAGTTGGAAACCCGAGCCGATCAACTTCATCAGGAACTAATTAAACACGAGCAGATCATCGCTCAGCTCCAAGCGGAGAAGGGGGGGTTGGAAAAGCGGACCGATCAACTTCAGCGGCAGTTGACGTCTATTTACCACTCAAAAAGTTGGAAGATAATAACCTTTTTGAGAATTATTTATGCTAAGATATCAAGAATCACAGCAATCATGTTAAAACCCCTAATAAAGTACCTACTGCCAAAGGAGATTTCTATAACCCTACCGGACGGTGGACTTAATGATATCCGTTGTTTCCTGGAAAGAACACAGATCTCAGACGAAGGAATTCTTCTTGTTGGTTGGTTATTCCACGAGCTTAAGGGAATATCAAAAATTTATTTGCTTGTTGAATCACGCGGAAGGAAGGAGCGGTTTATAGGCCAATATGGCCAAGAGCGAATGGATGTTTACCGAGTGTTTCCGAACGAGAAGGCTAAGAAAAGTGGATTTATAATAAGAGCTCCACTGAAGCAAAAAGGAAAGATCTTACTCACCCTCGAAATTCAATTTTGTGATGGCTCCATTCAAAAAATCCCCCTAGGTAAAGTTAGGTTCCATTCCTATCATTTACCCACCTCGCTACTCAGGTTAATGCGGAGAATTAACATGAGAAACATAAGGAAAGTCTTATATCATATACGAAACGGTAATTGGCGTTACCTCATAAATTTACTTAAAATGGAGTTAAGCTCTGCAAGACAAAAACAAAAAACAACTTCATTAAGCGAAGTTCTATCCATGATTGCTGAAAAACCCTGCCCCGTAAAATCACTAGGGACTGAAATTGACATCATTATTCCAGTCTATAATGGATTAGAACATTTAAAAAAACTCCTTCAAAGTTTGCTCAAGAACACAAGTGAGCCATATCGTCTGATACTCATTGACGATTGTAGTTCAGACCCTAGAGTTTGGCCTTATCTTAAAGAAGTGGCCAAAAGACGACGAAATACGGTCTTATTAAGGAATGATGTTAACAAAGGTCTTCCTGCAACAATCAATTTGGGTATTCAACACACACGTAATCACTTCGTAATCCTTAATACGGATGTTGAACTCCCACCTGGTTGGCTAGAACGTTTAATGTATCCTATATTACATTTTAAAAATGTTGCTAGCACAACACCTTTCACAAATTCAGGAACTATATGCAGTTTCCCTAAATTTTTAGCAGACAATAAGCTTATCGATGAACTCTCGGTTGAAGAAATCGACGCCTTCTTTGCCCGAGTTAAAGTCGATATAGAAAACGTTGTCGATCTTCCGAGTGGGGTTGGTTTTTGCATGGGGATGAACAAAGATGTAGTTAACGAAATTGGTGGTTTTGATGCAGAGACTTTTGGCAGAGGTTATGGAGAAGAAAATGATTGGTGTATGCGGGCGCGATATAAAGGATACAAGCATTTATTGGTGCCCAATTTATTTGTTTATCATAAACATGGGGCAACGTTTGATAGTAAAGAACGGCGCAAATTAATGGAACGCAATTTAAATCTTCTTGCGAAAAAACATCCCGAATACTTTTCTCTGGTAGAAAAGTTTATTACAGAAGATCCAGTTGGCCCCATCCGAGACCTGTTATTTCTGTTAATTGCTTGCCGTCAAAATGCAGTTCTAATCTTTGACCATGAGTTAGGCGGAGGTGCCAATTTATACCGAAATCAATTGATTGAAAAGGTGCTTAAACAGGAAAGCGCTATTTTACTATACACTGAACATCCATGGGAGTTAAAACCACGCCTTCGTTGTTACTATAATGATCACTCTGTAGAATTTAATGTATCCAGTTTGGAAGAACTACGAGATCTGGTAAAGCGTATTGCGGTAACAAAAATCTTTTACAACAACATGGTTTCATACACATCACCACTTCAAGTTCTTGACTTGATAAGAGAATTAAGACAATTAAAAAAAGCTAGGTTAATTATGGCTATCCATGATTATTATCCCGTGTGTCCATCTTACAATCTTATTAACAACAAAGGTATTTTCTGCGGGATTCCCCAAAATATTCGGCAATGTGAAGAATGCTTAACGCATAATAAATATGTTGAGATGTTGCCCACAAAAGATATCAAAGCATGGAGAATCGCATGGGAGCGCTGTCTTACAGAAGCAGATGTCATCCTTTGTTTCTCTCAGAGTTCAAAAAAGCTTCTTAAACATGCGTACCCTAAACTTGATGACTCAAAATTTAGAGTTCGTCCTCATCAAGTTCAAGGTATAATTGATCGGAGACCCAACCTCGATTTTAATTCGGGCCTTCGTATCGGCGTTGTTGGATCTATTAACTATGCTAAAGGCGCAAAAATTATAGAGGACATAGCTAAACTAATAGAAAAACGGGAATTAAACGCAAAAATTTATGTAATCGGTGAATATAATGGGAATATACGAAAGAAAATCATTCACGTGACAGGTCCATATCGCCGCGAAGAACTGCCAGACATTATTGAGCAAACAGGTGCCAACGTGTTTTTCGTGCCCTCGATCTGGCCTGAGACGTTTTCTTATGTTACAGAAGAACTTATGATGATGAATGTCCCTTTGGCCGTATTTAATATTGGTGCGCCTCCAGAACGTGTTTCGCAATATCCCTTAGGAAGGATTATTCCCGAGATAAATCCAGAGGTAGCTCTTAATACTCTAATTGAACTCTATCAAGAAATGAGAAGGTTAACTATATATTAAAATAGCAAAAGGAGTGATTTTTTCTAATGAGTTGCTACTGCTCATAAAACCTTGCTTTTTGTTGCGTTTTAAAGAATGCAATTTCTGGATTGGGATAAAATTATGGAAAGAGGGAATCGGCTAAAGCTAAAACCAAAAGTCACTGTAATAGTGATAAATTGGAACGGGCGAGAGTTTCTTTCAACTTGCCTAAAATCACTGAATAATCAGACTTGGAAAGATTTCGAGATATTGTTGGTTGATAATGGATCTACTGATGGTTCCCCCGAGTTTGTCGCCGAAAACTTCCCACGCATAAAGGTTATTAAATTAAAGCAAAACCAAGGGTTTTGCAAAGCAAGTAATATTGGGATAGCTCTAGCAAATGGTGAATACATTGTTTTATTAAACAATGATACTGAAGTTGCTCCTCACTGGTTGGAGGAGCTCGTCAAGGCCTTGGACGAACACCCGGAAGTGGGCTTCTGTGCTTCCAAAATAGTCCTTCAGGGTGCTCCCCACCTCGTCGACAGCGTGGGTGATGCTTACTCCATTGCCGGATCCGCACGAAAGATCGGCCATCTCGACTTCGCCTTGAAAGAGAAGTATCGACGCCCCAAGTTCGTCTTCGGAGCGTGTGCCGGGGCGGCTATTTATCGACGTTCGATGTTGGAGGATATAGGCCTGTTCGATGAGGACCTCTTCATCGCCCAGGAGGACGTAGACCTCAGCTTCCGTGCACAACTCAAAGGTTACAAGTGCTTATACGTGCCTACAGCCTTGGTCTATCACCGACTCAGCGCTACCCTCAAGACTTATAGCACGGAGTACGTTTATTATGGCCACCGCAACTTGGAATTCGTTTACTTAAAGAATATGCCCCTTCCCCTGCTCTTGCTCACATTTCCCCTACACGTACTCGACGTCTTCCTTTCATTTTGCTTTTTCTGTGCGATAGGGAAGGGGGGAGCGTTCCTGCGGGCGAAACGTGACGCACTTAAGGCGCTGCCCCACGTGCTCAAAAAGAGAAGGGAAATTCAAAGGGGGCGCACCGTTTCACCAATATACATATTCTCGCTTCTGGATAAGTCGTGGCCATGGTATAAGCTCAAGCGTCTATGGAAAACCGGAGGAGGCAAGGCGAGCTGACTCGACCGGACGTCTCCATCGTCGTTGTGAACTTCAACTCCGGTAAGCTGCTGCGGCGGTGTTTAGAGTCCGTCTTTCAGAGGCTAAAAGGCCTTTCCGTAGAAGTTGTTGTGGTGGATAACAATTCATTGGATGGCAGTCCCCAGATGGTGGCTCAAGAATTCCCCACGGTGAAATTAATCCTCAACGACACAAATCTGGGGTTCGCCCGTGCGGTAAACCAGGGCATTCGCGCCTCCAGAGGACGCTATGTACTGATCATCAATCCAGATGTGGTGTTCTTGAACGGTGGTTTCAAGGAACTGATCCACTACATGGACTTAAATCCTCGGGTGGGCATCGCCGGTCCCAGAGTATACGACGACGAGACGAAAAGAAGTGTCCAGCTCTCCTGTCGCCGCTTTCCCTCACCTATGAACTACCTGTTCAGCCGTTATTCTCTGCTCACCAGGTTGTTCCCGAACAACCCTTTCTCCCGGAGGTTCTTGCTCACCGATTGGTCCCACGACGCTATCCGACAAGTCGATTGGGTGTCGGGCTGTTGCATGTTGGTGAGGAGGGAGCTCTTGGGGGAACTGGGACTGCTCGACGAAGGTTATCCCCTGTTCTTTGAGGATGTGGACCTATGCTTTCGCGCCCGCAATGCGGGATGGGAAGTGGTCTACTTCCCCGAAGCGGAAATCGCCCATTTCGTGGGAAGTGTACGAGCCCAGATGCCGTTCCGAAATGTTATAAAACGACACCAGGGTCTATGGCGTTTCTATAGAAAGTTCTATTGCAGACATAAAATTGCAGCTCCGTTCGTTTTCCTCCTCATTTATCTGCGAATGGTGTACCTGCTCTTTGTGATATTTTTCAAGCGGTATGCCCCGTTCTTTCTCGACCTCGTATTGATCCAATGCGCTCTAGCCCTTTCCTACCTGGCCCGGTCCATTGTGGAGTTCCCCTGGTTCGAGCGAGCAGTACGGTCTTATCTGAGCGTTGCCCCATGGTATACAGGCGTACAGCTCTTTCTTCTCTACGTGTTCGAACTCTACGAGCCCGCTCGTTCACGGTATCGTGACTACCTGGACATCCTCCCGCGGGTGGTAAAGGCCGTCTCGCTTGGAACGGTGATGTTGGTGTTTATCGCCTTTTTCTCCCGAGAGTTCTATTTGCCCCGGTCCATCGTGCTGCTCGGCTGGTTGTTCAATGTACTTCTCCTCACCGGTTGGCGATGGGGCCACCTATGGATTTCCCAACGCCGCCGGTCGCCCAAAAGGGTCTTGATCTACGGCACGGGTGCTCTGGCAGAACTGGTCAGAGACGAGATATTACGGCGGCCCGCCCTGAAGTTATCGCCGGTCGGGTTCGTGCGCTCTCCGGCAGAGCCGGAAACCAGCAGAGTGGAGCCCATCCTGGGGACCCTGGGGGACTTCCAGCACCTCATCCGTGAGAAAAACGTGGATGAGGTTATATACGCCCCGGATAAGCGGTCCAATGAGGAACTGCGGGTTCTCGTAGAGCAATGCGAGCAGGTGCGGGTGGATGCTCAGATCGCGCCGGACCTGTTTGAGATAGTGACAGGGAGAGTGCACCTCGAGCACTTCGGTCTCCCCTTCCTGGACCCGGTGACAATCGCCTCACACCGTGCTTATCTCAGGCTCAAGCGTCTTTTCGATGTAGCAGCGTCCTGCTTGGTGCTGATCTTTCTCTCTCCGTTGATGGCCCTGATCGCTTTGGCGATCAAGCTCGATTCCCCTGGGCCGGTGCTCTTTCGCCAGCGGCGAGTGGGGAAAGACGGGAAGGAGTTCACCCTCTACAAGTTCCGGACCATGTCCGGGGAGCCGGAAACGCCGGATGAAATGCTCGAGGAAGACCTTGCACGCCTTACTTCAGTGGGACGCTTTCTGCGGTTGACCCGATTAGACGAATTGCCACAGCTATTCAACGTGTTGAGGGGAGAGATGTCCCTAGTGGGGCCGCGAGCCGAATGCGTAGCCCTTGCTCGGAAGATGGCCCGAGAGATCCCCTATTTCGAGGAACGGCTCCGAGTTCGGCCTGGTATGACCGGCTGGGCCCAGGTGGAGTTCAAATACACGACATCCGTTGAAGAGTACAGGAGGAAGTTGCAGTATGATCTTTACTATATAAAGAACATGTCTTTCTCTCTCGACATAATAATCTTGGTAAAAACGCTGTGGGTGGTGCTCACCGGAAAAGGTGCGCGTTAACTTGAAGCAACCCAGCGGTTTTGTCTCCTTTCAAGTCATCGTAGGATCAGCAATTTGTACACCCCAAGGTTCTGCCAGTTCCCAGAGATTTTCGCTTCAACCACGTACAGGTAGACTCCATTGGGCAGTGGGCGTCCCGTTAGATCTTCGGCTTCCCAGGCGAGGATGTTCCCCCCGGCTTCACTTTGCCAGACCAATTCCCCGGCGAGGTCGTAGACCCTTACCCGGATGGCCTGGACTTCCGGCTCTCCGACCACGCTGAACGTCACGCTCTTTTCCCTACGCAACGGGTTGGGGGTGCAACTCACCTGTAGAACTTCATTACGCGCAGATGCAGCTGTAGACAGCAGCGAATTGGCTGAAGTTCCATCGCCATCCCAGTCGCCGGCTATGGGAATCCAGTTGGGCATCCCATAGACGAAGGTGATGTCGGCGAACCCTGTGGTGTTTGTGTTCCTGAGGTAAAAGGTGGCGGTGTCGGGATCGTAAACCCCGATGGTGTCCACTCCGTCGCCGTTCCAATCGCCAGCGATGGGGATCCAGTTAGGCGCGCCATAGACGAAGGT
>MTNJ01000015.1 GCA_002011425.1 Candidatus Acetothermia bacterium JdFR-48 | reverse complement strand
CGGGGATCCCGGGAGAGGACGGCGTCCAAGACCGCGTCGGATATTCTGTCCGCTATCTTGTCGGGATGTCCCTCGGTGACCGATTCGGACGTGATGAGCTTCGTCTGCACCGCACCTCCTTTGTCGGGGGATGGTATGAAAATCGGTTTCCGCCTGCAACCCGATGCCGAATACCGCCGCCCGAAGGGCCGAACTCAACGCGGATATCCTCTCCACATGGGCCGAGGGTCATTCGATGACGAGGTCCGCGAGGGCCCGCGGGTAACAAGTGAGCCGTTCGTTCCCGTCCTCGGTTACCACCACGGTATCGGAGTGGCGGAACCCGGCAAACCCTGGGACGTAAATCCCCGGCTCCACCGAGAAGACCATCCCGGGCTTCAGCACCGTATCATCGCCGACGTCAAGGAAGGGGGCTTCGTGCATGCGGATGCCCAATGCATGGCCGGTATGATGGCGCCAGTACTTCCCGATCCCCTCTTTGGCGAAGAATTCCCGCACCGCCCGGTCCACGTCGGCGCAGCGGCGCCCCGGGCGTATCTCCGCGAAGACGAGGTCCTGGGCGGCCAACATGAGCTCGAAGCACCGCCGTTGATCATCGGTCGGTTTCCCCACGATCATGGTACGCTCCAGCTCCGCCCAGTAGCCTCCCACATCGGCAGTGGCCCCGGTGACGAGGACATCGCCCCTCTTAATGCGGGCGTTGGTGGTGATGACGTGGGGAACGGCGGAACGGAGCCCGACTTGCCCGCGGAAACCCGCCTGCGCCGGGAGCCCCGGCCGCGTGGGCCGATAATCCGGCCCCAGGGCCCGGAACATGGCCGCCGAGGCCTCGAGGGACGCCCGGGCCGAGATCTCCGTCTCGGTGCGACCGGGAGCGGTGTGCTCCTGGAGTAAGGAGTGGGCCAGGTTCGCCCACTTGGAGCTCTCCCGGAGGAGCTCGATCTCCTCCGGGCTCTTCACGGCCATCATCCGCCCGATAACCTCCGCCACCAACACGACCTCGGCCGATAGGACCTCGCTCAGTTTGGGACCCCGGTAGCCGTAGCCGCCCCCGTAGCCATCGGAATCGACCCCGATCCCCTTTCCATCGAGGCCGAGGTCCCGGAGGAGGTCCGCCAGTCGCTCCATGGGATGCCGTTCGTCCGGGTACTCGGGGTAGGTGATGACCTCCACGTCGCGGGCCTCCCCGGCGTGCTCCCGCTCCAGCAACGGAACGAAGAGCACCGGACGTCTCCCGAACGCCCAGGCGAGCGCTATCGGCCGCTCGGTGGCGATGAACGCGAACCCGCTGAGGTAAAAGATGTGATGTGGGGCGAAGAGACACACGCCCGTGAGCCCCTTCCCGTCGAGCTCTTCCTCCAACCTCCGTCGCCGCCGCGCTATCTCCCCCTCGCTTACCCGAACCCCCATGCTCCTCCGTCCCTCCCGTTCGCGGTGATCCCGTCATTATAGGCCGGCCGTGGTCGCGCGGCCCCCGCTTTTGAGGCCGCCGCGGGATCGTTTAGTATCCTGAGCCCATGGCGATTTCGCTGGGGGTAGATGTCGGGGGGACGTTCACCGATTTCGTGTGGGCGGCGGGCGGCGAACTCGGGACCCTGAAGGCGCCCACCACCCCGTCTCAGGAAGAAGGCTTTCTCGCGGGACTGGAACGCTTACCGACGGGGGAGATCGGGAGGATCGTCCACGGGACCACCGTGGCCACCAACGCCCTCCTGGAGGGGAAGTGGGCGGTGACGGCCCTCATCACCACCGCGGGGTTCCGGGATGTCCTCGAGATCGGCCGTCAGGTCCGGCCCTCCCTTTATGACCTCTTCTGTGACCGGCCGCCGCCCCTGGTGCCCCGGGAATGGCGCCTGGAGGTCCCCGAGCGCCTGGACGCCCGCGGCCGGGCCATCCACCCCCTGGATGAGGGGGCGGTGCGGGAGCTGGCGGGGAGGATAAAGGCCGGCGGTATCCGGGCGGTGGCGGTGGTCCTTCTTTTCTCCTTCCTCAACCCGGCCCACGAGCGGCGTGTGGAAAAGATCCTGCGGGAGGAGGGGGTGGAGGTCCCGATAAGCCTTTCCTGCGAGGTCCTCCCCGAGTTCCGGGAGTACGAGCGGACCTCCACCACGGTGATGACAGCGGCACTGCGGCCGGTGGTGGAGGGTTACCTCTCCCGCCTCTCCACGGCCCTCACCTCCAGGGGGATAGCCGCGCCGCTCCTGGTGATGCGATCGAACGGGGGCGTGGCGGGGACGGGGGAGGCGGCGAGGATGGCCGCGTCCCTGCTCCTCTCGGGCCCCGCGGGGGGCGTGATCGGGGCGCGGCGGGTCGGCCTCGCCGCGGGATTCTCCCACCTCATCACGTTGGACATGGGCGGTACCTCGGCGGACGTGGCCCTGATCCGGGGAGGGGAGATCGCCTTGACACCGGGGCGGGAGATCGCGGGACGGCCGGTCCGCCTCCCCATGGTGGACGTGCACACCGTGGGCGCGGGCGGGGGCTCCATCGCCTGGATCGACCCCGGCGGGGGGCTGCGGGTGGGGCCGCGGAGCGCCGGGGCGGTGCCCGGTCCGGCCTGCTACGGGCGCGGCGGGACCGAGCCCACCGTCACCGACGCCCACCTGCTCCTCGGCCATCTCCCCGCGAACCGTCCCCTGGGGGGCCTCCCCCCGCTCTCCATGGGACTCGCGGGGAAGGCGGTGGGAAGGATCACCCACGCCCTGGGCCTCCCGCCCGAAAAGGCGGCGTGGGGGATCCTGGAGGTGGTCGGGGCCACCATGGAGCGGGCCATCCGGGTGATCTCGGTAGAGCGGGGCCACGATCCCCGGGAGTTCACCCTGGTGGCCTTCGGCGGGGCCGGGCCCCTGCATGGGGCGTTCCTCGCCCGCGCCCTGGGGATACCCCGGGTGCTTGTCCCGGCCCGGGCCGGGGTCCTATCGGCGCTCGGGCTCATTTCCGCCGACCTCGTCCACACCTTCGTGCGCTCCCTGGTGGTCCCCCTGGACGAGCTCTCCCCCGACCGGGTGAACGGGATCCTCTCCGGTTTCCGCCGGCAGGCGGAGGGGATCCTGGGAAGCGAAGGTGTGCCGCCCGGGGCGAGGAAGTATCTCCCCGCGGCGGACCTGCGCTATCGGGGTCAGGCCTACGAGCTGACCCTGTCGCTCCCGGATCGCCCCCTGACCGAGGGGGATATACGGGAGCTGACGGAAGAATTCCACCGGGAGCACGGACGGCGTTACGGCTACGCCGTCCCCGGGGAGCCGGTGGAGCTTGTGAACCTGCGGCTCACCGCCGTCGGCGAAACGGAGAAGCCCGAGCTCCCCATGGTACCGGGGAAGGGGAACGTGGGGGAGGCCGTGATCGAGCGACGACGCGTCCATTTCGGGGACGGCTGGATCGAGGCCCCGATTTACGCCCGCGAGGGGTTGCCGGCCGGGGCGGAGATACCGGGCCCGGCGGTGATCGAGGGGGCCGAGTCCACCTGCCTCGTTCCCCCCGGCAGCCGGGCGTATGTGGATGCGTACGGGAACCTGATCCTGGAGGTCTGATGGACCCGATAACCCTGGCGGTGGTGGGGAACGCCCTTTCGGGGATCGCGGAGGAGATGTCCGCCGCCCTCATCCGCACGGCTTATTCCCCCAACATCAAGGAGCGGCGGGACTGCTCCTCGGCCGTCTTCACCCCGGGGGGTGACCTTGTGGCCCAGGCGGAGAACATCCCAGTGCACCTGGGGGCGATGCCGTTCTCGGTGCGGGCGGCCCTGGAGGCCTTTTCCGACTGGGAGCCGGGGGACGTGGCGATCCTGAACGACCCTTTCCGCGGCGGGGCGCACCTCCCCGACATCACCTTCGTGGCCCCGGCCTTCCACGGCGGGGAGCTCATCGGGTTCGTGGCCGTGCGGGCCCATCACGCCGACGTGGGCGGGATGACCCCGGGAAGCCTTCCCGCCACGGCTTCGGAGATCTACCAGGAGGGCCTGCGCATCCCGCCGGTGAAGCTCTGGAAGAACGGGGAGCTGGACCGTGATCTCCTCGCCCTGATCCTCGCCAACGTGCGCACCCCCTGGGAGCGGGAAGGGGACCTCCGGGCCCAGCGGGCCGCGATCGAGACCGGGATCCGGCGCCTCTCCGAGCTGGCGGAGAAAGTGGGGGTAAAGGAGCTTTCCGCCACCGAGCAGGAGCTCCTGGCTCACGCGGAGCGCCGGATGCGGGCCGCCATCCGCGCCGTGCCGGTTGGGACCTACGGGTTCGAGGATTATCTCGACGAGGGGATAGCGGTGTGCTTGAAGCTCGACGTAAGGGGCGACGGGATCGTCCTCGACTTCTCGGGGAGTTCGCTCCAAGGGGAATTGCCGGTGAACGCGCCCTTCGCGGTGACCGCCTCGGCGGTTTTCTTCGCCCTGAAGGCGGCCTTGGATCCCGAGCTTCCCCCGAACGCCGGGACGTGGCGGCCGATAAGGATCGTGGCCCCGGAGGGGACGGTGGTGAACGCCGTGCCCCCGGCGGCGGTGGGCGGGGGGAACCTGGAGCTCTCCCAGCGGATCGTGGATGTGGTGTTGGGGGCGTTGGCGCGGGCGCTCCCGGGGCGGATCCCGGCGGCGAGCCAGGGGACCATGAACAACCTCACCATCGGCGGGATAAACCCGGAGACCGGCGAGCCCTACACCTTCTACGAGACCATCGGCGGGGGCATGGGGGCCCGGCCGGATCGGGACGGCCTTGACGGGGTCCACATCCACATGACCAACACCCTGAACACCCCGGTGGAAGCCCTGGAGCTGGCCTATCCCCTCCGGGTGGAGCGGTACGAACTGCGGGATGGTTCGAGGGGCAAGGGCAAATACCGTGGCGGGATGGGGATCCGGCGGGACATCCGGGTGCTGGGTCATCGGGCGGTGGTTTCTCTGCTTGCGGACCGGAGGACGCGGGGCCCCTGGGGCCTGGAGGGCGGAGGGCCCGGGGCCCCCGGCGAGGATTACCTGATCATGGACGGCGAGGAGCGCCGTATTCCCGCCAAGGTGACGGTGGAGGTGCCTCCCGACGGGATCGTCTCCATCCGCACCCCCGGCGGCGGTGGTTACGGTACCCAAAAGCCCACCCCCCCAATGGATCCGAAGAGCAACATAACGAACCCTGAATTCAATACCCTGCGGAGAGGTAGCTTCATCCTAGAGGCGCCTTAGCCCCCAAGAGCTACACCCCCACCTAATACCGATAGTGTCTCATCCAGTGTGTCCAGTGGCATGGTCGCTTCCCGGATGTATTTCCGCTAATCCCTTGAGTCGCCGTCTGAGTGTGGTTCTATTCTTTTCTTCCAACACCAAGTATAAGAGCTTTTCCACCGCCTCGGGACAAAAGAAGCCGCCACCTTCACCCTCCTTTTCAGTTCCTTGATGAGCCGCTCCAGCTGATTCGTGGTGTAAAGGTAAGGGCGGATAGGCTTGGGGTGGTTGAGGGACTCCAACAGGGCGTAGCTTTTCTCCATCCATTTGGCCCCGATCTTCGGGTACTTTTGGGCCCAAATGTGTTCGAACGCCTCCAAGGCTTTATGGGCCCCCTGGAGTGTGTTCGCCCGGTAGATGTTTCAGATCCTGAGCCATCGCTTCCCGGTCGGACTTCCTCACCTTCGCCAAGGCATCCCTCACCGCATGCACCACACAAAGCCGCCACTTGGCGTTGGAAAACACCTCCCGGATCGCCTTCTCGATCTCAGGGAGATCGTCACTAATGAACACCACCACCTTCCGCACCCCCGGTCCCGAAGCTCCCCCAGGATGGTCTTCCAGTTACGTGACGACTCCCCTTCGGCCCCGAAACGCCAAAACTTCAACGCTCCCCTTTGCCCATCGAGCTTCACCCCCCAACGCCAAACGAAAGTTGGGGTCTACCATCAGATTTTGTGTGGGGACCTATTGGGGAGATTGTGGTAGTATGGATTTGAGGCGGGGATGTAACTCTTGGGGCCGCAGCTTGGGCTGCTCGATCTATAATGCTGCCCTTCACTTCTTTTCTCGTCCAGTCGGAGTCTACCGGGATGGTGCCCCCATTGGGGTGTGACCCTGAGCTTCCGAGGGGAACCGCCGGATGGAATCCTCAAGGTATAGCGCCGGGCACATTTTCGCCTGATAGTTCCCACATCCTCCGGGCTTCCGACCCGGGGGAGAAGCGGGCGCATGATCCGAAACCACCACGCTGGTACGGGCGCGATCCCCGCAACGTGAATCACCGCCCGAGGTGCGATCATGACGCGGCGCGGTTAGTGGATTGGCATAATAGTGACTTAACACTAAAAATTACCTCTTGATTGATCACTATAGTCTGATTGCACTAACTCCGTGGCCACGGGAAAGCGTGGGCCGGCGTTCAAGGTAGGAGGGAAGATCGAGGCCCCGTACTTCGTGGATCGCGAGGAGGAGCTCGCCCGGCTCGTCCACGACGCCCTGACCTTCTCCCAAAGCAACGTGGTGATCGCCCCGCGGCGGTTCGGAAAGACGGCGCTCCTGCACGCGGTGGAATCCCGTGTCTCCCGGAAGATGCTGGCGGCGTACGTGAGTTGCCTGGGCATGTTGCGGGCGGTGGACTTCCACGATCGGCTGGTGGAAGCGGTGCTCTCCGCGTTCGCCGCCAGACACGGCAAGGCCCGCCAGCTCCTCGCCACTTGGAGGGATGTGCTGTGGAAACCCGTGGTGGGGATGCGCGAGATCCTGGAGGAGATCGGGGGAAGCATCGAGGGGGTGGGCTCCATCCGGCTCAAGTTCCGCACCCGGGAGGTGGACGAACCGTCCCTCCTCGCGGCGGCCCTGGATTTCCCCGAGCGGTTGGCGGAGGAACGGGACGAGCGGATCCTGGTGATCCTGGATGAGTTCCAGGCCCTGGCGGGGCTCGATGGCCACCTGTTCGCGCTGTTCAAGGAGCAGTTGGAGTCCCAGCGACGGGTGGTCTACCTTTTCAGCGGCAGCAGCCTCGGCCTCCTCACGGAGGTCTTCGGCCGGGAGGGGAGGAGCCCCCTTTACCAGATGGTGGGCCGGCTGTTTCTGGGGGAAATCACGAGCGAGGACGTGCACCGTTACTACCGGGAACGGTTGCGGGAAGTGCACGGGGTGGCGATCTCGGAGGGAGCCCTTCGCCGGGTGACGGAGTACGTGGGGGGCATCCCATATTACTTCCAGAAGCTCGGCCTGGAACTCGAACGGGAGCTCGTCCTGCGGGGGAAAGGGAAGATCACGACCCGAGAGGTGGACCGCGCCTTCGCGCGGCTGCTGGAGGAGCTCTCCGCCGACTTCCAGGAACGGTGGGAGACGCGTTTCAGCGAGCAACAGCGGGCGGTGCTCAGGGCATTGGCCGAGGGGCCACGCACTCTGAGCGAGGTGGCCAGGTCCTTGGGGGTCCCCGCTCCCAACCTAACCTACAGCCTGAACCGATTGGCCGAGGCCATGGTGCTCACCAGGGAAGGTCGTCGTTACCGTATCACCGATCGGGTGTTCGCGGCCTGGTTGCGGAAACTCTGAACGCCGCGGGGGAGCGCCGACGGGGGACGCCGACGACATATGGGCACCGCCGGAGAGGAACATTTCGCCCCGCATCCTGAGCGGCCACGGAAACCCACTCGGGTTCCACCTGGACGCGAAAAAACGCGAACGCTGACGGGACCCAGTCCCTCGGATGGATCGCCGGCCGGGGATTGAGGGGAAGGATAGCATCCCGCCCGCTCATTTGTCCAAACCGAGGGCCGAAAGACCGAGGAGCTGATCGGGGCCTCGGGCACGGCGGGAAGATTCGGGGAAGGCCGCGATCCCGGCGTCGCGGCCCCACCCCGTGGTCGGGGTGAAGGTGGGGCCGGTGGTCCCGGGGATCCTCGGTCGTGCTTTCCCCGGCCGCCGTTTTCGGATACAACGGTCCCGAAGACGATGGGACGGGTGCACTTCTGGGAGGAGATCGCGAATTCCGGGCTCCACGGTCTGGGGGCCATCCTCAGCCTCGCCGGGCTCGGGGGATTGCTCGCCGTGGGACACCGTTCGGGGGAGCCCCGGGCGCTGGCCGCCGCGGCGATCTACGGGATCAGCCTGGCGACCCTGTACACCGCATCCTCCCTGTACCACGGGGCCAAGGCCGCCGCGCCCCGGCCGGCCCTGAAGCTGTTCGACCACGTGGCGATCTACCTCCTGATTGCCGGCACCTATACCCCCTTCTGTCTGCTGCCCCTGTGGGGTCCCCTGGGCCTGGGGTTGCTCTCCGCCATCTGGGCCTTGGCCGCCATCGGGATCGCCTTCAGGGTCTATCTGCGGGATCGCTTCCCGGTGGCTTGGGTGCTCATGTATCTGGGGATGGGCTGGCTGGCGATAGTGGCCATGCGGGCGCTCCATCTCCGGCTCCCGGGGACCGGGTTCTGGCTGGTGGTGGCCGGGGGGCTCTGTTACACGGTGGGGGTGGCGTTCTATGCCCTGGGGCGTTACGTCCCGTTCATGCACACTGTATGGCACCTGTTCGTCCTGGCGGGGAGCGCCTGCCATTACGTCGCTGTCCTCCTCTTCGTGCTCCTCCCCGTGATCCCCGGTTGAGCCGTCCCACGGAGGCCCGATGCCCGCGCCGCGCGGCACAAAAAATCGGCCCCCGCATCCCGAAGGGGGCCGATAACGCGGGACGGATAGGGCTCAGCTCCCGGAGGGTTGAAGCTGGTATCCGGTTCGGGGGAGTTGAGGATGACGAGCTTGTTGCACTTGACGCAGCGGCTCGAGATCACGATCTTGAACGAGCACACCACCTCTTCATATTCCGATACCTCGAGACAATCCCCGACATAGGACCTTCACGTTTCCGGCCTTGGGGCGGACGATCAGCCCCGGGACCGGTTCGCTCACCCCATCGCCTCCTTCGCTAGCAAGGTTTTGAGGGAATGGAAGAGCTCTAACTTTACCTAGTTTCGACCGACTCCACGTGGATACGCTCGCCGTCACGGACGGCGGCGAAGGCCTTCGGATCGCCGAGGATCCTGCCGACAGGGCTCGCGGACCTGATCTCGTCCGGGCCCCGGGGGCAGTCTGGGACCGAAGAAGATGCATAGGGTCCGGCCGGGGGGCAATACCGATATCCCTGGCTTCCACCGCCTCCACGGGGTTCTCCGCCCCGGCCTCCACCGGGATCTCGAAGTAGACCTTCTCTCCGCAGCGGCGGGCGATCCCGTCGAGGGGAAGCGCCGCGGCGATGACCTCCACCGTCCGGGGAGCCCGTTCGGGGAGGAGATCCGCCTCCACCGCTCCGATCGTGTTCGCCTCGATCACGGTCTTCATGGGTACAACACCACCTTCACCGCCTCGCGGCGGAAAAGCCTCTCGAACCCGACCTCGAACTCCTCCAGGGGGCTCGTCGGTCACGGTGGGGGTCAAGTCCAGCCCCGCGAGGAGCTCGCTCGCCTCGTACCACGTCTCGAAGATGAGTCGCCCCCCGATCCCCAGGACCTCGATCTCCTTGAAGACGACGCGGTTGAGATCCCAGGGGATCTTGTCGCGGCAAAGCCTGAACGCGATCACCTTCCCCTTGGACCGTACGGCGCGGAGGGAGCTGTCCCATGCCGTGGGGGAACCGGACATCTCCAACACCACGTCCGCCCCCTTCCCCAGTCCACTCCCGGATCGCGGCCACCGGATCCCGCGAGGAGGCGTTCACCACCGCGTCCGCCCCCAATCTCCGCCCGGCGGCGAGGTTGGAGGTAAGTTTCCGGAAAGAAGTTGTGGTTGCGGACATCACCTACATCCGCCTTGGGAAAGGGTCCGTATATTCGGAGGTGGTGATGGATGTTTACACCCGGGGCATCCGGGGGTGGGCGTTGTTCCGGTTTCTGAACAATGAGCTGACCCTGGAGGCACTTGAGAGGGCGTTATCGAAGGGGGTCCCTGAAATCCACCACTCGGACCAAGGGGTACAGTACACGGCCGAGGAATACGCGGAGTTCCTCGAGAAGCATAGGATAAAAATCAGCATGGCATCCAAGCGGAGACCAGATCAGAACGGGTACTGTGAACGGCCGATCCGGATGATCGTGAAAGAGGAAGGGGGGCTATCGGAGTACAAGGGATTTTGGGACGCGAGGGCGAGGATCGGGGGAGTTCATCGAGGAAGTCCACCAAAAAAAACGGGTCCATTCAGCGCGGGGGTATCTGACGCGTGCCGAGTTCGAGGAGAGTGGCATAGGAAACGCAAACCCGTGGGTTCACTCTCTAAGATGGATGAAAAAGAGGCAACTTTGGGATCCATCATCTCTTTCCCTTAAATGCCCCTCTTGGGGGTTAGAGGACATGGTCTTCTCCCCATTTTTAACTGATATATAATGCTATCTCTGGGAGACAATAGGGGGCGGTCATGGACTTCCCACTATGTAGTTCTCCCGGAGAACTTTTCGAAGAAGGGGGTGGTAGTATTTTAGCAAGCTCTTCTTTTCGCTCTCCGGAACCTGAAGCTATCTAGAGGGAGGTGTGTCATGAGAAGAGGGACTTTATTCGTGATGTGTTGTGTCTTGTCAGCTCTCGTCAGCATGAGTTGGGGACAGGAACTGGAATACGGTGATGCACCGGAATATGACCCCAAAATCCTCGCCACGTCAGTGCTCTACACCGATTTCGACTTGCTGCCATTCTTTCCCACCGTGATAAATTTCGAGGGTGACGATTGGTATATCGCCCACGAAAATCCATTCTCCAAGGTATTTTTGGGTCAAGTCGTCTCATTCGAGGACGAACCTCTGGTCGTGGACAGGGACGACGATGACGGCCTCCTTACCCAGGAACTCGCGCCCTTTGAGACCCAAGGAGTCGAGTTGTTGGTGACCATCCCTCCAGATTACACTCCTGAAACTCCTATTTACCTGAACGCCCTGTTCGATTGGTCACAAAATGGGGCCTGGGCCGGCTCGGTCAAAGTACAGGGCGTCGATATCCCCGAGTGGGCGATCCAAAATTTGCGGTTAGATCAACCACCCTACAACCTGAAAGAACCGGGTGTCTACAGGATCGTCGTGGCGGTAACCGCGGCCAGGGGGGGCAATGTTTGGGCCCGGTTCACTGTGACCACTGAACCAGTGCCCGTTTCGGAAGAAACGGGGGAATGGCATGGTCAAGGGCAATTCAGCGTCGGCGAGACGGAGGATTGGATCGTCTCGGTTAAGGTTGGCCATCGGGGCTTGGGAATTCCTAAGGGAACACCCTTGCCGCGTATCTTCCGTCCTGGTTTTCAACAGGCACCCCCTGGACCAGCCTCTCAGAGGGTCGGCGACCCCTTGCCCCCCGGCGAGCGAGACAAGAGGTCCAAGGAGATAAAAAAGGGAAACAACGGCGTGGGCAATGGAATTGATCCACAACCGCCGGGCAATCCTCCCTGCAACGACTGTGTTGGCACTGGCCCGGGCAATCCGGGGAATAAAGGAGGGCCTGAAGATAAAGCCGTGGGCAAAGGTGGAGAAAAGGAGAAGTGCCCTGGTTGCAAGGGTAAAGGGAAAAAGGACGGAGGCAAGGGCGAAGGCGAGGGCAAGGACAAAGGCAAAGGCAAAGGTGGGAGTAAAGGAGGTGGGGGCAAAGACAAGGGAGGAGGAAAGGGTAAAGGAAAGGGCTAGGACGAAACTAGTGTCCTTGGGGCCTGCTGTGGGCAGGCCAGGAAAAACACGAGGGGACAGGATTAAGAACCCTGTCCCCTCTGAGTCTTTCTGATGGAACTTGGTTGCACGAGGAGCGAGGTAAACCGATGTCGTGACCTTTGTCCTTCGTTAAATCGCGAATGTCGACGTTCACCTGAGAACTGCTGAGGCCATCGACAGGGACTATTAAGACATTTCAAGATCCTTTTTGGAACCTGTTTTGCTCTTCGCTTTTCGTGCCACCTAATCGATGGCGGAGCTCGTAGAAAAGTGCTCTCGGATCGGCGATTTGTCCTGCCAAAGTCTCAAAGGGACAGGGATTACCCTCACTGTCCTGTATCTGGTTCACCACTTGGAAAGCCCCCAAAGTAATCCCGGCGGTCCTGAGCGTTTCCACCGCGGGCCGGGAGGCGAGGGAGGTGAAGACTTCCCCGACGTGGGCATAAACGAGGAGCTTGGCCGCTGCCCAGCCCACGACCTTATCGATGACCCGGGATCCCGCCATCTCCTCACCGAGCCGTTCGATCGCCGCGAGGAGGGGGCTGAGCCCCCCTTCCGGGGAGGAAAAGAGCACCCGCCCCCCTTTCTCCACCAGCAAGCTGAGCCGCCGAACGGAGAGTTTCCGTAATTCTCTCTTCACCTCTTCAAGGAGCACTGTCCTCATTGGCGTCTCCTCCCACTGTATCGCATGGTGGCCCATAAACAAGCAGCTCGCTTCTTAATCCGCCCTTGAGCTTCCACCTCCACCGACCTCGAAACCCCTCTTCCCAGAGTTTTTCGGGGGTCTGGCGCCGGCGGGGGTGGGAGACCCGTACTTCCGGCCGAGCAGGCCCAGCCAGAGGTCGACGGCATTGTGACGACAGGCTTCGTGGCAACAGATGCAACGGATACACCGTTCCTTGTCGATCCGAGCCGCGGCTCCCGGAGGCGAGCGGCGCGGGTGGGACAGGCCCGCGCATGTCCCATACGACACACAGCGCTTCCGTATCACTACCGGTTGGACCTGATGGTGTCCAGTGGATCAGCGGACGAGCGTGGGGGAGGCGTTTCAGGAGCTCCCCGGGGGCAGGCGGAAGCCGGAAATCCCCCACGCTCACGGAGGCGATCTCCCCACGACATCGATCTCCGCGGGATCCCCAGGACCCGGATGTGGGTGCTGTAAGTGGTCCCGACCTCCAGGGGATCGAGCCCGATGATCATCTGGGCCATGGCGTCCACGGCCACGGCATCGGTGATCACGAGCCCTATGTTCCGCGGCGTCCCGTTGGCCGGGTCCGCGCCCTCCATCCCCACTACCGCGTCCATAACCGTGAGAGCCGGCCGCGTCAGGGAGAAGATGTCCAAAAGGGCGTGGGAGAACTCTTCGAGCTTGGCGTGGTCACCGTGGAGATCGGTCAAGAGCCCGGCGGAGATGGTCCCATAGAGGTTCTTCACCGCGCCGGTGAACCGGGTCGGGACGTGCGTCTTCAACTTGGGGGTTCACGATCACCCCGGCCTCCAGGAGGGCCCAAGCGATGTAGACCTTCTTCAGCGTGGCGCCATTCACCCGGACCTCCACGAATCCACGCTCCCGTAGGTTCAGGAACTCGACCGCCAGGCGGGCAAACATCGCGCGGTAGCCGGGGATCTCTAGGCCTCGGGGCCGTGTGCGTAGTCCACGGTGATATGAGAGGTGAGTTTGCGTAGTAAGGAGATCACGGCCCCAGCTAACTTGAGGTGGGTGATGATGGCTTGCTTCGGAGGCGAAGGCGGCGGGAGGAAATTCACTTCCACTAAGACCTTGGTCCCGCAGGGGACGAACCTCTCGGGCCAACTGAGGAGTATGCCCCGAGATCGCAACGCCGTCCGACCCGCGGGGGGATGCGAGGGATGGGATATCGCCCCCCGAGTCGAGGTCCGGGATATACCGCGGCGACTCCCCGCGGGCCCGCGTTAAAAAATGGGCCCTCGGACTGTAGGCCTTCGCTGACCGTGAGGAAGTGAATTTGGACAGAAAACCCGGTTCTGGACGCATAGTGACGCTAGTCGACAGGGTGTTCGCCATCGCCATGACACCGTTGGTCCTGGAATTGATCCCCTCGGGATCTACGGAGAGATTGCTCTCGAGCCTTATCGGGACGTGGCCGAAGTTTTACACCTACGCCATGAGCTTCCTGGTGCTCGGGATCTCTGGGGCCTCCACCGCTCCATCTTCGGCCATATCTACCGCTCGGACGAGATCCTGGTGTAGCTCAACATCCTATTCCTACTATTTGTGGCCCTGATCCCGTTCTCTACTGCCATCCTGGGGCAGCGTACACCTTCCAGGTCCGCCATCGTCCTCTAAGGTTCCCATACGGTCGCCATGTCGCTCTTTCTCGGAGGAGGTGGTGGTACGCCACCCAGGGCTCCCGCCTCGTCGCCCCGGACCTCGATCCCCAACTCGTTCGGCACCGGAGGACGGCGTTCGCGTTGGTGTCCCTGAGGTTCACAATGGGGGGATCTTCCCTTCATCTCCGCTGAGCTTGCCCTCGAGCTCTTCGGCCTAATGGCGGTCTTCTATATCGTCTCGAGCTTGTTACTGCGACGCTACCATGGCGGTGAGCACTTCTGACTTGGCTAATTCAAGGCTACCCTTGTGCATCTATCAATGAAGCTCTGTTTACTCTGCCCTTGTTAGCTTTCCCAGTTTTGACCTGTGAGTACCAAAATAGTATTCTTGGTTTCCAAGAGGTGACAGGATGGCTTCCCGTGAGGCCGTGATCGAGGTAGTGCTCGAGTTGCTCCGCACCCGTGGCTGGCGGGGGGTGACCACCGAAGCAGTAGCCCGCCGGGCCCACATCAGCAAGAAAACCCTATACCAGTTATTCCCAAACAAAGAAGCCTTGTTGGAAGCCGCCCTTATGGCTCTTATAGACCGGTTCTCTGCGCATCTGGACACGGTTCTCTCTTCGGATATGCCCCCACTTCAACGCGTGGACCGTTTTTTTGTTGTACTCGTGGGCATCATTTCTCAAGTTCAACGGCAAATCCTAGACCAGGCCCGAGAGTTCAGCCCCAGGCTATGGCGGCAGGTCGAGGTCGAGCGAAGGAAGCGTCTTGAAGTGGTAGGGGCGCTTGTGCGGCATGCCCAGGAAGAGGGGCTGGTGAGGCCAGATTTGGACGTTGGCCTCTGGCTTGTTCTCTTGCGCACTGCCGTGGAGGGCTTGGTCAACCCGGAGACCGTACTGCGGGAGAATCTTTCGGTGGAAAGGATCTTGGAGACCCTGCGGAGGGTGCTTTTCGAGGGGATCCTTACGGAACAAGGCCGCAGTGTCCTGGCCCGATACAGGAAAAGAAAGGGGGCAGTATGAAGATTTTGGGAATAGGCATGGCGGCGCTTCTGGTCTTCACCACGGTGGCGCCCGTGACGGCGGAATGGATCCCCAGCGCCGACGAGATGCTGGACCACATGGACGCGGTCATGGGAAATTTCTCGGATCTCGAAGCCCGCCTTTCCATTGTCCACTACCGAGATGGGAAGCCGGACTTGCAGCAGGAGGTTAAGCTTTACCTCCTGCAACCGGACAAGCTGCGCCTGGAGTACCTCTCCCCCGAGTACCTCGCCGGGAACATGAGCTTGGCCGTAGGGAATCGGTACTGGATCTACATCGCCGCGGCAGACACCTGGTACGAGAAGGACCTGTCCGAGCTCTCCCCCTCCCAGCAGCCGTGGATCATGTTCCGGTCGCTGCTCAAAGGGGTGCGCAGCGAGTACTGGGAGTATTCGTACGAGGTGCGAGAGGATGGGGGTCTCTTGCTCCTCGTCGGCGTCCCCACCGAGGTAGGAGCGGTGTACGGCAAAATCGAGCTGTGGCTCGATCCGAAAAACTGGCTTCCAGTAAAGCGAAAACTGTATGACGCGGACGGGGCATTCCTCAACGAGGCCCGCTTCCTCCAGCACACCGAGGTGGCCCCCAGCGTGTGGCTCCCCCTCAAGGTGGAGGTCTACGACGGGGAGGGAAAGCTGGTGTGTGAGCTCTCATACCTAGAGGTCCGAGTGGACTCCGGAGTGCCCGAGTCCCTGTTTGCCTCGCCGGAGGGAAGCGGTGGAAGCGGCAATTGAGGTGCAGGGGGCAGTCAAATCCTTCGGACCCATCCGAGCGGTGGCCGGAGTGGACCTGGTGGTAGGCCAGGATGAGATCTACGGCCTGGTGGGCCCGAGCGGTGCCGGGAAGACCACCCTCATCCGCATGATCTGCGGCCTCCTCAAGAGGGACGCAGGGAAGGTACGGGTCCTGGGCCATCCCATCCCCGAGGAAAAACGGAAGGTGGAGGGGCGCCTGGGATATATGCCCCAGGAGCGGGCCCTCTATCGGGACCTCTCCGTGGAGGAGAACCTCCTTTTCTTCGGCCAGCTCAACGGGATGAAACGAGATAAGATTCGAAAAAGGACCGCCGAGATCCTCGATTTCATGCGCCTGACGCATCTAAAGAGGCACCTAGCCGAGAATCTAAGTGGAGGTGAGAAACAGAGGCTTTCTCTGGCCTGCGCCCTGCTCCACAGGCCGGAGCTTCTGGTATTGGATGAGCCCACGGTAGGGCTCGATCCGGCCCTGAGGCAGGAGTTTTGGAAGCATTTCCACGAACTCCGGGATCACGGCCATACTCTCCTCCTCACCACCCATTACCTCGAGGAGGCCGGTCGCTGCACCCGCGTGGGATTCATGCGCGCGGGGAAGATCCAAGCGGAGGGGGCCCCGGCCGAGCTCCGGGCCCGGGTGGCCCGGGTGCAGGGAGGGACCCCCTCCATGGAAGAGGTCTTCCTGTCCTTCGCCAGCACGGAGGGAAAATGAGCGCGGCACGGGTATGGGCCGTGGCGATGCGGGTGCTTCGGCAGATGCGACACGACGTGCGATTGATCGTCATCATGCTGGTGGTGCCTTCCCTGGCTATGATCCTCTTCGGTTTCTCCTTCTCCGGCGATATCCGGGGGGTCGAGCTCGCGTTGATCGATGAGGACCGCACGGACCTCACCTCCGAGATCGTCAACTCCCTCAAGTCCGACCCCACCTTCCAGGTCACCGAGCTCCTTCCGGCGCAGGATCCGGAGAAGCTCCTTCTCTCCGGGTATCAAGCGGTGGTGCGCTTCCCAGACAAGTTCACCAGTCTGTACTACGCACACTTCGCCATGGGGGTGGCCACCGAAGCCCACGGGACGCTGCACCTGTGGCTGGACGAATCCGACCCCCAGATAGCAAGCGCCATCCGCGCCGGGATCGCGGACGCCCTGATGGACGTCGGAGAGGGAGGACCGGTGGAAGTGGAGGAACATCCCCTCTATGGGGTGGAAGTACGGTTCATCGATTCCTTCGCCCCTGCCATTATGGGATATGTGGTCACCTTCGTTTGCTCCCTCCTCACCCTGCTTTCCGTCGTGCGGGAGAAAGTAGATGGCACCTTCGAGCGGTTGTGGGCAGCCCCTCTCAGACGGGGGGAGTTCATCTTGGGATACGTCATCGCCTTCGGACTTGTAGCACTGGTGCAGTCGGCCTTGATCCTGGGGATCGGAAAGCTCGTCTTCCACTTGGTGATAAATGGCTCGGTCTTCTGGGCCCTGACCTGCGTGATCTTGTTCGCCGTGGGAAACGTCGGCTTGGGGACCCTGCTCTCTGCCCTAGCCCAGACCGAGTCCCAAGCCATCCTCATGTTCCCCTTAGTGGTGCTCCCCTCGGTGCTACTCTCGGGGATGCTGTGGCCCCTTCAGGCCATCCCGGCGGTGCTCAGGCCTTTGGCCTACATGGTGCCCCTCACCTACGGGAACCGGCTCCTACGGGCGGTGATGGTAAAGGGGCTTCCCCCGTGGAGTGAGCCGGTGGGCCTGGCCGGGGTCCTGATCTTCCTCGTATTCACGGTGGTCCTGGCCACCTTGACCCTGAGGGCGAGCGTGAAGCAGTAGAAATGGGCAGATTTTCCTAAGACTGAGCTCAGCGACGCGTAGCCCCGGCGGAGTGCCTTTACTCGACCGAGGGACCATTGCCCTCGTGTCCATTCGTTCAGAAGGAGACTAGTATTAGGACACGCCTGGGAAGGGAGTTTCATCCCCCGGAGGCGGCAAACCATGCTGAAATAGAACGACCCCGGTCGTGAATCCCCCCGGACCTTTTCGATTGCCCTTGCGATCGCACAAGCGCCCCGCGAGGGAGTGTCCTCAACCACCCTAAATCCACTATCACGAGATATCCGCTCGAGGTGACCCGGTGGTCACAGTCCCTTTAGAGAATCAGGATTTTCGGCTCATCATCGCTTTGGCTGCGCAGGCAATGTTCTCGGGGGTGAAGCCGAATCTCTCCATGACCTCGCTCCCCGGGGCGCTCGCCCCGTACCGTTCCACCGATATCACGGCCCCTTCCATGCCCACGTAGCGCTCCCAGCCGAGAGCGACCCCGGCCTCAACCGCGACGCGGGCCCTCACCTCTGGCGGGAGGACCTTCCGTTTGTACTCCTCGGGCTGGGCTTCGAAGAGCTCCCAGGATGGCATGGCCACCACCCGCGGGTTCACTCCCTCCCCCGCGAGGATCTCGGCGGCCTTAAGTGCTACATGGACCTCTGAGCCGGTGGCGATGAGGATTACGTCTGGCATCCCCTCTTTCTCCTGCCAGAGGACGTAGGCCCCCTTATGGAGCCCCACCTCAGGGGCGTAGCGACTCCGGTCGAGGACGGGGAGATTCTGGCGGGTGAAGATCAAGGCCGTGGGGCCTTTCCTCTTCAGCGCCACGACCCAGGCTTCGCGGACCTCGTTGGCGTCGGAGGGCCGTATCACGACGAGGCCCGGTACCGCCCGCAAAGAGGCGATCTGCTCCACCGGCTGGTGGGTGGGGCCGTCCTGGCCGATCCCGATGGAGTCGTGGGTGAAGACGTAGACCACCTTGCAGCCCATCATCGCCGCCAGACGAATCGGCGGGCGCATGTAGTCGGAGAAGACGAGGAAGGTGCCAGCGAACGGTATGAGGCCGCCATGGCGGGCGATGCCGTTGGCGATAGCCCCCATAGCGTGCTCCCGCACGCCGAAGTGAATGTTGCGGCCAGCATAATCCCACGGTCCCCCGGCGTCCCCCTGGACGCCAGCGGGCTTCTCCCCAGGCGGCTGGAAGTCGCCCTTCCCGGGAAGCACGGTGTGGACCGAAGGGTTGAGGTCCGCCGAGCCCCCAACGATCTCGGGGAGCGCCTCTCCCAAGGCCTGGAGGACCTTTCCCGAGGCCTTGCGGGTAGCGATCCCCACCTCGTCGGGCGGGAATTTCGGAAGCCCCTCATCCCAACCCGTGGGGAGCTCGCCGCGGATGCGGCGCTCGAGTTCGGCGGCGAGCCCCGGGAACTCCGCCTGGTAACGCTCGAAGTGCTCCTCCCACTCCGCCTTCCACCTCTCTCCCCGCTCGACGGCACACCGGAAGTGCGCGAGGACGTCGTCGGGCACGTAGAACTTGGGCTCGGCCGGCCAGCCAAGGCGTTCCTTGGCAGCCCGGAGCTCCTCCTCCCCCAGGGGGGCGCCGTGGACCTTGTACGTCCCCTGTTTCGTGGGGGCACCGTAGCCGATCACGGTGCGGATTGCAATGATGGAAGGCTTGTCCTCGACCTCCTTGGCATCCCGGATGGCGGCATCGATGGCCTCGATGTCGTTTCCATCTTCCACCCGCTGGGTGTGCCAGCCGTAGGCGGCGAAGCGCGCGAGCACGTCCTCGGTGAAGGTAAGGTCGGTAGTCCCGGCGAGCGATACGCGGTTATCGTCGAAGAGGACGATCAATTTGCCGAGCTTGAGGTGTCCGGCCAGGGAACAGGCCTCGGCGCATACCCCCTCCATGAGGTCGCCGTCGGAGGCGAGGACATAAGTGTAGTGGTCGACGATCACGTATCCGGGGCGGTTGAAGACGGCGGCGAGGTGGGCCTCGGCAATAGCCATCCCCACCGCCATAGAGATCCCTTGTCCCAAAGGGCCGGTGGTTACCTCCACTCCCGGGGCGCAGTCCGCTTCGGGATGGCCCGGGGTTCTGCTCCCCCACCGGCGGAAGCGCTTCAACTCCTCGAGGGGGAGGTCGTAGCCAGTGAGGTAGAGGAGAGCGTATAACATCGCCGAGCCGTGGCCCGCCGAGAGCACGAACCGATCGCGGTTGAACCACTGGGGGTCCCTCGGATTGTGCTTCAGGTGTCTCGTCCAGAGGACGTAGGCCGTGGGGGCCGCCCCGAGGGGCAGCCCCGGGTGGCCGGAATTGGCCTCCTGAATCATGTCTGCGGAGAGAAATCGGATCGCATTTATGCAGCGCTCGTCGAGCGCGGTCTTCATCGCCATTCTCCCTCCCTTCGGAATACAGAGGGGATTATAACCGTGATATATTACGAGTGATGAACAAGGACACAATCGAACTTATACGTTTTGCACACGTTGGCATCAACCACCTATCCGCCAAAAGACCCGTATTTGTCACCCCGCATTGACCATGCTTCACCACGTAAAACTTGAGATGCTATCGCAAATTCCTTAATATCGATGTGGAGGCTTCGATGGGGAAGATTGAGGTAACTTTCATAGAAGAAGAGATGGAACAGTCGTATATCGACTATGCCATTTCCGTGATCCGTGGACGCGCCATCCCTGACGTCAGAGACGGGCTCAAGCCGGTTCAGCGCCGCATCCTCTATACTATGAAGGAGCTCGGCCTCACGCCGGGCAGGCCCCACAAGAAGGCCGCCCGTATCGTGGGCGAGACCCTGGGCAAGTACCACCCCCATGGCGACATGGCCGTCTACGAGGCCCTCGTCAACATGGCCCAACCGTTCTCCACCCGTTACCCGCTGGTGGACGGCCAAGGGAACTTCGGCTCCATCGACGGGGACGAGCCAGCCGCCATGCGTTACACCGAGGCGCGTCTTGCCCCCATTGCCATGGAGTTTTTCGAGGAACTCTCAGAAGAGACGGTCGAGTTCGTGCCCAACTTCGACGACTCCCTGAAAGAGCCGGAAGTCCTCCCCGCCAAGTTCCCCCACGTCCTCGCCAACGGCGCCTGGGGGATATCCGTGGGGATGACCACCCAAATTCCGCCCCACAATCTCCGCGAGCTCATCCAAGCCACCCTCTACGTCCTCGAGCACCCCGACGCCACGGTAGAGGAGCTCCTCCCGTTCATCCCCGGACCGGACTTCCCCACCGGGGGCCTCATCGTGGGGCGGGACGGGATAAAAAAGGCCTATCAGACAGGTGTAGGTCGCTTCCGGGTGCGTGCCCGCACCTACGTGGACGAGAATCGGATTGTGATCACGGAGATTCCTTACCAAGTACGGAAATCCGCCATCTTGGAGTCCATCGCCGCCAAGGTCAAGTCCGGCGAGATAGAGGGGATCGCGGACCTGCGCGATGAATCCGATCGCGAGGGTCTGCGAATCGTTGTGGAACTGAAGAAAGGCGCCAACCCCTATGCGATCTTATACAGGCTCTTCAAGCTCACGCCCCTAGAACGCACTTACTCCTGTCACTTCCTCGTGATCGTGGACGGCGCCCCACGGGTCCTCTCCCTCCCCACTCTCCTGCGGGTGTTCCTCGACTTCCGCCGCCAGGTGGTGGATCGCCGCACCCGGTATCGCCTGCGCCAGGCCAAGGAGCGTGCCGAGATCCTGGAGGGCTTCCGGAAGGCCTTGGAACGGCTCGATGAGGTGGTGGAAATCGTTCGCTCCGCCAAGGACTCCGAGGAGGCGAAGGTTCTCTTGGTGGCGGAGATTGGCCTCATGGACCGCCAGGCCGACGCCGTCCTCAAGATGCGCCTCTCCCAGCTCACCCGGATGGAACGCCAGGCGATCGATAAGGAACTAGCAGAGCTCAAAGTCAAGATCGCCGAGTATGAGGCGATCCTCGCCGACCCGAAGGTGCGCGACCGGATCATCCACGAGGAGCTAGCCCAGATCGCCGGGAAGTACGGGGACGAGCGCCGCACCGAGATCGTGTCCGAGGCCGAAGAGGTATTAGAGGAGCCCATCGTCCCCCGAAAAGAGGTGCTCGTCGCCGTCACTGCGAAGGGCTACATCAACGTGACTGAACGCGACGCTTTCCGGGCCCAGGGGCGCGGCGGGAAGGGCGTGATCGGCATTCGTACGAAGGAGGGCGACTTCCTCCGGGTGATGGTACCCGCCGATACTTACCGCGACCTCCTCCTCTTCACCGATATGGCCAAGGTGTTCAAGCTCCCCCTCAGCCGCCTCCCCGTCGGGAACCGCGATTCCACCGGGAAGAACCTGCGCCAGTACTTGGAGGTCGCCCAGGAGGAGGAGATCCGCGCCGCCCTGGCGGTGGAGGACTATTCGAGGGGCTACTGTCTCTTCGTCACCCGGCGGGGAATCGTGAACCGTAACCGCCTCTCCGACTACGCCAATGCCCACTCCAAGGGGATCACCGCCTACACCGCCGTGGACACCGACCGGCTTGTGGAGGCCCTGATCAGCCGCGGGAAGGGCGAGGTCCTCATCGCCACCGCCCAAGGGAAGGCCATTCGCTTCCGGGAGGAGGAGGTCCGCTTGACCCGGCGCCCCTCCAAGGGGGTGATCGGGGTCCGGCTCGATGGAGGGGATTCGGTGGTGGGGATGGTGTGGTGGCCGGCGGGGACGCCTCCGAAATACCTCCTCTTCGTCACGGCGAACGGCTACGGGAAACGCATTGTTCCCGACGAATTTCCCCTCCAGGGCCGCGGCGGCAAGGGCGTCATCGCCATTAAGCTCGACGAGACCGCGGGGCCGTTGGTGGCCGTAGTCCCCGTCCCACCCGGGGCCGAGGCCCTCGTCTCCACCGCCAAGGGGAAAGTCATCCGTTTCCCGGTGGACGAGGTCTCGGCCTTCTCCCGCTACGCGCGGGGGGTGCGGTTGATGCGCCTTGGTGACGGTGACCGGGTGGCCTCGGTGGTCATCGTCTGAAGGAGGATCGATGGACATCTCCGAGCAGCTCAAGCGTGACATCGAGCTTATAAAGAGGAACGCCGAGACCCTCCTTCCCGTAGAGGAGCTCGCCCGGAAACTCGAGCGCTACTACCACGAGGGGACGCCCCTCCGGGTAAAGCTCGGGATCGATCCCTCGGCCCCCCACCTCACCCTGGGACACGCCGTGGTCCTGCGCAAGCTCCGGATCTTCCAGGACCTGGGGCATATCGCAGTCCTCGTGGTCGGCGACTTCACCCGTCGAATCGGGGATCCCTCGGGACGGTCCAAGACCCGCCCGCCCATGTCCCCCGATGAGATTGAACGCAACATGGCCTCCTACACGGAGCAGGCATTCAAGATCCTCGATCCCCAAAAGACCGAGGTCCGTTACAACTCCGAGTGGCTGGGCAAGCTCACTTTCGAGGACGTGATCGTATTGACCTCCAAGTACACCGTGGCGCGGATGCTGGAGCGGGACGATTTCAAACGCCGGTTCGAGGAGGGAGTCCCCATCACCATCATGGAGTTCCTATATCCTTTGGCCCAGGCTTACGACTCGGTGGCCATCCAGGCCGACGTCGAGCTCGGGGGCTCGGACCAGCGGTTCAACCTGCTCATCGGCCGTGAGATCCAACGGGAATACGGCCAAGACCCCCAGGTGATCCTCACTATGCCCCTTCTCATCGGCACGGATGGGGTACATGCTATGTCCCAATCCCGGGGGAACTATATCGGGATCGCGGAGCCCCCGGAGGAGCAGTTCGGAAAGATCATGTCCCTCCCTGACGACCTGATGCCCCAGTACTTCGCGCTTCTCACCGATATCCCGTGGGATAAGGTAAGAGACTTACACCCCAAGGAGGCGAAGAAAAAGCTCGCTTGGGAGATCGTGGCCCAGTTTCACGGACCAGGGGCTGCGGACTGCGCCCGGCACTACTTCGAGCGGGTGTTCGAGGAGGAGAAGCCACCCGAGCAGATGTCGGAGATAAAGGTCCCGAGAGAGCTCCTGGACGAAGCGGGGACGGTGTGGATCATCGATCTCCTCTCCGCTTCGGGGCTCGTCTCCTCGCGCTCGGAGGCCCGGCGGCTGGTGGAACAGGGCGGGGTGTGGATAAACGGCGAGAAGGTCACCTCCCGGGAAGCGCGGATCGAGTTGAAGGAACCCCTGGTCCTCCGGGTGGGGCGGCGCCGGTTCGCCAAGATTCTTCCGATCTCCTAACCCCAAACCAGTTGGCTAGACAGTCCTCCGAGCAGGCGGAGAATCGACAAGGGCTTTGAGGACCGCGGAGAGTTTTTCTAGCTCGCGGATAGACACGGATTCCCAGGGAGTATGGGCCACTTCTAACTTCCCCGCTCCGAAGACCACAGTGGGGACCCCCTTCTTGTGGAGGTTCGAGGCGTCGGTCCAGGAGGGCATCCCCGCCCTGCGAGGATCCTTGCCCGTGGCCCGGCGAAACGCTCCCTCCAGCGCGAGGATCACCGCCGCGTCGGGCGGGGTTTCCCACGGGGGGGAGAAGTCCAGGACCTCCATGGTCTCGGCCTCGGCGAGGATCTCTTCCACCTCGTCCTCCACCGCATCCGCGGAGAGCCCCGGGGCGAAGCCGATCTCGAGGTGTATGGAGCAGGAGCTCGGGACCACCATGGCGTCGTAGCCCCCCTCGATGCGGCCGATGTTCACCCACGCCCCGTGGGGGAAGAGGGGGTGGCGGTGCTTGAGGAACGATGCGCCGAGGAGTTTGTTGTAGAGCCGGATGGCCTTCTCCACCGCGTTGTCGCCGGCCCAGGGGGCGGAACCGTGGGCTTCCTTCCCCCGGGTCACCACCCGCACCTCCAACGTCCCCGCCTCGGCGGTGCAGATGGCGAGCTCCGTGGGCTCCAACACCACCGCCCCCCGGCATCCCGGGGGGACCTCCAGCACCCGGGATCCTCGTCCCTCCAGCTCCTCGTCCACCACCAGGGCCACCTCCACGGGACCCTCGCTTTCCTGCAGGGCCAGAAGCAGCGCCGCGATCTGGCCCTTGGTGTCCACCGCGCCCCGGCCGTGGAGCACGCCCTCCTCCACCCACGGTTCCTGGATCTCGGGTGTGAGGTAGGGATAGACGTCGAGGTGGGTGACGATGAGGAAGCCGCCCTCCCCACGGCGGGCGATGATGTTGTCCCCCACCCCGGGGACCTCCTGCAGCCGCACCTCCAGGCCCGCCTCCCGCAGCCGTTCCACGAGGAAATCCTCGATCAGCCACTCGCGGCCCGAGGTGGTGTGGGGCCGCATGATCTCCAGGGCGATCTCGGCCAGATCCCAGACCATGGCGGCCCCATTTTACCGGGGGATGGGTTAAGCTTGGGCGAATGGAGTTCGCGGGGTACCTTATCGAGCCGAGGCTCTTCGCCGGGCTTCCCCCCGACTGGCGTTGGGTGTTTGGGAGGGAAGCGCCCCTTATCGTGGAGATCGGGTTCGGGAACGGGGAGTTCCTGGCCGAGGAGGCGGCGCGGCATCCGGAGAACGATTACGTGGGGTTCGAGCTCACCTTGACCTGCATCGAGAAGGCCTGCCGGAAGTTCCACGCCGCCGGGCTCGCGAACATCCGGGTGGTGCGGCTGGACGGGCGCTTCGGCCTGCGGGAGCTGTTCGCGAATGGCTCCGTCCAGGAGGTCATCGTCAACTTCCCCTGCCCCTGGCCCAAGGCCCGCCACGCTGAGCGGCGTCTGGTGGACGAGGGGTTCGCCCGGACCCTGGCGGCGGTGCTGGAGCCGGGCGGGAGGTTCATCCTCGCCACCGACGCCCTGTCCTTCACCGAGGAAGCCCGGAACAACCTCGCGGCCACCGGATGCTTTAGGATCCGGGGTCCGTACGAAGTGGGGGGGGAGCCCCGGACCCGCTACGAGCGCAAGTGGCGGTCCAAGGGGCTCGCGATATACCGGCTCGTGGCCGAGAAGGAGGCCGCGGCCGCGGTGGAGCGGATCGCGGAGGGAAAGATGCCCCACGCACGGTTGAAGACCGACTTGGAAAAGGAGGATATCCCGAAGGTCGCGGGCCTGAAGGAGGTCTGGCCCCAGGGGGCATTGGTGGTCAAGGAGGCCTTCGTGGCCCCCCAGGGGGACGAGGTGCTCCTGCGGGCGTTCGCCGCCGACGGTGAATTCCACCAACAGTTCTTCATCTCCGTTTCCCGGGACCGGAAAGGATGGATCGTGCAGCTGGACGGGGCCACGGTCCCCTTCCGCACCCCGGCGGTGAAGCGCGCCGTCTTCGCCGTGGCCGAGGCCTTACAACGGGGTGATCAATAACCCTTTTTGAGCCTTTTCACAGCGCAAAGGATGTCGAACGAGTTCGCATAAGAGGTCTCATAGCGGGGGCAAGCCCAACGGCTGAAACAATGAGCGGTGAGCTCGTCCCTATAGCGGATAACCCCGGCTTCGTCGATGACGAACGCTTGGGTACCGACCCTGTAATCTTCCGCAGCCCAAGGGGCCCAGACGACGGTCCAGTCGAGGGCCTGGCCTCTCCATTCCTCCAAGGAGGGCGGGACTCTACCGGTCAAAACGACGACCACTTTCACGTAGGGGTCGTCCGAGAAAAGCTCGGCGATCAAGCGGTGTCGATGGCAGACGTGGGACCACCGATTGGGACACGCTCCTGTACCGTCCTTTTCACAGATGAATTTCAAAAAACTTTCTTGCATGAAGAAGAGCACCACTATATGACCGCGCAGTTCCGCGAGGGAAAAGTCCATCCCGAAGATATCCTCGGCCTTTAAATCGGGAAATACACGGCCGACCGAGAGGATAGGCAACGGATAGGGTTCCTCCCCAATTGCCCGTAGCTGGATGTACCTCCCGCTCGGTGAGACGAAGCTCACTTCATATAGGGTTCTGTCGAGGTGCACCGGTTCCCCTGGGCGGAAGATCTCGTACGGATAAAAGGAGATTTCTCCATCGCCATCGGTATCCACGGCGATCCAGAGCTCCTCTGCGGTGAAAACCCCATCGAAGTCCGCTTCACCTATAGCCACGAGCACGCTACGCCCGTTCAGGTCAACGACCCCTCTGCGATGGCTTCCGGGGCATATCGAATAAGTGTACCAAGGCGGATTTTCGGCATCGTAGTTCGGCCTCGCCATTTCCCTCAACAAATAGGGCTCCCGTAGATCCCGGTCGCCCTCACGGTATTCAACATCAACGCGGTAATGCCACCGGGCTAAGGCATATAGACCGAAGGTAAAGATAATGAATAAAGCTTTACACATCTTTACCCCTTAAAAACAGCCGTAGTTAACCTCAATATTGCAGTAAACCTTGGGTTGTCGGTAATCCAGGGGACAACAGTGATGGGAATCAAAACACCTTGCATTTACCCTGCACCTACCATATCCGTCGCAGGAATCATAATCTGGGCAACCAGTCGTTATGGGCCAAAAGCCTCCACAGAGAAACCCCATCTCACATTCTATCTCAATCCAACCTTCGACGGGAAGAGGGTTGCCATATTCATCGTGTTGTTTGAACTCAATCCACGCTGCACACGTGGACCCACAATTGGTCTCTAGGCAACCGAAATATTTACGGGCTATAGCAACCTTCTCTACTTTCCCTCCTATCCGCTTCAACTAGGGGATGAGCTCGAACAGGAGGAACAGGTTCCGCTGGGGGAGGTTGTAGTTGTTGTCGCTGGCGAGGATCAGGGAGGAGTTCCCCGTGGGGAGCGCCGGCCCCAGGACGATGGCCTCGATGTTGTCCGGGACCACCGGGATATCGGAATACTCGGGGATGGCCGAGATCCGGAGGAGTAACGTCTTCTCCACCGCGTTCCCGGGGAAGGGATAGGGAAGGGCCTCCACCTCCTTCACGTCGTCGGCCCCCGCGAGCCTCACTCCGAAGACCTTGATGTCGTTCCCCACCCCGCTGGAGTAGGCCCGCTCGACCACGAAGAGGTCGTATTCGGGCACGAGGTGCTTCACATAAAGCATTGCCACAACACCATTGTCGGCGTATTTGCCCTTTGGGGCGGCGAAGACGGGCTCGGTGACGTACACGTACTCCGCCGCCTCCGCCGGAGCATCGCCGGGGAGGTCGTACTGGACGATGCGCACCTGGGTCCCGTTGTCGGGGGTGGCGATGGGACCGTCCTGGGCCAGGGCTTGTTCGTTGGCGAAGAACAGGGTCTTGCCGTCCGGCGAGAGCGCCATGGCCTCGAACGCCAGATTCCTCCGGATGCCCTTTCCTTCGGCGGGGATGAACTTACCCGGCACCGGGATCTCGGAGAGCATCACCCCGTCCAGGGCGAAGACCCTGATCCAGGGGATGCCCTTCAGGTCGCGCTCGGAGGAGATGATGAGCTTGCGGTCGGGGGTGAGGACCACCTCCTCGGCGTCCACCTCGCCGGGACCGTACGGCTGCACCCCGGGAGTCCCGGGGTCGGCGTCGAGGAATACCACCGAGACGACCTTCACCCCGTAGATCCCGCAGCAGCCGAGGTCGATGTCCAGGAGGTAGAGCCTCCCGGCCACGCCCTCCTCGGGGTCCTTCCCGCGGTTGTCGCAGATCCCGAAGTAGATCCCGAGGTCGGGGTTGTAGGCCAGACCCGAGATCTCCCCCACCGGCATGGTCCCGAACCACCAGTCCTCGGTCGCTATCTCGTAGGAACCCAGAAACTTGAATTCTACCGCCAACCCCGAGATAGCGAACATCAATATCGCCACTAGTACGAATATCAAGCCCTTTCTCATCCTAACACCTCCCTTATGATTTGGCCCCAAAGGGATGTACATCCATTTTACATGAGAAAAATTCTCAGTTTTCCGGTATGTTTTCCTCCGATCCGTCGTAGTGGATGGCCTCATCTTGGGGTAGAAGACTTCCACCACCCCCCGTTCACTAGGGAAAAAGATCTCCCAGGGGAAGAAAGACCTGTCTCCCTCCGCGTACCCCCGTCCGGGAACTGGGGGAGGATTGGTCCACGTCGTCGAATCGCCTCCCGACGAAGCACTCCCTCGCAACCTTCAGGACATTCCCGCGGCGTCCACGATGTGAAGCTTGACGAAGCAGTCCAAGCTCACGGTGACCTTTGCTCGGCCTTGAATGGTCCAGCGCCTCGTTACCCGCAAGGGTCGCTCAGGTTTTTGTGCTCCCCGGGCGCAGCCGAACGCGCGTTTTCTTTGTCCCATCTAGGACGTCACCCCTCCGACGTGTCGCCCCCGTCGCCTTCGGAAGCGTTGTCGTCTAGCGGGCTTCCTCAATGATGATCCCGCACACCATGTCGGCCTTGAAGGAATAGCAGTGGGCGGAGAAACACAGACCTCCAAAAATCCCCACAGACTACGCACCCTCCTTCATCTACCCAGTGTGGTAACATCCTTACCATGAAAAAGCGCTGAAACGGTACTACTCGGCGTGTAATAAATGGAAAAACCGCGTGGGCGGTTAAAATTGCGCCGCGATGATCACGCTGGGGATCGAGACCTCGTGCGACGAGACCGCGGTTGCCATCTTGCGGGATCGCGACGAGATTCTGGCGAACACGATCTACTCCCAAGTTGACCTCCATGCTCGCTACGGGGGTGTGGTTCCGGAACTCGCCTCCCGTGACCACCTGAAGAAACTCCCCTATCTCGTGGAGGAGGCTCTCGGTAAGGCAAAGGTCAGCTGGAAGGAAATTGAGCTCGTGGGAGTTACTTACGGCCCTGGCCTCATCGGTCCCTTGGTAGTGGGCGTTTCTTACGCTAAGGGGCTGAGTGTAGCCCTGGACGTGCCCTTCGTGGGGGTGCATCACCTGGCAGCGCACCTCTTCGCACATCGTCTCGCATATCCGAACGTTCCCCCGCCTTTCTTGGGCCTCATTGTCTCGGGAGGTCACACTGAGCTCGTGGTGGTCAAGGACTGGGACGACTTCCGGGTGATTGGAACCACTCGCGACGATGCTGCCGGGGAGGCCCTGGACAAGCTTGGGCGACTGGTGGGCCTGGGGTACCCCGCGGGACCGACTATCGACTCACTGGCCCGCGAAGGGGACGCAAAGGCGATTCCCTTTCCTCGGCCGATGTTAGGCGAGGGCTTCGACACGAGCTTCGCCGGGCTCAAGACCGCCGCAGTGCGATGGCTCAAAGACCACCCCCACCCTGACCTCAAGGACCTCTGTGCGTCCTACCTTGAAGCGATCGCGGACGTGCTCGTGGACAAGGCGATCCGGGCGGCGCGGATCTACGAACTCGAGAGGATCGTAGTTGTAGGCGGAGTGGCGGCCAATTCACGCCTGCGCGAGGTTTTCCCTGACTTGGCGGCGGAGCGGGGGATGAAGGTTTTCTTCCCCCCACCGGAGCTCTGCACCGACAACGCAGTCATGGTGGCGGCCTGTGCGTACTACCGCTTCGCCGAGCGGGGCCATTGTGATCCCCTCTTCCTCTCCCCCGAGGCAAACCTTCCTCTGGACGGCTGGGGAGCGGGCGAGATGGATATCGGGGCGCAAGGACAGCAATAGAAAGGAGGTCATTTGATTCTCGTCACCGGCGGTGCGGGCTACATCGGCTCCCATACGATTAAGGCCTTGCTCGGGCGGGGCTACGAAGTAGTGGCTTTGGATAACCTCTCGACCGGCCATCGGGAGTTCGTGCTCTGCGACGAATTCGTAGAGGTCGATCTCCTGGATTATCCTGCCCTGAAAAAAGCCTTCTCCCGCTACCCCATCCGCTCCGTGATTCACTTCGCCGCGCGGACTGCGGTGGGGGAGTCGGTGGAGAACCCACGGATCTACTATGAGAACAACGTGGTAGGGGGATTGAACCTCCTCCGGGCGATGTTCGAACATGGGGTGACGGAGTTCATCTTCAGCTCCAGCGCCGCCGTCTATGGCGACCCAGAGTCCCTGCCTATTCCCGAAGAACACCCCAAGCGCCCCAAGAGTCCCTACGGCCGTACCAAACAGATCTTCGAGGAGATCCTCTCCGATTACGCTCGCGCTTACGGCTTAAGATACGTGGCCTTGCGGTACTTCAATGCCGCGGGATCTGATCCCGAGGGGACAATCGGTGAGTGGCACGACCCCGAACCTCATCTCATCCCCATTGTGCTCGAGGCCGCCCTGGGACTAAGGGATCACGTGGAGATCTTCGGCACCGACTATGACACGCCGGATGGGACCTGCATCCGTGACTTCATCCACGTGGCAGATCTGGCGGAGGCCCACGTCCTGGCCTTGGAGCGGCTGCGGGAGGGGAGGGCGAGTTCGATTTATAACCTCGGCACCGGGGTGGGCCACTCCGTGCGCGAGGTGATAGAGACCTGCAAACGCGTCACCGGTCGCGAGATCCCGGTGGTGGAGGGACCCCGGCGTCCCGGCGACCCCCCCGCCCTCGTGGCAGACCCCACCAGGGCCAGACAGGAGCTTGACTGGAAGCCCCGTTTCACTTCTCTCGAAGAGATCATCGCCACCGCCTGGGAGTGGATGCTCCGGCGTCACGGCAGGGGCTGAGCACCTCCGGAGACGTGCCCCCGGGAGATGCGACGCGGGATACCCCGCGAGGCCGACCCTGGCGAGCGATCGCTGGCCCCGACGCTTCCCCACGGTTAAGATCCTCGCGATGCACGAAGCCATGTTGTGGAAGCCGTTCGGGGACAAACGGGTACGGTGTCATCTTTGTGCCCATCGATGTGTTATCGCCGAAGGGGGACGTGGGATTTGTACCGTTCGGGAAAACCGCAATGGGACCCTTTACTCGTTGGTTTACGGACGGGTGGTCTCGGTGGCTCTGGACCCCATCGAGAAGAAGCCCCTGTTCCACTTCCTCCCCGGGGCCGACGCACTCTCCCTCGCCACCGTTGGGTGCAATTTCCGCTGTGACTTCTGTCAGAACTACCATATCTCCCAGTACCCCCGTGACCATGGGGGCCGAGTCTTAGGCGAGTGGGTGGAACCCGAGGAGCTCGTGCGCCAGGCCCAGAACTCTGGCTCCCCGATAATCGCCTATACCTATACCGAGCCCACCGTGTTCTTCGAGTTCGCCTATGAGGTGGCGAAACGGGCCCATCCCCTGGGGATCAAGAACGTATTCGTGACCAACGGCTACATGACGCGGGAAGCCCTGGACGAGGTCACCCCTTACCTGGATGGGGCCAACGTGGACCTCAAGGCGTTCCGAGAGGAGACCTATCGTCGTTATATGGGGGCCACCTTGCAGCCAGTGCTCGACACCATTGAGGGGATGTACCAACGGGGAATTTGGGTAGAGGTGACGACCCTTGTCATTCCCGGGATCAACGACTCCGAGGAGGAGCTGCGTTGGATCGCGGAGTTCATCAGTGGGGTCTCCCCCGACATCCCATGGCACATCTCCCGCTTCTTCCCCGCGTACAAGATGCATGCCCACCCCCCGACCTCCCTCTCGGCTCTCATCCGGGCGTGGGAGATCGGAAAGGAAGTGGGGCTCAATTACGTCTATCTGGGAAATGTCCCGGGGCAGAGCGAGGACACCGTGTGTCCGTCGTGTGAGAAGGTCCTCATCCACCGCTACGGGTTCCTGGTAGAGGGCGACGACCTGAGCGACGGCGCTTGTCCTCGCTGCGGGACCCGCATCCCCGGTGTCTGGTCTTGACCCCATGGTCACCCAGGAGCGTCTGGAGAGAATCGAACAGGTGGTCGCGGGACGTCTCAAGGGTCTAGTAATGGTGTGCGAAAACTTCGCCAACCCCCACAACGCCGCGGCGATCCTGCGGACCTGCGAGGCTTTGGGGATCCTGAACGTGTACATCATCGAGGAGCAGGTACCCTTCGAGCCGTCCCGGGCAGTTACCCAAGGGGCGGAGAAGTGGCTCGAGGTTAAGCGCTTCCGCCGCGCGGAGCGAGCCTTTTCCGAGCTCAAAGAGAAGGGCTATCGGATCTACATCGCCATGCCGGGGAGAGGCGCCCTCCCGGTAGAAGAGCTCCCCGTGGGGGAGCCATTAGCCCTTGTCTTCGGGAACGAGAAGGAGGGCGTCTCCAAAAAGGCCCTGGGGGTCTGTGATGGGAGCTTCAATGTCCCCATGTGGGGGTTCGTGGAGTCGTTCAACGTGTCGGTAGCCGCTGCGATTTCCCTTTACATAAGTGCCCGGCGTCGGCGGGAGATCTTGGGGAGCGCGGGTGATCTCTCTCCGGAGGAACG
This sequence comes from Candidatus Acetothermia bacterium JdFR-48, assembly GCA_002011425.1. GTDB lineage: Bacteria > Bipolaricaulota > Bipolaricaulia > Bipolaricaulales > Bipolaricaulaceae > UBA3571. The sequence continues at coordinate 30,460 of MTNJ01000015.1, read as the reverse complement.
TGAGGCCCTGCGGGAGAAGTACATCGAATTCTCTCGCTCATCGAGGAGGTGATGATGGACCTATCCCGGGTGAAGGCGGAGGTCTGGCGGAGGATCGACGAGATCGCTGACGAGCTCTGGGACATTGCCCTGAATCTCCACGAGAACCCGGAAACAGCCTTCCAGGAGCACAGGGCCATGGCCTGGCTAACCGAAGCCCTGGAGAAAGGGGGCTTCCGGGTGGAACGGGGAGTGGGGGGATTCGAGACGGCCTTCAAGGCAGTGCACCCTGCGGAGGCCGAGGGGCCGGCAGTGGCGTTCCTTGCCGAGTACGATGCTCTGCCGGAGCTCGGCCACGCCTGCGGTCACAACATCATTGCCACCATCGCGCTGGGGGCGGCCCTGGGGCTCGCCCCGTTCAAGGGAACCCTCCCCGGGGTGCTCATGGTGATCGGGACGCCGGCCGAGGAAGGCGGCGGGGGGAAGATCAAACTCCTCGACACCGGGGCCTTCTCCGATGTGGACGTGGCGATGATGGTACATCCTTCTGACCGGACCCTGGTTGAACGGGGGTCCCTCGCTATCACAGAGGTGAAGATCGAGTTCCAGGGGAAGCCCGCTCACGCCTCCGGTAGCCCCGAGGAGGGGATAAACGCCCTGGACGCTGTGATCCAAACCTTCAACGCCCTGAACGCCCTGCGCCAACACATAAGGGATGGGGCCCGAATCCACGGGATCATCACCCACGGGGGCACCAAACCCAACATCGTCCCCGAATATGCCGCCGCCCTCTTTTATGTGCGCGCCGCCGAGGACGACTACAAGGAAGAACTCGTGGAGAAGCTTAAGAAGTGCGCCGAGGGCGCGGCCCTGGCCACCGGGGCGAAGCTCACCTTTACCCGGGTGGGCCACGAGTACAAGGCAATGAGGCCCAATCGGCGCCTCGCTCGATCCTTCCGTCGCCACATCGAGGAGCTGGGATATGAGATCGAGGAGCCCCATGGCGGGATGGGCTCTACCGATATGGGCGATATCTCCCAGGCGGTCCCGGCCATCCACCCCTATATCAAGATCGCCCCCGCTGGGACCCCTGGCCACTCCCACGAGTTCGCGGCTGCGGCCCGGTCGGAAGAGGCGCGCAGGGGAATGCTCGCTGCCGCCAAGGCCCTTTCTGCCGTGGCTCTGGAGCTCTGGCTCCTCCCCGACTTCTATGCCGAGGTTCGTAGGGAGTTCGAGGAGAAGGTTCTGCGCCAGGAGCAGGCTTGAGAGCCCACTTTATCGGGGGTTCCCCTCGCTTCGCCGGGGTTCGGGCACGGGGTCGTGGCCGCCGGGGTGCCACGGGCCGCACTTTGCAATGCGCTTCGCCGCAAGCCACCCGCCCCGGATCACCCCGTGCCTGAGCACTGCCTGACGGGCGTACTCTGAGCACGTGGGGTGAAACCGGCACTGTTTCGGAAGAAGCGGCGAGACGAAGAGCTGATAGAATCGCGCCGCGACGGCGAATACCTTTCGCATCGTCCTCGATCTTCCGTCCCTCGCTTGAGATGTGCAAGACGGCGACGAGTTGACGTTTAAAGGGACTCGAGCCAGTCGAGGATATCCGACCAAACGCGCTCACGGCCGACCTCGTTCAGGGGCTCGTGGTAGAAACCGCGGTAGACCTTCAGATCTCTTCGCTCGCTGCCAGATTGTATATAGAAAACTTCGATGGCATCATGGGAAACCATGCGGTCCCCTTCCCCTACGATGACGAGGAGCCGCACGCGCACCGCCCTCCCCAGGGCATCGCGTTGGGTGGCGAGTGTCTCCACTAACCACCGGGCCGTGACCATCCGGTGCACTAGGTGATCCCCCCGATACGCTGCTACGACCCCCGGAGTGGCTCAAGGGCTCGGGATCTATCCCGCTTGGGAGAGAGCACAGGGAACGAGCGACGAAATTACGTGCGCCAAGGCTTGCTTCCACCAGGGGATATGGAGCGCAAACCCCAGGGCGGGGGAGCTCAGCACCGCGGCGGCGATCCCCACGGTGCCCTCCTGCAAGTATCGGGCGACAATCAGGCCGCCGAGGCTCTGGCCGAGGACCACGGTGATCTCGGCCCGAAGCGCCTGCGAGACCTTATCCTGGAAGGCATCGAGGTCATCGAAATACTGCCGGAAGGAGGAGATATGGCACGTCCCCCCGCTCTCTCCGTGGCCACGGAGGTCGAAGGCGGCCACACTCCACCCGCACTCCGCGAGTCACCCACCGAATTTTAGGTAGCGGCGGGCGTGTTCCCCGTAGCCGTGGACGATGAGGAGGAGTTTCTTCCCCGCGGACCGCCAAAGGAAGCCCTGCAAGGGGAGGCCATCGGGGCCAGCGAACGAGAGGATCTCCGGTTCCATCCCTTCCCCGGGCGATCAGCGCACGCGAGCGAGGATCAATTTCCCCGGCGTGAGGGGCTCGTCGCCGATCTCGAAGGCCCCGGCCACGAGTCGTCTCGCCTCCTCCGGCCGGGCCCGCTCCCCGAGATGCAGCCGGGCGAGGACGGCACCCTCGTCCACCGCGTCGCCCACCTTGGCTAGGAGCTCCACCCCGGCGGCGGGGTCCACCTCCTGCCCCTTCACCTCACGGCCGGCCCCGAGCAACCCGGCGGCGACCCCGACCTGGCGCGCGGAGAGCCTCCGCACGTACCCCGCACGCGGTGCCCGCACTTCGACGACCTCCCTCGCCCGGGGGAGCCTCGCGGGGTCCTCCACACACTGGGTATCTCCGCCTTGGGCGGCGACTAGTTCCAAAAATTTCTCCCACGCGACGCCCTCATCGAGGAGCCTCACAAGCTTTCTCCGGGCCGTCACCTCGTCGCCCTCCTCACCGGCGAGGAGAAGGAGTTCCGCCCCCAGGGCGAGGGTCACTTCGCGGAGGTCTTCCGGTCCCCCACCCCGGAGAACCTCGATCGCCTGTCTCACCTCCAGCGCGTTCCCCGCCATCCTCCCCAAGGGCTGGTCCATGGCAGTGACCAGGGCCGAGAACCGTTTCCCGAGCTCGTTTCCTACCCGCACCAGGGACTCGGCGAGTCCCTTCGCCTCCGGAAAGCTCTGCATGAAGGCACCATCGCCGCACTTAACGTCCAGGACGATGAGGTCCGCCCCGCCAGCGATCTTCTTTGAGAGCACGGAGCCCACGATCAGAGGGAGGGAGGGAACCGTCCCGGTAACATCGCGGAGTTCGTAGAGGAGCTTATCTGCCGGTGCAACGTCCTGGGTGTGCTCGGCGATCACGACCCCGATCCGCTTTGCCTGGTCGATGATCTCCCGTGGCGAGAGGTCAGTATGCACACCGGGGATGGACTCGAACTTATCGATAGTTCCCCCCGTATGGCCCAGGGCCCGGCCGGACAACTTCGCCACCACGTACCCCGCCGCCCCCATGAGGGGGACGAGGATCAACGTCACGGTGTCTCCCACGCCGCCGGTGGAGTGTTTGTCCACCTTGACCCCAGGGACCTCGGTGAGGTCCACCGTCTCGCCGCTCTCGGCCATGGCAGCGGTGAAGGCCACCATTTCCTCCTCGGTCATCCCGCGAAAGTAGACCGCCATGAGGAAGGCGGACATCTGGTAATCCGGGATCTCGCCGGCCACGTATCGCTCGATCATCCAGCGGATTTCGCCCTCGGTTAAGGCAATTCCATCGCGTTTCTTCTCGATGAGATCTACCATACGCATCTCCCGCTCCTTTCTACCCTTATTCTAATTCATATCTAGCTCCATGCGGCAGTGGAGAGGACAAACCCCATCCAGATGGCCCACGCGGGCCCGATGACAAACCCCCAAGCCCCGCCGCCGCGTCTATCAGACAGGGCCGCCGGAGCCCTACTCCGGCGAACGTGGCCACCAAAAGGAGGCCGCGAGGATGCCCATGCCGGCCACTCCCGCGGGACCAACCCACTCCGGAGAGCTCGATGTTGAGCTCCGCCAGTGGTCCACCCATGAACTCCCACGCGAGGAAACATGGATCGATATGGGGCAAGCCAAGGGCGATGATCGTCTCCTGCGTCCGCTGCGGAGCTCGGGCAAAGGCTTTTGGCACTCGGGGGCCTTCCACCCCCTCGTAGGCGATGTCCACCGTCAGGAGTGCTGCTTCCAGTAAGCCACACCCGGCGGACCAAGCCGCGATGCCGGTCGTTCCGTCCCGGAGCAGTGTCAGCAGTGCCACGATTACCGGGATGGTGAAGAGGCTCAATATCGCCTCCCCCCGATAATGCACCTTGAAAACCGATGATTTTTCCGCGAGCGACAAAGGCTTTTGACCACCACCGCTTCCGGTACTGCAGTGGAGTAAACCCCCCTTTCTCCCCGCCGGCGAAGACGCTGTGGTAGGCGTCGACTATATAGTCCCCCGATCATGGGAGCCGCTTCCGTCGAGATCGTGGTAGAGGGTACCCCGCGCCGCGTCCCCAGGTCCCCAGCCGCAGGAGAACGCCCCCAGGTCCCCGCACAAAGAAGTGTAATCTACATCACATTCGACTTCGCTGGGATCAGCCGGCAAGAGGGGTGAGCCGGAGGAGAGGGTTTGACCAAGAGAGCCGAAATTCACGTGGTGAATTACATTCTGGCCGGGTGATTCCGGTCCACGTACCAATCACCTGCACCTCATTCCCAAATGTCCCAGAACCTCCATGGCAGTGTTTCCCCTTTTGACAACCCGATCAGTCCCACGGGAAGGTGGGGGCAGGGAAGGTGGACGGAGATGCGGGGATCCATGTACATCCGCAGGCTCTCCACGCAAGAAGCATATCGCATCACGCGATGCTTTGAGAGGATCGAAACCTCTATGGCCGTAAACGCCACTCGACTGATATGGGGATCCTTCCACAACCGGGAAAGGCAAAACGACACCTTGACCAGCCCCGGACCAAATAAGGATCGCAATGTAGACCGCGAAGGAGCCCGACTCCACCGGATTAATCCGCCCCGGGCACCTCTCCACCGCGGCCGCCTCCAAAGGGGATCCAGGTCACGCATGTAGCACCGCTGGGAAAAGGCCGAAGTGGCGGACATTTCGCAGTTACTTTCGGGAGTGTGGCCATAACCAAGAGAAGGCCCATTGCCCACATGCACATTGTGAAAATATCTCTTCTCTCCTGGATATTTGTCAGGTGACACCGTGGATAGCTGGTAGATTTCGCATAGATGTACTCAAAGACCATCGTCGGCTTCTGGATAGGGACTGATGAGACCCTGGCGGTACATCTCCTCGATGATCCATTTCACGGTGGGTCCGGCGGTGGAGCCGCCCCAGTTCGGCCAGACATGGGGTTCATCATAGACGACGAGGATCAAGTACTCCGGTTCTTTCCAGGGAAAAAAGGCAACCATGGCACCCATTACTCTCTCCTGGGAATATCCCCCACCGGGGAGCGCTTTCTGGGCAGTGCCGGATTTTCCCGCCACTCCGAAGCCAGGAACTTCCGCCGCACTTCCCGTAGCACGCGGATACTTCACGGCTAGCCGCAACATTTTCCGCATGGCTAAGCAAGCCTCCGCCGAGGCCACCTGCCGTTTGGGACCGCTGTTCCCACGTAAGAGGTGGATTTTGGGAAGAAGACCTTTGGCAGCAATCGCACAGAAGGCCCGGGCGAGTTGCAAGCTATTCACCGATACCCCTTGGCCGAAAGACGCGGTAGCGAGGTCCACCCGGGTCCACTCCTCTGGTGGCCGCAAGGTACCGGACGCCTCGCCAGGTAGCTCAACGCCCGTGAGCTCACCTATGCCGAATCGCCTCAAATACTCCCATATACGCTCCACACCCAAGCGCAGCGCAACTTGAACGAGTACCGTGTTTATTGATTGTGTAATCCCTCGGGAGAAAGTGACGAGTCCATAAGATTTTTCCAAAGCGTTCCTAATGGGGATGCCGTCCACGACGATAGGCGAGTTACCGTTAAAAGTTTCTTCCGGGGTGACAAGCCCCAAATCCAGGGCGGCTGTGCCCACCAGCGCCTTGAAGGTGGAGCCGGGCTCGAAGGGGTCAGTGATCGCCCATGGATGCAACAGTGCAGGATCAGGGTTCTCAGGGTCGGCCCGCGGCGATTGGGCCAATGCCAGGATCTCCCCGGTTCGGGGATCCATCACCACTGCGAGGCTACGTCTTGCTTTAAATTGTTCAACGCCCTGGTCGAGCTCTTCTGCACAGATTCGCTGGATCCGAGCGTCGAGGGTGAGGTAGAGATCCCGCCCCTTTTCCCCAGGATCTTCCACCCAGTACTCATAGACCATGCCGTCGCGGCCACGCACGAGCCGCAGGATCCGGGGCTTCCCCCTGAGCTCCCCGTCGAAGAGGTATTCGAGCCCCTCCAGACCCACCCCGTCAATCCCGACAAATCCCAAGACTTCCAGCGCGTATGGCCCTTGAGGGTAGGCCCGCCTCCAAGTATCGAAGAACATGAGCCCCTTTATCCCGAGCTCCGCGGCCCTGCGTTTGAGCTCGTCACCCTCGCTTCGGTCCGCGCGGCGTTTGACCCAGGTGAAGTAACCTTCATGGTAGACAATCTGTGCGGCTTCATCGGCGGCGATTCCCAAGGTTTCCACCAGTAAGTTCACAAGAAGCTCAGGTTTTGTCATGTGGTAATTGTCCAGGGCGATGTCGTAGGCGGGGACATCGTAAGCCAGGGGCAAACCATTTCGATCGTAGATCGTCCCTCGTTGTGCGGGAAGCTCCACCACTTCTTCCTGAATCTCACGAGCGAGCTCGGCCCAGTGAGTGTGTTCGGCTACCTGGATTTGGAAGAGCCTGGCGACGACCGCCAGGGTCCCAACCCCCAGAAGGACGAAGACGAATGTAGCACGTCTAATCGCGGTCTCCCTCCACATCTACCTGCAAACGTATGATGTGGTCTTCGGACAGAGGCACCATTCCGAATTCCCGCGCCTTCTCCTCCAGTCGTTCCGGGGAGAATATCTTGCTCACACGGTATTCCAGCGAAAGGACCTCCTTTTCCAAGTCCTGGATCTCGAAGGAAAGTGTGGACAGATCTCGGCGCAAGATGATTACCTTCGAGTTCAGCCACAGGTAGAGAAACACCAACCCCGCGACCATCAGGATGACGGCCGCCGCTGCAGCATATCTCTGCCAACGAACTCCCTCATCGAAAAAGGGCTCATACATCAATGGGAAGCTTAAGGCGCCTCGTCCCCTCGTTCGAAGACAGCGGCTACCTATACGGCCGAACTTTTGCCGAATGGAAGAAGACCGCTTCTTGGACACAACATCCCGCGAAGTCGCTCGTGTACTGTATATTACCCACCGGAGATTTTGCGGGCGGCACGGAGCTTAGCCGAGCGGGACCGGGGATTTCTTGCGATCTCCCCTTCCGAGGGCATTAGAGGCTTTTTCGTCAGAATCTCCACCTCGCCGGCGATCCAGCGCTGACGGAAAGCGTGCTTCACTATCCGGTCCTCAAGAGAATGGAAGGAGATCGCCACCAGCACTCCACCGGGTTTGAGCACCTTTAGCGCTGCAAGGAGGCCCTTGCGTAGAGCGGACAATTCATCGTTCACCGCGATTCGCAGTGCTTGGAAGGTGCGTGTGGCAGGGTGGATACGATGGCGCCCAGGGGGATAGCAGCGAGTCACGAGCTCCGCGAGCTGGGTCGTGGTCTCGATGGGGCGCGCCCTCACGATGGCTCGGGCAATCCGCCGCGCGTAACGCTCCTCGCCGTATTCTCGCAGCACCCGAGCGATCTCCCGTTCCGGCCAGTGGTTCACGATCTCGCGAGCGGAGAGCGGTTGTGCCGGATCCATACGCATGTCCAGGGGACCCTCCCGCAGAAAACTAAAGCCACGCTCGGGACCCTCAAGCTGGAACGAGGACACCCCTAGATCGAGGAGAACTCCGTCCACGGCCTCAACGCCGAGTCCGGAGAGGATCTTCTCCAGATCCTGAAAGTTCCCGTGTGCAAGGCAGGCCCGTTCTCCAAAACGGGAGAGCCTCTCCCGGGCGAGCTCCAGAACCAGAGGATCGCGGTCTATCCCGATGAGTTTTGCTCCCCGTGCGAGGATCGCTTCAGAGTGGCCACCTGTCCCCACGGTGGCGTCCACGATAAGCTTCCCCGGTCCTGGATCCAGAAATCGTAGGACCCCAGCCACCATCACCGGCTCATGCCATTTCGCGGACGAGGTGGACGACATCCCTTGCTCCTTCCTCAGCTTCCCGACGGATCTTCCCCCGGGCCCGCGCCAGTCCCTCAATGTAACTCGCGGACGTGAGGAGCTCGAGGACCTCTCTCGGCGGTTCCCCCGGGATCCGGGGGATCTCTTCGGGAAGGTCACGCTCCACGAGCTGTAGGAACGACTCCACCTTGGCGGCATACGGCACCGCCACGAATGGCGTGCCACAGAGGAGGGCGAACTCCAGCGCATGGAGCCTGGCCCCGATGAGGAGCGCCGCCCCCGAGATGAGTTCCAGCGCTTCCTCCACCGAGCGAGGAACGAGGGTATCTTCCAGGCCCCGGAGGGCCCGCTCGTCCTCTCCCCGGGCCATCACGAGCCCGTGGAGCTTTCGTCCGAGCTCCCCGGCCACCACCCGGGAGAACTCCCAGGCCTCCTTTTGCACAACCGCTGGCAACGAGGGGACGAGGTTCAAAAGCACCGGCCCATTGTGATGCCCGATAGGGGCGGGGAGGAGGAACGCGGCATCCCGAGCCTCTCGAGCTGCGATTCCGAGGGTGGACAAGGCCATTTGGGAGCGGGGATCCCGCACTGAAATGTAATCTACATCGCGCAGAATCTTGGGGAGGAGGTACCGCGAGATCCACAAATGCACGTCCACACCCACCGCCCCGAGGATCGCGTGCCCACAGCGCGCTGCGCCTCGGATGGCCGCAGCGTAGAAGAGAAGGGAGTGAAGCGACGTTCGGTCCTGAAGCGGTTCCCCCGTGAAGACAACGACCTCTCCCCGGGGAAACCGCGGAGGGGAGAGGATCCTCACCAAGCCGAGTGTCGAAAGTCTTTTCTCCCACACGGACGCTAGGGCCTCATCGCCGAGGTTCCCCCTGCCGAAGTAACCGTAAACCGTGATTTTCACCGGTTGGATTCTACGAGAGTATGTGGGAAGACGAAGATTTTTTTGGAAATTGTAAAATGCATAGGAAAAGTTGATATTAAATTCGGGTATGGCTCATCATTGTGTGCATCGTGTTCGGGACTCGTACTACGTATTCAAGTCTTGCGGCCGTGGGAAGAAAAAAGCCGAGATTCGTGGCGAGATAAATATCAGAGATTCAGAGAAAGAAGCCCCGCATTTGCGGGGCCTCTTTGCTTTTTCGGTTTGAATTCCCCTCAGTGGGGGATCACGTTCTTGGCCTGTGGTCCCTTGGGAGTTTCCTCGATCTCGAACTCCACCACCTGGCCTTCGCGCAAGGTCTTGAATCCGGGCATGTTGATGGCGGAGAAATGGACGAAGACGTCAGGACCCCCATCCTGCTCGATGAAGCCGTAACCCTTTGCCTGATCGAACCATTTAACTTTTCCGGTGGCCATTGGACTGCTCCCCTCCTTTCCTGCTCAATTTTTCGGACCTGCTTCTGTGCCTTACTGCGTTGGGGGAACACCCCAACGGCCACTTTGGCACTACGCGGTCCTGCACAAATCTCACTCTAACGCGTTCCCTCGCTGATGTCAAGCACGGAAGCATCTGCGGCGCGATTAAGAGAGTTATGGCTTCAGGGCCGAGAGCACCTCAAACATCCACTGTCTCGTGCCAAGTCGGGATGTGGACGGGATAGCCATGGACGGTGAACCTCTCAGCCAAGGCTGTAAGGGCTCGTTCCTCCCCGTGTACGAGGAAGATCAGGTTTGGATCGGCATGTAACGCCCAGTCCACCAAAATCCCCTGGTCGGCGTGGGCGGACAACCCCTCGATACGCACAATATTCGCCCGTACGGGCACGATGGAGCCCATGATCTCTACGCGTTCCGCGCCGTCCAGGATCTGACGCCCCAGCGTCCCCTCCGCCTGATACCCCACGAACACGATGGAGGACTCCGGCCGGGGAAGGTTCGCTTTCAGATGGTAGAGGATGCGTCCTCCGGTGCACATACCGCTTCCGGCAATAATGATCGCCCCACCCAGGTCGCTCGGGATCTTCTTCGAGGCCCGCCGCGTCAAGGTGTACCGCAGAAGTTCGAATGCGAAGGGATTGCGTTTTTTCCTGAAAATGCGCCGCGCGGGCTCGGGGAAGCGACCGGAATGCTTCTCGAATATCCTCGTCGCGGCTGTAGCCAAAGGCGAGTCGAGATATATCTCGCATTTGGGGATCTTCCGCTCCCTCCAGAGGCGGTATAAAATGTAAAGTACCTCCTGCGTCCGCTCCAGGGCGAAGGAGGGGATGATCACGTTGCCCCCGGCTTCGAAGGTGTGCAGGATCACTTGCCTCAGTTCCTCGATAGATTCGGATATGGGTCGATGGGTACGGTCACCGTAGGTGGACTCGAGGATCAGTACGTCCGCCTTGGGTGGATACGCGGGATCTTCAACCAACGGCTTCCCCCGGTTTCCTAGGTCCCCGGAGAAGACCACTGTCTTCCCCTCGGCCTTCAATACGATGAACGCTGCTCCCAAGATGTGGCCAGCGTCCATAAAAGTGATCTCCACCTTAGGGGCCATGCGGTAGTGTTGCCCGTATTCGAGGAGCCGATCCATGCGGTCCAAAGCAAGGAACGCATCCTCAGTGGTATAAAGGGGCTCCTCGCCCTCACCATCCTCCTGGATGCGGGCAGCGTCCATGAGCATGATGTGGGCGATATCCCGGGTGGGCACGGTGGCCACGATCCTTCCCCGGAAGCCCTCGCGCACGAGCCGCGGGATGAGGCCCAGGTGGTCGAGATGCCCGTGGGTTAGGAGAAGTCGGCGCACGTCCTGCGGGTCAAAGGGGAAGGGGGTACGGTTGCGCTCCTCGAGTTCTGGGAGCCCCTGGAACATGCCACAGTCCACCAAAAACTCCGTGGTGTCCGTTTCGACATGGAAACAAGAACCGGTTACGGTCTGCGCTGCCCCGGCGAATGTGATCTTCAAGCGTGTACCTCCGTCGTGGCCTTACATTGTGGGCAAGGGCCTTCTTTTAGATGAGATTCGAACTCCCTGCGAAACTTTTCCAACGCCGTCTCCACCGGGAGCCTTACAGATTGCCCCAAGGGGCAGAGGGATGCAACCTTCATGAGGTGCGTCACCTTGAGCATCTTCTCCAAAACCGCGGGATCCCCGCTCCCATTTTGCACTTTTTCGAGGAGAGAGAGGAGGATTACGGTGCCCACCCGGCACGGTGTACATTGACCGCAGGCCTCATGGGCGAAGAACGAAAGCACTGACCATAGGACATCGATCACACAGGCGGTTTCGTCGAAAACCAGGACTGCCCCAGATCCGAGCCCCGCACCGATTTCCCAAAGGGACTTGAAGTCCATGGGAACGTCCAGTTCCTCCGGTGCGAGGAAGGCCCCGGCGGCGCCGCCCACCAGGACCCCCTTCAGTTCCCTTCCCCCTGGGAGACCACCCCCAAAATCATAGATTAGAGTCCGGAGAGGTACTCCCATTTCCGCCTCCACAAGCCTGGGGCGATTCAACGCTCCTGAGAGGGGGTAGAGCTTCGTCCCCGGAGAGTCCCCAGTCCCGAGGGTCCGATACCACGCGGCCCCGCGGCACATGATCTCGGGAACGTTAGCCAAAGTCTCTACGTTGTTCACCACCGTGGGTTTCCCACGGAAGCCGTAATCGACGGGGAAGGGGGGCCGAATCCTGGGCCAGCCACGTTTTCCTTCCAAGGACTCCAAGAGTGCAGTTTCCTCCCCACAGACGTATGCGCCGGCCCCGGCGCGGACCTCCAGGTCGAAGGAGAAATCGCTCCCCAGGATCTTCCGACCCAGGAGCCCCCGCTGCCGCGCCTGGGAGATGGCCCGCTCCAAGCGGCGAATGGAGAGGGCATACTCGCCGCGCACGTAGATAAAGCCTCGCTTCGCCCCCACGGCATAGCCGCAGATCGTCATCCCCTCGATGAGGCGGTGGGGATCGCCCTCCATAAGGACCCTGTCCTTGAAAGTGCCGGGCTCCCCCTCGTCTGCGTTGCAGACGACGTAGCGGGTCTTGGCCCGAGATTTGAGGACGAGTTCCCATTTGAGCCCCGTGGGGAAACCAGCTCCACCCCGGCCGCGGAGGCGGGACTCTTTAATTTCCCCCACCACCTCCGCCGGGGAGCGCTTCAACGCTGCCCTCAAGCCCTCGTACCCTCCACGGTCAAGGTAATCCTCGATCCGCTCGGGGTCGATGGCACCCACATTGCTGAGGAGCACCTTCTTTTCGGCGAAAGCCTTCATCGCTTGACCTCCCGATACTGCGTGAGGAGCTCTCTCACATCCTTCGGGGCCAGCGGGCCGAAAGACTCCCCGTCGATCATCAGTGCTGGGGCTCGGTCACAAAGCCCGAGACAACTCACGGCCTCCAGCGTGAAGAAGCCGTCGGGGGTCGTCTCTCCGATCCGGATGCCGAGCTCCCGCTCAAGGGCTTCGATGAGAGGGATGGCGCCAAGGAGATGGCAGGTGGGGGAACGACAGACGCGGATAATGTGCCTCCCTCGGGGGAAGAGGGAGAACATGGAATAGAAGGTCACAGCATCGTAGACAGCAGCGAGGGGGAGGCGTAAGTGTTCTGCCGCCGCCCGTAGATCGTCCGGGGTGAGGTAATTCTGAGGATTGGCCCGTTGTAAGGCATGAAGAAGTGGGAGAAGTTGGTCCTCTCGCCGCGGAAATTTCCTCACTATCTCTTGGCGGTTGACGCGTCTCGCGAGCAATATCCGTCCTTCCCTCACTGGAGGCTCCTTTCCCGAATGATCTTCCCATCAGGGCCGATGAGTTTCACTACGAGGGGCATCCGGCCCGTGGCGTGTACCGAACAGGAGAGACAGGGATCGTAGGCACGAATTCCGCCCTCCAAGCGATTGATGAGCCCCTCGCTCAAATCACCTCCCTGTAAGTAGTGGGCCGCAATCTGCTGCACGGTGCGGTTCATGGCCATGTTGTTGTGTCCCGTGGAGATGATGAAGTTCACCCATTGGATCACGCCATCTTCGTCCACGCGGTAGTGGTGGAAGAGAGTCCCCCGGGGCGCCTCGTGCACACCTACTCCCTCGAGCTCGTTTATCCCGGCGTCGGCCCGGACACGCGGGGAGAGGAGGTCTGGGTCGTCCATCATGCGCTCGATACGTTCAATGCACCCCAGGATCTCGATGAGGCGGGCGTAGTGATAGAGGAAGGAAGAGGTTACAACCTTGCCCCCGGCGGACGTACGGAAACGCTTCAAGGCTTCATCTGCGAGCGGAGTCCCCATACGCTCGCACGTGTTCAGACGCGCGAGGGGCCCCACCCGGTACACCCCCTCCGGATACCCGTGCTCCTTGTAATAGGGGAACTTGAGGAAGCTCCAGGGCTCCACCGCCTCGGCGATGTAGTCGAGGTAACGGGCTGGGGAGAGCCCGTCGGCGATTACCTCCCCTTCAGCGTCCACGAAGCGGATCGCGCCCGCGTAATGCTCCCAGGTCCCATCCTCTGCCACCAGTGACATGAAGAGGCTCGGGAAGTTCCCGAAGGTCTCTATCTCCTCTCGCCAACGGGGGAGGTTCTCCTCGAAGAGAGAGAGGGTCCGCTCGATGATCCGTTTCGCCTCCGGAAGGCCCTCACTTATCTCGTCCCGCCGTTCCTCGTCCAGCGGGTACTCCACCCCGCCCGGGACTGCCCAAGCGGGGTGGATCCTCCGTCCTCCCAGGAGCTCGATCACCCGTTGGCCGAAAGCCCGGAGCTTGATCCCGTCTCGGGCGAGCTCGGGGTACCGCTCCATGAGACCGAAAACGTTCCTCACAGCGGGGTCCTCATCCCACCCCAGGAAGAGATCTGCCCCCGAGAGGTGGAAGAAGGAGAGCGCGTGGGACTGGATGATCTGGCCCAGGTTCATGAGCCGGCGGAGCTTGTGTGCAGCTTCCGGGACCTTGGCCGCCAGGATGGCATCCCCAGCCTTGGCGGAGCAGAGAAGGTGTGACACGGGACAGATGCCACAGATTCGTGCCGTGAGCCCTGGCATTTCCCACACGGTCCGTCCGCGACAGAAGTACTCGAACCCCCGGACCTCGGTTACATGGAACTTCGCTTCCTTCACCTTTCCGTCTTCATCGAGCTTGATCGTTATGAGGCCATGGCCTTCGATGCGTGTCACCGGGATTTTCCTTAACCTTTCCATCTCCTCTCCTTTTTAGCCGAAGCGTATCTCCTCGCCCTCCAAGCGCGGCTCCCCTTCTTTGATCAGGGTCACGATGAATTTCCAAATGCGGTCGGCATCGGGCGGACACCCGGGGATGTAATAGTCCACCCTCACGTAGGCCTGGAGGGGGAGCGCGTCGGGAAGTATGGCCGGGACCACCCCCTCTTTGAGCCCGGGCAGGTGGCCATCTCCGTAAACCGCCTGGAGCATTTCATCCCGAGGACCGGGATTTCTGATGGAGGGGACGTTCCCCGTAATAGCGCAGTCTCCGAAAGCTACTACAAACTTCGCCTTCCTCCGGATCTCCCGGAGGTGCTCGAGCTGCTCCGTGGTGTTCACCGTACCCTCAATGAGCGCGACGTCGATCCCGTTGGGGATTTCCTTGAGGTCCACGATAGGTGAATAGACGATCTCGGCGAGTTCTCTGAGCTCTATTAAGCGCTCATCCAGGTCCAAGAACGCCATATGGCAGCCGGAGCAACCGGAGAACCACATAGTGGCCACGCGCACCTTAGAAGACACGGGGCCTCCTTTCCGTAACTTCCCGGATGATCTCCGGGCTCTTCAGTTGGGCCGCGGTAGCAACACCCTTCTCGAATAGAGCCCCGGTGGGGCAAGCCTGAACACACTTGCCGCAGGATGTACAGGTTTCGGAGAGGCCCCATGGGACGCCCAGGTCGATGGCCACCATGGTACCGACCCCACGCCCCTGAAACCCCCAAGTAAAAGCACCTTCCACTTCGGAACAGGCGCGTATACATCGGCTGCAGACGACACAACGGTTGTGGTCGAGCCCAAACCCCTCGTGGCTCAAGTCCATGTCGAGTCCGGGATAGCGGTAGGGAAACGTCACGTGGTCCATTCCCAGCTCCACCGCGAGGTCTTGGAGTTCGCAGTGGCCGTTTGAGACACAGAAGGAACAAATGTGGTTTCGTTCGAGGAAAAGCATCTCGAGAATTGTGCGCCGGATTTGGTCCAAGCGTTCGCTACGAGTAATTACTTCCAATCCCTCCTCCACGGGAGTGACGCAGGCTGGGACAAGTTTCCCGTTCCAATTGGTCACCTCCACCAAACAAAGCCTGCAGGTTCCTTTGGGGGAGAGACCCTCTAGATAGCAGAGGGTGGGGATCCTGATCCCGTTCTCCATCGCGACCTCGAGGATTGTCTGGCCTTTTCTAGCCTGCACTTCTTGTCCATCAAGCTTCAAAGTTATCATCTCATCACCTCTTGTTCTTCCGGAGCAATCACTCCGATATCTGCGCGAAGGCAATGTGACAAACGGGATTCATGAGGAATGTACTTTTGTTTCCTTTTTCTCTCAAACTACTGCCTCCCTTTGTTATTTGAAGCGCACTCTCGGAGGAATGAGGATACCGGGAAACCCTCGGTCGGCCAAGTAAGTAAACCGTGATCGGAGCATTGTCTCGACTTTGTATACGGCCATAAATTCCGCAACGCTCGTTATTCTCAACTGAATTCTCATCCCGACAGAAACGCAGTTTAAATTTCATCAGAAGATTCAACCGTTTGCAACACAATTGAGACGAAGGGATACCCCGTCGATCTCATGGGCTCGAACTTACGGAGATGTGGAAACTTTGAGGAAGATCTCCACCATTCGATTTCTTTCTCACGTACGAATCCTAGATCGAGGGGGTAGAACATTTTCATAACGTAAGCGGATGAGTTCATATCCCAGGTCGGGATGAACCAGTGAGGCATCCTATCCATGGGCCGGTGACCAATCAATAAAGTACTGCTCTGCTCGACGTGTTCAAGAATAAGCTTCTACCCTCACTGTTTGCAAAGGTCCACGTAGAACACAGAAATGAGGTACTCCCCAGCGCCTTTACGGCGGAAAACCCGCAAGAGATAGGTCTGGACATCTTCAGTATAGGGAATGAGACAGTAATTCACTTCCCGTGCAGTTTGCTCTTGATAGTGTCCGCAGATGTCGTAAATAAAGACTTCATAGTCCCAGAGGCCAATGTGTTCGATATAAACCACCGCAGCCTTGCCGGGCTCGAGCGGAATCTTGTACCAATCTTGTGTGTCCGGCACACCTCCGGGCTCGAGCTCTCCACCCAATACGCCCCAATAGTGCCCAGGGCCAAGGACGTACGCTTCCTGAGGGCTCGCGGTCTCGGGAAGGAGCGTTCTTTCCTCGATAGGCACTTCTGGCACCTCGATCCCGTAAGCCGCTTTTAAGGCTTCACCATCGGGGAAACATATGGCTCCGGGAATCTCATAACAAGGCGCGGGAGGCGGGGGCGGCGGGGTGGGTGTGGGGGCCGGGGGAGGAGGCGACGGAACGGGAACGACCTTGGGTGCCTTGGCAGGGAAGCTCAAGCTCTCCCTACCGATACCGATGTGAGGATCACAAGAATATGTACGCTTTATCATCACTTCTAACGATTTTCCTTCGAGCCATGAGAACGAAACTTCGCCCACCAGAGGCAAGAGGCCTCCACGTGCTTCGCCGGCTGGCCCGAGGGCAATGTCCGTTGCCTCCCACCTCTTATCGGTGGGAGCACGATAGAAAAGCCTGAGATAAACTCGGTTATCACGTATCTTGCGACATTCAACCTGCGCAAACGCCTCGAGCCGCAACGTGATCACTCCCTGCGGCACACCCACAAATTCCCACACCGCTTTGTGGTGTAGCTTTACGTCTTCGAGCCAGTACATCCCCCCGGCAAAGTTCCCTGTGCTCTCGAAGCGCACGAGCTCCACGGCTCCACACATGCCCCCTAGAAGGAAGGCGAATAAGAGGATCGAACCTCTTTTCATCTTCATCTTTCCCCCTCCTCGGCAAAGCTCACGAAAACTCAATCTTTTTTATGGCAAAGTTCTATCATAAGCAAATCTCTTCCAGTGGTCCGTGGCACACATCACACCCACAGAGGACCACCTTCTCAAAACTCGAGGGCAATCGAGAGTGTATCCGCAACGGGGCTTCCCGGCAGAGATGAATTAAGACTGACCAAATGGTCGTAATTCCTGCGGGACCAGCGGTCATGGGGTCCCATTTCCTGGTCCAGCATCCCCAAGAGGTCGTCGGGGATAACGAAGGGCTGAATCCGGCGGTGGCCCATTCGAGAACATCTTGGAAACGGCTCCCTCAAACATCGGGCTTGCCCCATCTAGATGCGCTAACGACAAACTCGCCGGAAAGGGCTATCAAGTGATCTTCGGCGAGGCCTTTTGCTGGGGGAGGAAAAAACGCTGCGCGAGTCGAATCTCGGTGCCATGTATATCATCGAGGGCACTTTGGTCGTAGTACACGCCACTTCGGTGAAACCTCCCTAGGGCCTCTCGACCCGCCCAAGGATGCACACCCACACACGAGGTAGGCCTCTTTTCCACTCTTGGATTGAAATACCACCGAGAACTTCTCCATCCGTGAGGAGAGGTTGGACTGAACTTCAGTCCCATCCTTTCTCCTTTCCCTATCCGGCGATATATGCGCCGGTGGCTTCCGTGAAAAAAGTAACCTGCCTCACAGGTGCTCGATTCCCGCCCTCTGTGCTCCTCCACCTTTTAAGGGGTGGTCAACCCCCTTGATGGCAGTCCACCGTCCTGGACCACGCCTAGAGGGAGCCCCGGCGATGAGCGTGCGGCGTGGACACAGGCCCAGATGTTCGTCCCACACCAGTAAGCCCGGGCCTCTAACGGGCTTCCCCTTACGCCACCTTGCGAACTCGATCGTCGCCTCGTCCTCCGAGATCCTGTCCGAGCTCGCGCCTTGGGCAACGGAGATAAGCGTGGACACACAGCAGTTCTCCGAGACTGCCTGGTACGGGGCCCCTGAAGGAGCGTCACGAGAACTCGCGAAGAGAAGGGCCGAGGCGTTAACGTTCCGCAACTTGATTTTCTCGGGGAACTCCCGCGGGCTTCCTCCATCCGCGGCAGCACTTGTCCAGTCTTGTAACAGTTCCTATAATGTGGTCGATCTCAACTGGCGGGGTGATGAGTATGAAGGACTATGTTTTCCTGCTGAAGAATTCTTCCCCCTTGGGCCCCGCCAATAACGCCCCCCACGGGGCGTGAACTGAACGAACTCATCTGAGCACGTTTCCCCGAGCGTAGGTCCCCTCGGTCGAGGGGTGGTCCTTTTCCTTCAAGTTTCGCTCAAGGGGGGTAATCATGTTCGTGAGTGACAGAGAGCGTGAAAGGAAAGCAGCGATCCTCAAAGTGGGAAGCGAGGTCATCTGGGCTGCACGGGAGTTCCTGCAGAACGAGGGGTTCGTGGAACTCCTCCCTGTAATCGTGGCCCCTCTCACCGATCCCCTGCGCCATAACACCGATCGGGCCGTGATCGAGGCTTACGGCGGCCACTGGCACCTCACTCGCTCCATGATCTTCCACAAACAGGCCGCCGTATCAGTCTGTGCGAAGATCTTCAGCTTCTCGCCCAACATCCGGGTGGAACCTCCGGACTGGAAGGAAACGGGAAGACACCTTTGGGAATTCGTACAGCTCGACCTCGAGGTCCGGAACGGCAGCCGCGAGGAGCTCATGGACCTGGGCGAACGGTTCCTCGTGCACGTCCTCTCACGGGTGAAGGAGCAGTGTTGGGCGGAACTCGAGGCTTTAGGGAGAGAGCTCCCTGTGCCCAAGAGGCCCTTCCCAGCTTTCACTTACCATGAGGCACGTCGTCGTTTCGGCGAAGTGTTCGAGGTGAAGCTTTCTCAGGAGGTGGAGACTCCGGTCTGGATCATCGACTTCCCCATTGATGTCCGGGAGTTCTACGACCGGGAGGACCCCAAACGTCCCGGCATTCTCCTCGACATGGACCTTCTCTATCCCGAGGGGTACGGCGAGGCCCTCTCGGGTGGGGAGCGCGAGTACCTCCCCGAGCGGATCCGTAAGCGCATCGAACTCCAAGGCCTGGATTTGGCACAGTTCCAGGGATTGTTGGCACTCGCGGAGAAAGGCCTTCCACCTTCTGCGGGTTTCGGTATCGGGATCGAGCGACTCGTGCGCTATGTCTGTGGTCTTCCACATGTTGCCGAGACGCGGCTCTTCCCCCGTGTACCGGGAGAGCTGTCCTTGATCTAGGCCCATCGCACTCCCCCCGCTAATATGGGGAGATGTTAGCAGTGGGGATAGCTGGGCCGGCGGGAAGCGGGAAATCCACGGTGTGTCAGCTGCTAGCCTGTCGGCCCGGATTTGTCCACTTGGATTGTGACGAAATTGCCCGGGACTCTTACGTGCCAGGAGGGCCCGCATATAGCGCGATTGTCGAAGCCTTCGGAAGAAAGATCCTGCGGCCGGATGGTTCTATCGACCGCCGGAGGCTCGCAGTACTTGTCTTTTCCAATCCCGAAATGAAAAAAAGACTCGAAGATATTGTGCACCCCATCGTTATAGCCCGCGTCCACGAGGCCGTCTCCCGCGAACGCGAGAAAGGCACCGAGGCCCTCCTCATCGAGGGAGCACTCCTCTTTTCCTCACCACATGTCCCACCGGAGCTCTTCGACCTCGCCATCTGGCTCGAGGCGCCGGAGAAGCTGCGGAGGGAGAGGCTCATTTCCGCTGGGTTCCCTCCCGACGTCGTGGAGCTCCGGCTCGCGGCCCAGCGGGTACTCTCGCCGCCGCCATGGATCCGGGTGATAGACGCCTCCCGTCCCCCCCAGGAGGTGGCCAGGGAGGTCCTCACGCTGATCATGAAGAAAATGGGGCACGGGAGTACCCGTGCCCCTTGACCTATGCCAGCGAGACGACATCCTAGTCATCCCCGTGACAGTCCATCCAGCCACTGAAACCACGTTCTCCTCCGCGGCCGCTCCACATCATCCCGTGCTCCATGGGACAGTACTCGTCGCCATCAGCCCTCATTCCGAACGGACCGTGCCCACGTTCGAACCCCAGACGGGCCATCTGATCGGAGTTCAAAGCGCCACCGCTCTTCGCGGCAAACCCCAAGGCCGGAAGGTGTGCCTTCAAGGAAACCCTCTCCAAAATCAAAAGGACATGGGCGATATCCGGATAATTTTCCGCTTTCTCTAGGGCTTCTTCGTAGATCGCGACCCTCTCGGTCGTCTTTCGTGCCAGCATCGCCGCGGCCTCCTCCAGGGTCCCGGAGGACGTGGCCGCACCGAGGTGGGGATTCTCAGCAGGATAACCGATGCCGTAGCGCTGGAGGAGCTTTTTCAGTGCCTCGATATGGCGCACTTCGACCCCTCTCAAGGTGAAATATGGTTCCAGCTCCCCATATTTGGAGATCACGGCGTCGTAAACCGCATAAGCCACATATTCCGCATCTAGGACACCGAGCAGGGCCAGTTTCACTTCTTGTGGAAGCGGCTCTACGACCGGTCCGTAGCTCTCATCCCTGTTCCTTCCGTACCCGTGGGCGAAGGCAACTGCTCCGCCGACGAGCAGGAGGAACAACATCGTTCCTATAATCCAATTGAGGGCAGTTGCTTTTCGGTTCATCTCCATTACCTCCTCCAAGAATTCACGTGCGTGGGCAGCATTATCCCCGGTCTGTGTGGAGGGACAGTGGAGGGAAGGTGGAACTTCCGCAGGGACTATAATTGACTCACGACCCCCAGGGAGAGGAGAAAATCCACGTCAGAGTGAGGAATTTTCCTTTCCTTGATGAGCTGGTAGCGCTCGTGGCCCTTACCCGCGAGGAGGACGATATCTCCGGCCTCCGCCAGCTTCAGCGCTCGTTCGATGGCCCTTTTGCGGTCGAGTTCGATCTCGTATCGTCCCCGCACCTCTTCGAGGCCCCGCTCCACTTCCCTCGCGATCGTAGCAGGATCCTCTCCCTTGGGATTGTCGGACGTGACGAGGGCGAAGTCGGCGTATTCTCCGACCACCCTCCCCATGAGGGGACGTTTCCCGGGGTCGGATTCGCCAGGCGCCCCGAAAACGACGAGCAGCCTTCGGGCGCGTGGTCGCAGGACGGAGAGGACCGCTTCCAAGGCTCGGGGGGTATGGGCGTAATCGACGACCACAAGACCTCCGTTCATCATGGGGAACGGAAACATCCTTCCCGGAGGGAGGGTAGCCCGAGGAAGACCGATGGTTATCTCCCACAGCGGGAGCCCTAGGGCTAGGGCGACGGCAGCGGCGGCCAGGGCATTCTCCAAGTTATGGCGGCCGGGGAAGGGCACCCGCGTGCGGGCCTTCCCCTTCGGGGTGACCAAGGTAAATTCGATGGCCCATCGGAGCTCGGTTATCTCCTCGGCGTGGACGTCACCCTCTCCAGCACCATAGGTAAGGAGCCGGGCCGTGGTGGCCGCCGCAAAGTGCTCGGCGTATGGGCTTCCGACATTAACCACTGCCCACCCGTTCGGTGGAAGCACGTGGAAGAGGGCCAACTTGGCGGCGAGGTATCGTTCCATCGTCCCGTGGAAATCAAGGTGCTCGCGAGAGAGGTTCGTGAAGACTCCCACTGCGAACTCAGTGCCCACCAAGCGCTTCTGAACGAGGCCGATAGAAGAAGCCTCTAGGGCGAAGTAACGCTTGCCGCGCGAGAGGGCCTCGGCAGCGATGCGCTGTATTTCCGGGGCCTCCGGGGTAGTGACGCAGGAGAGCCCTTCCCGCTCTACCCGCACCGTGCTCAAGGCTTCACAGCGAGGAAGAAGCTGCCCGATGAGGTGGACCACCGAAGTCTTCCCGTCGGTCCCGGTGACACCAACGGTGATGAGTTTCAGTGTGGGATGGCCGTAAAAGGCGGCGGAAATCTTCCCCAAGGTCTCTCGGGCGTCCGGGACCCTGATGTAGGGGACGAGGAGATCCCCGACCTCCCTTTCGCCGACCACCGCAGCGGCACCCCTCGCGATCGCTTCCGGGATAAACTCGTGACCATCGTGGCACTTCCCCCGCAAGGCGAAGAAGAGATCCCCGGGTTTTGTCGCGCGGGAATCCCAAGAAAGCCCCGTTATAAGAAGCCGGGGTGCCGTTCCCACCCCGGCTTCTGCCAACAACTTATCGAGGCGCTTCGTGTCAGAAGGAGATAAAAAGCCCAACACCAGGTCCCACGGAACCGGCGAACGTGCCCCCGGCGATGGAGCCCAGGAAACGGCCCTGGATGTAAAAGCCGAAGTTCTCGCCCAGGGGCCAATAGATACCGGCCAAAGCATTGATGGTGAAGGCACCGATGGCGCCGCCGCCTCCCATCAATACCATAGCACCGCCGCCCGCGCCAAAATAAGGGACCATCTGTTCCATCCCCAGGAGGATGAGGAGGGTAAGGTCTATCTCGAAGGCGGTCATTCCGCCGAAGGAAGCCAGGTAGGAGAACGTGGTGCGGAAAGCCAGGTTGGGGCTCAACAACACCTCGGCGAACGCGTCGAAAATGGGAGACCCTCCCATGAAGCTCCCGCCGACTCCCAGATGCCCTTGGGCCGTCGCGCCCAGAGAGACGAGGAGGACGAAAGCCGCCGCTACAGACAATATCTTTCGCATACCCACCTCCGTGATGTAAAAAGATCTCATCGGTTCATTATAGGGGCTGAATATCAGAGGAAGGGGAAGAGCTTCTTAAACGCAGAGGAAATTCCTCCGTTAAAACTACCGAGTAAGTCTATACGTGATAAACGCACGTGCGGCAACACATCTCCCCCTCAGATATCCAGTACCGCCACCCGGTGTGCGTTCTCCTGGATGAACGCGCGGCGAAGGGAGACGTCCGGTCCCATGAGGGTGGAGAAGATCTCGTCCGCCTCAAGGGCATCGCGGATGGTAACTTTCTTCAAGACCCGGGTCTCGGGGTTCATAGTAGTCTCCCAGAGCTCCCGGGGGTTCATCTCGCCCAACCCCTTGAAGCGTCGCACCGTGTACCTCCCGTTCGTCCCCTTCCTGAAGCGCTCGAGTTCTTCGTCGGAGTACAGGTAAGTACGTTCCTTGCCCACCTGGACACTGTAAAGCGGTGGCTGAGCGATATAGACGTGGCCGTGCTCGATGAGGGGGCGCAGATTCCGGAAGAAGAAAGTGAGAAGAAGGGTCCTGATGTGAGCTCCATCGATGTCAGCATCGGTAAGGAGGACGATCTTGTGGTACCGGAGCTTTGTGATGTCGAATTCCTCGCGGATTCCGGTTCCCAGGGCGGTGATGATGGCCCGGAGCTCCTGGTTATCGAGGAGCTTCGATAGCCCCGCCTTCTCCACGTTCAAAACCTTCCCCCGCAGGGGGAGAATGGCTTGGAAGACACGGTCTCGAGCTTGTTTGGCTGACCCCCCTGCCGAATCGCCCTCCACGATGAATAGTTCCGCCTTCGCGGGGTCCTCGCTGGTGCAGTCGGCGAGCTTCCCCGGGAGGGAAAGTGAGATGAGCACCCCCTTTCGGCGCACGAGCTGCCGGGCCTTGGCCGCCGCCTGACGCGCCCGGTGGGCGGCAATGGACTTCTCGATGATCGTCCGAGCAATCCCCGGGTTCTTGAGGAGGTATTGGTTGAGCTGTTCCCGCATAACCTCTTCAACGTAGGTTCTCACCCAGGGGTTGCCGAGCTTCATCTTGGTCTGGCCCTCGAACTCCGGCGAGGGGAGCTTCACCGAGACGATGGCCACGAGCCCCTCCCGGATCGCCTCTCCAGGAAGGTTCTCATCGGATTTCGTGAGCATGCGTTTCTCGCGGGCGTAGTCATTGATCACCCGGGTAAGGGCGCTACGGAAGCCGGTGAGGTGCGTTCCTCCCTCACGTGTGTTGATGCAATTGGCAAACGTGAAGATCTCTTCATCGATGGCATTGGTAAAGAGTAGAGCAATTTCCACAGCGCGGTCGGGTCTTGAATCGGCGAGGTAGATGGGATCCTTGTATAGCGGCTCCTTCCCGGTGGCGAGCTCCTTCACGAAGGAGACGATACCTCCCTTATAGTGAAAGGTCCGGCTCAAGCCAGTGACACGGTTATCGAGGTGAATGGTGAGCCCAGGGTTCAAATAGGCGAGTTCCCGGAGGCGCTGGGCGAGCTTGGTAAAGTTATAGCGAATCTCCCCAAAGATCTCCCGGTCAGGAAGGAAACTCACGGTCGTTCCCGTCTCGACAGTCTCGCCCACTACCTCAAGCTCTGTGACCTTGTGACCCCGAGAGAAACGTTGGCGGTAAACCTTCCCGTCCTTCCAACGGACCTTCACCTCCATCCACTCGGAGAGGGCGTTCACCACCGAAACCCCCACCCCATGGAGGCCACCCGAGACCTTGTACCCCCCGCGCTCGAACTTCCCCCCCGCGTGGAGCGTGGTCATCACGAGTTCCACCGTGTTGATGCCGGCCTCTGGGTGGATCCCTACAGGGATCCCGCGGCCGTTGTCGTGCACGGTCACCGATTTGTCCTCATTGATGACCACCCGGATTTCGTCGCAGTGGCCGGCGAGGTGCTCGTCGACGGCGTTGTCCACCACCTCGTAGATGAGATGCAGCAAACCCTCGGGGCCGGTGGAGCCAATGTACATCCCCGGGCGGCGGCGGACCGCCTCCATGTCTTCCAGGACCTTTATCGAATGGACGTCATATTCGTGTGTAGACATACGGAGCCACCCCAAACTAAAGTATATCAAAATTCACGAAAATCCGCAAACGAACAGCATTTGACCACAATTTTATGGGCATTTGTCCGTTGGTGATGAAGGTCCGTGGGGGATATCCTTTCGCAAAAGGGAGGAAGAATGAAGCTTCTCGAGTGGCAGGGGAGATTACTCCTCCAAGAATTCGGGATCCCTGTGCCCCGCGGTGAAGTCGTTGAGGATGCATCGGGGGCCCGCCGAGTGGCCCAGGAGCTGGCAAAGTCCGTGGTGCTCAAGGCCCAAGTCCCCATGGGAGGGCGGGGAAAGGCGGGCGGGATAAGGGTCGCCCGGACCCCGGAGGAGGCCGAGGGCATCGCCGCGAAGCTTATTGGAGGAGAGATCAAGGGAGCAGTGGTGAAGAAGCTCCTGGTGGTGGAGGCGGCGGAGATCTCGGGAGAGCACTACCTCGGGATAACCATCGACCGAACCCGGCGGGCTCCGGTGTTGATCTACTCCCCCGAGGGGGGCGTGGAAATCGAGGAGATGGCACGGGCAAAGCCCGAAGCGGTCACTCGAGAGCCCGTCCCTCCACTCGAGGGCCCCTCCGCGTTCCGCTTGCGGCGCCTCCTCCGCATCGCCCCGCAATGGCTGCGTAAGGAGCTCGTGGAAATGGCCCGCAAGCTCTATGAGCTCTTCCGCGAGTACGAAGCGACGCTGGTGGAAATAAACCCCCTCGCCGAGACCCCAAATGGACTCCTTGCCTTGGACGCGAAGGTCATCATCGACGACGACCACTCCCCCGACGCGAGGTTCGCGGACCTCCGGGAAGAGGCCGTGGATCCCGCGGAGCGGGACGCTCGGGACGCGGGTTTCTCCTACGTGCGCCTGGATGGCGACATCGCGGTTATCGGGAACGGCGCCGGCCTCGTCATGGCAACCCTCGACCTCGTGGCTCAGGCCGGAGGAAGGCCCGCTTGCTTCCTCGACATCGGGGGCGGCGCCCGAGCCGAGCGGGTGAGGAAGGCAGTGGAGCTCGTCCTCAGGGATGAGCGCGTGCGGGCGGTGTTCGTGAACGTTTTCGGCGGGATTACCCGCTGCGACGAAGTAGCGCGGGGACTCCTGGATGGGGCCAACGGAGCTAAAGTCCCGATTGTGGTGCGGCTGACCGGGACCAATGAGGTCGAGGGCCGTAGGACCCTGATGAAAGCCGGACTCGAACCCGTGGAGACCTTGGAGGAAGGTGCTTCCTTGGTAGTTTTCCTTGTCAAGGAGGGAGGATGAAAAAGTATCTGACCCTTTTCGCGATCACGGTTTTCGTCTTCGGAACCACTGCTTGGGCGGTGGAGATCATGCCGTTCGTGGAAGTGTCGGTGGGGATGCGGGGTTATGGCCTGACTGTGATAGCGGGGACGGAGATCTCCCAGTTCGACGTGGAAGTTGTGGGGTTGATCGACGAGCCCGGCACCGAAAACGACTTCATCGTGATAAGAGCCAGTGGCGATGCCGTGGAACGCTCCGGAGGGATAGCCCAGGGGATGTCGGGAAGTCCCGTTTACTTAGACGGGAAACTCGCCGGCGCCCTCTCGCGCACCGCCCTCTGGGGCGCCGAGCCTCACCGCCCACTGGGGCTTGTGACCCCTATCGAGCCCATGCTTCGGATCCTCGAGGACCTGAAACATGGCCTCTACACCGAGGGCGGATTTCAAGGGGCACTTCCGGTGGAGCGAACTGAGCACGTGCGCGTCCTCCCCGAAACGCTCGAGGAGGACGTGCTCTACGTCCTCCCGGTTAGCGTCCCTGTGGTGACGAGCGGACTCTCCGAACGAGCCTTGCGGCTCTTGGAGGGGGGCCTCGATCTCCCCCGTTTCGGGGAGTTTTCCCACCTCCTGGAGCTCCTTCCCCCATGGAAGCGGAAAGTGGCTGGGCTCGGTAACTATGGAATCACCAAGTTCGTGCAGGCGCCCACCGGGACAGTACAGACTCCACCGGAGACATTGGATTTCGGCCCCGGTGCCCCCCTGGGGGTGGGACTAGTGGACGGGGACCTCATCATCGGGGCGCTGGGCACGGTAACCCTGCGGGAGGACGATGCCTTGGTCGCCTTCGGGCACCCTTTCCTCTTCTCCGGCTCCAGCAAATATTTCCTCACCCAAGCACACATCATCGATACTTTCGCCGCCCTGGACATACCCTTCAAATTGGGGGTACTGGGCGACACAGTGGGTGGGATCTACGCAGACCGCTGGGTGGGGATCGGGGGCTTCCTGGGCCTCGAGCCGAAAGGAGTCAACGCACTCTATCAAATCTCTGACCACACTGAACTCCACACCGAGCACCTGCGCTGCCGGATCGCCGATGAACCGCGCCTCACACCTCTCCTTCTTTACATCGCCGGCCTCGAGGCCACCGATAGGACCTTGGACCGGATCGGCCCGGGGACGGCCCTGGTCCGATTCACCATTGACGGGGAGAACATGCCCTGGCCCTTCGTGCGCCAGAACGTTTACCTTTCCACCAGCGATATCGCCGCTTGGATACCGCTCGAGGCCGCTCTCACCTACATGATCCTGGAGTACAACGAATTCCAAGACCCCGAGATAACCGATGTTAAGTTTTACGTAACGGTGGTGGAGAACCTGAAGGCGGTGGAGATCTTGGGCCTGGCCACGGAAAAGGACGCCTACGCGCCCGGGGAGACGATCGGGTTCGACCTTTACATCCGCACCTGGCGTGGTGAGGTCGAGTCCCTACACGGAAAACTCACGATCCCGGCTGACGTCTACGGCGACTACGTCGAGCTCCGCGCTTACGGGGGACCCCGCCCCCTGGAGAGCGGCGAAAAGCCACCCCTGTTCGAAAACTTGGAGGACCTTCTCGAATATTTGGAGGGAATCCCCACCTTCAACACCATCACCGTGGAGTTATTTGCCCTGGACCCCCTCTCGGAGGTGGCAGGCCAGGCCCTGCTTTACGGCGTGGACTACGTCACCGAGAAGACAGGTATGCGGCTCGTCTACGGCGAGGACCGGCTTATCATCCCTCTAGTCCGAGGGGAGACAGGCCCAGAGGAAGTCCCCCAGGAGGAGGCTCCTCCGGAGACTCCGGGAGGGTCGGCATCCGGAGCCGGAGGGTAGTCCAGGATGTGGGACCTGCGGGAAGCGGCAAAAGTTCTGGGAGCGGAGCTGGTTCGACCTCGGGCTCCGTTCGAGGCCACGGGCGCTCGCTGTGATTCTCGCTGGGTCCGACCGGGGGACCTCTTCGTGGCCATTGCGGGGAAGCGCCACGACGGCCACGACTTCGTGGGCGAGGCCTTTTCCAATGGTGCCGTCGGGGCGCTGGTCTCCTGGGATCCGGGGGCAGGACACAACCTGATCCTGGTCGAAAATGTGGAACGGGCGCTGTGGGAGCTCGGGAAGTGGAGGCGCCGGGAACTCGCAATCCCCACGGTGGGCATCACCGGCTCCTTTGGGAAGACCACCGCCAAAGAGCTCCTCGCCGCAGCTCTGGGGACTCGCTTCCAGGTCTACCGCGCCCCCGAAAGCTACAACACCGAGATCGGAGTGCCACTCGCCATGCTCTCCGTACCCGATGGGACGGAGATCGCGATCTTCGAGCTGGGGATGTGCAAGAAAGGGGAGATAAAGGCCCTGTGCGAACTCGTGGACCCCTGGGCCGCCATCATCACCGGGGTAGGGGAAGTCCATTTCGAATCCTTCGGGAGCCTGGAAGAGGTCGCCGAGGCGAAATGGGAGCTCGCCGAGTGCCTGCCTGAGGAAGGGATCCTGGCGCTGGCATGGGACTACCCCGAACTCCGCCGGAGGGTGGAACTGTGCCAGGCACTGTGCCTACGGTTCGGGACCTCGCCGGAGGCCGACTTCTTCCCCTCACAGATCCAGGCCCACGACCCCCAGGGCGTACGGTTCACCCTCCAGAGTCCAGCGGGCTCCTATAAGGTGAGCCTCCAACTCTTGGGTGAACATGCCGCGGTCCTCGCTTGCGGAGCCCTGGCCCTTTCCTGGGCCATGGGGGTTCCCCTCGAGGCAGCGATCCCCGCGTTGGTGGAAGTGAAGCCCCTGGCGCATCGGCTACAGCTCGTCCCCACTTGGTTCGGTTGGATCCTCGATGATTGCTATAACGCGAACCCACGGGCTGTAAATGTCGCACTGGACGTGCTCATGTCTCTGGAGCTCCCCGCCCGGCGACGGGCCTTCCTCTTCGGCGACATGCTGGACCTGGGGCCAGAGGAGGACCGTTTCCACCGCGAGGTCGTGAAGTACGCTGCCCAAATCGGGGTGGACGCTCTCTTCGCCGTGGGCCCCCGGGCTAAGCGGGCCTTCACGGCATGGAGCGGCGAAGGGACAGCCGCCGAAGAACTGGAGGAACTCCTCCCCCAGGTTCGCGAGGAACTGAGGGGAACCCCCACCGTGCTCCTCGTCAAGGGTTCCCGGGGGATGGCTCTGGAGCGGGCAGTGGAGGCGCTGCGGGAATGAGAGCGCTGGAGGCACTTGAAAAAAACAGGGAAAAACTCCTTGCGCTTCCCGGGGTGGTGGGAGTGGGCCTCGGGAGGGACGACGGCGAGATAATCGAGCTTCTGGTGGAAGAGCGCAGCTGGGAGTATCCGGACGAGATAGACGGCGTCCCGGTGCGGGTTCGGATGGTGGGGAAGCTAAAGGCAGAAGATGAGGGATCTGGTTGAACTCGTGGAACTGAAGCGCAGATATGAGGGGAAGCTTCTGCGGAAGGCCACGGTACGCGGTGTGGGGGTGGGGTATAGGGTAGTAGGGGGCGAGGTGACCGAGGAGCTCTCCATCGTGGTGCTCGTTACGCGGAAGATTTGTCCTCTGGAGGACATCCACCCCATGGACCGCGTTCCCCCCGAGATAGAGGGCGCACGCACCGACGTGGTGGAGGTGGGGGTGGTGCGGGTTCCGGCCCCCGCTGGGATTGGCCGTCGGGAGAGGTTACGCCCAGCCCCCGGGGGTTGCTCAGTGGGGCACGTCCGCTCCACCGCGGGCACCTTGGGGTGCCTCGTCCATCGCGGTGGCGAGGTCTTCATCCTCTCCAACAATCATGTCCTCGCGGCGACAAACCTCGGGGTGAAGGGGGATTACATCCTCCAGCCGGGTCCCGTCGACGGGGGACATGTCCCTGAGGACGGGATCGCGGAACTCGCCGATTATATCCGGCTCGATTTTGCCGGCGAAAACCCAATGGATGCTGCCCTAGCACGGCCCTTCTCCCGGGAACTCGTCTCGCCGGAGATCCTGGAGGTCGGAGTGCCTTCAGGCTGGGCAGAGCCCGAGCTCCGGGCGGAGGTGATCAAATCCGGCCGTACCACCGGCCTCACCCGGGGAGTGATCGGGGTGGTGGAGACAACCATCGACGTCCTATACGGGCTCAGGCGGGTGCGGTTCGTAGGCCAGTGTGTGATCACGACGCCGGGCTTTTCTGCCGATGGGGACTCGGGTTCGGCCGTGCTCCTCCCTGCGAACAAGAAGGTAGTGGGCCTCCTCTTCGCCGGCTCGGAGGAAGCGACGGTCTTCACCCCGATCGGGCGAGTGCTCTCGGCCTTGGACGTCACGCTCTGAAAGACTTTCGGACGGTCCGCGCCACGAATCGAAAAAGTGAGACCCAAGGACTTTTTTCGTTTTGGCCCGCATTTCGCCGAGAGCGCGTCAGCCACCGAGCTTGAAGTCGAACTCCAAGAGGGAGAATCCATGCGCCTCGTTGTACCCCTTCGCCAC
>MTNJ01000039.1 GCA_002011425.1 Candidatus Acetothermia bacterium JdFR-48 | reverse complement strand
TCTACCATTGGATTTTGTGAGGGGACAGCCGGGGAAGATCGTGGTATTATGGGTTTGAGGCGGGGGTGTAGCTCTTGGGGTCTGCGGCTTTGTCCGCTCGACTTGAAATGCTGCCCCCGCCTCTTCTCTCATCCAGTCGGTGTCCACCGGGATGGTGTCGCGCCTTAGGGTGTACCCCTACGCTGTAGCTGAGACACGCTGGATGAAACTCAAAAGTCCTGTTGACGAAAAATTTCTCGTGCCAAGTTTCTCAGCCATGCTGTGAGTACGTATTCACGGTCTCCATTGCACTCTTGATCTCACGGTGAATCAGTAGAAGACGAGGGTTAGAAAAACTCAAGCTAAGCGCCCAGGGAAGCCAACACCACCCCGGCGCTGGCGAGGGCCGCGCCCAGGAAGGAACGCCCCGTGGGCCGCTCGCCGAGCAGGAAGACGCTCGTGGCGAAGGCGAAGATGGTCATGGCACCGCCACGGATCGGGGTGAGCAGGCTCGCCTCCGCCAGCCGCAGCCCTGATAGCCACAGGATCCAGCCCAGGAAGAACCCCACGCCGGCGGTGAAGAACGCGATCCAAATCCCCACAGGATTTGTCTTCCCTCTCTTAGGCGAACGCCGCCACAGGGCCGCCGTCCACCAGGTGAGGGATGCGGTCGTCACGAGGACGAGCTGGAACTCCGCCGGGGACATCCCCCGCGAAAGACAATATTTCGCCGGTCCCGTCTCGGCGATCCCCCACAATAACGCCGCCCCCAAGGCGGCCAGGCCCCCGGTGATGGAGCCCGGGCGCCTTCCTTTCCTCGCGGGGGCGATCAGGAAATAAGCCCCAGCCACCACCAGGAGGGCGGCGAGGAAGGTCACATAGCGGGCGAGTTCCCCCAGGAACACCACCGCTGTGACCACGCCCCAAAACGGGGCCGTGTTGGCCAGGGCCGCCGCACCGTGGGCCTCACCGTGCTTCAGGGCGTACATGTAGAGGAGCGTCCCCAGGAAGGGATCGATGAGCCCCGCCAGGGCGGCCACCCCGATGAGATGGGGATCCCCAAACCGGAACGCCCCGGTCGCGAGCCCATAGGGCACGGCGAACAGGAACGCGAACGAGGCGCGGATGGCGGCGTAGAGGGGAAGTTCCATCCGGGCGAGGCCGAGCTTCGACACCACCTGGGCCACCCCCCAACTCAGCGCCGCCGCCAGGGAGAGGAGGATCGCCAGGTCGGTCACCATGCGCTCCGTCCCGTTGCGGTCTCGGGGGAGATGACCGGTGAACCGTTAGGAGCCCAGGTCCGGGATCTCACGGGAGGAGCTCTCTTAAGCCTCGCGTAACCGGAGCAGGCCGAGGAGGAGGCGACCGGCGGCCTCGCGACGGTACCAGTCGGGCCCGCGGATGTCGGTGATAGAGCTGGTAGCAGCCGATAGCTCGGCGCACAGGGGCTCCAGGTCCTCGTGGGAGAGCCTCCGCCCCCGGAGCTTCGCCTCCACTTCCCGGGGGCGCACCACCGTGGGCGCCACCGCCCCCAAGGCGAGCCGCATTTCCCGGATCACGTCTCCCTCGAGCCAGAGGAGCGCCCCCAAGGAGAGGACGGCGATATACAGGGCCCGGCGCCGGCCCACCTTGTGGAAATAGGGCACCGGGTCCCCCTCCGGGAATGGGATCCAGAAGCTCACAATGAGCTCCCCTTCCCGCAGGGCCGTCTTTCCCGGCCCGAGGACGAACTCCTCGATGGCCAACGACCTCTCGCCGTCGGGGCCCACCAGGTTCACCCGGGCCTCAAGGAGATACAGGGGGATCAACGTATCGCCGGCGGGGGAGGCGTTGGCCACGTTCCCCCCGATGGTCCCCATCTCGCGGATGGCCGGCGCCCCGAGCTTTTCCAACACCAGCCTGAATATCGGCAGCCGCCGGGGTACTTCCGAGCGGAGGAGCTCGGCGTGGGTGACCGCCGCCCCCACTTCGGCGCCCCCTTCGCGGATCTCGACCTCCCGGAGCTCCGGGAGCTCACCGATGTAGACCAGGAAGGGAGGATCCCAGAAGCCCTTGCGGATACGCACAAAGGCGTCCGTCCCCCCGGCGAGGGGCATCCCCCCTTTCCGTACGAAGGCGATCGCTTCCCCGAGGTCCTTCGGCTTCACGATCTCGACTGGTCCCGTCTTCTTCATCCCCCTCCCTCATTTCCGGCCAGCTTCTTTGCTTCCACGATTATCTTCCTGCCCCCTTCGATTCACTCACTTACAGTGGCGGCACCGAATTCCGCAATACAAGTAATCGCCGTGCTACCGTCCTCGAAGTGCTAGCGGTATAAAGCACCGACTTCTCGGGGGCATGATACCGGACTTTATCAACTCTCGGTGTGAGGCTGCAAGAACTCCGGAGTATCTCTTAAAAGAAGATTGGTTGTATTTCAGCAGAACGGCAGTCACAGCACAAGATGCTGCGTAGTAAGCTCTATTTACAGCGCCCTGAAACAATCCAACTTTGAACGTCGATTCTGCGGCTTTCAAGGCATCTTGCGTCATCTGCCACCAGTACTGAATCGCCCTGCGCTTGTTTTCTCGAAACTTCACAGAAGGGTTCCTTCCCTTTCGACCTCGTATTTAAACGGCATCACCGTGAGAAGCCCCGTATACCAATCATCCTTGCCAATTACGATAACCTTTATACTGGTGCTATGCTGTACGTTTGCCACGAACGCTTATTCTACCCCTTATCCCGGTCCGCGAGAGGGTGTCTACGGGAGGATCCCCAGTATATCGATGTCGGAATCTTTCCCAAGTTCCCTGCGGACAGCGGGACCGGATAGGATGAACTCTGCACCGGCAAACTCAACGGCGACGCGCCTTTTCCGGTTCGTGATGGCACGGAGTATTTGTATATCAAGACCTCCCAATTCCATTTGGTCACCTTGCCATGAATTTTCGGTTTTCTCCACGAAAAGGCAAAGGTCAGGGATCAGCTCGCTCACTTTGTCGCGAGTAGGCGGGCCAAGGAAAGCCAAGGGTCCAGGGATGTATGGAGCCGGAAGGCTACCCAGATGCCCGCTATCGTCGCCTTTTCCTCGGGAGAAAGTTCGAAATCCCGGGTTACCCCAAGGTGTTTTCCCTCTTCTCCGGCATCCCATATGGCCACCACACTGGGTGGGGAAACGGCGCAGAGGATGGCCTCGCCGCTTGACGCTTCCACCGAAGCCCAATCCCGGGCTTCGCACCACGCGTGATAGGGAGAACGGATCCGGGTAAGGCCCGGGGCACGCAGGACCGTATCGCGGAAGTCGCCTCCCGGGGCGAGGAACCCGAGAAATCCCCCGGAGAGACGCCGCGGGTACCCGGAGTTCCCCACCCGCATTAGAGAGATGAGGATCCCTTCCGCCGGAGTCGCGTAAATGATCTCCACCGAAAGCCCCTGAAGTCCTTCCCCTTTGGGCTCACAGACAAGCCTGACCCCGACGAGGGGGGTCCCCTCTACCTCGCCGGACCACGGTTCCCCACGGAACTCCTCCCGGTAAAGCCTCCCTGGCCAGTTCCACTCGTCCAGGGAAAGCTCGTGGAGGAACGGATGGATCCCGCCGAACCAAGGGGAAAGCCACACGAAGGACTGCGGTTCGGGGAACGCCGAAAGCAGCCATTCCTGCCCCTCTTCTTTCCAAGAGATCAGGGAAGCAGCGAAAGCGGGGGCCACCTGGAACTCCGTCTTTCCCGCCGAGACGGAAACGATCTTCCGGCCTTCCCTCTCCCCTTCTCGCACCTCGGGCTTCGTTTGGGAAATGAGGATCACGGACCAGGGGAAGCGCCGTTCCTCCCCCATTCCCTGCAGAACGAGCTCCCCAACCCCGGCCCGGAGCTCCCCCTCCCTCCGCCAACGGACATGGAGTTCCGCGGGCTTTTCCCGGGTAACCCCTCGTACCTCCACCTCTGTCCGTTCCAGGGAGAGCCCGCTCGGGGGGCGGAGGGAGAGAGTGCCGGAGAAGGGCTGTCCCCGGCCCGTCCTAACCCGGAAGGATAGCTCTCCGTCCTCCCCCACGAGGACCGCGTCCTGGGGCTCCACCCACACGAACGGCTGAGGTCTTTCCTCGGCGAGGGGCTTCCCCGTCCTTGCGGACCAGATGGCGCGGACGGTGGGGAAGTCCCCGGGACCGAGGTAGAGAAGGTATCGATGCAAGGCCACGGTCTTGCCTGGGCGGAGCTCTTTGTACGCTGTCTTCCACGACCACCCCCAATCGCAATCCCACCTCACTTCTTCCCCGGGAACGAAGCCGATCGTCCAGCCCTCGGTCTCCAACGCGAGCCAATCCTCGGCGAGCTCCTCCGGGAAATCTCCCTCGCCCTCGGGAAAAGCTTCCAGAGGATTGGAGACCAGTCCTTCGGGAGCCCGGAAAGAAACTCGCCAAGGACGGTCCGGGAGGTCCCAATGGGCTACCCGCATCTGTACTGAGAGGGGCTTTTCCCGATTTGAGGAGAGGGAGTAAGAAATCTCCAGCTGATTTCCTGACGAGAAAAAGACCTCCTTCCTAAGCTTGACACCGGGGAAGCGACCGGAGTCGGTCTCCATGATGAGGCGGACACCGCCAGCAGCTTGTTCGAGCCCCAGCCCCCAGCGACGTTGGCCGAGCTCCACGGGGAAGAAGGGCGGTCCGATTTCCTCTCCCTGCCGTAGGGCGGGGTGAGCCTCCCTATAACGGAAGAAGATTAGCCGCCCACCCCGGGCTCGGGCTTCGAGCCACCCCCAGTCCCCGGCCATCAAGGCACGATCCCGCAAGGTGCAGCCGACGGCCTGACCCGGCTCGCGGGAGAGGATGGAGAGAGGGGGAATAACCCATGTCTTGTCAGATGAGAGCTCCACATTTCCGTTCAAGACGTGTCCCCCGGGCTGAGCCTTGAGACTCACATCCAAAACCCTCGTTTCTCCAGGCGAGAGATGGAACTCCCAGCAATGTGGCTCCAGGTTCAATCCCTCATCGGGGGACAGAAAAAGTTTCCCCTCCAGCGCGCCCTCGTGGCGGTTAACGAGGTAGACCTTCGCGGACACAGGGGCGTTCGGACGAACGAAAAGGGGGCTTGGCCCCCAAGAGACCTCGAGCGGGAACCTTCCCCCGATCCCACAGGAGAACTCCACCGTTCCCCCTTCAACTAATAGGTCAAGCCTGGCCGCAGGGAAAGGACGGTGGGGCTCCACCCGGAGATCGGATGCAGCAGAGCCCCAATACTCACCTTCGCGCCCCTCCCCAGGCTTCAGAGCGAAGAGTTCCCCGCCGGAGATCTCTATCCCGGGATCGCCACGGGCAGAGAGGGCGAAAATACGCTGGGTTCGTCCCAAATTGACGATGTGCCAGCGCAATTTGAACGGGAGCACAGTCCAGGGTTGGGACGGCTCGGGCCAGAGTTCCACCGATAAACCAGGGGCAAAAAGTGCGCACGGCGCCTTGGCCGCCCGATCGATCACCACCTCCAGCCGCTCTCCTTCCCGCTCGAACACATATCGGAAGATCTCCCGCCCCCGCCATTTTTCCCTATCTTCCTCCAGAGTGATTTCGCGTTTGAGACACTCGTACCAGTGGGCGGCACCCAGAAAGTCCTCCACCCAGGGAAGCTTTAGGATTCTCGGGAGGTAATTCTCCATCCGCACGTCCGTCCTCGGTACCCAGAAGAAGCCCGTCTTCTTGTAGAGAGGAATGGCCCGTTCGTTCCCGGACCAGGTGTTCAAGGTGACGTAGGGAACTCCAAAGCGCGCCGCCTCCTCCAATGTGGCGAGAAGGAGACGCTTCCCTATGCCCCTGCCGTGCCAGTCGGGATGGACGTTCAGGAAGGCCACGTAGACCGCATGGGGATCGGCCCAGTCACGGGTAAGAGTGCAGGTCCCCACGATATTGCCCTCGACCTCGGCCACGAGATCCAGGAGATAGTCACCTTCTCGGCGATGTGCCAACACCCGTTCCACGGTATAGGCGATGCCGCCGGTGAAGGTTCCGGGCCATGCGTTATCGGAGGCGTTCAAAAGCTCCGCGAGCCCCGCGGCATCCTCTTCCCGAAATGGCCGAATCACAACCTCTCCCATAACTCCTCCCCCCATGAACCCACGGAGATTCTACAGCTTCCATTATGTGCGAACGAGGGATTCCAAAACGTATCGTGGAAGCTCATGAAGACCAAGGTCCAATGGGTTGAGTTGGAATCCCCGCGAATATGTACCTTCAAATGGACTTCGATTTCAGCCTGAAAACGTTCTCCGCAGTCCCGAGGTCAGCTTCATCGTCGATATCTAGGACTACGCCGGGATCATCCGTGGGGATGAGTTCACAACGCGGGTCGATGATCTTCCGCGCGCCGATGTCCCCTCGGAGTGCGAGCAGCTCTGACTGCAGCGACGCCGGGAGGTACACCGGGAACCCACGCTGCCCTTTATAGCTCGGAGCCACCGGGCGCTCCCCCGTCCGGGAGAGCACCGCCAACACCGCTTCCCGAGGCACAAGTGGCATGTCCCCCAAAAAGACGAGCATCCCTCCGGAGACCTCTCCCGCCGCGAGGCGCAGCGAGCTCCCCATGCCCTCATTCCAGTCCGAATTTACGAGCACCTCCCAAAGGTGGCCGTTACGCGTGACGCGTGACGGGTGACGGGTTGGAAGTGAATCGCGAGGAACAGCGAAGATTTTCGCGAGGATTTCGTCGGCTTGGGCGCCGAGGACGATGAGGCGTCGTTCCAAAGGCAGGGATTCCACCAGCCCGAGGACCCAGGCGAGGAGAGGCTTTCCCCGGAACGGCAGGAGGAGCTTCGGCCCCCCCATCCGTTTCCCCGCCCCCGCCGCCAATACCACCGCCGTGACGAGTGATGGGTGACGCTTGACGGGTAGCGGGGGATGAAGTTTCCCGGGGTCTTTCGTGTGCTGAATATCGTGCCTCATGATGTTTTCTCGGCACGCGTTACGCGTAACGCGTCACCCCGCATGTATTTGGCAGCCAAAAGTACGGCCTCGATGATCTGAGCATAGCCGGTGCAACGACACAGGTTCCCCGCGAGCCACTCCCGCACCTCACTCGGGCTGGGATCGGGGTTTTCCGAGAGGAGTGCGTAGGTTGCCATGATGAATCCCGGAGTACAGAATCCACATTGCACTCCGGCCGTTTCCACGAAGGCTTTTTGGATGGGGTGGAGCTTCCCGTTCTCCCACAGGCCCTCCACGGTGAGGATTTCCTTCCCCTCCACCTGGATCGCCGCGGTGAGGCAGGAGAGGCGTGGCTTTCCGTTCACCAGCACGGTACAAGCCCCACACTCCCCCTCACCACATCCCTCTTTTACCCCGATGAGACCGAGGTCCTCTCGTAAGAGATCGAGAAGCCTCCTTCCCGAGTGGGTATCCACTTCCATCGGCTTCCCGTTCAGAATGAATCTGAGCCTCATAACGTGTTCTCTGAGAGTATACGCTCCACCCAACCGATCTCGGGGGGAACCCTTAGGGGCTCTCCCGCTGCCCGCAATGCCCCTTCGGGATCCTTGAGCCCAGAGCCGGTGATGACCAACGTCACTTTGGCCCCTTCCGGGATCGCTCCCACCCGGAGGAGCGCCAACAGCCCCGCGTAGGAGGCGGCCGCTGCGGGCTCGGCGAACACCCCCACCTTCCGCGCGAGCTCCCCCACCGCCCCGATGATTTCCTCGTCACTCACAGTGACGAACCCGCCGCCCGTCCTGTCCACGTACGTGACCGCCTTGACCACGTCCTTGGGGTTCCCAACACAGATGGAATCGGCGAAAGTCTCCGCTGGTCCCTCTGCGGGGAGGATCTCCTCGCCCCGCTTGTGACGGGCGAAGGCGTAGGCTACCGCCGCTGCTCCCTGCGCCTGGACCCCGAACACCTTCGGCACGGTTTCGGCAAGCCCGAGTTCCCGCAGTTCGAAAAACCCCTTACATATCCCCGAGATAACGGATCCGTCCCCCACCGAGACGAGGACGCAGTCGGGGACTTTCCCTCCGAGCTGTTCCCATATCTCATAAGCCCCGGTCTTCTTCCCCTCGGCGTTGATCGGGGAAACACCGTCGGAGCGGTCGTACCAGCCGAAGCGGTCCCGCGCCTCCTCGCACAGCTTCTGCGCATGGGAATAGTCGCCCTCCACCGCGAACACAGTGGCCCCAAACGCCAAAAGCTGGGCGACCTTTGGCCGTGGAGTCCGCTCGGGAACGAAGATGTACGCCGGTATCCCGGCCGCGGCGCAGAAACCTGCCACTGAGCTCGCGGTATTCCCGGTGGAGGCGCAGGTAAGGGCCGAGCGCGAGAGGTACCGCGCCGCGGCGATCACCACCGCCGTCGCTCGGTCCTTGTAGGAACCGGTGGGGTTAAGGGAGTCATCCTTTATCCAAAGGCCCGCGAGCCCCAGCTCCGCCGCGAGTTCCGGCCGCGCGTAGAGCGGGGTCCAGCCGGCACGGAGGTCAACGGCGTACTCGAATCCCACCGGCAATACCTCCTCATACCGCCAAAGGGAAAAGCGCCGGGTCTGGGCGAAACTCAAGGGCGAGAGCTTCCGGGAGAGGGCCCCGTAGTCGTAGAGGACCTCCAGGGTCCCTCTCACCGGACCACAGTGGGGGCAGAAATAGTCGTACTCCCAGGGCCCATATTCTCGTCTACAGCTGACACAGCGAAAGGAAATGGGCTCACCCATGTACCACTCCCACCAGGTCCCGCAGGCTCTCCACCCCTAGCTCGGAGAGGAGATTCGGAAGCTCCTTCAAAATCTCAGAGAAAACCTTAACGCCCTCCAGGATCGCTGCGGAGAGGATTTGCACCGCACTGGCGCCGGCCATGAAGAACTCGACCACATCCTCGGCACTCGCGATTCCTCCCACCCCGATTACCGGGATCTCCACCGTGCGGCTCACGTCGTAGACCGCTCGCAGGGCGATGGGCTTTATCGCTGGGCCGGAGAGCCAGCCGTAGCCGTGCTCGCCCCCGAGGAGCGGTTTCCGTCTGCGAATGTCGATGGCGAGCCCCGGTCCCAGGGAGTTTATGGCCACTAGCCCGTCCGCCCCGCCCTCCTCGGCCGCCCGGGCGAACTCCTCGATGTTAGGCACGTGGGGCGAGAGTTTTATGAAAACGGGCTTCTCCGTCGTCTCCTTGGCGGCCTTGGCGATCTCATAAAGGGGGCGCGGATCGGTGCCCACGTAGTGGGTGGAGAGCTCGAAGGCGTCGGCGAACGGCTCCGCCTTGGGAATGAGTTCCCGCACTTCGTCCGGCTTATAACCCAAGGAGACGATGAGGGGCCTCCCCAGGGCCTTGAACGCCGGGAGGTACTCCGAAAACCACCGCTCCGGTGGGTCCTCAGACCAGAGCTCGCAGTTGAGGAGCCCGTAGGGCAGGCGGGCGATGTTCGGGTGAGGGACCTCGGCGGCCGCCACGGAGATCGTCTTGGCAACGATGGCCCCAACCCCGGTCGCGGCGATCCTCTCGGCGGCCTTGGGGGAGCTAGTTAGTGGCCCCGCCGCCGGCATCAGCGGGTTTGCGAGCGCGAGGCCCGCGACTTCTACAGAAATGTCGGGCACTCTCATAACCTCCTCCTTCCTCAGAGCCTCTTCCAGATCTCGGCGGCCTTCTCCCGGGCCCGGATGAGGATGCTGCCTTCGTCCACCGCGGGAATCTCTCCTCCTGAAAGTTTTACTTCTCCAGCAACCATCACCACGTCCGGCGAGAGGGCTTCCGAGATCCCCGCGAAGAGGAGATGGGAGAGGAAGTTGTCGGCGTCGATCGGGGTCGGCGGCCGGTAGTTCCAGATGACCAAATCGGCGGCGTATCCCGAGGCGAGTTTTCCGAAGGGAAGGCCGAAAAACCTCTCGGCGAGCGCGTAGTTGTGCCCGAGGATTTTCAGCAGATCACCATCCCCCAAGACGGTGGGGTCGCCGGTCACGTGGTGTGCCAGGAGGCGCGCAGCGAGGAGTTCCCCCAATATGTCACACCCGAAGCCGTCGGTCCCGATCCCCACCTTGATCCCCCGGGCGAGCATCTTGGTAATCGGGGCAGCGCCAACGGCGTTGTTCATGTTGGAACGGGGGTTGTGGACCAGGCTCGCCGGGCGCTCGGAGAGTAGTTCGAGCTCCGCCCCGGAGAGTTGGATCCCGTGGATGAGGAGGCTCCCCTCGGCTAGGATCCCGAACCTGTCCAGGCGTTCCGCCGTTCGCATCCCGTATTTCTGTAGGGAATCGACAGGATCTTCTTTGCCTTCGGCAAGATGCACATGGAACGGGAGATTCAGCGGCTCCGCAGCGGCAACTGCCTTCTCCAGGGACTCATCCGAAAGGGTGAAGGATGCGTGAAGACCCATATGGGCTGCGGCGTGCCCGGGGGCACGCCCTTCCCCCGCGAAGCGGACGTTCTCGGCGATCCCGGCGTCCCGTTCAGCGGCCCCTCCTCGATCCGTCACCTCGTAACAGAGGTCGGCCCGCATCCCGAGCTCGTCCACCACAGCCCGTTTTATCTGGGAGAGGGAGCCCTCGATGGCGGAGGGCGAGGCGTGGTGGTCGAAGATCGCCGTTATCCCCCGCCGCAGGTGCCAGATCCCGCCGACCAAGGCGGAGAGGTACACCTCCTCGAGGCCTAAGACCCGATCAAGTTTCCACCAGAGGCCCTCCAGGATCTCGCGGAAGTTCCGCGGCGAGAAGTCGGCGAGGGGCATCCCCCGGGCGAGGGTCGAATAGAGGTGCCCGTGGGCATTGATGAGGCCCGGTGTGAGGAGTTTCCCCTCGGCATCGATACGCTCGGCTCCGGGGATCTCCGGGGCCGGACCCGCGCCCACGCGTTCGATCCGCTCTCCCTCGATTACCACGTACCCCTTGTCGAGGAAGGCCCCGGTGAAATCAGCCAAAACCGCGTTCTCGATGATCTTCACCATAACAGTGTCCATTCTAAACCCTCGACGCCTCAAATGTGTAAGAAAAGGGGGCCATCCCCGAAGACAGTGGATGGCCCCCGCGGAAGCCACGAGGTTTACCCCTCGGGCTCACCGGGCCAGGGCCCGACGACGCCGTCCACGGCCCACTGCATGGTGATGAGGGTCTCATAGGAGGGCCAAGTGCCTTCAGGAATGCGGAGGTTCCCCTTGCGATCATAGACCGGGCCCTGGAAGGGGTCGAACGTGATACCCGGCGCGCCGAACTGGGATTGGCGGATCATGACGAGGTCATAGATGCTGACCTTGCCGAAGACAGGGTGGTCGATGACATTCGCCTTGAGCTCGTCCTCCCAAACTGGATTGATGGGCACACCGAAATCGGCCCCGAGCTCCACTGCGCCCTGAGGGAGTGTCCACCAGTAGTCGATGTGGGACAGGTTCTCCGGGGTGTAGATCCCTTCCTTCACCTTGAGGAGGAAATCGCGATAGATGGCTTCCCAGTGTACGAGCTGGCCGGAGACGACGTAGTCTGGGGCGAACTTCAACATTGGGGAGTAGTGGGCAAACGAGGGAAGACCGTGCTCGGCCGCCACCTGGACCACGGTGGGTGAGTCCTCGGTGAAGGCAAATACATCACACCCTTCGGCCACCAAGGCTTCAGTGGCCTCCTTTGCGGCGGCGGGATCGTACCAGGAGAAGATCCACCGCACATGTACCTCGGCGTCGGGGTTCACCTCGCGGACTCCGATGGTGAAGGCATTGATGTGGCGCTTGAGTTCAGGAATGGGATGAGCCGCGACGTACCCGACCTTCCCGGTCTTGGTGAGGGCACCGGCAATGAGACCGTTCAGGTAGTAGACCTGATAGAAGTCGGCCATGTAGGTGGCCATGTTCTTGTAGCGCTTGAATCCAGAGCAGTGGGCGAAGATGACGTCGGGGTAGCGCATGGCGGCCTCGAGGGTCCCGTCCATGAAGCCGAAACTCGTGGTGAAGATGACGTTGCAACCCTGAGCCACCAGGCGATCGATGATGGCCCCCTCCTGGCCCTCGGGCACCGACTCCACGTACACCGTCTCCAGCCAGTCGAACTCTTCGTCCACGATCCGACGTGCATAATCGTGGGCGTAGGTCCAACCGAGGTCACCGATGGGCCCTACGTACACGAACCCAGCTTTGATTTTCTCAGCACCGAAAGTCACCACACTTACTAACAGCACTGCCGCAAGCACTAACGCAAGCTTGCGCATACAGTCACCCCCTCCCTCATCTTGGGCGAATTTTTTCACACAATGTAAATTTCACTATCACCTCTCACCCCCTTTCTAACGTTGGCCGCGCACATAGGGAACCCCAAGGGAAGCGGGCGCGCCCCGCTTCACTTTGCGGAGCCCGGCCACAGCCAGGACTAGTATAGCGAAAGCATAAGGCATGAGTTTGAGAAACTCTGGTGGAAACCAGGCCTGGAGCCGGTAGGCTAAATGGTATAAGGCCCCAAACAACACCACACCACCTACTGCCTGAAGCGGATCCCAAGCGGCGAAGATGGTGAGAGCGATCACGATCCATCCCATCCCGGCCGTCATTCCCTCGGTCCAGGCGGGACGATATTCCACGGAGAGGAACCCCCCCGCCACCCCCGCGAGGATCCCGCCGAAGATCACGCACAGATACTGCACCGCGAAGACATCGATTCCCATGGCATCGGCAGTGGATGGTGATTCCCCTACAGACCGGATAGCGATCCCCCACCGAGTCTTGTAGAGGACGAACCAGAGGACGACCGCCAGGACGATCCCGATATAGGTGAGGTAACTGTGGTCCCGAAAGAGGGCCTCCCCCAGGATGGGGATCCTCTCGAGGCCGGGAATCGTCGCCTTGGGCAGGGGATTCTTTAGGGAAATCCCCACCCAGGAAGTACCCAGGAGCCCCGAGAGTCCCAGGCCGAAGATGGTGAGTGCGAGTCCCGAGACGTACTGGTTCGCCCTCAGGGTTACGGAGAAGAACGCATGGATCAGGGCCGCAAAGCCCCCTACGACGGACGCGGCGAGGATCCCAAGCCACGGGTTCCCCGTGCTCTGGGCGACGGCAAAGGCCGAGAGGGCGCCCAGGATCATCATCCCCTCGACGCCGAGGTTAACCACCCCGGCCCGCTCGGCGTAGATCTCCCCCAACGTCCCCCAGAGGAGCGGCGTCCCGTAGGCCAGAGCTCGCTTCAACGTATCTATGATCCAGCTTTCCCAACCCATCCCTTCCCCTTACGCACCAGTCCCACCTTCCAGTAGAGGAGCACCTCCACCCCGATGAGGAAGAAGAGGATCAGGCCGTTGAAGACCCCGGTGATCTGGAACGGCATCTGGAGGGTGACCTTTATCTCGTCCCCGGCAGCAAAGATGAGCCCGAAGAGGAGCGAGGTGATGATGGCCGCGAGGGGGCTCCCCCGGGCGAGCCACGCCACGATGATCGCGGTATAGCCGTAGCCTAGCGAAACGTGGTCCGGTTCCAAGAGGCGGTGGTGTATCCCCGCCACTTCGCCCACGCCGGCCAGTCCGGCGAGCCCTCCGGATAACAACATCACCCACAGGCTCACCCCGAGGAAGCTGATCCCGGCGTAGTGGGCGGCGTCGGGGGAATCGCCCACTACCCGGATCTCGTACCCCAGGCGAGTACGGGAGAGGATCAGGGCGACGAGCATCGCGGCGACGAGGCCGACCAAAAGCGTGGGCCAGTGCACCTTCGAGTACCTGATCAGGGGGAGCCAGGCATCGCGCGGGAAGAGGTCCGTGTAGGCGAAGCCCCGCATGGTGGGGCCCCGCCATGGCCCGTAGATAAGCCACTTCACGAAGTAGGCCATGATGTAGTTCATCATCAGGGTGGAAATGACGTCATTCACCTGCAACTTCACCTTTAGGAGGGCGGGGATTATGCCCCATAGGGCCCCGGCGGCGAACCCGAAGACGAACATGAGGGGGAGCTTCACGGGGCCGGAAACCCCGGAGAAGAGGGCCACCCACGTGGCGGCCACCGCACCGGCGAGGAGTTGCCCTTCCGCGCCTATATTCCAGAACT
The DNA here is from genome assembly GCA_002011425.1 of Candidatus Acetothermia bacterium JdFR-48. Lineage (GTDB taxonomy): Bacteria > Bipolaricaulota > Bipolaricaulia > Bipolaricaulales > Bipolaricaulaceae > UBA3571. The sequence continues at coordinate 49,314 of MTNJ01000039.1, read as the reverse complement.
TCGCCCTGAAGGCGATGACCAGTCCCACGCCGCACAGGAGCAAGGGGATCGTCCGCCGCAGGATCTCCATGAGTCCGAACCGACTCCCCAATGTGGTCCGTCCGATGACGGTGTAGGCCTTGATGGGGCTCACGCCATAAGCCCAGAAGATGAACGACATCACGACCAATGCCGCCAAAATGGCGAGAAGCGAATACCCGAGGATCGCCGTCCGGGTGGGAGCTAGCCGTCTCTCGAAGACGAATGGCCCTAAACGTTTCACCGCCTTACTCTCCTCTTTTCACCCGCCATCATGAGACCGATCTCCTCCAGGGTCGCTGCCTCGGGGCTCACCTCGCCCATGATCTCCCCCTCGAATATCACCGCGATCCTGTCAGCCAACGACATCAGCTCCTCCAGATCTTCGGAGATGAGGAGGATCGCGGCGCCCCGGCGCCTCTGTTCGAGGAGGATCTGTCGGATCTGCTCTGTAGCCCCCACATCCAAACCGTAAGTGGGGTGGGCGGCGATCACCAGGGCCGGCTCCCCCGAGAGCTCCCTGGCCAGGATCAACCGCTGGATGTTCCCCCCCGAGAGGAGCTTCGCGGGGGTATCGGGCCCTGGGGTCATGATCGCGTACTCCTCGATGGCGTGGTGGGCGAACCGCTTCACCGCACGTAAGTTCAGGAAGAAGCCGTGACAGAAAGGCGAGCGGTGGTGCCTCTTCAAGATGAGGTTCTCCGCCACCGACATCTCGGGCACAATCCCTCTCTTGAGGCGCTCCTCCGGGATATGGGCAACACCCTTATCCGCGATCCGTCGCGGGTTTTCATTGGTGACCTCGTCGCCGAGGACGAAGACCTTCCCCCGGGTGGCCCGCCGGAGCCCCGTTATCACCTCAACGAGCTCCTTTTGGCCGTTGCCCGCAACGCCGGCGATCCCTAGGATCTCCCCCCGACACACGGAGAAGGAGATGCCTTTAAGGGCAGGAAGCCCCCTGTCGGAGAGGGCCCAGAGATCTTCAACCACGAGGGCCTCTTGACCACGCTCGCACGCCACCTTTTTCAGGCGGAACACGACCTCGCGTCCTACCATCATCTTGGCCAAGGTCGGCTTGTTCACGTCGGCGGTGGACAGGGTAGCGACCACCTTTCCCCGGCGCATCACTGTGACCCGATCGGAGACCTCCATCACCTCGTCGAGCTTGTGGGTGATAAAGATCACAGAATGGCCCTCTTCCCTCATCCGAGCGAGGATCTTGAAGAGCTCTTCTACTTCCTGGGGAGTGAGGACGGAGGTAGGCTCGTCGAGGATGAGGATATCCGCTCCACGAACCAGGGCCTTGATTATCTCCACCCGCTGTTGCTCCCCCGCGGAGAGCTGCCAGATGTAGGCCTTTGGATCTACCTTAAGACCATAGCGCTCGCCGAGTTGCAAGATTTCATCCTCCACTGCGCGGGCAGGGGCGAGGAACGGAGCCCCGTCCAACCCGAGGACGACGTTCTCCGCCACCGTGTGGCGGGGGACGAGCTTGAAGTGCTGGTGGACCATGCCGATCCGATGTCGAATGGCATCACGGGGACTCCTGATCCTTACCCGCTTCCCGTAAAGGTAGATCTCGCCCGAGTCGGCCTGGTAGAGGCCGTAGAGGATGTTCATCAGAGTGGTCTTCCCAGCTCCATTCTCACCGAGCAGGGCGTGAACTTCCCCTACCTTGAGCTCGAACGTGACCTTGTCGTTGGCCACGACACCGGGGAAGACTTTGGTGATATCGCGCATAAGAAGGGCAACATTCTGGTGGGAAGCGAGCGAATCCGGGTGGGCGTCCGTTCTCTTCTCCGCCATAATGTTAGCATAGTATAGTAGGACCGGTAGGTAGACTGTCAAGTTGTCTTACAAGCTGAGCGGCGCTATACTGCTCTTCGTTAAGAGGGAGCTTTTTCATGTCTGATAGGGTAAGATCGCGACAATACGCAGGTCTTTTAATCCATCTGACCCCCCTCTTCGCCGTCCTGTTGGCCTTCTTCGTGGGTGCCCTCATGTTGGTAGGCTTAGGAGTGAACCCGGGAACCGCGTTCAAATCCCTCCTGCAGGGAGCGTTCGGTAACTTGAACGCCATCGCCGACACCATCGTCAAGATGACGCCTCTCCTCTTTGTGGGCCTCGGAATCTGCATCAGTTTTCGTGGCGGGGTGTTGAATATCGGAGGAGAGGGACAGCTTGTGGTGGGGGCTCTAGCTGCCACCGCCATCGCTCTCGCGGGGAAGGGATTTCCCGGGTGGCTCCTCGCGACCGTGGCCCTTGTGACGGGAGCACTGGCCGGGGCGGTTTGGGGCGGGATCGCCGGTTTCCTCAAGGCATATCTCAACGTGAACGAAATCCTGAGCACCATTATGCTCAATTACATCGCCGTTTACGGCATGAATTACCTCCTCCGCGGTCCGATGATGGACCCCCTGCAGGTGAAACTGGGGTTCTTCATTCCCCAGACGGCGCGTCTCCCTCGGGCCGTGGATTTGCCCCGGCTTGTGCCCACCCGGCTACACCTCGGGGCCCTGATCGCCATCCTCGTCGCCATTTTCGTCTACGTCTTCCTCTGGCGTACCACGATTGGTTTTCGCATCCGCACTGTGGGGATGAGCCGCCGGGCCGCCCTGGCCTCGGGGATCAACGTGAGGCGCTACACGGTGCTCGGCTTGCTCCTCGCCGGGCTCTTCGCCGGGCTCGGCGGGGCGGTGGAGGTATTGGGGGTTCACCACCGGATGTTCACCGATGGGACGGCGTTCGGTTTCACCGGGGGTGCGGGATTCAATGGGATCGTCGCTGCCCTATTCGGGAGGCTCCATCCCCTGGGGACGATCCCCTCCTCATTCCTCTTTGGGGCCCTGCTCACAGGGGCGAACAAGATGCAGCGTGTGGTGCAGGTTCCCTCTGCTTTAATTGTGGCCCTGAACGGTTTGATCGTGCTCTTCGTCGTCGGGAGCGAGGTCATCCGTCGCCGCAGGCTCCGCCGCCTGGAGAAGCTGACCATTGTGGAGGAAGAAATATGATCGGGGCGACTTTGGTGGGGATTGCCACCTCGGCCATCCGCCTCGCCACACCGTATCTCTACGCCGCCATCGGGGAAGCGATCGGCCAGCTGAGTGGGGTATTGAACCTCGGGGTGGACGGGATCATGCTTATGGGGGCTTTCACCGGGTTTTACGTCACCCTCCTCACCGGACACCCCGCGTTGGGCCTCTTGGCAGCGATGGCAACAGGGGCCTCGATGGGGCTATTGATGGCCTTCATCAGCGTGACTCTTCAAGCGGAGCAGGGGATAAGCGGGATCGGTCTCTACCTCTTCGGGCTAGGGCTGAGTACGTTGCTCTTCGGAATGACGGTGGGGACAGTAAAGACCGTGAGCGGCTTTCCTCAAGCCCCCATTCCCGGTCTCTCAAGGATCCCGATCCTAGGGGAGATCCTTTTCTCACACAATCCGCTCGTCTACGGAGCCTTCGCGCTGGTGCCGCTCGCGTGGTTCGTCCTGAACAAGACTCCACTCGGGCTGAAACTGCGAGCGGCGGGGCAGAACCCTTTGGCAGCCGATTCCCTGGGAGTGGACGTGATACGGGTGCGTTACGTGGCGGTGGTCCTCGGCGGAGTGCTCTCGGGGATCGCAGGAGCTTCTCTGTCCATCGCCCTCCTCAACGTCTTCCAGCAGAACATGACCAATGGGATGGGGTTCATCGCCGTTGCGCTGGTGTATTTCGGGGGCTGGCGTCCCCTGGGGGTTTTGGCGGGAGCGATGCTCTTCAGCACGGTGAACGCAATTCAGGTATGGTTACAAGTACAAGGGGTGAAGATTCCTTCGGACTTTGCCCTCATGATGCCATATGTGATCACGATCTTGGTGCTCGCTTCCATGGCCAAGCGCCGGATCCACGCCCCGGCGGCCCTGAACAAGCCCTTCGAGCGAGGCGGAGAGTAAGGAGGTGATGTACAGGAAGGAAGTCAGCGGTCCAGAAAGAAATCGACATAGGAGGTGTTCATTCAAATGAGGAAACTCGGTGGCATTTTAGGTCTTATGGTGCTGTTCGGTGTCTGTACATTCGGAGCCCCGTTCCGGGTAGCAGTGATCCTTCCGAGCACCATCAACGACTTCGCCTGGAGCCAGAGCATGTACGAGGCATTGGTGGCGATCCAGGAAGAGATGGGTGAAGATAACTTCCAGTTCGTATACTCCGAAAACATGTACGTGATCGCCGACGCGGCGGCGGCGATCCGCGATTACGCCACCCAAGGCTATAACCTCATTATTGCTCACGGTTCCCAGTATGGGAGCTCCCTCGTGGACATTGCCCCGGACTTCCCCAAAACGAGCTTCGTCTGGGGCTCCACTGCCCAGACCTTCACCGAGCTCGGCATTCACAACATCTTTGCTTACGCCCCTCACGCCGAGGAAGGCGGCTACGTGAACGGGGTCATCGCGGCCCTGCTCACTAAGACCGGGGTCATCGGAGGTATCGGCCCTATCAAGACCGGTGACGCCAAGCGCTACGCCGCTGGGTTCGAAAAAGGGATCAAGGACACCAGACCCGAGGTCCAGGTGAATTACACCTTCATCGGCTCCTATAGCGACGTCGCTTTGGCCTCCGAGGCCGCCCGGACCTTCGTCAACGCCGGTGCCGATGTCCTCACCGGCACTGCCCAGATGACGGTGGGGGCAATCAGCGTCGCCAAAGAGAAGGGGATCTTCTGGTTGGGCTACGACGTAGACCAATCGCCCCTCGCTCCGACGACGGTGGTGGCGAGCATCGTGGTTGACTGGACCGTGGCCCTGAAGCCCATCATCGGGATGATCCAGGAGGGCAAGCGCGGAGGGGAGATCCTCCCCCTCACCTTCGCCAATGGTGGGCTGAAGCTCGCGTTCAACGAAGCAGCACTCGAGGGGAAACTCTCCCCCATAGAGATCATCGAACTCAAGGCCACTGTTTGGGAGACGGTGCGAAAGATCGTCTCCGGCGAGATCACCATCGAGGTGGAGTGAGGGAATTGGGGGCCGGGGCACCCCGGCCCCCTTTTTTGCGCCGAAAAATGCGTCAAACAGTGGATAGGGTGGAGATGCGGGGAATCGTCAAGCGGTTCCCAGGGGTGGTGGCCAACGACCGTGTGGACTTCGACGTCCGGGCCGGCGAAATTCACGCCCTGCTTGGAGAGAACGGGGCCGGCAAGTCCACCCTCATGAAGATCCTTTACGGCATGTACCAGCCGGATGAGGGGGAGATCCTGGTCAACGGAAAGCGGGTCAGGTTTCGATCGCCTCTGGATGCCATCCGGGCGGGGATCGGCATGGTCCACCAGCATTTCATGCTCGTGGAGCCCTTCACTGTAGCGGAGAACGTGGCGTTAGGACTGCCCTCGTCGCGGCGGTTCGTCAACGACCTCGACCGGGTCTCGGCCCGGATCCGAGAGCTCGCCGAGACCTACGGGTTCAAAGTGGATCCGAGGGCTTACATCTGGCAACTTTCGGTGGGGGAGCAGCAACGGGTGGAGATTCTGAAGGTCCTCTACCGCGGTGCTTCGGTTCTCATCCTTGACGAGCCCACCGCCGTCCTCACTCCTCAGGAGGTGGAGGGTCTATTCCGGACGCTCCGACACATGCGGGAGGAAGGCCACGCCATCGTGTTCATCAGTCACAAGCTGAACGAAGTTCTCTCTATATCAGATCGGATCACGGTGCTCCGTGGAGGACAAGTAGTGGGGACAGTGCCCGCCGCGGAGGCCACCCGAACGGGCCTCGCCCGCATGATGGTGGGCCGGGAGGTGGTCTTCCGCCTGGAGCGGCCTGAAGTTGAACCGGGCGAGGTGATGCTGGAGATTCGGGACCTTTGGGCCATGGGGGACCGGGGCGTGCCCGCGTTGCGTGGGGTGAACCTGGAAGTCCGGGCTGGGGAGATCGTGGGGCTTGCGGGAGTGTCAGGAAACGGCCAGCGGGAACTCGCCGAGGTCATCGTGGGGCTGCGCCGTCCTCAGCGGGGGGCGGTCCGCATCGGGAAGACCGACGTCACCGGCTGGCCCCCAGCGGCGCTCATCGGGCTCGGACTTTCCTACATCCCTGAGGAGCGGATACGAGACGGCGGGGTGCCCGAGTTCTCCGTGGAGGACAACCTCGTCCTCAAGGATCACCCCTTTCCCCCGTTCTCCCAGGGGATCTTTCTTAACTTTCCCGAGATGGCGCACTATGCCGACCGTCTAATAAAAGACTTCGATATTCGGACCCCCTCGCGCCGCACCCCCCTGAAAAGCCTCTCCGGGGGCAACATTCAGAAGCTGATCCTCGCACGGGAGCTCTCGCGTTCACCTAAAGTCCTAATCGCAGCCCAACCAACGCGGGGGCTCGACATCAGTGCCACCGAGTACGTACGCCGGCGTATCCTAGAGCAGAGGGAGAAGGGCACTGCGACCCTCCTCATCTCTGACGATCTCGATGAGATCCTCTCCCTCTCTGATCGGATCGCGGTAATCTACGAGGGTCGGATTATGGGGGTGGTGAAGAGCGAGGAGGCGGACATCGAGGAGCTGGGCCTCATGATGGCCGGGGTTGAGAGCAGGTGAGGAGGGAGAAGATATGGGCATAAAGCGATTTCACTATGCTCGGGACGTGGAGGAGGCGCTCTCGCTCCTCGCCGCGTATGAGGGGCGCGGAGCGCTCCTCGCCGGCGGGGTGGATCTCGCCCGGGGGCTGGCCCCGGAAGTGGAGGGTTTGATCGACGTCACGACCGCCGGCCTCGCGGGGATCTCTGCCGATGGAGGAGGATTGAGGGTCGGGGCCACGACGACCTTGGAGGCGATAAGGCGATCTCAAGAGGCCCAGGGATATCTCGGCGGCTTCTTAGCCAAAGTAATGGGACACGTGGCTACCCTGCCTCTGAGGAACATGGCCACCCTAGGGGGAGCGGTGGTCTCCGCCCACCCCTGGGCCGATATCCCCACCGCATTGGTCGCCCTGGGAGCAGAGGCCGTCTGGCAGAACGAGGAACTGACGGAGAAGGCCTCCGTTGAGGAACTGTACCGACGTCCCTTTCGGGCCATCTTCCGGCGCGCCCTCCTCACCGAAGTCCGGTTCCCGGCATGGGACGGGGCCTTCGCCTTCGAGAAGGTGGCCCGCAACGCCGGGGACATCGCCCTCATCAACTGCGCTTGCGGCCTGGGGCTAGACGGTGAAGGGAAGATCGCCTGGGCCAGGGTCGCCATAGGGGCCACTCCCCATCGCGCCAAACGGCTCACCGCTGTGGAGGATTTTCTCACCGATGAAGCTCCATCCGAAGAACTTTGGGCAGAAGCAGCTCACAAAATGAAGACGGAAGTGGAGGTCGGCGATGACATGAGAGCCTCGGCCGAGTGGCGGCGGTCCGCGGCGGCGGCCATCGTTCGTCGGGCCCTGGACCGGGCGGCCAAGGGGGTGACGGGTGACGCGTGACGCGTCAAAAAAGATGTTGAAGATTTACTTCGAACTGAACGGAGAGCCCATGTACGTGGAGATAAAGCCCGGGGAGATGCTCCTGGATCTCCTGCGCCGGCTGGGGATGAAGTCGGTGAAGGAGGGGTGTCGGACTGGGGAGTGCGGGGCTTGCACGGTCCTCTTGGACGGAAAGCCTGTCCGCTCCTGCCTCACCTTCGCTGCCAAAATAAAGGGGCATCGGGTCACCACCCTCGAGGGCCTGGGGAGCCCTGCAAATCCCCATCCCTTACAGGAAGCGTTCCTGGAGACGGGAGCCGTCCAGTGCGGCTTCTGCACCCCGGGCATGATCCTCGTCGCATATGACCTCCTCTCCCGCAACCCTGACCCCACGCCCGAGGAGGTACGGGAGGCGATCACCGGGAACCTGTGCCGCTGCACCGGTTATGTCAAGATCGTGGAGGCGGTGCTATTGGCGGCGAAGAGGAGACGTGAGGGGGTGTGGAGATGAAGGTCGTCGGAAAGAACGTGCGCAAGGTGGACGGGATCGCCCTCGTCACTGGGCAGCCGGTTTTTACCTTGGACGTGACCCCCCCGGGGGCCGTGGTGGGGAAGATCCTGCGCTCCCCCCATGCCCACGCGGAGATCGTACGGATTGACACGTCTAAGGCCGAGGAGTTGCCCGGGGTCCTTTGCATCCTCCACCACGGGAATGTTCCCCGGACCCCTTACACCACCGCTGGCCAGGGCTGGCCCGAGCCCTCCCCCTACGATTCCTTCCTCTTCGACCGCAAGGTCAGATTCGTGGGGGACCGGGTAGCGGCGGTGGCGGCGACCTCGGAGGAGATCGCCGACGAGGCCCTGCGGCTGATCGAAGTGGAGTACCGGCAGCTCCCCGCGGTGCTCGTTCCCGAAGAAGCCATTGGTCCCGGGGCACCCGTGATCCACGACGAGGAGGAATCCCGCGGGATCCATGATCCACAGCATAACGTCGCCGCGGCCATCGACATTCGCGTGGGCGACATCGAGCGGGGCTTCACCGAGTCCGACGTGGTGGTGGAGACCACCTGCGAGTTCCCCTACGTGCAGCACGTGCCATTGGAGTCCCACTGTGTGGTCGCCTACCTCGACGAAGAGGATCGCCTCGTCATTCGCTCCGCCACCCAGGTCCCGTTCCACGTGCGGCGGATCGTGGCCCGGGCGCTGGGAGTACCCCTCTCCCGCATCCGCGTGATCAAGCCCCGGATCGGGGGGGGCTTCGGTACGAAGCAGGAGATCATCCTCGAGGACGTGGCGGCCGCACTGGCGCTCCGGACCCGGCGGCCGGTGGTGATGAAATACTCCCGGGCCGAGGAGTTCGTGGCCGCTCGTACCCGCCACCCCATGAAGATCCGAATCAAACTCGGAGCCAAAAGGGACGGGACGATTCATGCCATCGAGATGGATGTCCTCTCCAACACCGGGGCCTACGGGACCCATTCCCTCACCGTACTTTCCAACGTGGGCTCCAAGACCCTCCCCCTCTACAACAAGGCACCACACCTGTGGTTCCACGGGAAGGCGGTGTACACCAACCTCCCCGTGGCCGGGGCGTACCGGGGGTACGGCGCCACCCAGGGCTACTTCGCCCTGGAGGTGGCGGTGGACGAGCTCGCGGAAAAGCTGGGGATGGACCCGCTGAAGCTCAGGCTCGCGAACCACATCCGCGCCGGCGAGACCTCACCCATCTTCGAGAAGATCGGGGAGGGCCGCGCTGGAAAGGCACAGGTGGTGAAATCCTGCGCCCTGGAGGAGTGCATCCGGGAGGGAGCCAAGCGCATCGGTTGGAAGGAGAAACACGGCAAGAAAACTAGCGAGGGCCGCTGGGTCCACGGGGTGGGAATGGCCCTCTCCATGCAGGGATCGGGGATCACCGATATCGACATGGCCGCCGCCACCATCGTCATGAACGAGGACGGTTCCTTCCGTCTCCTGGTGGGGGCCACCGATCTGGGCACGGGCTCGGACACCATCCTCGCCCAGATCGCCGCCGAGACCCTGGGGGTCGCGGTTGAGGCGATCTCCGTCTACTCCTCGGACACCGACTTCACCCCCTTCGATACCGGGGCCTACGCCTCGAGTACCACCTACGTCTCTGGTGGGGCGGTGCTGCGGGCCGCCCAAGAGGCGCGGCGCCGGATCCTGGAGGTGGCGGCGGCGATCCTGGGGGAGCCCCCCGAGTCCCTGGACCTCGAGGAAGGACACGCTGTGAGCCGGGGTACCGGGAAGAAGGTGCCCCTCTCCGAGGTGGGTCACCGGGCGATGTACGTGACCGACCAGCGCCACATTATCGCCACCGCCTCCTTCGTGGCCCCGGAATCCCCGCCTCCCTTCGCCGCCTTCTTCGCCGAGGTGGCGGTAGACGTGGAGACGGGGGTCGTGCGGGTGGTGAAGTTCGTGGCGGCCGCCGACTGCGGAATGCCCATAAACCCGGCGCTTGCCGAGGGCCAGCTCGAGGGGGCCATCGTGCAGGGGATCGGCCACACTTTATACGAGGAGCTGCTCTTCTCTCCCCGGGGTAGGGTACGCAACCCAAACCTCTTCGACTACCGGATCCCCACAGCGGCGGACGTCCCCGATATCGAGGTGGTGCTCATTCCCTCCGACGAGCCCACCGGACCCTACGGGGCGAAGTCCATCGGGGAGATCGGAATCAACGGTCCGGCGCCGGCCATCGCCAACGCAATCTACGACGCAATAGGGGTGCGCCTTTACCGGATCCCGTTCACCCCCGAGCGGGTTCTTAAGGCGCTGCATGGGAAATCCATGGGCTGACTTGTCGCGAACTCTTCCCCTGACAGGGTGGTCGAGGGCCTTCCGGGCCCCCTCATTTTCGGTGGACGATACAGCACATCGCTGATCGCACGGTGGCCAATACAGGGCGGGTGATGTCCCGGTCGGGTACGTCCGCATTGGCGCCGCTATAGCTCCGTATGGACATATTTCCTCGAAAGGTTTTAGACGGAAAAATGGGGTCCGGCATGGCCACACCCATTGATGCTTCGCATGTGTGTTCCCGCTCCTCACCTCCCCGCAGCTTCCTTGTGTGAGGAGGGCACGATAATGATCATTTGAAAATATTTTCCCTCGGAGTTTCCCCAAAGTGGTACCGTGCGAACGGTGGCGCCCCGCTAGAGCTTCCGCGGTCGTTTGAATACCTCACCACCCATGCGGGGACCGTCAAGATGGCGGTGCGCGGCAACACCCCCTGAACGGTGACAGTGAAACCAGACCGAGAGGAAGGACGTGCTGCCCTGAGGAGCGTTTATTTCGTGTTCGGGGAGGAAAAACTGCGCCTGCCTTGTGTCCCATTCCTCTCGCCAGCGCGGGAAGCATCTACTGATCCCTGAGTTCGCAGCCGTGGTCCTAAAGGTGGCGATCCCAAAGGGAACGGTCATAAATAACCCCTGGTCCGAGATCCTCCCCTCCATCTCGCCGGAACCACTATCCCCTCGATTAACCTAGCCCCCCGAGACCACAGTGCGTGGAGCTTGAGAAAAACCACGACTTTTTATCCAGAAACCTCTTTGGCTGGAAATATATGGAAAGGCACGTTTTCTCTTACTCGAGGTGTTCCCCTCGATCGATGAAGATAAGGGCGACAAGGAAATTGTGAGGGGGAAGATGATGAAAAAGGCCAGCGCAGCGTTTCGGAAGTTCACATATGGGGTATACGTGGTGGGAGCGAAGCACGAAGGTCGGACGAACGCCCTCACCTGTGCTTGGGTCATGCGGGTTTCGCACCGGCCGCCTCTGGTAGCCGTGGCGGTAGGAAAGACCCGGTTCACCCATGACCTCATCGCGAAATCGGGCGCCTTTTCCGTGAACGTTCTCTCGCAGGACCAATTGAAGTACGCCCGTCACTTCGGGCTGAAAAGCGGCCGCGAGGTAGATAAGTTCACCGGGATTTCATACCGTGAGGGGAAGACGGGATCCCCCCTCCTCGAGGGAGTAGTCGCCTGGCTCGACTGCCGCCTCGTGGGCAGCTATCCCGCTGGCGACCACACCATCTTTGTGGGCGAGGTGGTGGACGCCGAAACCACTGACCTCTCGCCACTCCAATACAATCCCCGAGATTACTGGGGTTGAAATCCGGCGGATAAAGCTTTGCTGTTTCAGCGGGTGACCCCCTCCAGGGAGGCCGCAGTCAATGAGGGGATGAGGTTCGAAAGGGCTCCGGCCATGTAACGCACAGTGGTTATGGCTTTGGTGTAGTCGAGCCACAGTGGCCCAAAGGCTCCGAGCACCCCAAGGCCCCGATAGAAGTCGGCACTCACCATGGCGAAATCATTCAGGCCTTCCGCGGGGAAATCGCCTACGTGTACGTCTAAGCCCCGCTGTTTCCCCCGTACCTCTAGCACCATCTCTACAAACGTTCCCTCATCACTGAGGAGCCGCAGGGGGTGTCGGACGTCACGCCCCACCTCTGTGAGATGCTCTAGGCCTGAGAGGTAGAGGCGTCGTTGCCCACCCCGGAGAGACGCGAGAACTTCGGCAGCCAATCGGTACGGGTTCCCGTGCCAGCCGGCGATCTCATCGAGTGCCGTCGTAGCCGCGGTCAAGGGATGCCCCCCTAGGAGCTCCTCCAGGACCTCCTCGGCCTTCTCGAAATCCCCACGGCTATAAGGCCATGAAAGGCTCACGACATATTCCCCCGCGAGCCCGAGCTCGGTCAGGGGTTGAAACAGGGCGACCCTACTCCCGAGACGAGCGAGCACCACCCGAATCACCCTCAAACTCTCCACCGCGGGAGAGATCACGAATCCCACCTGGGAAACCATAGCAGAGATAAGCGAAGAGGTTAGACGCAAGAGGTCGGAAATAGTGCGGGAGATGGAAAGGTCCGACGCTACGTACCCCACTAAGCTCGTTCCCCTTTTCACCCCCTCTCCTCCGGAGAGGTTGAGGATCTCCAGGAGCCAGTTAGCGAAGTAGCGGAATCCCTTGGCGGTGGGGACTCGCCCTGCCGACGGGGAGGGTTTGTAGAGGTACCCCTCCCGTTCCAGGGTGGCGAGCTCGTTGCGCACGGTCGCGGAGCACCATGGATGACCGTACTCCTCCACGATTTCCTTGGAGGAGACCGGCTTTCGAGTCTTGATATACCGATCGACCACTTCCCGCAAGATCAGATAACGCCGCTCGACCATTTCAGTTACACCCACTCTCGACTCTGAAAAAATAATGTACGTTTGCCCCGTTGTGTATTCAAGTCCCTCCGGTCTTTTCAATTATAGAGCGAGGTTTACGTACCGCTTCCCGACAATCGAGCCGTCCCTCCTCCACAGTGTCCATCTGGGCCTCGAGCCCCCGGATGACGACTCGCTTATCCAGTGGGGGAAACGTGTGGTGTGGTATGCGAGGATCTTTTGGCCATGCGTCGCGGAAAGGAGGAAGTCCTTACCCTCCACGATGTAGCCGTGCTCGAGTAGGGTCTTCACGATCCGAGCAGCGTAGGTGAGTGGGTACCCCAGTCCCCGCTCCCGCATGAGATGAACGAACTTCTCCCTGGGTCGGCGGTGGCACTGCAGGGATTCTCAGCACCGCAACGGGCGCGAGCCTGAACCGGACCTCGACCCCGTCCAGCGCGGCCACGATCAAGCATCTCCTCCTCCGGCGCCCTCCTCCCGGACGACCATCCAACTGAGGACCGGGGTCTGCCCCCCAGGCGGAAGGATTTTTTCGAATGGAATGTCTCGATAGGTGTTGGGACTGTGAAAACCCCGCCCAACGGTCAGCGCGCGGCACACGATCTGGGGCCGTACCAGGGGTTCCGCGATTCCCCGTAGGAAGCGACGCACCTCCCCGATGGCCCGGGGCGTCACCAGGCGGAATTCCACCCGTTCGATCGTCCTGAAGGGGCGCAGGGCGAGATATACGTCCCAGGCGAACTTTTCCCCCTCGGGGTCCGTCCCCACAAGGACCCCGTCGATCACCAGGGACCAAGGGCCGCAGGTCTGCGACGGTCCGTAATTTGTCCACGTCGTGCTCGACGCCGCAGTGGTGGGCACAGAGAGAGCGTCGTCTACTCGCCGCACCGGTGGCAGACCGGGGCCGAGGCGCAGAGGAACACGAACCGCCTGTTCCGCTCCAACACGCCGTAGGCCCCCTCTTCCTGGCCAAGTCGGCGAGGTGGCCCATAATAGCGGCGAGGGGGAACCGATCCCCGGTGGCAGCCTCGTGCAAGAGCATTTCCCTGTCCCCCCGTGCTGGGGCCGTCCGAAGACGGAGGGACATGGTCCGAGGCTTGTGGGTAACTCCACCACCCTCCAGGGACTCTCCACGCAGAAGCCGCCGAAGCCTTTCCCGATCGCGATCAACTCCCGTGGGGATCATTTCGATCACCTGGGGCAGTGAGGACCGAAGGCCGGGGTCCCAAACCCTCCGAAAGGCGACCTGGTCGCTCCAGAAAAGCACCGCAATCCCCTGCAGATCCCAGGGAGAGGAGCGAGGCGTACCTCGATGACCGGAGGTAGCTCGAGGCGTCGGCTACGGCGATGAATTTCCTCCCGTCCTTCACGATCAGGGAGACCACGCCCGTACTCTCGAGCGCGGAGAGCGCGGCCTCATCTCCCAGGATCCACTGGAGCTCCGCGGAGACCCCCTGGAACCTCTTCCTCATCCGGTGGTAGCAGGGGAGGTCCTCCTCCTGCAGGAGGACCACCCGCTTGGGCCGCGGCGAGGCCATGGCCGAGGAGACCCCCCAGTGCCTCCAGGCCTCTTCCCCCCTCCTCCGGGGAGAACCCGATGAGCGAGGGCGCCCGGTCCACATCACGCGAGGCCGTAGGGAGCTAATTCACATCTTCCACGATGACGAAAATATCCCGGTCCTCCCAAGCGCTCCGCTCGGAAAAAGCCTGCAGGAGGAGCCCATGATCCCGCAGAAGGAACATGCTGGTGGCGATGAGGAGGTCGAAGTCGCCCCACTGCGATGGATTCCCACTCCCCTTTCTTCCCGGTGAAGCCGGGGATTTTTCGCTGGGGGGCAAACTTTCGAAGCCTGCGAGTGCCCTTCCACCAGTAAGCGAGTGGGGGTAAGCCGTCATGGCGAGGCCAAAGGCGGTCTTTCCCTCCCCCGTGGGGGCGAGGATGACAAAGGACCGCCCCAGGAAGACCCGCTTGGTCCGGGAAAGCGGTAACGACCTGGGGGAGAGCCCACGGCGGACTTAGTTGACACGGCGAACCGCGCGAGCTCGTCCCGGGAACGACATCCCTCGGTGTAACCCGAAAGCTTCCCTTGTCCCTCGAGGACCCGCCAGGAGCTTCAGCCGGCTCGGGTAGGCAGCGATCGCAAGGGAGCCCCGCGGCGAGCCGCTCCGCCGTGACTTCATCGTCATAGTTCGGAGAACGATGCCTCCAGCATCATCCTACCCCCGCAATTTCCAGGGCTCGTAGTTCCTCTTCGCTCAGTGGGCGGATCTCGCCGGGGCGCATGTCCCCGAGCTCCACAGGCCCCATGGCTGTCCGCACAAGCCGCTTCACCTCGTACCTGAGGGCCCGGAATGCCCGGCGAATTTCGCGCTTGCGTCCCTCATGGAGCACAAGCTCCACCTCCCGTGGCCCCAGCCACCTTACACCATCGGGGAGGAATGGCCCGTCCTCGAGTTCGATCCCCCGGGATAATCGTTCTAGGTCCGCCCGCTTCACATACCGGTCCAGGATCACCCGGTATTTCTTGGGAACCTCGAAGCGCGGGTGGGTTAGGCGGTACACCAAGTCCCCGTCATCGGTGAGGATCACGAGCCCCTCCGAGTCCCTGTCCAGCCTCCCTGCGGGCACGAGCCGCTGTCCCTCTGGGACGAACTCCGCCAGAGTCCCCTTCGCATGGGGGTCACGCAGGGTGCTCACTATCCCCCGGGGTTTGTAGAGCTTGAAGTAGTGTTTTTCTCGCTGAATGGCGCTGGGCCTCCCATCTACCTCCACAGTGTCGCGTTCTGGATCCACCTCATGCCAAGGTTCGTGCACCACTTTCCCGTTGACCGTGACTCTCCCCGCGCGGATAAGCTCATCCGCTCCCCGACGCGAGGCCATCCCCGCGGCCTGGAGGAACTTATTCAGCCTCAAAGTGGGTCCGCCGGATTTTCCGCCCGAGTTTCTCCTCGACGGACTTGGTCTTGTACTCGAGGAGCCCCTTCCTTCCCGGACGGTCGTCGATGTAGATCCGGGTCACCACCCGGGGCGCCAGTTCGCGAACCCGGTGGTGACAGCGCTTTATCAAATCCATCACCTCGTCCCATTCTCCCTCCACGATGGTTCCCATGGGAGTGAGGAGGTAGGGGAGGCCGCTTTTGTCCACGAGGTCGATCACCTCCGCCACGAACTTGCTCAGGCTCTCCCCCACGCCTATCGGCGAGATCGTGAATTCAACGATCATCCCTGTGCTCCACCTCCCGGGGTAAAAATAGGAGAGCGGCACGGTTGTTGCAAACCTCGGCCGTTCCGGATACAAGCTCCCAGGTGATGGACATGAAGGTTCTAACGGTCTTGGCTTTGATGGGTGCATTTGGACTCGGCGTTTACGCCCAAGGGTTTCTACCCGAGCTTCCCTATCCCGGGGGCTACACGTTCCTCCGCTACGAGGTCCGCGTGCCGGATAAGCCCCCGTACAGCTGGGTACTCGAGGTGCTGCCGAAAGGGGACGCATATGAGGTACTGGTGACCTTCGTCAGAGAGGTCTCTGCTTCCGAGGAGTTCTCCCTCTTCGGTGTCTTTATGGGTGCGGGCTTGCTCGAGGAGGGCATGGGCATGCTCCCCCTCGCCCCCCTTTTCTCCTTATGGGATAAGAAGATAGAGGTAGGAAGGAGCTACCTCCTCCGGGAACGGGCCCGTCTCATCACCGAGCGGGAAGACGAGGTCCTGGGAATCCCGGTGGTGGCCGGAACATATGTCCATCCAAGCTATCCGGACCAGCGCGCCATCGTATACATACCTCGGCTTCCCCACCGCGCCCTTCTCTTCTTTCCCCCGTATCTGCGGGTAGAGGAAAAGGACGAAGGGGAATATCGACTGGTGGAAGAAATAGAGCTCGTCGAATTCAAGCATGAGAGATGAAGCCATCGTAGAACTCTTGGGCGTCTGGAAGATCTACCATATGGGCAGGCGCGGGAGGATCACGGTAGAGGCCCTGCGGGGGGTGGATCTCGCGGTCCGACGAGGCGAATTCCTCGCGGTGATGGGTCCTTCGGGCTCGGGTAAGTCCACCCTCCTACATCTCATGGGGTGCTTGGACCGGCCCACGGAGGGAAAGGTCCTGTTTGAGGGGACAGACGTCTCTACCATGCGGTCGGCCGCGCTCGCCCGGATCAGGAACCGCCGGGTGGGCTTCGTCTTCCAGAGCTTCAACCTCTCCCCCAACCTCACCGCGTTGGGGAACGTCGAGCTCCCCATGGTTTTCGCCGGGGTGCCCCGGAGGGAAAGGCTCGCCCGGGCGCGGGAGCTTCTGTCCCGTGTTGGCCTCCGGGAGCGCGAACGACACCTCCCCGCGGAGCTCTCCGGTGGGGAACAGCAGCGGGTGGCCATCGCCCGGGCCCTGGCGAATTTCCCTGACCTCCTCCTCGCGGATGAGCCCACAGGAAACCTCGATTCCGAAACCGGCCACGGTGTCCTCTCCCTTCTCTCCGAGACGAACGTGGAGGGCGTGACCGTGGTGGTAGTCACCCATGACCCCGAGGTGGCCACAGCAGCCAAAAGAAGGCTCCGGATCCGGGACGGACACATCGTGGAGGCTTCCGATGCTTGACCTCATGGGGATCGCCGTGCGCGGGCTCCTCCACCGCAAAAAGCGGAGCTGGCTTACCATCACCGGGATCCTCATCGGGATCACCGCCGTGGTGGCACTGGTATCGCTAGGAGAATCCATGCAGCTCGCGGTGCGCCGCTCGTTCGAGGAGCTAGGGTACGACGTGGTCATGATCCTCCCCGGGGAACTGGGCGGGGGGTTCGGGGGGCCCTCGAGCTTCAGCACCTCGTTCGAGCTCGACACGGAAAGCCTCACCGAAGTGGAGGGCGTGGAGGAGATTGGCCTCCTGAACTTCCAAAGCGTCTACGTAAAGGCCGATGGTAATGAGGGATTTCTCGATGCCCTTGGAGTCTCAGAGAACATCTTCTCCTTCTTCAAGGTGGAGATAGTGGCAGGCCGGGGGTTCTCCCCGGACGAGCGGGGCGTGGTCATCCTCGGACGTGAGGTGGCCAGGGAGCTCGACCTCCGGGCCGGGAGCACGTTGCAGATAGAAGACCACCCTTTCAAGGTGGTCGGGATCTATAGTGCCGACAGCCGCTTGGACGAGGACGCCATCATCCTCCCGCTCGCGGACCTACAGGAACTGCTCGGGGAGGAGGGCGTCACCATGGCGCTTGTGCGGGTCGCCCCAGGGGACGACGTGGGCCAGACGGCCAAGCGCATCGAGAACTTCCTTTACCGTAGCCGCGGCCGCCGGGACCTCTCCGTGCAGACCATGGAGGAGGTGCACGAGGTGGTACAGCGGGCCCTGGGGATCCTGGGGGCCTTCCTCGGAGGGATCGCGGGGATCGCGTTGCTCGTGGGCGGGATCGGGGTCATGAACACCATGTACACCGCGGTCCTCGAGCGCACCCGGGAGATCGGGGTAATGAAGGCCGTGGGCGCCCGGAACTCCCAGATCGCCCTCATCTTCCTCATGGAATCAGGCCTGATGGGGCTGGTCGGGGGAGCTCTGGGTACCGGGATCGGGTCGTTCCTCAATTTCGCCGCCGTCACCGCCGCCAAGCGGGCCCTGGGGACACGGGTCCTGGAGTACGGGATCTCGTGGTGGCTCGTCCTCGGAGCGCTCGGGTTCTCGTTCCTAGTGGGGGCCATCGCGGGGCTATTGCCGGCCCGGGCCGCGGCCAAGCTCGATCCTGTGGAGGCGTTGCGCTACGAATGAGGTGGTGCGATGGCGCGGATCTTCATCAGCTGCCGGATATTTCCCGAGACAATCGAGAGATTGACACGGGCGGGGCACGAGGTGGAGATGTACCCCGGGGACGTCGTTTCCCGGGAGGAGCTCCTCCGGGGCGTAGCCGATGCCGAGGTCCTCATCGTGCCCCTGTCCACCAAGGTCGATCGGGAGGTCCTTGCCGCTGCTCCCGAACTGAAGATCGTCGCCAACCTTGGGGTCGGGGTGGACAACATCGACCTCCAGGAGGCGAACGCACGGAAGGTCGTGGTCCTGAACACCCCGGGAGTCCTCACCGAGACCGTGGCCGACCTGACCTTCGCCCTGATGCTCGCCGTCGCCCGCCGGGTGGTGGAATTGGACAAACGCCTCCGCGTTGAGGGCTTCCCTGGTTGGTCGTTCATGCCCCCCTACCTCGGCCGGGACGTATGGGGAGCGACCCTGGGTATCGTGGGCCTAGGGAGGATCGGGGCCGCTGTCGCCCGGAGGGCCAAATGTTTCTCGATGAAGGTCCTCTACCATTCCCGTACTCCGAAGCCAGACCTCGAGCCCGAACTCGGCTGTCGCTACGTTCCCTTGGAAGAGCTCTTGCGCGAGAGCGATTTCGTCGTCCTGTGTGTGCCACTCACCCCTGAGACATATCATCTCATCGGAGAGCGTGAGTTCTCCCTCATGAAGCGTTCCGCCTACTTGGTGAACATCGCCCGGGGTCCAGTGGTGGAGGAGGGGGCCCTAGTACGCGCCCTCAAGGATGGGAGGATCGCCGGAGCCGCTCTCGACGTATTCGAGCGGGAGCCGGAGGTCCACCCCGAGCTCCTGGAGCTCGACAACGTGGTTCTTACCCCGCACATCGGCTCTGCCACCCTGGACACCCGCCGACGCATGGCTTCACTGGCCGTGGCCGGCGTCCTCGCCGCCCTGCGCGGCGAACGGCCCGGCAACCTAGTGAACCCAAACGTATGGCCCAGTAAACTGTGATCTATATCACGGAAACGTGAAACCGGCCCCGGTGTCTCGCTGTACAATGCAACGGAGGTGGTGTGTATGAAGAGGGCTCTTGTGCTTGTGGCGTTGCTCACGATGGCGATGGGGAGCTTGGGCTATGGGTTCGGGGGGGCATGTTGTCCCGAACCCGAAGAACCGTGCTGCTACACTGCCTTTTGGGTGGGGGAGACCGTCTATTTCAAGCTGGTAATCCCCTTCGGCTTCTTCTGTTGTCCTACGGACGAGCTCATCGTCGGCTGGCGCATCGAGACCCTGGACGGCGCCCTGGTTTACGAATACACCTTTACCGAACCCGTGGCACCGGGCACCGAGATTCAGTGGGATCAAAGGGACCTGGCCGGCCAACAGGTCGCCGCGAGTTTCTACAACATCGTGATTACCACCACCAAGGGCGAGTACAGGACGGCGATAAAGATCGTGGAGAGAACACCTTGTTGCTGGACCATCCTGAGGTCCAAGCCGTGCGGCGTCTCGTTCTGCAAACCGTACATCAAGGTATACAGGCGTCCAAGCTGCTGCCTTCCCAAGCCGAGCTGTTGTCTCCCGTCCCCCTGTAGGGTCACATTCTTCCTCGGATGCTGTAACGGGGACGACTAGCCATAAGCTCGAGGGATGCCCGAGCTCCCCGATCTCGAGGTAATCGTCGCGAACTTGGCCCCCCGGGTCGTCGGGAGGACGATCCGGGGGGCCCAGGCCCTGCATCCGGCCTTTTTGCAGTCCACCGATCTCCCGCTGGGAGAAGTGGTAGGGCGGGAGATCACGGGTCTCGGGAGGCGGGGGAAGTACCTCCTCTTTCACTTGGGCAGCGGCCTCTACCTCGCCATACACCTGATGCGGGCCGGTTGGGTATGGCACGGGCTATCCCGTTACGATGCCACCAAGAGCACCGTCTTCCGGCTGGAACTTGACGATGGGAACGACGTCCGTGTGATCGAGGCCGGCTTTCCAAAGCTCTCCCGTGGCTGGCTCCTCCCTTCCTTGAATGAGGAGCCCCTCGCCGGGCTAGGGGTAGAACCCCTCAGCGAGGACTTCACCTCGGAGGCGTTCAGGAAGCTCGTCGCGAGGAAACGTCGCCAGATAAAGAAGTTGCTCATCGATCAGAAGCTCATCGCTGGGATTGGAAACGCCTATGCGGACGAAATCCTCTTCGTCGCGCGGCTCTCACCCTTCCGCTACGCTCACACACTGGACGACGGGGAAGTCGAACGCCTGCGGCGAGCGATCCCGGAGGTCCTCCGGTGGTCCATTGCCGAGATCAAGGCCCGGGTGGGCGATGGCCTCTACCAAGAGGAGGAGCGTTCGTTCCTCAGGGTCCACGGGCGAGCGGGCAAGCCCTGCACAGAATGTGGGACCACCATCGGCGAAGTACTGCTGGGGGGCCAACGCACCAATTTCTGCCCTCGCTGTCAGCACGTGGACGAGTTCCCCGAGCGCGCCCGCAGGGTTTCCTGAACGCTCTTGACCCCAAACGACTGCTTCTTCAAACTGAATGGATACGGAGAAAGTCATCGTTCGGTGATCTCCTCGCTCAACTACGATCCGTCTTGAAAACTCGGGGAGAAGGAGTACCCTCGCCCAGACCATGGGCAGGCTGACGGTGATCGACCATCCCCTGATCCGGGCGAAGCTTACCAAGCTCCGGGACAAATCCACCGATAGGCTCCTCTTCCGTCAGCTACTCGAGGAACTTACGGCATTTATGGTCTATGAGATCACCCGCGATTTTCCGCTGCGCGAGGTGGAGGTGGAAACTCCCCTTGAGTGTACCAAAGGGCATGAGCTCGCGCGGCCCGTAGTTTTAATCCCGATACTCCGGGCAGGAATCGTTATGACGGAGGGGGTGCTGCGGCTCATCCCCAATGCCCGCGTGGGCCACATCGGGATCTACCGCGACCCGGTGACCCTCAAGCCCCACGTCTACTACAAGAAGCTTCCCAAGAACCTACGGGAGGCGCTGGTGATCGTGGTGGACCCCATGCTCGCCACCGGGGGCTCGGCGGTGGAAGCGGTGCGCCTGGTGAAGGATGAGGGAGGCGAGGACGTGCGGTTCCTGTGTCTCGTCGCGGCCCCCGAGGGTGTACGGGTATTCCAGGAGACCCATCCGCGCGTCCCCATTTATGCCGCTGCGGTGGACCGTGAGTTGAACGACCACGGCTACATCCTCCCCGGGCTCGGCGACGCCGGGGATCGGCTCTTCGGGACCTGAGAGATCCAGGAGGTAGAGATGCAGCGTTTCGCCCTCGTTACCGGGGGTTCCAGGGGGATCGGCGCGGCCACGGCTCTGAAGCTCGCGGCCATGGGCTGTGATGTGGCTATAAGCTATCGGACCCAGAAGGTGCGGGCCGAGGAGGTGGCCGCCGAGATCGAGCGTATGGGACGGAAGGCGGCGGTCTTCCAAGTGGACCTCGCGGATCCCGAACAGGCACGGCGCCTCGTGCGGGAGGCCGCCGAAGCCCTGGGAGGACTTCACATCCTCGTGAACAACGCCGGTTACTCCCAACACGCCAAGTTCACCGAGCTTTCGTTGGAGGATTGGGACCGGATGATCAAGGTAGCCCTCACTGCGCCCTTCGTTGCTGCCCAGGTCGCTTTCCCCTACATGCGCGAGGCGGGCTTCGGGCGGATCGTGAACGTCTCTTCTTTGCGGGCGCTCGGGGGTTCGGCTCACGGTGCCCATTACGCTTCCGCCAAGGCTGGACTCATCGGGCTCACGAAGTCCCTGGCCCTGGAACTCTCCCCCTACGGGATCACCGTGAACGCCGTCTGCCCCGGTTACACTGTGACCGATATGACGCGGGAGGCCTTGGCCCGAAACGGCCAGAGGATAAAATCGCAGATCCCGCTCGGCCGGGCTGCGGACCCTAGGGAGGTGGCTGCGGTGATCGCCTTCCTGTGTTCGGACGAGGCGAGCTACATCACCGGGGAGACGATCTCCGTGAACGGTGGGATCTATATGCGCTGATGGAGCGAAGAAGGCTAGGACTGGCCGCGTTCCTAGGCCCCGAGAGGGGCCTAGATTTCTGGTTGGAGCTTGCTGCAACGCTCGGGCTCGGCGCGGTGGAGGTCCGGGCGGAACCCCGGCTCGCCCATCCGACCGAGCTCGACGGGACCGCCCGGGAGAGGCTGCGCCACCGGCTCGAGGCGCTCGGGCTCAGGCCCACTGTCCACGCTTCCATCCACGACACCAACCTCGCGAGCTTGAACCCTCTCCTCGCCGACGCAGCGCTGAAAGACCTGCTCGGTGCGGTGGAGTTCGCGGCCGACATCGGGGCCGAGGTGGTGGTTTTTCACCCGGGCCGCGTCCCTTCCGAGTATCGTCACGACCCAGGTGCTTTGGAAAAGGCGTGGGATGTCCTCATTTCGAACCTGAGGATCGCCGTTCCTCATGCCGAGAAATTGGGCGTAAAACTCGCCATCGAGAATAAACAGCGGGGTTCCAACCGCGACCTCATCCTCACCCCGAAAGAGCACGTGGGAGTCCTGGAGAAATTTCCCGGGCTTTGGGCCTGCCTCGACTTCGGTCACCTCCATACTTTGGGCTTCGACCCA
This sequence comes from Candidatus Acetothermia bacterium JdFR-48, assembly GCA_002011425.1. Classification (GTDB taxonomy): domain Bacteria; phylum Bipolaricaulota; class Bipolaricaulia; order Bipolaricaulales; family Bipolaricaulaceae; genus UBA3571. Next base: position 26,391 of record MTNJ01000039.1, on the reverse strand, counting down.
GCCGAATTCGCCCGGGCCCTCGAGGGGAAGCTCCTCCACGTACATCTACACGATAACCGTGCCCGGGGTGATGAGCATCTCCCGCTCGGCCAGGGTACCCTGGACTGGAGGAGGTGCATCGTAGCCTTGGAGGAGTTCAAGTTCCGGGGGACGGTGATCCTGGAGGTCCCGGATCCCGATGGGCTCGTGGAATCCGTGGAGTTGGTCTCGAATGGCAAAGGTTGAGGGATGGCTCTGGGGATACTTCCTCGCCAACGCTGCCGGCGGCGCGGCCTCCCTCCTCATACCCCTCTACGCTTACCACCTCGGGGGCACGGCCACCGATGTGGGGGCCCTGGCCAGCACGGCGAGCCTCGCCGGGATCCTCGGAAGCATTATCTGGGGCAAGGCCGCCGACAGGCTCAAGCTCCGCCGCACCTTCGTGATCACGGGCTTCTGGGGTTTCGGGACCTTCTACTTCTTCCTCCCGTTCATCGGGAGGATCGCGGAGCTCTTCTGGCTCAACGCCCTTGCCACTTTCCTCTGGATGTCCCAGGCCACAGTGGCAACGCTCCTCGTGCTGGAGAGCTACCCCAAGGCCGACTGGGAGGCTGGCCTCGGGCGGTTCAACCGCTATGCCGGTCTCGGGTGGATGGTGGGGCTCGGGATCGGGGCCCTGTGGACGGGGGTGCTCCCCAAAGTCCTGGGAGAGGGATGGTCGTTGCGATCGTTGGGGGTCATTACGGCACTTCTCGGCCTCGGGGCCGGTACACTCGCGCTCTTCACCGTGTCCGAGCCCAAGATTCCCCGGCCCAAACGCACCTTCCTGGGGACCATGGTGGCCATGGGAAACTTCCTCGTGGAGCGCTTCCGCTACGCCCCGGCACGAATTTATTACCGGCTCGGCCCCCTCCAGATCCTACGCATCCTCCAGGGCAAGACAAAGGTCGGACCGGACCTCACCCTTTACTTCTACGGGGCCCTGCTCGCCGCCACCGGATTCTCCGTCTTCTTCGTCCCGCTGCCACTATACCTCCGGGCCGTCCTCGGGATCCCAAACGGCCTCGTCTTCGCACTCTACATCCTCCACAACGGCATGAACGCTTTCTCTTACAATTGGGCGCGACAGTTGATCCTACGCTTCGGCCACCGACCGGTACTGGGGCTAGCGCTCTTCGTGCGGACGATGGTCTTCCCGCTTTTCGGGCTGCTCTCCGTCCTTCCAGGACTCCATCTAGTGCTCGTCCCCCTCTTCTTCCTCATCACCGGGGTCACGTGGGCCTTCTTCCAACTCACGGGGTTGGCCATCGTGTCCAGATTGGCCCCTGCGGGCAGCAAGGGTGAGGCGATGGGGATCTATAACGCCCTCATGGGCCTGAGCACGGTGCTCGGGGCGATTATCGGGGGATTCCTCTCCGACACGTTGGGGTATGTAGCGGCCTTCATCGCCGCGGGCTCCCTCATCTTCATCGCCCTTCCCATCGTCCTCCTCGAGTCAAAACCCATCTACGAGGAGGTGGAGGTTCCCTCACAGGATGCCCAGGGTACGTAGGTCCTTGCGGAGGACTTCGTCCCGGAAGTCGTTCACGAGGCGGTAGTGGGGCTTGTTCACGCGCCGGTAGGTAGAGGAGTGGCGCGGGACGATGTGGGTCTCGGCGAGCATCTCCCCATAGCTCCTGAGGCGGGCCGGGACGAAGGGGATGGACCCTTCCTCGGCTAGCTCCACCACGATCCGCCAGCGCTTCCAAAATTCCGCGGGATCGGCCCCCACGCGGGGTTGGACGAGGAGAACCTCAAGGAGTCCCTCGGGGGGCGCGCCCCTTCGCTTCGCTGGTCTGATGTTGAGGCGGTAGATCCGACCCCGCGGGTCCACAGGCTCGAAGAGAGGCTCGTCCGGGAAATCACGTTCATTCACCCAGCGCCACTCCTCCAGGAACTCCCGTGCGAAACGGTCACGGTCGGAGAGGAGATGGTCGGCGCCGAAGACCCCCTGGTAAATCAGCTTCGCCAGGTCTTCCACGCCGAAGCCGGGATGGGTGCGGCGGTGGAGCTCGATGAGCCCCAAAAGCTCTCCTTTCATTCGCCTCTAAGATAGAATCTCTCCCGAGGGGTGATCAAGTGAAGATCGGTGTAACCGGCCATCCCGGGGTGGGAAAGACGACATTGGTCCTGCAGGTGATCGAGCGAGTGCCCCTCAAGTGCGGCGGCATGGTCACGAAGGAGATCCGGAAGATCGGCCGCCGGGTGGGCTTCTCAATCCACGACATTCTCACGGGGAAGGAGGGAGTACTCGCCCACATCCACCTCGAGCGTGGGCCCAGGCTCGGTCGTTATCGCATAAATCTGAAGGACTTGGACGAAATCGGGGCTGCCGCCATCGAGCGGGCGCTGAGAGAATGCAATCTCATCGTGGTGGATGAGGTCGGCCCCATGGAGCTCAACTCGGAACGGTTCATCCGGGCGGTGGAACGGGCGCTGGAGTCCGACAAGCACTTGCTTATCACCGTGCACCGCGACTCCAGCCACCGCCTCGCTTACCGTATTCGCCACGGGGTGGATCATTTCTTCCGCCTCACAGCCACCAAGCGCGACCGAATCACCCAAGAAATCCTCAGACTTTTGAGCTCGGCGGACAAGCGGGGATCCTGAACAGTCTCTCCTCCCATGTGCCAAAAAAAGGGGCCCGAATGGGCCCCTCGCAAGATATGTGAGACGCCTTCCTCAGCCCGTGGGAGCTTCGGCGGCCTTGATGGCGCGAATGAGGAAAAGGTCAAGCCGCGCGCTCAGGGCTTTGATGCGGAGGATATGCTTACCGAGTTCTACGGCCTCGGGAGCCGGCCGCCCGACCTTGGGCCCACGCTCGGGCGCGAACTCTTCCCGCAAGCCCTTGATCAGTCCCCCGATGATCCCGCGGAACTTCGCGGCCTCCTCCGGGGAGAGGGCGCTCATGGCCCCTCTGAGGTAGGCCTCGATCCAATTACGTACCTCCGCGAACATTCCCGGCCCTCCAGCGGGACCGCGTCCCATGCGATCGCGCTCCGGCCCGCCCATCCCGGGGATACGTGTCCTCAATCGCTGGCCGATGCCCCGCTCGAATACATCCTCGATACGGTGGAGAGCCAACGACAGTACGATAAGCTCCTTGAGGGCCTCTTTGCCCGGTTCTCCGATTTCCTTAAGGGCTTCCAGCGACTCCTTGGCAAGCTCTAGGGGCATCTTCAGAGCTTCTTTAAGAGCAGGCATTCCTTCTATCTTGTCCCAGAGAGCGGTGAGTTCGATGGCGATCGCCTTGACGAGTTCCGGGAGCTTTTCGGGCACTGGAGCCGCCGGTACCTTTCCGGAGCCCATGGGCTCGGCGAGTCCCACCAGGGCCAGAGATAACGCGATAGCCGTTCCAGCCACAAACTTCGCGATCCTGGAAATTCTCATTTTTCTACCTCCTTTTTGATTTTCGGCCACTTCCCGGCCGTGTGTGGCGAGGTTAGCCGGCCCTCGGTCGCGGATGAACCTCGAGGAGATCAACGGTGTGGTCAAAAACGTGTCAAAACTGAATCTATTGGCCTTGTAGAGAATCCTCATTTGACCTACTTTTGTCCTTGGGGTGAAGGCTTGGAGGAAAAATGCGAGACTTCTCGGCCACGTCCTCGGGGCCCTGTTCCTCGGTGGCGCTCTGGCTGTGACCTTCCTGGGTAGAGCGGGCTCCGACGAGGTAGAGACCTTTCGGGAGCGGAGCTTGGATTATGTGGCCGCCTTTGCCGAGGCGGCCTCGGGTTGGCTCGAAGATGGCGAGCTCGAAACCCTCGAGAATGCAGCTAAGTTCATGCTCCTCGGGAGCGCGGTTTTCGTGGAGGTGGTGCAGCAGGGGGGGACGGTGGTCCGAGAGGTCCGGGGCGACATTTCCCCACTCCCTCTGGAAAATTCCTCACTCGAGCCCGAGGCTTCTCTCATCAAGGAGGGTCAAGGCTCCTTCTTGGAGGTGTTCTATCCCTTCGGAAACGGCAGTAGTTACGTACGTGTCTGGCTCGAGGTCCCATTTCAAAGTGGGAGAGCGTGGTGGGTGACCGCTCTTTCCGGACTCCTTTTCGCTCTTAGCTTTGCTTCCATGGGGGCTTCCTTTTATCTCGGCCACAATAAACCTGTGGCCGCGCGGGAGAAGGGCCAGGAACGAATCGAGGTGGGGAGCCTGGTGATCGACGAAGGGAGTAAGGAGGTCCGACTCTGTGGGAAAGTGGTGAAGCTCTCGCCGAAACAGTACGCACTCCTCGTCCTCCTCGCGCGGGAGCCGGGGAGGGTCTTCTCCGACCGGGAGATCCTACGGGAGCTTTGGCCTAATTCTCGCTACGCGAACTCTAAAGACGTGAAGCAGTATGTATACCTCTTGCGTCGGAGGTTGGGGGAAGTGATGCCAGGGGCGGAGGCCTTGATCGCCACCGTGCCCGGCTTCGGGTACAAGCTCCTCTCCCCCGAGGAGATAGGGTTGACCGGCTGTTGATGTACTTTCGATCGGGAAACGGCTAAGGTGAGGTGAAGATGAGAAGATTCCTTTTTGTCGCGGTCGTCTTGGCTTATGGTCTATCGCTTTTCGCGCAACCTACGGAAATGGGCCCACAGATCAAGCTCGCCGAAGAGGTAGCGGCGCTTGCACGGGAGCTACGGCTTGCCATGTATTACGCCGCACTGGCCGTGTACGCTCCGACCCCCGCGGATCAACGCTTATATGCCCAACAGGTGGTGAACCTGATCGAGGGGGAGGAGGGTGAACATTTCGTGGCCGAGTCCCCCATGCAATCACGGGTCCCGGGCATGCTTCAGCGCCTCGAACTCATCCGAGTCGTCTTACCGCCGGCAATTCCACCGACAAAGAAGAGGGCCGTCTTACTTATCCTGAACAACGTTCGCACCTTCTTGGAATTCGCCCTCGGAGAAACCCTGGCCTCGCTCCGTAGGAGCGACGTTGCCACCGGATCGGAACACCTCCGTAAGGCTTTTGCTTTCTTATACACTGCTTGGGGAGTAGAAGTGGACACCCCTTACCTCGGAGGAGTGTGGCTGCTCCTGCGGCACCTGGAGTACTCACAACGCCCCGGGGCTCCAGGGAGACCACGTCCTTAGAACCCCTTAATGGGGAGCGAAAAGCTGATCGTCGTCCCCTTCCCTACCGTGCTCTCCGCCCAAATCCTCCCGCCGTGGGCCTCCACGATAGCCTTGGCGATGGCGAGGCCTAAACCTGAACCTTCCTCGTTCCGCGAACGGTCCACTTTATAGAAGCGCTCAAAGATGTGCGGAAGGTCCTCAGGCGTTATCCCCGGCCCTTGGTCCCGAACCGAAACAACTGCTTCAGCTCCCTCTGTCCTTACGGAGACAGCGATCGTGCTTTCCGGAGGCGAGTAACGGATAGCGTTCGCGAGAATATTGCCCAGCACCTGGCGAATCCTCTTCGGATCGGCCTCGACCGGAAGTCCCCGTTGAACCTCGACTTCAAGCTCCACGCCTTCCTCCGTGGCCACGGGGCGGATCGCCTCACAGACCCTCTCCACGAGTTCCCCTAAATCGAACTCCTCAAGCTCTAGTGGGAGAGTCCCGGCCTCGGCCAGCGTCAGCTCCCGTAGGTCCTCCACCAACTTCCCGAGTTGCAGAGTTTCTTCATAAACCGGGGCAAGGGATTCCGGGGTGAGGGGAAAAATTCCATCCAACATAGCCTCGAGGTTCCCCTGGATTACGGTGAGAGGGGTGCGGAGCTCGTGGGCGATGTCGGCGAGCAGGTTCCGACGTGCGCGTTCCGATCGTTGCAGGGCCTCAGCCATACGGTTGAAAGCCTGGGCTAGTTTTCCGAGCTCGTCCCGGGCGCGAACCCGCACTCGGTGGGCCAGGTCCCCCGCGGCTATCCTCTCAGTAGCCTTTATCAAACGTCGCAGGGGAGACGAGAGCTGCCAGGCGAGCATCGCTCCGAGGATCCCCGCGGCCGCCACGCCGATCGCCATTCCCACGAAAGAGGCGGTCCGCACCGACTCCAGGAACCCCGCCTCCAGAGGACCGAGCTCCCCCCGAAGGGGAACCAGGGCTCCCACTACTTTTCCGTCCACTTCCACGGGGATGCTGTAGCGTAGGCGCTCAGGAGGAAGGTGATCTCCCGGCACACCGTGGCCTTTCTGGCAGGCAATCACCCGCCCCTCGGTGTCCACCAGGGCATACAGACTCATGGGGCTTGCTTGGACGAGTTCACCGCCGGGCCATTCGATTACGAACTTGAGCGTAAAAAAGCGTTCGACCCCCTCCCAAGAGCGGTTCTTGGACCAAAAGACCCCGAGGAGTTCCGCCACCTCCTTGGCATGGGCCTCACGGGTCTTGGCCAAATAAAGGTCGAAGCGCTCGTGGATCCCCCAAGTGGTGAAGAGATAGGTTCCACCCACGGCCACCAGCACCACGGCCACCATAGCTCCCACGAGTTTCCAACTGAACGACATCCTCCTCACCCGCCCGCCTGGAATTTATAGCCCACCCCGTGCACGGTGAGGATGAACTCGGGGTTCTTGGGGTCTCGCTCTATTTTGTGGCGGAGGTTCTTGATATGGGAGTCGATGGTGCGAGGGAAGGAAGCGTAGGATCTTTCCTGCACCGCTGAAAGGAGTTCACGCCGCGTGAAAACTTTCCCCGGATGCCGTGCGAGGTGTGCGAGGAGGTCGAACTCGATGGGGGTGAGATCCACGAGCTCTCCGTCGAGCCGCACCTCACGAGAAGCGAGATCGATCTCGAGGGACCCATAGGTGAGCTTCTCCGGCTCCCGCAGCCCCTCCGCTCGGCGCAGCACGGCCCGCACCCTCGCCGCGAGCTCTCGCAATGAAAAGGGCTTCGTCACGTAATCGTCGGCCCCGAGCTCCAATCCCGCCACCCGATCGGCTTCCTCGGAGAGGGCGGTGAGCATGATGATGGGGACGTCCGACTCCCGGCGGATCCTACGTGCTAGCTCCAGGCCGTGGAGCTTGGGAAGCATGAGGTCGAGGATGATCAGGTCGGGCTCGAGACCTTTGTAAAGTCGCCACCCTTCCTCACCATCGAAGGCCACTTCAACCCGGTATCCTTCTCGCATGAGGTACGCCTGCACCATGCGGGCAATCTCGCGTTCATCCTCCACCAAAAGGATCGTTTTCATAGCGGAAAAGAATATAGCAGGGGCAATCGGAGATCACCCCTGAGTCTCCTACACTTCAAAGCGGGCTCTCGCGCATCCCCATTCTCCACTTCCTCTCTGTAGAGCTCGTGTAGGGGTTGCGCAGATTCTATGGAGGCACTTAAGATGAATTGACATGGGACTTGAGGGGCTTCTTTTCCCAAAGTCGGTGGCCCTGATCGGGGCCTCTCCCAGGAAGGGCAAGCTCGGAAACGTCCTCTTCAAGAATATGTCGAGCTTTCCCGGCCAATTCTACCCCGTGAACCCAAAGTACGGGGAGATCGAGGGAGTGAAATGCTACCCAAACGTGAGTTCCCTCCCCCAGGTTCCGGACATGGCAGTGGTGATCATCCCGGCGGATCCTGCGTTGGGAGCCATCGAGGAGTGCGGCCGCGTGGGGATAAGGAACGTGGTGGTCATCTCCGCGGGTTTCAAGGAATCCGGGCCGAAAGGAGCAAAACGGGAGCACAAATTGATCGAGATCGCCCGGAAGTATGGCCTCAACGTCCTCGGGCCGAACTGTTTCGGCCTGATCTCCACCGAAGCTGGACTCAACGCCACCTTCGCTATGCGAGGGGCCCTTCCGGGGAACATCGCGTTCCTCTCGCAATCGGGGGCCTTCTGCACCTCCGTTTTGGACTGGGCGTGGAAGGAGAAGCTCGGCTTCTCCCACTTCGTGTCGCTGGGAAACAAGGCGGTCCTGAACGAGGCTCATTTCCTGAAGCCCTTCGCCGAAGATCCCGACACCAAGGTGATAGTGGCCTACCTCGAGGGCATCGTCGACGGGGCGACGTTCATCCGCATCGCCCGTGAGGTAGTGAAAACGACCCCCATCGTCATCCTGAAGGCAGGGCGCACCGAGGCCGGGGCGCGGGCTGTCTCCTCCCATACCGGGACCCTCGCGGGATCCGACGCCGCCTACGAGGCAGCCTTCAAGAAGTGTGGCGTGATCCGGGCCCGGAACGTGGAAGAGCTGTTCGATTACGCCTACGCCCTGGCGAAACAGCCCACGCCCAAGGGGAAATGCGTGGGGGTGATGACCAACGCCGGCGGGGCCGGGGTGATGGCCAGCGACGCCGTGGAGGAATACGGGCTCGAGCTCGCCCGTTTCGGCGAGGAGACGGCCAAAGCGCTGGGGGAATTCCTGCCCCCGGCGGCCAACATCTACAACCCGGTGGACGTCCTCGGCGATGCCCACCTCGAGCGCTACAAGAAAGCCCTGGACCTCGTGATCGACGACCCCAACGTGGACATGGTGGTCTCCCTCTCGGCGCCGGCCCCCCTTATCTCCTTCCTGGAGCTCGCCCGGGCGGTCTCCGAGGCCAAGCGGAGATCGGGGAAACCCCTGACCGTCAGCTTCATGGCCGGGGAGCTCGGCGAAGAGGCTGAAGAAGTATTGCGAGAAGCAGGGATCCCTAGCTACTTCGACCCCTCCCGAGCTGTTCGCGCCCTGGCGGTCCTCCACCGCTACGCGGAGATCAAGGCAGCGGAGCGGAAGAGGCCGCGGATGCTCGCGGTCGACCGAGAGCGGGTGGAGGAGATCCTCGAACGGGCATTCGCGGTGGGAAAGACGCAGCTTGGGGTGGAGGCGATAGAGATCCTCTCGGCGTATGGGATCCCGGTGGCACCCTGGGGCCTCGCCCGCACCCCTCAGGAGGCGGGGGTGCTCGCGAAGGAGATCGGCGGCCCCGTGGTGCTGAAGCTCGTGTCGCCGGACCTCGTGCACAAAACCGAGGTCGGGGGCGTCCTCCTCAACGTGCCAGAGGATGAGGCGAAGGAGCGGGCAGAGGGGATGCTTACCCGAGCTGCTTACCGCTTACCCCAAGCACGGATCGAAGGCGTGTTCGTACAGAAACAGATGCCACCAGGACAGGAACTTATCCTGGGATCGGTGCGAGATCCCCAATTCGGCCCCCTAGTTATGGTAGGTCTCGGGGGAATATTCGTGGAGGTATTGGGGGACGTCGTCTTCGGGATCGCCCCCCTCGCCCCTGCTGAAGCCCGGGAGATGGTGGAAGCGATGCGGGGATACGCCCTCCTACGTGGGGCGCGGGGGAGGCAGGGAGTACGAGTGGAGGCGGTGGTGGAAGCCCTGGAGAGGATTTCCCATTTGGTGCACGACTTTCCGGAGATCGTGGAACTTGATGTGAACCCGCTCCTCGCCTACCCTGATCGTGTAGCGGCGGTGGACCTGAGGATCACCTTATCCGGGGGGGAGAAGTGAAGCGCGTTTACTTCGCGGCAGTGGAGGAGAAGGCGGGGAAGACCGCCCTGATTTTGGGGCTCGCGGGGTTCCTCAACGGGAGGGTGCATTACCTGAAACCCGTCGGCTGTGCGAATACTTACCGGGGCGGCCGCCCCTTTGACCGCGATGGCGAGGTGGCCGCCGAGGTACTGGGATTGGAGACTCCGGAGGCATTGGTACCCCTTGTGGCGAGCGACTACCCCCGCTATTGGCGTCCCCCCGAGGACGCATGGGAGAGGATTGCCCGGGCGATGACCCTCGAGGCGGACTGGCTATTGATCGAGGGAAGGGAGTGGTTCGGCCGGGGCCTCCTGTCGGGCTTGAGCGATGCGGAGATCGCCCGGAAGCTCGGGGCCCCCCTCGTGCTCGTAGGCCAGTACGATGGAGAAGCCTCGGTGGACCGCGTGCTGCGGGCGGCCCGAATCGCGGGAGGGGAGTTGGGCGGGGTGATCTTCAATGCGGTGAGTGTGGAGACGGGGCTCCCCGAGGTGCGGAGCTTCGTCGTCCCCGCACTCGAGGATCGGGGAGTCCCCGTCCTGGGGATCGTCCCCTTCGAGCGGCGACTCCGGGCAGTGACCTTGGCCGAAGTGACCGAGGCCTTGGGGGGTGAGGTCTTGGTGGAGGGTGACCTCGTGGCCGAGGTTGAACGGTTCTTGGTGGGTGCGATGAGTGGGGACGCGGCGCTACGGTACCTGCGGCGCATCCCGGGGAAGCTGGCCGTGGTTACGGGGGGAGATCGGGCCGACATCCAATCCGCAGCCCTTTCGTGCGAGCGGGTGAAGGGGCTCATTTTGACTGGCTCCCTACGCCCCGAAAGACCGGTACTCGCCCGGGCGGTCGAACGGAACGTCCCCGTGATCCTCGTCCCCCAGGATACCATGACCGCAGCGGAGACCGCCGAGGGGCTCGTAGGGCGGGCGCCGGTACGGGGGAAACACCTGGAGACGTTGCGTGACCTCGTGCGGGAAAGCGTGGATCTCGAGAGGCTAGAAGAGCTCACGGCGAGGAGGTGATGAGCTGTGCGGCTCTCGAACTATCGCTTCGGCTCGGTGAGCGTGGATGGAGTCCCCTACACCGAGGATATCCAGGTCCTCCCCGACGGAACCGTGAAGGGCTGGTGGAGGCAGGAGGGCCACCGAGTGTTTCCCGATGACCTGCGGGACGCGTTGGCTGCGAACCCCGAGCTCGTGATCATCGGCACCGGCCACTCGGGGAGGGTGCAAGTGGCCGAGGAGACGAAGGTGCTCCTTGCAGAGAAGGGGATCGAGCTTCTGGCGCTGAAGACGGCCGAGGCGGTGGAAGCTTTCAACGAGCTCTCGCCCAAGCGACGGGCTTGTGTCCTCCTTCACCTCACCTGCTGATGTCCTGAGACCCCATCGGATTTGGTTCCGCTGCGCCAAGGCCGTTATACTGCGACCGTGATCCAAGGGGATTGTCGAAAGGAGGAGGGAGAATGAAAGGAATTTGGGGGAGGGCTCTCTTTGTAAATTTGACCGACGGCGCCGTGAAGGAGATGCCCATCCCCGAAGAGGTGATGCGGCGGTTCCTGGGAGGTGTTGGGATCGGAGGGCATTACCTCATCTCGTTGGCACCACAGGGGGGGAATCCTCTGGGGCCGGATAATCCCTTGGTTGTCGCCCCGGGGTTGCTCACTGGGAGCCCGATCCCCACTGCCTCCAAGACCGTCTTCTGCTTCAAGTCGCCCCAGACGGGGTTCTTCGGGCGGTCGGTAGCCGGAGCGAGACTCGGGGTGGAGCTCAAGCGGGCGGGCTACGACGCCCTCATCATCATGGGGAAGAGCACAAAGCCGGTGGTTCTCGTAGTGGAGGGCGAGGAGGCACGCCTGGAGGACGCCGCGGATCTTTGGGGCCTGGATGTCTTCGCGGTACGGGAAGCGTTGGCCGGGAAATATCCCGGATTCCGTACCGCAGTGATCGGCCCCGCCGGCGAGAAGCTCTCCCGGATCGCCGGGATCGACTGTGACGGCCGGCAGGCGGGCCGCGCCGGGGGCGGCGCCGTCATGGGGACGAAGCTCCTCAAGGCGGTCGTCGTCAAGGGCTCTAAAGTTCCCGATTACGCCTGCTTCGAGGCCCTCGAGGGGCTCGCCAAGAAGTGGAACGAGACGATCCGCGACCACCCCGCCACCGTGGCCGACATGGGTTATGGAACCGGTGAGTTCCTCGATTGGATGAACCGCGAGTCGGGAACCTTCCCCTCTCGCAACTGGCAGTGGGGCTACTTCGTGAGTGCCTACGAGCGGACAACGGACAAGATCGAGCTCGACCCCTACTATTGGGTTCCCAAGTATTCCAAGCGAAACGTCGCCTGTCCCGGCTGCACCAAGCCCTGTGGGAAGCTCTTCGTAGTAGAGGAGGGGAAATACGCCGGCCTGGAGGTCGATGGTCCCGAATACGAGACCCTCTATTCCCTGGGCGGGGCGCCGGAGATCGCCTCCATCGAGGCCGTGGCCAAAGCGAACGAGATCTGCGACCGCTTGGGGATCGACACCATCTCTGCAGGCCTCACCCTTTCCTGGGCCATGGAAGCCCTCGAGCGGGGCTACCTCACCGCCGCCGACCTCGACGGGATCGAGCTCCGTTTCGGCGATGAGGACGCTTTCCTCGCCGCACTGGAGAAACTCGGCCGAAAAGAGGGGAAGATCGGGGAGCTGCTTGGGGACGGTGTCAAAGCTGCCTGTGCACGCCTGGGCAAGGGTGAGGAGTTCGCCATACACATAAAGGGTTTAGAGCTCCCGGCCTACGATATTCGCGGCGCTAAGGGCGTGGCGTTGGCATTCGCCGTCTCGTACCGTGGCGGCTGCCACCTCACCGCATGTGCCTACGGTCCTGAGTACGGTGGAGCCTGGTGGAAGTTCGAGCGGGTGGATCGCCATTCCTGCAAGGGCAAGGGCGCATTCATAAAGCTCCTCGAGGACCTGATGGCGGTCTACGACATCCTCGGGATCTGCAAGTTCTCCCGCCACATCTTCTTCTTGGAGGGTCTCCCTGAGATGGTCGAGGCGGCGACGGGCCTCGAGCTCACCGGTGCCGAGCTCCTCGCAGTGGGGGAGCGGCTGATAAACCTCGCCCGGGCGTTCAACGTCCGCGAGGGCTTAACCCGAGCCGACGATCAGGTCCCCCCCCGGGTCGTGCGTGACCCCATCCCCAAGGGACCCTCCGTGGGCGACCGGGTCTCCGAAGAAGAGCTCCACGCGATGCTCGATGACTACTACGCCGCCCGTGGCTGGAGCCGGGATGGTGTCCCCCTCAAGGCGGTGCTCGTTTCTCTGGATCTCCCCGAACTCGTGGACCTCGGCTCTGGCAAAGTGGGCTGAGACCCCTACGATGGGAAATCTCCTCGTGGTGAACATCGGGGAGCTCGTTACCCCCCAGGGCAGGAGGGCCCGGCGTGGGGACGCTATGGGCGAGCTCCTGCGGATCCGGAACGCCTTCCTCGAGATCCGCGATGGGAAGATCGTGGGCCTCGGCCCGATGGACGAGGCCCCACGGGATTTCCCGGGGAATGTGCTGGATGTTGGGGGACGGGCCGTCACGCCGGGGCTCGTGGATCCCCACACCCACCTCGTCTTCGCCGGATCGCGCGTGGAGGAGTACCTGCACCGGGCCAGGGGCGAGCGCTATACGGGCGGGGGAATCCTCGTGACCGCAGAGGCGACCCGAGCTGCAACCGAGGATGAGCTCGTCGAATTAGCCGTTCCCCGGTTGAGAAAGATGCTCCGGTGTGGGGTGACGGCGATGGAAGCGAAGTCCGGTTACGGCCTCTCACCCCTGGCGGAGGAGAAGATCCTCCGGGCGATAAAGCGCCTTGAAGGGCTCGCCCCCCAGCGGATCGTCCCTACCTTCCTCGGGGCCCACGCCTTCCCCCCCGATTACGGCAGGGAGGAATACATCGATCTCCTGGTCGGGGAAATGATCCCTCGGGTGGCGGAAGAGCGCCTCGCCCGCTTCTGTGACGTCTTCTGCGATCGGGGCTTCTACACTGTGGACGAGGCCCGCCGGATCCTGGAGGCGGGAGCGCGCCACCGCCTCGTCCCGAAGGTCCACGCCGACGAGCTCGCCCCGGTGGGGGCGGCGGAGCTCGCGGCGGAAGTGGGCGCGATCTCCGCCGACCACCTTCTCCACGTCTCCGACGCAGGGATAAAGGCCCTGGCGGAGACGAACACGGTGGCGGTGCTCCTCCCGGGGACGGCGTTCGTGATCGAAGAGCCCTACCCTCCGGCGCGGAAGCTCCTTGAGGCGGGGGTCCCCCTCGCCCTCTCCACTGACTTCAACCCCGGGAGTTCCCCGGTGCTCTCGTTGCCCTTCGTCATGCGCTTAGGGGTGCTGAAGCTAAAGCTTTCGCCGGAGGAGACCCTCTGTGCCAGCACCTTGAACGCCGCCTGTGCCATCGGCCTCGCCCACGAGGTGGGGTCCCTCGAGCCGGGCAAGTCTGGAGACTTGGTGGTCTGGGACCTCCGCGACATCCGGGAGCTCTTCTACTGGTTCGGTGACGACGTCGCCTGGCAGGTGGTGATCGGCGGGGAGGCGGTTTGGGCCTCGCCCTGAAGGCGTACGCCAAGCTCAACCTCTCCCTCGAGATAACCGGGCGCCGTCCCGACGGGTATCACACGTTGCGGTCGCTTGTGCTGGCGGTGGACTGGGCCGATGAGGTGCATTTGGAGGCCATCCCGCGGCGGCGAATAGAGCTCCGGTGTATGCCCGGCCTCCACATCCCCCACGAGGAGAACCTCGTCTTCCGGGCGGCGGAGCTCCTCTGGCGACGGTTCGAGCCCGAGGAGGGAGTGCGAATCGTCCTCCTCAAGGATATCCCTCTGGGGGCCGGGCTCGGGGGCGGCTCGTCCGACGCCGCCGCGGCCCTCGTCGGCCTGAACGAGCTCTGGGGGCTGGGTCTCACCCGAGAGGAGCTTATGTCTTTCGCCGCAGAGCTCGGGGCCGATGTTCCTTTCTTCCTCGGGGAAAGTCCCGCGTGGATGGAGGGGGTAGGGGACGAACTCCGTCCCGCGGACGTCGAAGTGCCTCCCGTATTTCTCGTTTTGGTTCCCCCGTTCCCCTGTCCAACCCCCGAGGTGTACCGGCTCTACGATGAGCTCCCGGAGGCACGCCCGGGACCATCGGCGAAATTCCGCAACGACCTCTGGCCCGCAGCCCTGCTGCTCCGCCCGGAACTTCGGCGGTTCGCGGAAGAGCTCGGGCGGGCCCCGGCGCTCGGGGTGGGAATGACCGGCTCCGGCTCCGGCCTTTTCGCCGCCTTCCCCGACGAGGAGAGTGCCGAGAGGGCCCTGGACGAACTCCTCGACCTCGGGGTCGAGGGGAGGCTGCGGTTGGTACGTCCCCGCCCACGCGGCTACGATTTCCTCCGGCCATGAGGATCGCCATCGACGGCCCCGCCGCGGCGGGAAAGACCACGCTGGCGAAGCGACTCGCGGAGGAACTCGGGTTCCTCTTCGTCCCCACGGGCGCCATGTACCGAGCGGTGGCGTGGGCGGTGGCGCACGGGATCGACTGGAAGCGGGCGAATTTGGAGGTGCGGGACGGGGGGAAGATCTTCCTCGACGGCCGTGACATAACCGATGAGCTCACGAATCCTGAGATCGATGAGCTCTCCTCCCGGGTGGCGGTGGACTCGGAGGTGCGGCGACATCTGGTGGCGTTGCAGCGGGAGATCGCCCGGGGACGGGACGTGGTGATGGAAGGGCGGGACATCGGGACCGTGGTCCTCCCCGACGCCGAGGTGAAGATTTTCCTGTGGGCTACGCCAGAGGAGCGGGCCCGGCGGCGCTTCCGGGAACGTGGCGGTGATTATGAAAGAATCCTTGAGGCAATCAAACGCCGGGACGAGCGCGATTCAACCAGGGCCGACTCGCCCCTGCGTCCGGCGGAGGACGCGGTGGTCATCGACACTACCGGCAAATCTCCGGATGAGGTCTTCCGGATGGTTCTCCTACTGGTGGAGGAACGCTGTGGGAAAGATCGCCGATAGCATTCGGGACCTCATCTACGGACTCCTCGTCTTGCTCGCCGCCCCCGTGATCTACGGGCTCTTCCGCCTGCGGGTCCGGGGGCGGAAGAACCTCCGGGAAGGGGGGATCCTCGTCGCGCGGCACCGCTCCTATTGGGACATCCCGGTGGTGTGTGTGGCGTGCGGGTTGTTTCCGCGGGTTCACTTCATTGCCCGGCGGGGGCTCGCGCGAAATCCCATATTCGCTCCGTTCGTCCTCGGGTTCGCCACCGTGATCGACCGGGATCGCTTTGGCCCCGATGATTTGAAGAAAATGCTCCGAGCAGCCAGGCGCTACCGCTTGCTGGGGATCTTCCCCGAGGGGACAACCCGCCCCGGGGCGGAGCCCAAGACCGGGGCGGTTCGCCTCGCGGAGATGTTCGAGAAGCCCCTCATCCCGGTGAACATCATCCCCGAGGGTCCTTACCCCCCGGTGAAGTTCCCGCCGCGGTTCCCTAAGATAACCGTTCACATCGGGAAGCCCTTTCCAGTGGAGGCCCTGACAGAGGGCCTTCCCCCCGGCCTCAGCCGGCCGGAGCGCTACCGCCTCATGGCCGAACGCCTCATGGAATGGATCGACCGGACCGAGGTCTGAGTCGCCACAGGAACGCACCGACCGCAATGGGTAAACTCTCGCCGATGGATTTCCTCAAGCTGGGTTTCGAGCTGCTCTCCGTGGGGCCGATCTGTGACACGTGCCTCGGGCGGCGATATGCGAAGCTGGGGACGGGCTTCACCAACGCCGAACGCGGCCGGGCGATCCGTGTGCTGTGGGCGATGGAGAAGGACATCATGATCACTGAGCCCGACCGTTGCTGGGTCTGCGACGGGATCTTCTCCCGGGCGGGGGAATACGCGCGGAGGGCCCTCGAGCTCGTGCACGGATACGAGTTCGAGACCTTCCTCTTCGGGGTACACCTCTCCCCATACCACGAGGCGGTGGAGGAGTTCCTGAAGAAAAGATTTCCTTCCCCGTGGGCAGAGCCCCTGCAGCGGGATATCAACCGCGCCCTCGGGCGGGCGTTCGAGCGGCTCCTGGCCGCCGAGGGAACGGAGGCCCAGGTCGATTTCCGCCACCCCCACATCCGGTTCACCGTGGACCTCTGGAAGGGGGGGATAGAGGTCTACATTGCCCCGGCCTACTTCTACGGGCGTTACCGGAAGCTCGTGCGGGGGATCCCCCAGACCCACTGGCCCTGTCGTCACTGCCGTGGGAGAGGATGTGAGCGCTGCAACTACACGGGAAAGGTTTACCCCACCTCTGTGGAGGAACTGATCCTCCCCGCGTTCCTCGAGGCCTGTGAGGGGGAAGGGGGGCACCTCCACGGGGCGGGGCGGGAGGACGTGGACGCGCGGATGTTGGGCCGGGGGCGCCCGTTCGTGGTCGAGGTGGAGCATCCCCGCCGCCGGGCCGTTGACCTAGAGGAGATCGCCGCTCGCATCAGCCGCGAGGCCGCGGGGAGGGTGGAGGTCCTGGACCTCCGACCCGCGTCGCCGGACTTCGTGCGCCGGGTGAAGGACCTCCGGGCGCGGAAGCGCTATCGTGCCTTGGTCTCCTTCGCCGCCCCGGTGGACGAAGCCACCTTCCGACAGGCGCTCGAGGGGTTAACGGGGGAAATCCGGCAGCGCACTCCGACCCGGGTTCGCCATCGCCGGGCAGATCTGGTCCGAAAGCGGTGTGTCCACGAAATTTCGGGGGAGCTCCGCTCACCCACCGAAGCCGAGGTGGAGATCCTCTGCGACGGCGGCCTCTACGTGAAGGAACTCATCTCCGGCGACGATGGTGGCACACATCCGAACCTCTCGGAGCTTCTCGGAGTAGAGGCCAGGGTCACCGAACTCGACGTCCTCGAAGTCCTGGACGATCTTTAGCGCACCGGGGTGAGCCAACCGTGACGGTCGGGGATCTGCCCGCGCACGATCCCGAAGAACTCCTCCTGGAGTTTGGCGGTGACCGGCCCCCTCTTCCCCTCGCCCACCGGGATCCCGTCCACCGAGCGGATAGGGGTGATCTCCGCCGCCGTCCCCGTGAAGAACGCCTCGTCCGCGAGGTAGAGGCGCTCCCGGGAGATGGGCTCTTCCCGCATCGGGATCCCTAGGTCCCCCGCCAGTGTCATTACGCACCTGCGGGTCACCCCTCCCAGGATGGACGCTGAAAGAGGAGGGGTATAGAGGACCCCGTTCTGGACAATGAAGAGATTCTCGCCGCTCCCCTCGCTGACGTACCCGAAGACATCCAGGGCGATCCCCTCCACGAACCCGCGATCCCTGGCCTCCATAGCGATGAGTTGGGAGTTGGTGTAATGACCGCCGGCCTTGGCCAGGGCGGGGTAGGTGTTCGGGGCCATCCGGAACCAAGTGGAGACACAGACGTCCACCCCTTCCTCCAGTGCCTTCGCCCCGAGATAAGTACCCCACTCGATGGTCAGGACTGCCACCTCCACGGGACAATCGCGCCGGGGATCGAGGCTGAAGCTCCCCAAGCCACGGAAGACCAGGGGGCGAATGTAACACGTGCGGTGGCCATTCCTCGCTACGAGCTCCACGATCGCGCGTCGAAGTTCCTCCTTGGGGAATGGCATCTCCATGCGATAGATCTTGCAGGAACCGTAGAGCCGGTCGAGGTGTTGATCGAGGCAGAAGATCGCGGTCCCGTCTTTCGTCTCGTAGGACCGGATCCCCTCAAAGATGCTCGAGCCGTAATGCAACGCATGGGCGCCCGCGTGCACCTTGGCATCGTCCCAATGGACGAACTCCCCGTTGAACCAAACCCACTTTCCATTCTTCAACGCCATCGCGCCTCCTTTTCCTTGGCCCAGGGCACGAGTCCACCGGCTGTGAGGATCTCCAGGATGAAGTGGGGCAACCGTGCCATGCGGTATTCCCTCTGGGTGCTGATGTCCCGTATTACCCCCGCCCCGAGGTCCACCGAGACGAGGTGCCCCTCTTCGATCCCCTCCAGTCCCGGACACTCGATCACCGGGAACCCGAGGTTTATCGCGTTCCGGAAGAAGATCCGGGCGAAGCTTCTCGCCACCACACACCTAATCCCAGCGCCCTTGAGGGCCAGGACAGCGTGCTCCCGCGAGGAGCCACAGCCGAAGTTCCTCCCGGCAACCAATATCGCTCCGGTCTGGATCTTCCCTGGAAGGGCCGGGTCTAGTCCCTGCAGGCAGTGCCGTCCGAGCTCCGTCGGGTCGGTGGTGACCAAGTACTGGGCGGGGATGATGGCGTCGGTGTCGACGTCGTCCCCCACGACCAACGTTCTCCCCTCGTAGGTCATCCTCGACCCTCCCCGAAGAGTTCCTCCGGCGAGGCGATCCGTCCGAGGACCGCGCTCGCCGCGGCCACGGCCGGATTGGCTAGGTACACCTTGCTTTCGGGATGTCCCATCCGTCCACGGAAGTTACGGTTGGTGGTGGAGACACAGCTCTCACCGGCCGCCAACACCCCCATATGGCCCCCGAGACACGGCCCACACGTTGGGGGACTGAGGACCGCCCCCGCCGTCAGGAAGACCTCGGCGAGCCCTTCCCGCACCGCCCGGAG
Organism: Candidatus Acetothermia bacterium JdFR-48; assembly: GCA_002011425.1. GTDB lineage: Bacteria > Bipolaricaulota > Bipolaricaulia > Bipolaricaulales > Bipolaricaulaceae > UBA3571. The sequence goes on along the minus strand of MTNJ01000039.1, from coordinate 7,432 downwards.
GTGCAGCCCCTGGGTCCCGGGGATCACGACGCAGCGGACCTCCGGATGCACCCTCCTACCGCGCAAGACCTCCGCCGCCATTAGGAGGTCCCGCCACCGTCCGTTGGTGCAGCTTCCGATGACTACCTGGTCGATGGGAACCTCATCGAGCTCGTCCACGGGGACCACGTTCGCGGGAGAGTGAGGCCGCGCCACCAATGGACGCAGATTGCCGAGGTCGACCTCGATGACCTCGGCGTAAGAGGCGTCGGGATCGGGGTAGAGGGGAGTGAACGGCCGGGCCGCTCGGTCCTCGAGATACGCGAGGACCTCCTCGTCCGGAGGAAAGAGTCCCGCGGTGGCCCCGGCCTCCACCGCCATGTTGGCGACGGTAAACCGGTCATCCAGAGGAAGGGATCCGATCTCCCCCCCGAACTCGAACGCACACCAGTTGGCCCCGCTTGTCCCCACCTTCTCGATCAGGTGGAGGACCACGTCTTTCCCCATGACCCATCGGCTAAGGAGTCCCCGGAGCTCCACCCGGATCGTTTTTGGCACCCGGACCCAGGTCTTCCCAGTGGCCATGGAGTAGCCGACGTCGGTGGAGCCCATCCCGGTGGCAAAAGCCCCCAGGGCCCCATAGGTACAAGTGTGAGAATCGCCGCCCACGACGATCTCCCCGGGGAGGACCAGGCCCCGCTCGGGAAGGAGGACGTGTTCGATCCCTCCGTGGCCGACCTCGAAGTAATGGATGCCCTGTTCGCGGGCGAACTCCCGGGTGACCCGGCACTGCTCGGCGCTCCTCACGTCCTTGTTGGGGGTGAAATGGTCGGGGACCAGGGCCACCCTTTCGGGGTCGAACACCCGCTCCACCCCCAGCTCCCGGAAAGCCCGGATCGCGAGGGGCGCAGTGATGTCGTTGGCGAGGACGAAGTCCACCGGGACCTCCACGAACTCCCCCGCTGCCACCGTCCTCCCGGCGTGGCGGGCGATGATGGCTTCGACCAACGTCATCCCCATCTCTCTCCCTCGAGACACATGCGCACGAGCTCTCCAAACCGTGCCGTATCTACCATCTTCCCCTCCTCCCCGGGGAGGTCCGGGGTGTGGTAGCCGGCCGCGAGGACTTTCCAGACCGCCTCCCGGAGGCGGCGCGCCTCTCCCGCTCGCCCGAGGCCCACTTCGAGGAGCATCGCCGCCGAGAGGAGGGCCGCGGTGGGATTCGCAATCCCCCTTCCGGCGATGTCCGGGGCTGAGCCGTGCACCGGCTCCGCCAGGGGCGGCCCCTCCCCCACGTTCAGGGAGGGTGCCATCCCCAGTCCCCCTCCCCACACGCTCGCCTCATCCGAGAGGATGTCCCCGAAGAGGTTGGGTGTGAGGACGACGTCGAAGCGCTCCGGCTCCTTGGCGAGCCACATCGCCATGGCATCCACCAGCATTTCCTCGACCTCCACGTCGGGGTACTCTTCTCCCACCTCGAGGGCAACAGTGCGGAAGAGGCCACAGGTCCTCTTCATCACGTTCGCCTTATGAACCACGGTGACCTTTCGGCGCCGTTTTCGGGCGAGCTCGAACGCCACTTTGGCGATCCGTTCCGAGGCCCTACGGGTGATCACCCGGAGGGCAACCGCCGCCGCCTCGTCGCCCCATTCGGTGCGGACGTAGAGGCCCTCGGTGTTTTCCCGGACGATGACGAGGTCCACCTCCGGGCGGAGCCCGGGGAGGGGCGGGGAGAGAGTGGGCCGCAGATTCGCGTACAGTCCCAGGCGCTGCCTCAAGGTAAGGATCACCGGCTCGTACCCCCGGGGATATCGTCAGAGGGGGCGGAGATCGCCCCGAAGAGAATCCCGTCCGCGCCATCGATGGCAGTCCACGTCTCTTCGGGGATCGCAACCCCCCGGCGCTCGAAGCACTCGAGCCCCGCCTCAGCGGGGATAAACTCCAGGTCCGGGGCCACGGCCCGCAGCGCCTCCACGGCCGTCGGCACCACCTCGTGGCCGATCCCGTCGCCCTCGATGACGCAGATCCTCACACCCCCGTTATGGGTGACAAGTGACGGGTTATGGGGCATCATCCGCCTCCCTTCGCCGCGAGGAGCTTGTTCAGGGCGTTCATATACGCCTTGGCGCTCGCCACCACGATGTCGGTGGATGCCCCCTGGCCACTGAAGATTCGGGTCTTCCCGCTTTTGCCCTTGAGATCCGGTGACTCTACCGTGATGGAGACCTCGCCGATGGCGTCCAGGCCCCCGGTGATCGCCTTGATGGAGAACGCGATGAGCCGGGGTTCCTCTCCCACGATCCGATTGATGGCCCGGTACACCGCGTCCACCGGGCCGGTCCCATGATTGGAATCGACGAGGATCCGCCCGTCCGGGGCCCGCAAGGCCACCGTGGCCGTGGGGATACCCTTGTCCCCACACACTACCTGGACCTGCTCCAGGCGATAGACTTCTGGGGGCCGGTACAACTCGTCGGCGACGATGGCCTCAAGGTCCGCCTCGCTCACCTCCTTCACGTCGGCGAGTTCCTTGAACCGCGCGAACACCCGGTCGAGCTCCTCGTCCGAAAGCTCGTATCCGAGCTTTTGGAGCCTCTCCCGGAGGGCGTGGCGGCCGGAAAGCTTTCCGAGCACCAACTCGCTATGGGTAAGGCCCACCGCACGGGGGTCGATGATCTCGTAAGTGGTGCGTTCCTTAAGGACCCCATCCTGGTGGACCCCCGACTCGTGGGCGAAGGCATTGGCCCCCACGATGGCTTTGTTCGGCGGGATGGCGACCCCGGAGATGGTACTCACCATGCGGCTCGTGCGGGCGATCTGAGAGGTCTCGATCCCGATCTCAATTCCGAAGAGGTCCTTCCTAACCGTGAGGGCCATGACCACCTCTTCAAGTGCCGCGTTCCCCGCCCGCTCCCCCAGGCCGTTCACGGTGCACTCCACCTGTCGTGCCCCCGCGGCCACCGCCGCGAGGGAGTTCGCCACCGCGAGCCCAAGGTCGTCGTGACAGTGGACCGAGATAACCGTCCGGTCGATCCCGGGGACTCGCTCCACGATCCCCCGAATGAGCTCGGCGAACTCGCTCGGGATCGCGTAGCCCACGGTGTCGGGGATGTTGATAGTGGTAACTCCGGCGTCGATCACGGCTTCCAGGACCTCGTGGAGGAACGCAGGGTCGGTGCGGGCGGCGTCCTCGGGGGAGAACTCGACGTCAGGGCAGAGCGACTTCGCGTAGGCCACCATCTCCCGGGCCCTCTCGAGGACCTCCTCCCGGGAGAGCCGGAGCTTGTAGCGGAGGTGTATGTCGGAGGTGGCGATGAACACATGGATCCTGGGCTTCTCCGCGTAGCGGATCGCTTCCCACGCGGCGCGGATGTCCTCTTCCCTCGCCCGGGCCAGGGCACAGACCGTGGTCCCCCCCACCTCCAAAGCGATCCGCCGCACCGCCTCCAGGTCCCCGGGGGAGGCCGCCGGGAACCCGGCCTCAATGACGTCCACCCTCAACCGCGCGAGCTGTCGCGCGATCTGTAACTTCTCTTCGGGGGTGAACGAGACGCCCGGGGTCTGTTCCCCGTCCCGGAGGGTCGTGTCGAAGATCAGCACCTTTCCTGTGACCGAAGTCCCACCTAGACCACCTCCTTCTAGATCCATCGGCGCACGAGGGGGTACTCGAGGCTGTCGGCCAGCGCCTGCCAGCTGGCCTCGATGATGTTGGGAGAGCTTCCCACAGTGGCCCAAGAGCGCTCGCCATCGGAGGCGAGGATCAGGACCCTGACCGTGGCTTCGGTCCCCGCCCCCTCGTTCAGGATCCGCACCTTGTAGTCGGTGAGCCGGACCCGCTTGAGCCCGGGGTAGAACGGGAGGAGGGCCTTCCTGATCGCCCGGTCCAGGGCGTGCACGGGACCGTTGCCCTCAGCAGCGGTGTGCATCACCTCGTCCCCCACCCGGACCTTCACTGTGGCCTCGGCGAGGATCTCCTTGCCCCCCCTTTTCTCCACCAACACGAGGAAGTCCAGGAGCTCGAACGGAGGCGCGTAATCCGGGCGGGAGCGGCGCACCAAGAGCTCGAACGACCCCTCCGCCCCCTCGAACTGGAACCCCTTTTTCTCGAGCTCCTTTACCGCCCGCACCACCCGCCGGGCCTCGTCGGCGGAGAGGGAAACCCCCAGCTCGGCGGCCTTGACCGCCACGTTTGCCTTTCCACCCAATTCCGAGACCAGGACTCGGGAGCGGTTCCCCACAAGCTCGGGGTCGACGTGTTGGTAACTGCGGGGCACCTTCCTCAGGGCATCCACATGGATCCCGCCCTTATGGGCGAAGGCGCTCCGACCCACATAAGGCTGATAGGGGTCTTGGGGCATGTTGGCGAGCTCGGCCACGAAGTGAGAGAGGACGGCGAGCTCTCGCAGGCTCTCCTCCGGCACCACCGCGATCCCCATCTTGAGCTGGAGGTTCGGGACGACGGCGCAGAGGTCCGCGTTGCCGCAGCGTTCCCCGTAGCCGTTCACCGTGACCTCCACAAGCTCAGCCCCGGCCGCGGCCGCGGCCAGGGTGTTGGCCACCGCGAGTCCCGCGTCGTCGTGGGCGTGGATCCCGAGACGAACCTTGGAGAACTCGCGACGTATCGCCTTGGTGGCCGCCACGATCTCCCGGGGCAATGCGCCTCCGTTGGTGTCACACAGGACGAGCCAGTCCGCCCCGGCCTCGGCCGCGGCCCGCAGGGTCTCCAAGGCGTACTCGGGGTCCTCCTTGTAACCGTCGAAGAAATGCTCGGCGTCGAAGAAAACCTCCTTGCCATGGGACTTCATCAGGGCGACGGAGTCGGCGATCATCCGCAGGTTCTCCCCGCGCGTGGTGCGGAGGACTTCGTCCACATGCAAGATCCAGGACTTCCCCACCAGAGCCACCGCCGATGTACCAGCGGAGACGAGCGCCGCCAAATTCGGGTCCTCCTCCGGGGAGATCCCCGCCCGGCGGGTGCTCCCGAAGGCGACGAGCGTGGCACCTCCTAAGTCGAGGCCCCGGGCACGGGCGAAGAACTCGGTATCCTTCGGGTTCGCCCCGGGCCAGCCGCCCTCGATGTAGTGGGCCCCAAACGTCGCCAGACGCGTGGCGATGCGGAGCTTGTCCTCCAAGGAGAAGGAAATCCCCTCCCCCTGAGCTCCGTCCCGCAGGGTAGTGTCGTAGAGCCAAGCCCGCTCCGACACGCCTTCACACCTCCACTGGGGGAAGCCAGGGCATCATCCTCCGCAGCCTCCGCCCCACTTCCTCGATGGGGTGTTCCCGTTCCTTCCGGCGCATGGCGTTGAAGAACGGCCTTCCGGCGAGGTTCTCCAAGATCCAGTTACGGGCGTGGGTCCCGTCCTGAACCTCCCTGAGGATGCGGCGCATCTCCTCCTTGGTCTCCTCGGTGATGATCCTGGGGCCGGCCACGTAATCCCCGTACTCGGCGGTGTCGGAGATGGAGTGGCGCATGTAGGTGAGGCCCCCCTGCTGGATTAGGTCCACGATGAGCTTGAGCTCGTGGAGGCACTCGAAGTAGGCGATCTCCGGCTGATAACCGGCCTCCACCAGCACCTCGAATCCCGCTTTGATCAGGGCCGAGACCCCGCCGCAGAGCACTGCCTGCTCCCCGAAGAGGTCGGTCTCCGTCTCCTCGGCGAAGGTGGTCTCGATGACCCCGGCCCGGGTACAGCCGATCCCCTTCGCATAGGCGAGGGCTGACTCTTTCGCGTGTCCGGTGGCGTCCTGGTAGACGGCCAAAAGCCCTGGGGTGCCGCCGCCCTCCCGGAACACCTCCCGCACTCGGTGCCCCGGGGCCTTGGGGGCAACCATGACCACGTCCACGTCGGGGGGAGGGACGATCTGGCCGTAGTGGACGTTGAACCCGTGCGCGAAGAGGAGGCATTTCCCCGGAGCGAGGCCTGAGACAACGGCCTCCCGGTAGACCTCAGGCTGGACCTGGTCAGGGATGAGCATGGCGATGAGATCCCCGACCCGCGCTGCCTCGGCGATCGGCATGACCGAAAGGCCCGTACCCCTAGCCCGCTTCCACGAGGAGCCCCCTTCCCGCAGCCCCACCACCACGTCGACCCCCGCATCCCGCAGGTTTAAAGCGTGGGCGTGGCCTTGGGAGCCGTACCCGATCACTGCCACCGTCTTCCCCGCCAGGATCTCGAGGGACGCGTCAGCGTCGTAATAGATCCGTGCCAAAGTTCACCTCCTACTTGAGCACGTTCATCCGGAACTCCTTGGGGCGGGCGCCCCGCACCATGGCCACCGGGCCCGTGCGCACGATCTCCTCGATCCCGAAGGGCTCGAGGAGTGTGATCAGATGGTTCACCTTCTCCTCGGTGCCGGTGACCTCCACCATGAGGGAGTCGTGGTCCACGTCCACCACCCTGGCCCGGTAGAGCTCCACCAACTGGGCCACCTCGCCCCGCTGCTCCCCCGTGGCTCGCACTCGGATGAGGGCCAGCTCCCGGATCACGGCTGGCTCCCCGGTCACGTCCCGCACCTCGATCACATTGACCAGCTTCTCGAGCTGTTTCTTGACTTGTTCGATCACCCGGTCATCACCCTCCACCACGAAGGTCATACGGGAGATCCCCGGGGTCTCCGAGTGCCCTACCGCCAGGGACTCGATGTTGTAACGGCGCCTACGGAAGAGGCTCACCATCCGGTTGAGGACGCCCGGCTTGTCCTCCACAGCCGCTACCAAGGTGTGCCTCATCTGGCCTCCTTTCGCTCGGGGAGGATCATCTCTGAGAGCGGCCTCCCGGGGGCCACCATGGGAAAGACATTCGCTTCCTGCTCCACATGGAAGTCGATAAGGACCGGGCCTTCCGTCTCCAAGGCTTCCTGAATGGCGACCCGCACCTCGTGCCGCTGTCGCACCCGCAAGCCCCTGATCCCGTAGGCCTCGGCCACTCGGGCGAAGTCGGGGTTGCGGAGACAGGTGGCACAATAGTTACGGTCGAAGAAGAGCTCCTGCCACTGGCGCACCATTCCGAGAAAGCCGTTGTTGATCACAGCGATCTTGAGGGGGAGGCCTTCCTGAACCACGGTGGCGAGCTCCTGGATCGTCATCTGAATCCCTCCGTCCCCCACGATGACCCATACCTGCGTATCGGGCCGGCCCACCTGGGCCCCGATGGCCGCCGGGAGGGCAAACCCCATGGTCCCCAATCCCCCGGAGGTGATGAGACTCCCGGGAAGCTCGTGCAGGTAATACTGGGCCTCCCACATTTGGTTCTGGCCCACGTCGGTCACCATCAGGACTTTTCCCTCCGTGGCGCGCCAGATCTCGTGAATCACGTACTGAGGGAGGAGTTTTTCCTCCTCCTGCAGGGGGATCTCCCATCCCGACTCGCGCCGCCAGGACTCGATCTCCGCGAGCCAATCCCGACGGTCCCCGGGCTCCGCCAACGGGAGGAGGGCCCGCAGGAACTCCCCG
>MTNJ01000012.1 GCA_002011425.1 Candidatus Acetothermia bacterium JdFR-48 | reverse complement strand
TCGCCAGCGATGGGGATCCAGTTAGGCGCGCCATAGACGAAGGTGATGTCGGCGAACCCTGCGGTGTTTGTGTTCCTGAGGTAGAAGGTGGCGGTGTCGGGGTTGTAGACCCCGATGGTATCGATTCCATCGCCATCCCAGTCGCCGGCAATGGGAATCCAGTTGGGGATTCCGTAATTGAAAGTGAGGTCGGCGACGCCGGCGGAGTTTGAGTTCCTCAAGAAGAAGGTGGCCGCTGCGGGATCGTAAACCCCGATGGTATCTATCCCTCCTTCAGTGGCAATGATATCTATATACGTTGTCCACGTACCGTAGTTGGTGCCTCCCCAGGTAAGCTTGATAGCATCAACGTAGGTCCCTGGTTCAGTACATTTGAATTGAGGATGAGCNTCCCAGATCTCCCCCTGGTGGAGTTCTCCAATTGCATACCCAGTGGNTCCNTCCACAAGCTCGATTTGGGGATACATCGGTTCGAGTGTCACGTACGCACCAGAGACATAGAATTCCGTGATCTCCCAGCTCAGGTTCAGGGTGAAGGGCACACCGACGTTAACCGTGATCGTGGTGCCCTTCGGCAGCTCGGCCGGCGTCGGTTCTTCTCCTCCAGTTGAGGCGGCGACGCTTTTCCCACTTGATGCAGTGACACTCCAGGTGCGGGTCCCTGCGGGAGTGGCGTCCATGAGGACCTTACAATATCCATAATAAGTTTGGGTGCCACCACCGGGGACCAAGGCCCCCAGCACACTGATCGTCCAATCGCCCGGAGTAGGGTTCTCAACGATTATGCGCTCCACCGTGTCCACTCCGGAAGTAGAACTGTACTGATAAGGAGAGGAGGCGGGCCCAACGTACAAATCCAGGTCGTTGACGATGGCGGGATTGGCAAGTGGACTTCCGGGAGGGTCCCACCAGACCAAGGTCACGATGATCTTCTCGGCACCTTGCGGGACCGTGAAGCTGTGTGCCGCTTCATCGCCTTCGGAAACCGAGCCTGTAAATAGGAACTGATCTGCTTCCCATGGATTTTGATACAACATATCGCGAGCTGAGGGAACTTTCCCCCATCCATAGGGGTAATCCGTTTGTCCATCCTTGGCGCTCAGGTCGATTGGCGAGGCCACCAACGCCGCCTTGATGGCTGCGGCAGGCCGATCCGGGTATACGGATCTATATAGGGCGGCCAAACCTGTCACATGGGGTGTGGCCATACTTGTACCCCGGTAACTGGCCCAGGTGTTGTCATACGTGGGCCCGGCGATCCACGCGCCGGGAGCCACCACGTCCGGCTTGACACGACCGTCCTGGGGCCCGATGAGATTGTTCATCGCCGAAACAAGGTCCGCTTCCGCCGCGGTGGATGCGTCCACGGTGGGGGGGCAGACGAAGCTGCCACTGCCATCGTGGATCGCTCCGACAGCCACCACATTCTTGGCGAGTGCCGGCGAGTTCATATAAGAGTCGTCGGGATAATTGCCATTGGCGAACAGGAGGAGGACATCGGGATGGTCGACGGCATATTGGTCTACGGCGGCTACGTCATAAAGGCCGGAGTTTTCATGTCCCCAACTGCAGGAGACAATAGTCGCGCCTTTGCTCACCACTTCATCGAATATCTGGGCATACGTACCTCCATACCAGTTGCCAGCGCAGTCGAATGTCCGCTCCACCACCAAGGTCGCGGCCGGCGCCACACCTGTGAGCGTCGTACCACAGGGAAGCGAGCTTTGGCCGGCGATGGTTCCGGCACAGTGAGTCCCATGACCATTACAGTCCCACGGGTACGTATCTTGGTCTACCCAGTCATAGGCGGGGTCGATGTTGATGGAAGCGAAATGAGGATGATCAGGGTCGATGCCGGTGTCAATTATCCCTATTTTCACGTTGGCCCCGGTGATGCCATCGTTCCACACCGAGGGAGCACCGATCAGAGGAGCACTTTCGGCAAGCAGCGGTTTTTCCACAGGTTTCCTTTGGATCCACTTAACCCGGGGGTCTTTGGCAAGGGCGATGAGCTCTTGATAGGTGACGTCGGCCTGGTATAAGCCCGGTTCTAACCGGGCATCTGCACCCACAAGATCGTCGATCGGGGCAAAGGTCTCTATCCACACCCTTTCCGCCCGCCCGGGAGCCTTTATCAGTTGCTCGAGGAGAGGGGGTGAGATTTTCCAACTAGGTTGGATCGAAGCGACTGCTCGCACTTGAGGCAAGGAGGCCAGCATCTGGAGCTGTTCCACGGGGACTGCACAGATAAACGCGTATTGGGGGATATATTCTAGAACTTTCACGCCCAGGGTGGAGAGAGTCGCCATGAGTTGTGGGTCCAAAGAGTGGAAGAATTGGACGATCACGAAGGCTTGTCCGATCGGTCCTAAAGCCGTGCTGGGTTGAAGCTCGGGGGCCAAACCTTGGGGCAGTTCTACCGCACCGGCCTTTAGGAGGAGTTGATAAGGAGTAACCCCGAGGAGCTTCGGCGTGGGGACACGGGCAATCACTCGATCGGGAAAATGAATCTCGTCAGCGAGGTCTTCCGGAGCGCCAAAACCGAGAACGCCGAGCGCCAGAGTAATCAATAATATCCATGTTATGTTGTGTGAACGGGCTCTCAATAGTGATTCCTCCCCCTGCATACGTTTTTACGTAAGGGAAATGGTAATTTGTTACACTCCATTATGCAAAAGAAAAAAATAAAACGGGCCCGGAAGGACGGACTTTCCCCTCCAGGCCCGTTTCGGGTCTAGCGCAAGATGAGGAGTTTCTTTACCTGCGTGGTGATCCAGTGGTTCTCCACTTTGACCTGCACCTGGTACAGGTACACGCCGTTAGCGAGGTACTCCCCGGCTAAGTTCTGGGTGTGCCAGACGAGCTGGTTGCCCTGGGCCTGATCCTGCCAGACGAGCTGGCCGGCCAAGTCAAAGACCGTGACCCGGATCGCCTGTACTTCGGCCGAAGCCAATACCTGGAAGGTGACCTCGTGTGCTTCACGGACCGGGTTCGGGGAGCACATGACCTGCAGGCTCAGCGGCGCTGGAGAGTCGGTCAGAGCCAGAGCGGAGGCGGAACTCAGGGTGAAGCTGCCCACACCGCCGCTGCCATCCCAGTTTCCGGCGATGGGGGTCCAGTTGGGCGCGCCGTAGACGAAGGCGATGTCGGCGAAGCCAGCTGTATTGGAGTTCCGGAGATAGAAGGTGGCAGTGGTGGGGTCGTACACCCCGACGGTATCCTCGCCGTCGCCGTCCCAGTCGCCGGCGATGGGGGTCCAGTTGGGCGCGCCGTAGACGAAGGCGATGTCGGCGAAGCCAGCTGTATTGGAGTTCCGGAGATAGAAGGTGGCGGTGGTGGGGTCGTACACCCCGACGGTATCCACGCCGTCGCCGTCCCAGTCGCCGGCGATGGGGGTCCAGTTGGGCATGCCGTAGACGAAGGCGATGTCGGCGACCCCAGTGGTGTTTGTGTTCCTGAGGTAGAAGGTGGCGGTGACGGGATCGTAAACCCCGATGGTGTCCACGCCGTCGCCGTTCCAATCGCCAGCGATGGGGATCCAGTTAGGCGCGCCATAGACGAAGGTGATGTCGGCGAACCCTGCGGTGTTTGTGTTCCTGAGGTAGAAGGTGGCGGTGACGGGGTCGTACACCCCGACGGTGTCCACGCCGTCGCCGTCCCAGTCGCCAACGATTGGGATCCAGTTGGGGATTCCATAGTTAAAGGTGATATCCCCAGGGCCGCTGTCGTTGGTGCTCCTCAGGAAGAAATTGGCGTTGGAGGGATCGAGCACCCCCACGGTCGTGTTCTTCAGCGATGCGGCGACTCTGAGCCAGGGAGAGAAGTTCACATTGGCCGGATGGCCTTCGTAGCTGACCTTGTCGCCGGAGCCTGGACCGTCGTATGAAGGACCATCCGCAGCGCCCCACCAGTTGTAGCGGGCATCGATGGTGTCACTAGCTCCATTGGCCAGACCAGCCCGTGCGTTGCCGGCAATGTCGTTATAGTAGACGGTGTTGCCAGTGGCCGCGAACAGGATTTGATTGCTGGGGGCCGGGCCTTCGGGGCCGATCCCCGCGGCTTGTAGTTCTTGAAGGGGGAGTATTACAGAGGTTATGTCCGTTAGCGCACTCGAGGGGGCAGTCGTAAACGGTTGATCGTACATATAGATGCCTACGGAGTTATTCTTCACGTCGTTCGCACGTATGGAAATGTTTTGACCAGCGATCCAGATGCCGAAACCCGAGGTTGGGTGGGTATTGTTCGTCACGGTGTTGTTCACGATGGTGAAGTTCTGTGGAATCGGATCGGTGCTCGAGTACCGGCCGACCGCAATGCCGGCGATGTTATCATGGACATAGTTACGTTTGATCGTGCAGTTCGATCCTCCCCAGAAGAGAACAGCTGCATAGCGTGTGTGACCGGTGATGACGTTGTGGGTCAGCTCGACATTCGTTCCATTTACGATGAAGACGCCGTGTGTACCGCTCGATGCTATCGTGTTGTCCATTATCGTCAAATTGTTGACATTGGCAGCGTATATGCCATGTACATACGCGTTGTTTATCGTGAACCCTTTGATCGTCACATTGTCGGCGGTTACGGTGACCGCGTTCCCCGTGAGTCCCCCCGCTTCGATGATGGCGCCGCTCTCCCCTTGTACGGTGATGGATTTGTTTATGACGATGGTTTCCCAGTAACTGCCGGCTCTGACAATTACCCTGTCCCCGGGATTGGCGGCATCGATTGCGGCCTGAATTGTGGGATAATTGTCTGGAACATAAATGTCAGCGCCAAATGCTACCGTAAGGGAAAACAGAAAAGCCCCGATTATGGCCACTTTTCCTATTCCGCGGAACATTTCCACCTCCTTAATCCCCAGATCCACTTATCATTGGGGGTGAATGCCCGCGAAGGGATTCCCCACAATGATGTTGTTGCTAATGACGGTGTCCTCGAGTTTCTGACTCACACGAATTCCGCAACCGGTGGGAGTTGTTCGACCGTTGTAGGAAATATTGTTCCCGCGAAGAAAGACCTTCTTGCCTTTGCCCCCAAGCACAATGCCGTCGTGTCCATTGTAGAGGACCCTACACTTGAGAATCTTCACATCTTCATACACGGCGGTAGGGAGGAACACGATCCCCGAAAGCTCATTTCGAATGAGCCAACAACGTTGAACTGTGAAGTGTTGAATCTCGCCGTCCACCTCGACACCGTTGCCATCTCCGGTTACGGTGAGACCGGAGAGAGTGATGTTAGTGCCGTCCTTGATAAGCACCGTCCCACTGATCACGACCAGCTCAGGCTTGTCTACGTCACCGACTATGGTCAGATCAGATTTCCCGACCACAGTGAATCCAGAATAGAGGCCGGGTGAAATGAGGATCACATCGTTGGCTTGAGCGACGTTCACGGCATCCTGAATAGTGGGAAAATCCTCGGGCACACGAAGCTCCCTGGCCGTAACGGTTACCGCGGCCAGAGAGACCACCACTACTGTAATCAATGTCCGAATGGCCGTTCTCCTATTCACAATTGCCACCCCCCTCGAATAGAAGGCCAATTCGTCCCGGCTTGCTCCATTTGCCAACAACCTATACTTTATAATTTTTTGATTAAATTGACAAGACCAATAATATTAGAACATACCAGCACTTCACACAAACATCTCGGGGGGGCTGCTATCGGCCGTCCAGCGATCGAACGAGAAAGGGGATTGATGGTTGGGAAGAGGATCATCGCGTGGGTATTGATAATGGCTTATGGGGCATTGGGGCTGGCCCAAGATTTCGGCATCGGTGCTGCCGCTTTCCTCCGACGGGGCGTGGGTGCCCGCGCCTTGGGGATGGGGGGAGCTTTCGTGTCCATAGCGGATAACTATTCGGCTCTCTATTGGAACCCCGCGGGATTGGCTCGAATTCCAGCGGCACAGGTAGGGGGGTCGTCCTCGGATCTCTTCGGCGTCGGCATCTACCACAATTTCATCGCGGGCGCTTTGCCATTCGTGATAAATACACAAACGCCTTCCCTGCAAATCGGTTTGGGGGCGGGATATACAGAGATGACGGCCGAGGTCCAGGTCGTCAGTCCCGGGGGACAATCGGTGGGCATGATTCAATACGCCGAGCGCCTAATCACCGTCGGGATAGGTCTCCGCCTCCCCAACCGGCTTTCCCTAGGAGCCACGGTCAAGATGTACAGTTTTCTGGCGCCCAAAGCTGGCGTGGATGGTGGCGATGCATCGGCACTCGGTTTTGGTATTGACCTCGGAGTTTTGGCACCGTTGTCCCCCAACCTCTGGTTGGGCTTGGCAGCGGCTGACGTCGGGAATACGCGCCTGAAGTGGCACAATACCCCTACTGAACCCACTGATTTGGTGATGGGGAGATACACCGTGGGAGTGGCCTTTGTGCAAGACGATCTGGTTTTAGCGGTGGACTATGTTCACGAAGCGCTGGGAGAAGGGTTCGTCAGGGCGGGGGTCGAGTATTCACTCGGCTTTTTGGCCTTACGAGCGGGCGTCACGAAACGAACTCGGGGACCATGGGCCTTTTCCGCTGGAGCCGGTGTTGAAGTGGGCGATCTAGGGTTCGATGTCGCGTGGGTCCAAAATAAGGAAATTGAAGCAGAAGGCGCGCGGGACACTGTCGTTTTCTCAGCTTTCTGGGAATTCAAGCCTCTCGGTGAAGAATAGCTGGTGCAGAAGTGGTGCGGAGTGTCCCGAGGTGCCATCATTGACCTCACACTCGGCCAGCTATTCATAGGGGGGCCCTCCCCGTATCTGTGGTGGAGGAGTGACCGAAAAAAACGCGGCGAGAGGGGGTCCCCCGGGTGCCGAAATTAGCCGCGGGAGAGGAAATAAGGCGGTCTTGGAGGCCTTCCTTTCCGCGTCAGAGGATCCAGAGTGCAGAGGAATTACCTCCGGGGAGGTCCTCAGGGGACTTTTTTCCATGAAAGGGATCGTTTTTTTCAGAGAAACTCCTGCCTCGTGGGGTAAGAGGGTGGTGGAAGGAGTCAGAAACCCTTCGGCGAGAGACGCAGGAGCGGGGACGGGGTATCCCAAAAAGTCCTCAGTTGCGATCAGGGGAGCCGCGGAGGAAGGATGGGCGCGAAACGATGAAACGCAGTACAATAGGGAAACCGAGGGTCCAGGAGAGGCAATTCGTGGTAGAAGCGATGGGTTCGGCGACAGAGATCGGCGCACTGGGCGAACGACCCTCGTGGGAGCACACCGGGAGGGGAGTCGAGATCGTTCCCTCTTCGGTTCGAGGGGACGCAAATTCTCGCTGCAGATAAACCGAGGAGATAGGCCGATAATGTCTGAAAAGATGGGCTCAAAGAGATGAGAGTCCTCATTACCGGAGCGACTGGACAGCTCGGGAGCGAACTTTGCACAGTTTTAAGTGAGGGCTTTGAGGTCGTCGCTGCGACCCGGCAGGAATTCGACATCACTGATCTAGAGGCTGTCCGAAGCTTCATTACGAGAACAGAGCCGGACGTCATAATCAATACCGCCGCTTACACGAACGTCGATGGTAGCGAGCTGGAGAAGGAGAAAGCTTTTCTGGTGAATGCTATCGGCGCACGGAATGTGGCCATCGTGGCACGGGAAATGGGAGCGAAACTCGTCCACATCAGTACCGACTACGTCTTCGACGGAGAAAAGGGCGAGCCGTATGTCGAATACGACCCTCCCCACCCCGTGAACGCCTACGGTTGGTCCAAACTGGTGGGGGAGTGGATGGTCAGGGAACAGAACGTCCGCACCTTCATCCTCAGGGTCGCCTGGCTCTATGGTCCCAAGGGGAAAAACTTCGTCAAGACGATGCTAAAACTGGCCCGGGAGAGGGATGAAATACGTGTGGTGAGCGACCAGCGCGGCACCCCCACTTTCGTGGGAGACGTGGCCCGGCAGATCAAGCTGCTGATCGGGACCGAGGGCTATGGACTTTACCACTGTACCTCCCAGGGGGGATGTACCCGATACGAATTCGCCCGGGAGATCTTCAGATGTGCGGGATATGGGGAGGAGACCAGCCCGGACGGTTCGGTGCTCCTCATACCCGACACCCGAGGCCTGAGGCCGATCACCTTGAGGCCGGTGACCAGCGACGAGTTCCCCACCCCGGCGAGACGTCCGGCCAACTCGGTCCTGGAGAACTTCATGCTCAAGGTGCAGGGTCTGGATACCATGCCGCACTGGGCGGAATCGCTGTCGGCGCAGATGGGAAGGATCAAGGAGGCGATGGAAGATGAAGGCGCTGGTCCTGTGCGGAGGTAAGGGCACCAGGCTCCGGCCCCTGACGTACACGCTCCCCAAGCAGCTTGTGCCCGTGGCCAACCGGCCGATCCTCCACTACGTCATGGACCAGATCCGCGACACGGGGATAGCGGAGGTGGGGGTGATCATCGCCCCGGAGACGGGGGAGAAGATCCGGGAGGCCCTGGCCCCCAACCCCTGGGGATTCCGGTTCGAGTTCATCCTCCAGGAGGAACCCCGGGGGCTGGCCCACGCCGTGCAAGTGGCGGAGGGGTTCTTGGGGGAGGAACCGTTTCTGATGTACCTGGGTGACAACCTGATCGGGGAGAGCATCGTCCCCTTTGTGGAGGAGTTCAACCGGAACGACGTGGAGGCGATGATCCTGTTGAAGGAGGTCGAAGACCCGAGGATGTTCGGGGTGGCGGCGGTGGATGAGGCGGGGAGCGTGCGCTATCTGGTGGAGAAGCCTAAGGAGCCGCCGTCGAACCTGGCGCTTGTGGGGATCTACCTGTTCTCGCCGGCCATCCACGGGGCGATCGCGGAGATCGAGCCTTCGTGGCGGGGGGAGCTGGAGATCACCGATGCGATCCAGAGGCTGCTGGAACGGGGGAGGAAGGTGAGGAGCTACATCCTGAAGCGCTGGTGGCTGGACACGGGGAAGAAGGACGATCTCCTGGAGGCCAACCGGGTGGTGCTGGACGAGCTGGTGAAGGAGGAGCTGAGGGGGGAGGTGGACGGGGCGAGCCGGGTCGTGGGGCGGGTATCGATGGCCGAGGGGGTTCGTGTCAGGGGGAGCACGGTGCGCGGCCCCGTGGTGATCGGGGAGGGGACGGTGATCGAGGATGCGTTCATCGGCCCCTACACGAGCATCGGGCGTGGCTGCACGATAAAGAACGCGGCGTTGGAGCATTCGGTGATCCTGGACAACGCGAAGGTGATCGACATAGAGCGGCTGGAGGACAGCGTGATCGGTAGGAACGCCCTCATTTCCAAGTGCACGCGCAATGGCCGGGCCCTCCGCCTGATGGTGGGGGATGACGCGGAGGTGTTATTGTAATGCCGTTCCACTTCAAGAGGCTCGGGATCCCGGAGGTCATCCTGATCGAGCCGAGGGTGTTCCACGATGAACGCGGCTTCTTCATGGAGAGTTACAAGTACTCCGAGTTCGCTGCCTTCGGCATCGCGGAGCGCTTCGTCCAGGACAACCACTCCCGCTCCGTGATGGGGGTCCTGCGGGGCCTTCACTACCAGAACCCCCCGAAGGCCCAGGGGAAGTTGGTGCGCGCCGTAGTGGGGGAGATCTTCGATGTGGCGGTGGACATCCGCAGGGGCTCGCCGACCTACGGCAGGTGGGTGGGGGTGAAGCTTTCGGCGGAGAACAAGCGGATGCTCTATATACCCCCGGGATTCGCCCACGGCTTCTGTGTACTGAGCGATGTGGCCGAGGTCGTGTACAAGGCGACGGCGGAGTACGCGCCGGAATGTGAAGCGGGGATCATCTGGGACGATCCCGAGATCGGAATCGAATGGCCGATTGAAAACCCCATCATCTCCCCCAGGGACCTTCAATGGCCCCCGCTGAGGGAGGCCAAAAACGGGTTCGTTTACCGGGGAGGGGGATAAGGACCGAGGAAGAGGGCCTATTTGCCGCGTCCGTAGGGCATGTGGTTCCCGCCTGGATTCCTTGATGCTTAGGGCATCCCCCCTTGAGGTCGCTGGCTTTCTCGTCCGAGTGATTCTCGATCAGATCGCGAAGGAGAGGCCGAGGCCGGCGGCGAGCATCCCCAGGAGCCCGGGTAGGAGCGCCCGCCGTAGGGCGGGAGAACCCAGAGCGATCACCATTCCACCCTTCACCATGGTGTTCGCCATGGCGGCGAAGACCACGGCCCGTGCTGCAATGGACACGGCCACATCGCCGGACGCCGAGAGCCGCGCGAGCGAGAGGGTGATCGCGTCCACGTCGGCCACCCCCGAGACGACGCTAGCGAGGTACACGCCCACGTCCCCGAGGTAAAGCTGGGCCGCCCGGGCACCGACGAGGATCGCGGCATAGAGCAGGCCGAACTTCACCGCGGGGCCGAGCTCGAACGGAGTCGCGAATTCCATTTCCTCTTGCGTCTTGGGGCTTCGCGAGAGGATCGCCCACGAGAAGAGGAGCCCCACAAGGCCCGCGGCCATAATGGGAAACCAGGCCCGCGCGAGGAGAGGGGGATTGATGACCCCCGCCTCGACCAGCATCCTCCCGAACATCACCGTCCAGGAAAGCGATATGGCGAGGGCGAAGGCCATCGAAAGGGAGGGGGTCTGCCGGCTCCTGGCGGCGAAACCCAGGGTCACCGCGGTGCTCGAGACGAGACCCCCGAAGAGTCCAGTGAGGCCTATTCCCCGCCGCGCGCCGGCGAACTTCACCGCCACGTAGCCGGCAAAGCTTATCCCCGAGATGAGGACCACCATCAGCCACACATTCCGCGGGGAGACCACATTCCAGGGAGCCGTCCCGAACCCATGGGTTGGGAGGAGCGGGAGGACGATGGCGGTGATCACCGCGAACTTCAGCGTGGCGACCAGGTCCTTTCGGGAAAGGTGAGCCACGAGCCGTTGTACCTCGAGTTTCAGCGAGAGGAGGACCGCCGTTGCAACCCCCAGGGCCGCGGCGAGGGAGAGCTCACCACGTTGGCATAGGACCCCCACGGAGAAGGTCACCATGGCGGCGACCTCGGTGGTGAGGCCGTACCGCCCCTCTCTGGCGCCGAACGCATAAGCCAGGCCCACCAATCCCCCGACGAGCCCCAGGGCCGCGACCAACGGCCAGGGCGAGGCAGTGAGCTCGGCCAGATACCCGGAGATGGCGCCGAAGAGGGAGAGCAAGGCAAACGTGCGCGTGCCGGCGAACCCGCTAGGGGCTTTGGCGTACTCACGCTGCAACCCGATGAGGAGGCCGATGGCCAGTGCCAAGCCGAACCGCCCGAAGAGGACTGGAAACTCCATTTTCGCTATGGTAACAGGACATGTGGCCAAGGCGCTAGTTTCCAACTGGCGCTGTCTGAAAATGAGTTGCGATATAATCGATGGGGCGAGGTCGATCGATCGAGGAGGTCGAAGTGGCGGACGTGAAGGCGAAAGTGCTCGAGGCGTTGAGGAAGGCGGGGAAGCCCCTGCGCCCGGGGGAGATCGCCGAGCTCGCCGGGCTCGACAAGGACGAGGTCTCCAAGGCGATCAAGGAGCTCAAGGCGGAGGGGAAGGTCCACTCCCCCAAGCGCTGTTTCTACGCCCCCAAGTAATGGACACCGGGGCCAGGTGAGGCCCATACTGCCTGCCGGATCCCGGCCTCGGGTCCCTTTCCACAATTTCCTCTTTGGGGGAGTTTTTGCCCTTTGGCACTGAATGGCCTAACATAGGGCGCGGTCGGAGCGGCTTTGTTCAGTTGTGGAAAGTTTAGGAGCCTTCACGGGAAACGAGTTCTTAGTAGAGGGCGCGCGGGCGTTTCTTCTGGTTTGGTTCGGGCAGCTCGTTTCGCTGGTCGGCTCGAAGCTCACCGGGTTCGGCCTCGGTGTGTGGGCCTATCAGACCACCGGCTCCGTGACCAGGTTTGCCCTCATCATGGTGTTCACCGCCCTCCCCGGGGTATTGCTCTCCCCCATGGCTGGTGCCCTGGTGGACCGTTGGGACCGCCGGTGGACGATGATCGCCAGCGATACCGGCTCCGGGCTTTGCACCCTGGGGATCGCGGTCCTGCTTTTCACGGGTCATCTTCGGGTGTGGCACATCTACCTCCTCATGGCCACCAGTTCAGCCTTCGGCGCGTTTCAGTGGCCAGCGTACCAGGCCTCCATCGGACTCCTGGTTCCCAAGTCCCAATACGGCCGGGCGAGCGGGATGGTGCAGCTGGCCCAGGCCACGGCCCAGGTGGTGGCCCCCGCGGCGGCGGGAGCCATGTTGGGCGTTATCGGCCTCAAAGGGATCATGGCCATCGACTTCGCCACCTTTCTCTTCGCCGTCTCCACCCTCCTTCTCGTGCGTATTCCACGGCCGGAACGTACGGCGGCGCTGCAGGACAGGCCCTCCGTTTTCCGCGAGGCCCTGGAGGGCTGGCGTTACATCGCCGCCCACAGGGGCCTCTTGGGGATGCTCTTCCTCTTCGGCCTCGCCAACTTCGTAGTCGGGATGGTATACGTCCTCTTCACCCCCTTGGTCCTGAGTTTTTCCACCACCGCGGTATTGGGGAGCCTCCTTTCGCTGGGGGGCGTGGGGTTCCTGGTGGGGGGTCCTCATGAGCGCTTGGGGCGGGCCGCGACGGCGGATCTATGGGGTCTACGCGGCCGAAGCCCTGTTCGGGGCCACCCTCTTCATGGCGGGTTTCCCCCCGAGCCCCCTGCTTTTGGGGATCGCGGCTTTCCTCGTCTATTTTTCCATCCCCATCATCAACGGATGCAGTCAGGCCATCTGGTTGGTCAAGACTCCCCCGGAAATGCAGGGCAGGGTTTTCGCCACCCGGCGCATGATCGCGTGGTCTTCCCTTCCGCTGGCGTATCTTCTGGCGGGGCCGCTGGCGGATCGGGTGTTCGAGCCCCTGATGGCGGCAGGGGGGCCGTTGGCAGGGAGCGTGGGAAAGCTCATCGGGGCGGGGCCCGGACGAGGTATCGCCCTACTGTACATGATATTCGGGGTGTTCCTCCTGGGGGTTACCCTCGTGGCGTTGCTCTATCCCCCCATGCGCCGCCTCGAGCTGGAAATCCCCGATGCCGTCCCAGCTGATGGCCGCGACAGGGTTATTCCTTCACGGCGCCGCCGGTGAGGCCGGAGATTATCTGTGACTGCAGGGCGTAGAAGATCACCAGCACCACCAAGGCACCGATCACTGCGCCAGCGGCGAAGATCCCCCACCGGTCCCGGTAGTGCTCCCCGATGAATATCCGCATCCCCACGGCCAGCGTGTACATCTTCTCCCCCTTGAGGAGGATGCTCGCCAGGAGGTACTCGGAGTACAGGGTGATGAACTGAATCACGAATATCACCGCCAGGATCGGCCGTGCCAGGGGCAGGATTATCCACCGGAAAGCCTGGAACGGCGTGGCCCCATCCACCATGGCCGACTCCTCTAGGGATCGGGGGATGGTGTCGAAGTACCCCTTCATCAGCCAGGTGTTGAACCCCAAGGCCCCGCCCAGGTACACGAGGATGAGGCCGGGATGGGTGTTGAGTCCCAGCCAGGGCATGTATGTCCCGATCCGCTTGAGGAGAAGGAAGATCGCCACCATCCCCAGAGCCTGCGGGAACATCTGGACCAAGAGCAACGTGAGGAGGCCGACCCTCCGCCCGGAAAAGCGGAAGCGCGAGAACGCATAGGCCCCCAGGGCGCAGAGGGAGACGCTCAGGAAGGAAGAGATCCCCGCTACCTTAACGGAGTTCCAGAGCCATGTGGGGAAGGGCTGGCGGAAGAGAAGTTCGAAGTAGTTGGCCAGCGAGGGGTTGCGGGGAATGACGCGGGTGGTGCTCAGATTGTTGGCGGGATTGAAGGAGGTCCCGAGGACGAACACCGCCGGGAAGAGTGCGAAGGCAATCGCCACCCAAGCCAGGAGATTCCGCACGAACCGGCGCGTCCAAAAGCCCACCTTTCTCCTACATGCCACGGGATACCTCCTCGAGCATCCGCGTGCGGGCGAAGCTGATCCCCGAGACCAATGCCACGATGAGGAAGATGTTCACCGCCAGGGCGGAGGCCATGCCCATCTCGTTCCCCCGAGCCCCCTGGAAGGCGAGCTTGTAGGCATAGGAAAGAAGGATGTCCGTCGCTCCCGCCCGTTCCCCGATCGCCACCACCGGATCGCCACCCGTGAGGAGCCAGATCAGGGTGAAGTTGTTGAAGGTGTAGGCAAAAGAACCGATGAGCATCGGGGCGAGGGAGATCATGAGGAGCGGCAGGGTCACCCGGGTAAACCGCTGCCAGGGGCCGGCCCCGTCGATGGCCGCCGCCTCGTACAGCTCCCCGGGGATCGACTGCAATGCCCCCAGGGAGATGAGCATCATATAGGGGTAGGTGAGCCAGACGTTAGTGAACACGACGGAGAACCTCGCCCAGAAGGGATCGGTCAGCCAGGGGACCTTGGTCCCAAGCCAGTTCTGCAGTGCTTGATTGAAGAGCCCCACGTGGGTGTTGAAGAACCCTCTCCAGATGAGGATAGAGATGAAGGCGGGGATCGCGTACGGGACGATGAGGAGTGACCTGTAGAGCTTGCGTAGGCGCAGCTTACGGTCGTTCAGGAGGATCGCCAGGGCGAGCCCCAGGGCGAAGCTTAAACCCACCGTGAGGACCGCGAACTCCACCGTCCAGAGGAAAACCCTGCCGAAGGCCTTGTGGTAGCGTGGATCGAAGAAAAATCGAATGTAGTTCCGTAAGCCGACGAACGTCACCCAGCCGGGATCTATTCCCGCCCCGTCGTCGGCCACGAACTTCCCCTCCACGGGGCGATAAATCTTTCCCGTCTTGCGGTCGACGAGGATGTCCTTCCCGGGATTATAACGATATTGGGGGAGGTAGAGGCGAAATTCCGTTAGGGTGGCCATCCTGAGCCATCCCTCGCCGTAGGGGACCCGGAGGGTCTGTAATCGTTCTATATTCTGAAAGAGCTCGCGCCGAGTGAGACGAGGGTGTCCATCGAGCTCGTCCGGCACCCCATCGCCATCGTGGTCGGTGAGTTCGTGGCCCTTCAGAGAGGAGAGTTGCCCGTCGGGGAGGAGGAAGTAAGTGTCCTCCTCCCCCCGGAGCACGAGGCCGTAGAGTTTTCCTTCCTCCCCGAAGGCCCAAAACTGGAAGGAAACCGACGGGGTCGGGCTGTAGGTCCGCTGGAGGATCAGGCCTATTGCCTCGTCTTTGGAGAGGATATGGCCGGTAGAGTAGTTGGTGAAGGAGATATAGAAGGTGTATCCCGCCGGATAGACCACCATGAGGCTGAGGAAGAAGAGCCCGGGAAAGAGGTACCGTAAGGGGTAGCTGCGCGATGAGAGGACGAGCCAGTTCAGGAGCAGGGTCCCCCCGGCCGTCACCGCGAGGAAGGTCCAGTTCCCATCCCAGAGGAAAAGCACGCACCAGTAAACGGCCAGGGCGTCAAACAGCCCGAGGAGGGCGACCTTCAATAGGACCCTCACCACCACATTGCGCCGGCCACCACGTGGGACGTGCACAGAGATTGGGGGCGGGGCGGTGACCCCGCCCCCGGGTCCTTCACTTGCAGCCCAGCGTCTCCCGGATGTTCTCCGCGGCCTGGTGGAGGGCGTCCGCCGGCTCGAGCTCTTGGTTCCCGATCAGGGCCATGGCGTCGTACCAGGCGCCCCAGACAGCGGACATCTGGGGGATGTTGGGCATGGGTATCCCGTTCTTTATGGACTCGGCGAAGCCCTTGACGATCGGATCAGCGGCCACCTCCTCGTACGTGGGGAGGAAGGTGGGAATGCGCGGGTCGAGCTCGTAGAGGAAGAGCATGATCTCCTTGGTGAAGACGTAGTTGTAGAGGAAGTCCTCGACGAGCGGGAGGTTGGGGGAATAGGCGGAGATCATCACGCCCTGCACCCCGACGAAAGGCCGCGGGAAGAAGTGGTCCGGGTGGGCCGGATCCGGGATGACCGGGAGGTCGATCCCTTCGGGCGGCCAGGGGCTCTCTGGGGCCGGGAGGCTCGGGATGGGGGCGACCCCCACCTCGATGCCGGCGTCCTTGGCAATGCGTATCGCCCAGGGCCCGGTGACCACCATGGCGATCCTGCCCTCGGAGAAGAGTCCGGTCCAAGTGTTCCAGTCTAGGCCCGCGGGCAGCAGGCCCTCCTCGAAGAGGGCGTCCATGATCTCCATCCCGGCCACCGCCCCGGCATTGTCGAGGCCAACGTCGCAGGGCTCCAGGGCTCCCTCCGGAGTCTTCCCGAAGATGTAGCCGCCGAGAGCCGAGATAAAGGGGAAGAAATGGTAAGGGTCAGGGTTCTGGACGACGAAGCCGTACTGTGGCACGGTGGGGTCAGTGAGTTTCCGCGCGAGGGCGAGGAGCTCCTCCCAGGTGGCAGGGGGCTCCGGGACGAGGGCCTTGTTGTAGACCAGGCCTATTCCCTCCCGAGCGTAGGGGATTCCATAGAGCTTGCCCCCGTACGAGAGGGCCTCGAGAGATACCGAATCCAGATTGTCCTTGAGGTCGTCCGGGAGCTGAATCTCAGCCAGCACCCCGCTCGCGGCGAGCTCTCCCACCCAGTCATGGGGCCCGATGATGAAATCGGGACCTTCTCCCGCCGGTGCAGCGGTGATGAATTGCCCCCTGATCTCCCCGAAGGGGACCTCCACCACCTCCACCACGATCCCGGTGGCCTCGGTATAGGCCTTGGCCGCCTCCTCGAACACCGGCGCTCGGGTGTCGTCACACCAGATGAGGAGTTTGCCCGGCGTGGCCGCGAAGGCCGACGCCCCCAATACCAACAGCGTCACGACCAACCACCTACGCATGTGCACCTCCTTTCGAGTTTTCCCCACCTTATTAGTCCCCTTTCACCTTGGGTCAGAACTTCCACGTCCAGCCGAGGTAAAGCTCGGGGATAGTGGGCGAGAAATTGACGATGAACCTGAGGTCGTCGGTAAGCGGGACCTCCACATCGAGCCAGATCCGGGTGATGTCGAAGAGGCCCCCGCCGCCGAAGAAGGCCGTAACGGTGAGGTTGTAATTTTCGCCACAGCATGCTAGACCACAGGTGCCGAGCTTCACGTATTGGAACTCTTGGTCGAAGAAGATGTCAGCGCCGAATATCTCCTCGATCTTCGCCACGTCGAAGGCCGTGAGGACCTCAAGCCAGCTGCAATCGCCGATGTCGCAGCGGAGCTTGAGGCCGTAGATCTCGAGGCCCCCGACATTGGCTCCGCCGAGCTGAAGGTCGCCGTAGACGTTGACACAACCGGTGATCCCGGCCCAAGTGAATTTTGGCGTCACCCGTTTGTAGTCCACACCGAACTCGACCTCGATCCCGAGGGAGATGTCGCAGCAGAGGGAGAAGAGGTCGTCGGCGGAGAACTTGAGAAACTGGAAGCCGTGCTTGGTGAAGTACAACTCGGCGTCGTAGGTGATGCCACAGCAGAGGGAGAGGTCGGAAAGGGTGAGGGTCACGTCCTTGAACATGTTGCCACAACAGCAATCCTCGAAGCGGAGGATCCCCTTGAAGTTTCCCCATTCGGCGGTGAGGGTGTAGCGCATGTAGTTGGGCATGGGATCGCCCACGGCAATGACGGCATTTCCGTATCGGTAGCCGTTGGCCTCCGGGCTAGCAGGACCCTCGCCGCCGAAGTCGGCCATATTCGAGACCCAGTAACCGGAGGGATTGGTGTCGTCTTCGATGTAGTACTTGAACTCGTAGACACCCGGTGAGAGGTAGATGGTGACGGCCCAGGTACCGTCGGATTGCTCGGTCATGGGATGGGCAGTGGGATCCCAACCGTTCCAACTCCCCGGCACGGTCACCGCGTAGACCTGGGCCTGCCAGGCCCGCGGCTTGTAGGTGAAGGTCACGGCGACGAGGTCTTCCTCACAGGGGCTCCTCACGATGTGGATGGCATTCTGGCCCCCGAAGCCGTCGTCAGCGTAGCCGTCGGCCTCGGGGCTCGCCGGACCCGCACCACCGAAGTCGGACATGTCGGTAACCCAGTAGCCGGAGGGATTCGTATTGTCTTTGATGAAGTATTTATAGGTATGCTCACCTGGCGTGAGGTAGACCGTCACCGACCATGTGCCCGTTGAGGGGTCGTAGGTCATGGAGTCGGCGGTGGTATTCCAACCGTTCCAGCTTCCCGGGACGGTCACACCGTAAACTTCGGTTTGCCAATCGCGTGGCTTATAAGTGAACACCACGCGTTGCACACAACGGCCACTGGGGAGGTAGGGCTCGCTCCAGTGCTCAACTTTAGCGGTGAGACTGGCACCTATGAGACTGGCTTTCCCCTCGACGAAGGTGTGCTTGTAGGCAACGGCCCGTGGGTCGAAGTACATGCCGCCCTTGAAGTCCACCAGGCCCGCCACGAGGCCGGAGAGGGTAAACCCGAGCTCGTCGAAGGAACCGCCGGTCTCGAATTTGGCCAAGCTCGTGATCTCGAACCCCGCGACGGAGTAGGTGAGTTCCAGATTGTTGTAGGTTAGCTCGGCCGATGGCACGAGCTTCATCTTGAACTCCCACTTGCCGGAGATGAACGTCCCCACCTTGCGGACGGCGTTCTTCCCGCCGAAGCCATCGTCCACATACCCGTCGGCGTCGAAATCCACGGGTCCACCACCTCTGGCGGTGGACATGTCCTTTGGCCACTGGCCGTTGATGAAGAACTTGTACTCATAGATCCCCGGCGCGAGGCAGACGGTGATGGTCCAAGTGCCATCGGCCTGGAGCTCCAACGGCCACTCGCCCCAATCGTTGAACGTCCCCCGCAAGCTCACCGAGGTGATGGCCTCGCCCGGGAGCGGGACGTACGTGAAGGTCACAGGGACAGTCGGCGGCTCGCAACGGGTCGCCTCTACTCCCAACCCCAAAAGGAAGATTAGAAACAGCCCGACCGCCAAACTCCGCATTCCCAACCTCCTTTCTCCCAATACGTGGGGCCTACTCCTTCCGGTCAACACGGATGTTTCCTCGCTCCTCCTCACCTCCTTTTCCTCACTTCACCTCTACCGGATAGAGCATAGCGTAGCGTTCGCCGGGGACGAACCCCCCGAGCATCTCCTTCTGGTCTTCCACGGTGGGAGCGAGGTAGTCGTAGATCTGTGGTGCCCACTGGGGATCGGGACAACCGCCGCCCACCCACTCGCCGGGCTGCGTCGCGATGGGGCGCACGTAGTCCTTGGCGTAGCCGTCCTGGGAAGCGACGAGCACGTAATGGAAGCCCCGCACCTCCGGGAGGAGTGACTTCGGGACGGTCACGATGATTCGACCCCGTTTGGGATCCGAGGTGACGCTCACGAGCTCGGGACCTGTCTCGGTAGACCAGAGATGACGACCGTAGGCGGGCCAGCCGGCCACCCGGATGAAGATGTCCCAGGGGTGTTCGGTGTCGAAGGTCACCCTGGCTGCCTCGGCCTCGGGGTGGAGCGCGGTGCTCCCCCCCTCCGCCACGTCGAGGAAAAGGAGGACCAGGGGATGTGAGAAGCCGTGGGGTCCGTTCCACGGGTTGGGCAGGGCGACGAAGTCGAGGGCGAATTGCCACGAGTCGCCCGCGTCATAGAGTGCGTAGCGGACGAGGTCGAATATCCCCTCGGGGACGAAGACCTTGTTGAGGGGGTAGACGTAGGGGCCGGGGCCGAAGTCGTCCCCCTCGGGATCCTCCATCTCGAAGACGAGCTCGCCCTTGATCAGGGCAGGGATGAGGGCGTAGACGGGCCGTTCCGGGGCCCGGCCGAAGAGCTTCCCCACCCCTTCGAGGGCGAGCGCGAAGCTTATGGATTTCCCGGGCTCGGTGCCGAGCTCATCCATGGGGATGGTGAACTCGACCACGTCGCCGACCTTTGCCTTGCGGAAAAGTAATGTAGAGATGGGCGAGGCTAGGCGCCAATGCCCTCTCCCGTCGGCGGCGTAGCGGAAGACGTACCCGGAACCGTCGGGACGGACCTTGGCGAAGTCCAATTCTACCGCGGAAGCCAGGGCTATCCCGAGGGTGCACCCGGCGTGGCGAGAGGCGATGTTCGTCGGCTCTCCCGGCATTCCCGCGGTGTAGAACACGAGCTTCACGGCCTCCCCGATGTAGTCGCGGGCGGGACGAGTGAGGTCCACCCGGATCACCAACGATTTCTCCTGGTAGCCCACGAATAGGGCCTTTACCTGGCCGGTTCCCGTGAACCGGGCAGCCTCGGCCCACTCGGCCTCGTCGCCTGTGCCGTCCAGGACTAGAGGTACCTCCCCCAGGTTGGCGGATACGACCGGTTCCAGACGTAGATAGAGGACCCGCGGGATCTCGGCCTCCGGCACACCCGCGGCACGGTATGCGGAGACGAGGTGGACTTTGAATAGCCAGTCGAAGAGCTCATCTGTCCCGGAATCCCAGTCCTTGCCGTACCAGAAGAACCAATCGGACCCTTCGGCGGCGTAGAGGGCGTCCAGGGCCGCGGGAGTCGGGCCGCGAGAGAAAACCGCCTCGCGGCACGTGGAGAGCCGCTCCCAGGCGATCTCCTCCTCCACCTCTCCTTCCCACGTGGAGAGGTCACCGCCCCAGGAGCCCCGGGGAACGGTGTCCAACACCCTCGTCGGCGGGTGCTCCGCCAGGAACTCTCGCGGGGTCACCGTTCGGACCCAATCGGCCTCGGACAGGGCTTCGTAGAGGCCGCGCAGGAAGTTCCGGCCGTTGTTGGGGTATCCGGCCATGAACATCCAGTTCTCCCCGTCTAGGGCGACCACGAGGAGATGCTCTTCGGGGTTCGGGAGTGCGTTCCAGATCTTCTTCAACTCACTCATGAAATCGTCCACCGCCACCTGGGTAGGCTTGTTGCCGTAGGAGAAGCCGATCTTGTCCGAGAGGCCTTGGTGGCGGAAAAGAAGTGTAATTCCGCGGTACACCCACGGGATCGTGAGCTCGGAGATGGAGGGCGAATGGCCGAGGGCACCTGCGAGGATCCCCTCGTTCGTCACTGTCCAGGCGAAGCCCGCCTCGGCGAACGCTTCCATCGTCGCGGCAGAGACAGCCTGCTCCGGTGGCCATACCCCAGCCGGCGCTTCCCCGAAAAGCCCCCGATGTAGCTCTACCGCCAACGAGAGTTGGGTCTCCACATCTTCGTTCCAGCCACGTTCGAGGAGGATGGGGACAATGGGGTGGAAGAAGGGACTCGTGATGAGCTCCGTCCCCGCCTCTTGGGCCGCCCGATATGCCCCCACCACCCGGGAGAGGGCAGCATGCTGGGCTTCGATCACCCGGATCACGTCGTCGGATGTCCAGCCGGACTTCCCGCGCAAGTCGGCGACCCCGAGCTCCTCGTGTAATTCGGGGGAGATCTGCCAGAGAAGGTAAAGGCCCGCGACGTCTATGAGCTCCTGGTCCGTGAGATCCCGCTTGTTCTTAAGGGCGTTCAGGGTCGTGTAACGTGGGTCGTAGTAGGGGTCGTTACCGTCGTCGTCGAACATGTAGCCGTTAATCCAGAAGAACTGGCGCTGCATCTCGTGCCTCTCCTGGGGGGCGAGTGTCTCGGGGGCGGTGATGAGTTTCCAGGTCCAGCGGAGGTGGTTGTCCATGGCGCCGATGTACCGGTAGATCCCGCCTTTGGCACGTTCCTCTTCCGTGATCTCAGCGTAATCGAGGATCTGGCGTAGGAGCGCGGGCTGGAGATTATAGGTCACATGGATTTCCGGGAACTCAAGGAGAATCCGCGGGGAGTCCAGGTACTCCTGCACCGCGTGTACCCTTACCCAGGGGAGTTCGTACTCGCCGGTCATGCGATTCCAGTAGAGAGGTTGATGTTGGTGCCAGATGATTGCCAGGTTCAGTGCTCCCTTCCCCCAGGTCACGGGGACCAGGGCCGAAAAAGCCACAAATATCAAAAGGAACCGTTTCATCGAGAAATCACCTCCGGAGTCTCACCGTGCTCCCCGGGGAGAGTTTTACCCACATGAGCTCACCCTCCCTTCGCTTTTCACGGACCCTTCCTCGCTTGAACTCGATGTGGGGATCCTTCTTCCCGAAGAGGGCGAACTCGCCGCCCTTCGTCGCCACGATCCAGAGGCCCCTGTCTCTGTGGAGCTCTAGCCCCGTGTGCACCGGGAGAAGTTTCCCCAGATCTCCGAGGAGGAAGATCCCTTCCACCGCGGGCACTATGAGGAAGACCTTCATTCCCCGGGGCGGGATCTTCGCCCGTCCCTGGACCGGCCCCCCTTCCCTGAGGTCCCAGACGAGGGCCTCCACGTCGGCGGGATGCTCGGGCCGGAACATGGCTTCATCTTCGGAAGTATTCAAGGCGACGAGATATCCCCATGGGATGCCGTCGAACGTGACCTCGCTCCAGAAGAGCTTCACCTCCTCGTCCAGCGTCTCTACGATCGGGAGGGGAGGTACCATCGGCCGCAGGAGTTTGCGTTCGTCCAGGAGCCTTGTAACCAAGTCCCAATCGATGCGATCGGCCCGGTCGCCGATTGCCACCGGTCCGGTGGAGAGGAGTCGCAAGATTGCTTCTCCCTCCGGATCCACTCCCCCGATCCCGGGGTTCTCCTGAGTGAGGAAAAGATCTTGGAAGGGACGTATTCCCAGAGCCCAATATACGGCCCCCACTCCCATGTTCTGGAGGCGGTAGTCCACGAGGTCCACGTAAGCTTGGAGCATCTCCGGGTGGCCTCGCCGTGCTGCTTCCTCTAAGGCCTCTCGCAGGAGGAAGAGATAATCGGTGTAGGAACGGGCGGCGACTACGTTCTCGTGACGGGCCGAGGCGAGGATCATCCCCACCGTCTGCATGCAGAGGACCAAGGGAAGGCCGGCGGCAGAGAACGCTTCCGCCATCCCGGAGAACCACCGTTCCGCCGCCTCGGGATCTTTCCGGAGCTCACGTACCAGGAATTGTTGTGTACGGAGCCAGTCGTGCCAGGCGGCGATCGCGCCGTGATGGAGGAGTTCGCTCGCGATTTCCTCGTAGACCGTGGGGTCTCCGGGATTCGCCCCGTATTCGTTCTCCTCGGAGAGCGCCGAGAGATGTAGTACGTAGGGAATTCCCGTCTCCAAACGCATCCCTTTGAGTCCCGAGGGATACTTCGCCGGATCTGGCCGATAGCGGAGAGCTTTGCCAATAGGCCGAAAACGGTACCAGAGGTCGAGGCCGAAGTATCCCAGGGGAACTTCCCGTTCGCGGAAGGCTCGCGCAAGCTCGCGGAGTGCCCCCTCGTCCAAAGGGTTTATGAGCTCGGTGTAGTAGCTCCCGTAGGCGTTCCACCAACCGAGCCGCTCGAACAGAGGGTGACACGTGGCGGATGAGGGATGAGGTGAGAGGAGACGGCGAAGCTTCCCGAGGGCGGAGACGGGATCGGTGGAAACAGCGATCCAAGTGGCGAGCTTAAATCCTCGCGGGAGTTCCCTCACGGCCCCATGAAGTCCCCGGGCGAAGCCCTCCTCCATCCGCACCAAAGGGCTCGTGAGGGGGTAATTCGCCGGAGCCACCGCGGCCGCCGTCCCGTTGTCCCAGAGGACGAGTGGCGCGAAGGCTTCTTGGGGGAGTTCCCGGGGGCTTCGTCCCCAGCGGAACTCCGGCCAATAGCCCCCCGGATATCTTTCCTCCGGCCCGCCGAGACCGAAAGTAAGGGTGAGGAAATGCAATCTGTCGGGAAACCTAAAGCTCGGGACGAGGAGGACGGGGGCGGTGAAGGAATCTTCGGATTCCAGGAAATCCACGTCACGAAGGAGCTCGAACTCGATAAGGGCTTCCCCCGGATATGACTTGATCTTGAGCTTTCCCAGGGGTTCGTCGTCCAGTAGATACCGGCGACACCAGAGTTCGAATTCCCCCCGATCGTCGACGCCACGCCCTATGGCCCACGCTTCCCCATGGAGGTCACCGTCCTCGACGAGGGGGCCACCCTTGGCGGAGAGGAGGATCCGCGGGTCGTAGAGGAATAGCTGCCCTGAGACGAGGATCTCCAGGCGGTCCGCCTCGTCCAGCCGTACCTTCAGCCTCTCCATCACCCGAGGGGTACGGCGAAGAAATTCTCCACGAAGACCTCCGCCGCGCCCACGAGGAACCCCTCCTCGCCGAGCTTCGCCCGTACGAGCCGCACCCGATCCGCAGCTCCGGCGAACGCGTGTTTCCGCAGCACTTCCTCCGCGAAGGGCAGAAAGAGATCTCCATCGGAGGTGGTGCGTTCGCCCCCGATCACGATGGCCTGGGGGTTGAGGAGGTTCACGAGATCTTTCAGACCGTATCCCAAGTGCTCGCCGAGCTCACGGAAGGCCGCCTCCGCGGTGGAATCGCCGTCCCGTGCTCGACGCGAAAGTTCCTCCACCGAGGACCCTAGTTCTCTCGCTTTCCGGCGAAGGAATTGGTCCGAGGAGAAGACCTCCAGACATCCCCGCTCGCCACACCGGCAGCGAGGGCCACGGGGATCGAACAGGGTGTGCCCGAACTCGCCCGCTCCGCCGAAGGCCCCCCGATAGAGCCTTCCCCCGATTACGACCCCGGCTCCCAAGCCCTCGCCCACGGTTACGCAGACGAAGTCCGGGAAATCCCTGCCCGCCCCGTAGCGGGCCTCGGCCAGGGTGAGGGCGTTCACGTCGTTCTCTACATGTACTTCCAGGCCGAAGCGTTCCGACAGTGGGTGGGAAAGGTCCACTTCGTGCCAACCGAGGATGGGGGAGAAGAGGCACTTTCCGGCCACCGAGTCCACGAATCCCGAGACGGCAACCCCGATTCCGAGGACCTTCCCGCGGAGTAGCTGGGAGACCACCTCTTCCAGGGCGGAAAGGACATTCACCGGCGCTGGGTCCTCGAAGGGGACGGTGACCTCTTCCTGTACCCGACCGAGGAGATCCACCCGGGCGGCGAGAACTCGCTCGGCCTCAATCTTGAGGCCGATAGAGGAAGCGTAGTCGGGATTTAGGCCGAGGAGAATCGGGGGCCGGCCGCTCGGAGACGGGGTCTTGCCGAGCTCCCGCACCAGTCCTTCGGAGATGAGGGCCGCGGAAAGGCGCGAGAGCGCGGAAGGGGCGAGGCCGGTAAGACGGGAGAGTTCCGCCCGGGATAGGGGACCCTGGTCCCGGAGCAGGTTGACGATGAGGGCACGATTGTGGTGGCGAAGGAGGTCATTGTTCCCCTTACGCGCCCCTTTTATTTCCATCCGCGAAAAAATTATAGCCCCGCCCGAGCGGCTTTGACAACCATCGCCCTAGAAAGGAACCAGGATCTTGCGGTAGGATCACGAGAGAGGTGTTCCCGTATGAGTACCGATGGAAGAGATGACCTGAAGGGTTTACGCATACGCAAAGTGCACAAGGATGAGCTCGGGAAATTGATCCCCCTCTATCTCGACGCGTACCGGGGCCTCGAGGAGTACGCCGAACACGGGTCCCACGATACCCTCGATTACCTCCAGTGGCTCTACGCCACCTGCCCCGAAGGGTTCTTCGTGGCCGAATTGGACGGGGAGGTCGTGGGGTTCGTGGCCTGTAACCCCCGCTGGCGTGGGCCCAACGATGCCCCCACCTGTGAGGTCCACGAGATCGTGGTCTCCCCGCGCTGGCGGGGAAGGGGGATCGGACGTCGTCTCATGGAACGCGCCCTCGCCCTGGGGGAGAAGAGACATTGCCCCACCGCCACCCTCTGGGTCGGCGTGGGGAACAGAAAGGCAAGGGAGTGGTACGAGAAGCTGGGGTTCGAGGTGGTGGGCTCCTGGGGACGATGGCTCAGGATGCGCCGACCACTCCCCGCGCGGGAGCCGGTAAAATCCGCGCACGATGACTGAAGGCCTCCGGATCGCCATCGCCCAGCTGAACTCCACCGTAGGGGACCTCCCCGGCAACGTACATTTGGCTCTGGCGACCATCGCCATGGCCCGCGAGAGGGACGTCCACCTCCTCGTCTTCCCGGAGCTCTTCCTCCTGGGGTACCCGCCCCGGGACCTGTTCCTGCGGCCGGACTTCGTGGCCGCCGCCCGTGAGGCCCTCGGAAAAATCGTAGCGGCGACGGAAGGGATCGCTGTCGTCATCGGCCACATCGCCGAGGGAGAGCCCGTGGAAGCGAACTGTGCCGATCCCTCGGCCAAGGCTTTCGGTTCGGAGAGGACGTTGTTCAACGTGGTCTACCTCCTCGCCGATGGGGAGATCCGGGGATTTCAGGCCAAGGGGCGCCTCCCCTCGTTCGATGTCTTCGAGGAGGAACGGTACTTCACTCCCGCGCGGGAGGTATCACTCATCGAGTGGAAGGGCCTCCGGTTGGGGCTCTCGGTGTGCGAGGACTTCTGGTACGAAGGCGGGGTGATCGAGGAGCAGATCCGTGCCGGCGCTGACCTCCTGGTGAACGTCTCCGCCTCCCCCTATTTCACGGGGAAGCCGTCGATCCGTTGGGAACTCGGGCGGCGGTGGGCCACCCGGGCCGGAGTTCCCCTGATCTACGCCAATCTGGTCGGTGGCCAGGACGAACTCGTCTTCGACGGCCACTCCTTCGTCGTCCGCCCCGACGGAGCGTTCCTATTAGCGGCCCCCGGATTCGAGCAAGGTCTATTCTCCTGTGATCTAGCGTGCGAGCCCGTGGAGGAACCCCGGGAGGCAGGGATCGGCGACATCTATCGGGCCATCGTCCTAGGGATTCGCGATTACTTCGATAAAAACGGGCTGAAGGGTGCGGTAGTCGGGGTCTCCGGCGGGATAGATTCCGCCGTGGTCCTTTCGCTGGCCGTCGCGGCGTTGGGGCGGGACCGGGTGCGAGCCGTCTTTCTCCCCGGCCCCTACACCGCGCCGGAGTCGGGGGAGGGGGCGCGGGCAGTGGCCTGGAACCTGGAGGTCGAACTCGTGGAGGTGCCCATCGGAGGGATCTACGAGGGGATCCTCACAGCGTTGCATGGCATCGTGGACACCTCGGGGGTGGTGGGGGAAAACCTCCAGGCGAGGGTTCGGGGACTTCTCCTCATGGCGTTTGCCAACTCCTTGGGGTACGCAGTCCTCTGTCCGGGGAATAAGTCCGAGGTCGCCATGGGCTACAACACCCTCTACGGTGACACCGTGGGCGCCTTGGCCCCCATCGGAGACCTGCTGAAGGGGGAGGTCTACGAGCTCGCCCGTTATATCAACGAAGTCCACGGGCATGAGATCATCCCGGATTTCATCTTCCGGCGTCCGCCCACCGCAGAGCTTCGCCCCGGTCAGCGGGATGACCAGGATATCCCCCCATATGATCGTCTGGACCCTTTCCTCCGGGCTTTTCTCGTGGATAACAGGCCCCGGGATGAGCTGCTCGCTTCCTTTGGGGCAGGGCTGGTGCGGGACGCAGTGACCAGGGTTTACCGCTCGGAGTACAAGCGAAAACAACTCCCCCCGGTGATCAAGGTTTCTCCTAAAGCGTTCGGTATCGGCCGCCGTTATCCCCTCACGAATAGATTCCGCGACGCTTGAAGGTCGAGGGCGCTCAGAGGTCGAAGAGTGAAAGCCCTTGGGGACCTCGTTTTGTGGAAGTTTTCCTGGCCCTCCGTACACTGCTCCCCTCGTCGGTTCCCTCGACCTCTCCCTCCGCGGGTGTCCCCGGGGGAGCCTGTGGCCCCTCGGCTGGCTCCAGGGTGGGCACTGTCTCTGCGATTTCTTCTTCCAAGAGCTCGGCACGGGTTTGGTCCTTCACGCAGAACTCTACGAAGGGACAGTAGCGGCACTGGTCGTATTCCCACTCGGATTTGTCTGGCAGAGGTGGGAGTTTTCCTTCCTGGAAAATCAAACGGTGCAGTTCCGAAAAGTCGGAAAGGACACGTTGAATCGCCCCGACGTCGCGCTCCACCACGAACTCCCGCAACGCCTGATTGGCCTTGTTCTCCATGAGGATAATCCCCCGGGGGATGTTTAGATAGTGGAGGTAAAGTTGGAGCTGTAGGTAGTGATCGCGTTTGGGTTTTACCGTGGTCTGATCGAATTGATAAGGGTGGACGCTCTTGATCTCCACCACGAACGTCTCGCCACCCAGGGAGACGATGACATCGGCCCGGCCGTGGAAGAGGGGGTTCGGTGGGATAGGGACCTCCGCCGCCACCGCGACCCCCATGGAGAAGAGAGCGCCCACGATCCTCCGGTGTACGTCATCTCCCACCGCTAGCCTACGTGCCGATTGGCCGTCCAGCGGGGGCCGGGGGAAGCCCTTCACGGAGTAGTAAATCTGCCGCGGGCACTTGGCGACCTCGCTCACGTAGAAATAATCACGCTCTCTGGCTTCCTCCGTGCGGGAGAAGAAGTCTTCGAGCCTCTCTATGAGCATTCTCTACTCTCCACAAGCATCGGGATGGATGACCTCAGCATAGATCTCTCTATCACTTTGTACATCGCCGCGCGATTATACCGCCCTCTTTGCTCGGGAGAGGTTCAGTGAGTATCGTTTGCCCAACGATGAAAGGAGGAAACGATGAAGTTTTTCGTGCTCTTCTTGGCTGTGCTTATCCCGTTGGGTGCCATCGCGGCGATGCGGGGCCCCATCGTTATCCTCTCGAACGACGATTTCACCGCCGAAAATGGCGTAATAGGTGGAAGTGGGACCTCGGATGATCCCTACGTCATCGCCGGCTGGGAGATCCTCCTCTCCCAGGACGAGCCCTATGGGATCAGGATCGAGAACGTGGACGCGTACTTCGTCATCCGGGGATGCCTGATCCGCGGGGCCGCGAACCCGGACGGCGCTGCGATCTACGTGAACTTTTCTGCGAACGGGACGATCGAGGATTGCATGGTGCGCGATTCCCTCAACGGGATCCTCATCACGAATTCCACGGGATTCACCGTGCGTGACAACTATCTGGCGGTGGAGCGTCTGGGGATTCGGGTCACAGGTCTCGAGCGTGCCCACTTCGACCACGATATCTCGCCCACGAATACCGTGAACGAGCGCCCCGTCTATTACTACTTCGACCTCGAGGGCGAAGAGATAAAAGACATCGAAGCCGGGCACATCACCATAGCCTTCTCCCGCGACGTGACCCTCTCCGGCGTAAAGGTCTACAACGGGGACGGTATCTACATCGCTTTCTCCCAGAGCGTCACGGTGCAGGGAGCTGATCTCTTTCTGAACCCCACTGTGGCCATCACCGTCTACAATTCTCCGGGGACAATCGTCCGGGATTGTAAGCGGATCGCGAACAGCAAGCTCGCCGGTGTGAAGATCTTCCTCTCCGATGGAGTCCGGGTGGAGAACTGTGGTCTCTACGTGAACGGCCACGGGATAAGCGTCGACGCCTCGAACGGGGTCTCCACGGTGGATAACGTCTTCTTCAAGAACGCCATAGGGATTTACGTGGCTGGCGCCTCCCAGGATATCCAGGTCGCCAAGAACCTTTTCTACCAGGACCGGATCGCGGTTAAGCTCGAATCGTCGACGAGGGCGGAGGTAACTGCTTCGGTCTTCTCCGAGAACGATATCGCCGTGGAGGTCCGCGGGGCGACTTCCGACTACCGTATCGCTCAGAACACCATGATCGGCTGTGGCTATGGGGTCGATTCCCTTGGCTCCCGGGGGACCATCGAGGAGAACCTGATCGCCCTGTCCAACATTGCCATTATTTTCGAGGAGGCGTACAAGCAGGCTTATCCCACCGGGAACACTGTCCGGCGCAATCTCCTCTACCGTTCCTTCGAGGCAATCTATCTCGGGACCGAGACCCGCCAGACCTGGATTTATGAGAACCTCTTCTGGAAGTGTGAACGCAATGGGCGGGACCTCGGCCAGAACGTCTGGGCCCCATTGGGCAAGGGCAACTGGTACTCCGAATATACGGGCAAAGACGAAAATGGCGATGGAATCGGAGACGAATCGGTCTACTTCGGGGGCGGAGGGGAGGATCCGGCGCCCCTCATGGACCGGGATGCGGTGGGGGTGATCCTCGGCGTGCTCGCCACCTTCGGGAGGCGAACGATCGTTCTGCGGGACGCGGAGGGAAACGAGGCCGAGATCGAAGCGTTCGTGGCCGACGATGATCACGAACGGTTCCTCGGCTTCCAAGTCCTACCGCCCGAGTGGGCGACCGACTTCGCCGTCCTCTTCATATGGGAGGGACCCGTGAAGTCGCGGTTCCATATGCGCAACGTCTACCTCCCCCTGCGACTCCTCCTCTTCGACGTGAAGGGAAGCTTCGTCGGCGAGATCTCCATGGAACCGGACCCGGAGAAGATCTACGAGCCGGAGAAACCGTTCCTCTTCGCCCTGGAGATCCCGGAAGGCCGCTGGGGAGCGCTTGGACTCGGGGTGGTGCGAGAGCTCATCCTCCCATGAAACGGATCCGGGCCGTCTTCTTCGACCTCGATGGGACGCTCGTGCGGTACCGCGGGGTGGACTTCGAATCGAGTTGGGGCGCGATCGGGGTCGCGGCGGGCCTCGCCGACGAATGGCGGCGCCTCCAGGAGCGCTACCTCCCCTATCCCGAACTCTACGACGAGTGGCTGTATGCGAACGCGCGACTGCTCGCGGGGAGGCCCGTCCGGCCCATCCTGGAGAAACTCCTCCCCCCGCCATATCCCCCCGGGAGCCGGGAGGCAATTGCCGAACTTCGGGACCGGGACCTCGTCCTCGGAATCGTCTCCTCCGGGTTGAACCTCGTCGCCGATTACGTGCGGGAGGACCTGGGGCTGGACTTCGCCGTGGCCAACGTGCTCGAGGTCGAGGAGGGCCGTTTCAACGGCCGCGCGGAGCTGCGGGTCCCCCTCTGGAGGAAGGACGAGGCCGTGCAGGAAATAGCGATGAAGTACGCCCTCTCGCTCCACGAGATCGCGTTCGTGGGTGACAACTTCAACGACATCCCCGTCTTCGAGGTAGTGGGCCTGGGGATCGCCTACGCTCCCAAAGATCCGCGGGTAATAGGGGCCGCCCACGTCGTGGTGGCCGAGTTCAGGGAAATACCAGCATTGATCCCCTAAGTTGACCAAAAGGCCCCGCGGGTACACAATGCGACAGGGGCCATGGACGAGCGAGAGAAGGAGTTAGGACAACGGTGGCGCCAAGTCCTGGGGACGATCAAGGACCAAGTGCTCCGGGCCTGCCTCCCCACCGATCCCGAGAAAATCCGGCACAGTGGCGATACCCTCCTCATCGAGGTAGAGACCAGATTCAAGAAGAACTACGTTCTGCGGAAACTTCCCAAGCTCCGCGAAGCGGTGGAGGCGGCCTTCGGCCCGGTGAAGATCCAGGTGACCGAACTCCCGCTGGTTGAGGAACTCGAGCGGCGCGAGGAGGAAGAGGCGGCTCCGCGCGCGAAGATCGTGGTGGTGGGGGTGGGTAACGGGGGTATCAATGCCCTCGCCCGCATCCGCGAGACCGGCCTCCGTGGGGTGCGTCTCATCGCCATGGATACCGACTCCCAACTTCTCTCCGTGTGCCGGGCCGACGATAAATTGCAGCTCGGGGTCGAGGTGACGGGGGGGAGGAGCACGGGGGGAGACCACCGCAAGGGGAAGATCGCCGCTGAGGAGACCGCTTGGGAGATAAAGTCACTCCTCGAGGGGGCGGATTTGGTCTTCCTCACCTGTGGCCTCGGCGGCGGCACGGGCACCGGGGCCGCCCCAGTGATCGCCAAGATCGCCCGCGAGCTTGACGCTCTCACCGTGGGCGTCGTGACTCTTCCCTTCTCATTCGAGGGCACCACACGGGCCGAGCGCGCCAAGGAGGGGCTCCGGGAACTTCGGGAAGCGGCCGATGTGGTGATCGTGATCGACAACAACCGTCTCCTCTCCCTCTCCCCCCGAGAGACCTCCGTGATCCAAGCGTTCGCCCGCGCTGACGATGTCTTGCGGCAAGGCGTACAGGGGATCACCGACCTCATCACCGTCCCCGGCGTGGTGAACCTCGACTTCGCCGATGTGGCCACGGTGCTGCGCGGGGCGGGGACGGCCATGATGGGAACTGGCGAGGCCCGAGGCGAGAACCGCGCCGTCCGTGCGGCGAAAGAGGCATCCCAGAACCCCCTCCTAGAAGGGGGGACAATACGGGGGGCGCGCAAGATCCTCCTTAACGTGACGGGTGGTGAAGATCTCACCCTCGCCGAGGTCACCCAGGCCGCGGAGACCGTCCGCAAGGAGGCCCTCACCGAGGCGGAGCTCGTCTTCGGCGCGGTGGTGCGGGAAGAGATCGGTGATGTCGTACGGATCACGGTCATCGCCGCCGATTTTCAGGAGGTCTTCACCATGGAGGAGGAAGAGGAGTTTCCCCCACGAAAGCCCGCGGAACCCCGCAAGAAACGTGACAGAAGCGATTTGGATTACCCCGCTTTCCTACGTCGCTTGGAGGGTTAGCCCTTGCGCGGGATCCTCGGGTCGTTTCTCATCCTCTATATTTTCTGCGCCCGCGCCGGTGTGGCGGCGGAGATCTCGTATGAACTCCTCTTCGAGTTCTCCACCGGGACCAACGGGTGGCACTTGGAGGGGAGAGCCACGGTCACGGGCCGTGCGCCGGCAGCCACCGACGAGCTCGTCTTCCGCTTCTTCCAGGGCGATAATGCCCCCGTTACCATATGGTCGGTAAAAGAGGGGGACCGAGATCTTCCCTGGGATTCGGTGGATCCCACCGCGGTGGTCGTTTTTCTATCCCGGGAAGAGGGCCAGAGTTTCTCCGTTACCTTTTCCTATGCCATCGAGGTTCCCCCGTTCCCCGGCGGGGGCTACGGGACCCTCGCCGCCGGGGAGGGAACGGTGGTCGTGGCCCAGGCCTACCCGGTCATCGTTCCTTGGCGCGAGGGGTGGGTCGTAGAGCCGGTGTTCGACTGGGGAGACGCTTCGGTCGCCGATGTCGCCAATTACGTCGTGGAAATCGAGCTTCCGCCGGGCTGGGAAGCGGTGGCCACCGGGGTCGAGGAGGAACTCGCTTCCGGGGCGGTGTACGTCCGCGGGGATAATCTCCGGGAGTTCGCGTTCGTTCTCCTCGCGGGACACGCGGTCGCGACGACGGAAGCCTCGGGGACCGTGGTGCGTTCCTGGTTCTTCCCCGGACACCGACACGCGGGCGAGCGGGCCCTCCAGCTCGCGGGCCAAGCGTTGGAGCTCTATGGAGAGCTGTTCGGAGAGAATCCCTTTCCAGAATTAGACGTGGTGGAAGTTCCGCTCAGGAAGGCGGCAGGAGTGGAGTTCCCAGGGTTGCTCCTCGCCGGCGAGGAATACTACCGCCGCTATGAGGAAGGCCGACGGGAGCTTCTCTTTCCAATGATCTTCGCCCACGAAGTCGCGCACCAATGGTGGTACGCCCAGGTGGGCAATGACCAAGTGCGGGAGCCGTGGGTCGATGAAGCCCTGGCCACTTACACCTCGGGGTTCACCCTCGCCACCCAGGGTCGTTTCGGGGAACTCATCGAGTTCTGGGACCGGACTTATGAGCTCGCGCACATGCGAAACCCCGAGGCCACACCGTTCGACCCGTTGTGGAAATTTCCCGACGGGGAGGGATATGGCGGGATCGTCTACTCCGGCGGCGCCCTCTTTTTCCTCGATCTAGAGGCCGCCATGGGGAAAGAGAAGCTTGTCTCTGCCCTGCGGCGATATCTCGCGGAGCGTCGCTGGGAAATCGCCACCGGTGCCGATCTCGTCCGAATCTTGATGGAGGCCAGCGGCGGGGAAATCGAGGGAGTCATCGAGACATGGCGTCGAGGTGGGCGGCCCTGAGTTGGCCGCAGCCGGCTTGGATCCGCACGCCCCGGGAATAGCGCACGGTAGCGTCGATCCCCCGCTTGAGGAGTTCCCGCTTGAACGCTTCTACGCGGGAGAGGGGCGGCCGCCGGTAGGGAAGGCCAGGCGCAGGGTTAAAGGGGATCAGGTTCACGTGGGCCAAGCACCCACGCAGGAGCTTCGCCAGTGCCCTCGCTTCGGCGATGCCATCGTTCACCCCGTAAAGGAGCACATACTCGTAGGTAATCCGGCGTTTAGTTGCCGCGACGTATTCCTCGGTCGCCGTGATGACCTGGCGGATGGTGTACTTCCGGGCCAGGGGGACGAGCTCGGCCCGGAGGTCGTCGTACGGGGCGTGGAGCGATATGGCGAGGTTGAACTGTATCCCCTCCCGCGCGAGGCGCAGGATCCCCGGGACAATCCCCACGGTGGACACGGTGAAGCGCCGGGCCCCGAGGTTTAGCCCCCAAGGGTGGTTGAGGTTTCTGATCGCCTTTAGGGTGGCCTTGTAGTTGAGGAGGGGTTCCCCCATCCCCATGAGGACCACATGTGTCACCCGCTCCCCTTCCGCCTTCAACTTCCGGGCGAAGAAAAGGACCTGGAGGGCGATCTCCCCGGCGGAAAGGTCCCGATGGAAGCCCGACTTGCCGGTGGCGCAGAAGGTGCAGCCCACCGGGCACCCCGCTTGGGTGGAGATGCAGACGGTGCGACGGGCCCCTTCACGCATGAGCACCGTCTCGATGGCTGCGCCGTCGGGAAGCTTGAGGAGCAGCTTCTCTGTCCCCTCCTCGGCATCCATAAGGGTGGCGCCGGGCGTGGCGGTACCGATGGCGAACTCCTCGGCGAGGCGCTCCCGCAGGAACTCGGGGAGGTTCGTCATTCGTGAAAAATCCCAGATGAGATGTTGCCAGGCCCACTCGAAGACCTGGCGCGCCCGATATTTGGGCTCGCCTATCGAGGCGAAGAAATCCGCCAGCTCCGCCGGGGAAAAATCGAGAAGCTCCCGCATAGTCGCAAACGCATTATAGTCCGGGCCACGTCGTGGCCTCTTCAAGGGTTGTCTTGGTATGGGAATGAGCGCTAAAATAATTGACCGGTTGTCCGGTCAATTTGCCGATGGAGTCCAAGCTCTACCTGCGCATCAAGGACTGGCTGAGAGGGGCCATCGAGAAAGGGGAATACCGCCCCGGCGATCGTATCCCCTCTGAGCACGAACTGATGAAGCGCTTCGGTGTCTCCCGGGCCACCATTCGCCAGGCTATCTCCGAACTCGTCCTCGAGGGGTGGCTCTACCGGGTTCAGGGGAGTGGCACCTATGTCGCCCGGCCCAAATACCGCCAGACCCTCTCCCGTCTCACGAGCTTCACTGAAGATATGCAGCTCTTGGGCCTCACCCCCCGCTCCCGCCTCCTCCTTTGCCAGGTCGAGGGGGCAGATGAGAAGATCGCCGCCGCCCTGGATATACCACCCGGCGAGGAAGTGGTCCGTATCGAGCGGCTCCGCTTCGCCGATGAAGAGCCTATGGCGTTGAACACCTCTGTCATCCCCCGACGTCTGGTACCGGGACTCGAGGAGATGGACCTCGAAACGGGCTCCCTCTATGAAATCTTGGAGGTGCGTTACGGTCTCATCCTCTCCCGGGCGGAACAGACGTTGGAGCCGGCACTGGCGGATCCCTACGCGGCCGAGCTCCTCGGCGTCCGCGTGGGCGCCCCGCTCCTCCTCGTGGAGGGTGTCGTTTACCTCAAAAACGGAACCCCCCTCGAGTGGGTGCGGATCCTCTACCGCGGTGACCGCTACAAGTTCCATATCGTGGCGGTGCGTTAGGAAGGAGGTGGTAACGGAGAGAAGGTCGGTCGTACTTCGCGAAAACGCGTGGCAAAGGAGGGATGTATGACACGTACAGTCCTCATGAGCAGTGTGTTGTTCGCGGTTTTGGGGCTTTTGGCTTTGGGGCAGGAGATCCCTCGGGAGCGGACCCTCGTCATCGCTACCGGCCTCCAGCCCTCCACGTTGGACATTGGGGTGGGGTATGAGGCGGCTGCCATCAACGTGAACCTCGTGGTATACGAACGCCTCGTTCGCTATAAGCCCGGCTCGGTGGAGGTGGAGCCAGAACTCGCCGAATCGTGGGAGGCTTCACCCGACGGGAAGGTCTGGACCTTCAAGCTCCATCCCGGCATCGTTTTCCACGACGGTACCCCTTGTAACGCCGAGGCGGTGGTGTTCAGCTTCGAGCGGGCGATCTCCATCAACTTGGGCCCAGCGTGGATGCTCGAGCCCATCGAGAAGGTAGAGGCCCTGGATGACTTCACAGTGCGGTTCACCCTCAAACGCCCCTACCCCGAGTTCCTCCAGGTGCTGGCCAACATCTTCGGCACGGGGATCGTCTCCCCCGCGGCGGTCAAGGCACATGCCACTGACGCCGATCCCTGGGCCCAGGAGTGGTTGAGCAGCCATATGGTGGGCACTGGTCCCTACGAGTTCGTGGAGTGGGTGAAGGGCCAACATATCATCCTGCGGCGCTTCGAGGACTACTGGCGTGGCTGGGAGGGGGTCAAGAACGACATTGAACAGGTGATCATCCGGTACATCACCGAACCGTCGGTGCAGCGATTGCTCCTCGAACGGGGAGACGTGGACATCGCCATGGATATCTCCGTGGACGATTG
Organism: Candidatus Acetothermia bacterium JdFR-48; assembly: GCA_002011425.1. GTDB lineage: Bacteria > Bipolaricaulota > Bipolaricaulia > Bipolaricaulales > Bipolaricaulaceae > UBA3571. Next base: position 28,054 of record MTNJ01000012.1, on the reverse strand, counting down.
GGAGCTCCTCAAGGGCCGTCCCGGGATAGTCCTGGTGGAGGAGCCCTCCATGCACGCCACCTACCTCCGCTTCAATTGTGTCGCCGGGCCCACATCCGACGCCCGTGTCCGCAAGGCCATCCGTGCCGCACTCGACTACAAGGGCATGATCGAGTATGTGCTCCGTGGTCATGCAGTCCAGATGCAGGGGGCGGCCGCCATCGGTCTCCCATGTCACAACGATGAACTCCCCCTACCCGTGCAGGACCTCGACCTCGCCCGTGGACTATTGGCTGAGGCCGGCTATCCCAACGGTGGCTTCACCCTGGAGTACGTGTACGAGTCCGGCCACGAGGACCGCCGCCGTGTCGGTGAGCTCCTCCAGGCGAGCCTCGCTGAGCTGGGGATCAAGCTGCAGATTATCGAGCTCCCCTGGCCGGACCTCTGGGAGCGGGTCTCGGCGGCTGCCCCCGAACGGACCCCGGCGATTGTGGCCAACGGCTGGTGGCCCGACTACGCCGACGTGATCAACTTCCTCTACCCCATGTACCACTCGAGCCAGTGGCCTCCGGTGGCCTTCAACATCGGCTTCTATAGAAACGCACGCGTCGACGAGCTCCTGGACAAGGCTCAGGTGGAGACGAATCCCGAGGTCCGCTGTGAACTTCTCAAGGAAGTCCAGGCCCTCATCTACGATGACAGCCCGGATATCGATCTCTACCACCTCACCACCCGCATCGCCCTGCGCGACTGGGTTAAGGGCTATGTCTACAGTCCCATTTACACCGAGGGGTTCTTCCTCTACAACATGTGGCTCGAAAAGTGAGGGGGCTTTAGGGGAGGGGTCTCAAGACCCCTCCCCTCTTTCGTTATGTGGGCTTATCTCCTGAGGCGCCTGGGTTACACCCTCCTCACTCTGTGGGGACTCACCCTGATCACGTTTGTCCTCACTCGGGTGGTCCCCGGCGACCCCGCACGGATCGCCGCCGGGCCCCAAGCTCGCCAGAAGCAAGTGGAGAGGGTCCGTGAGATGTACGGGCTGGACAAGCCACTCTGGGTCCAGTACGGGGTCTACATGGCAAATCTCCTGCGGTGTGACTTCGGGAAGTCGCTCTGGTCCAAGCGCCCGGTGATCGAGGACCTCAAGGCTTACTTTCTCCCCACGGTGGAACTCGGGCTCACCGCGGGCATTATGTTCTTCTGCCTCGGCGTTCCCCTGGGGATCCTCTCCGCCGTCTACCGAAACAGTCCGTTGGACCACTTGGCGCGGTTCTTCGCCCTGGCGGGGGTATCGCTTCCGGTGTTCATTTTCGGCTTGGTATTACAGCTCGTCTTTTACAAGATCTTGGGATGGTTCCCCGCTGGGGGTAGGATCGATCCCTTCGTCTCGGCGCCCCAGCATGTGACCGGCCTTTATATCCTCGATAGCCTCATCACTGGCAACTGGAAGGCGTTTCTCTCTTCCATACACCACATCCTTCTCCCCGCGGTGACGCTGGCCTACGGCTCCCTTGCCGTGGTCTCCCGCATGACCCGCGCGAGCCTCCTCGAGGTGCTGGGGCAGGATTACGTCCGCACCGCCAGGGCCAAGGGCCTCGCGGAGCGCGTCGTCCTCCTCAAGCATGCCCTCCGAAACGCGATGGTTCCCATCCTCACTATTACCGGGCTCCAGATCGGGTCCCTCCTCGGCGGGGTGCTCCTCGTCGAGATCATCTTCTCCTGGCCAGGACTCGGGACATACGCCTACACCGCGGTGACGGTCCTAGATGTGAACGCCATCATGGCCATCACCTTGATCACCGGGCTGCTCTATACCGGTGTGAACCTCCTCGTGGACCTGCTCTACACCGTGGTGGACCCAAGGATCCGCTACCGATGAGGGAAGAGCTTCGCGCCGCCTGGAAATTCCTTCGGCCGAGCAGGAACCCACTGGGGTTCCTCGGGGTCATCTTGGTGGTCTCCATCGCGCTCTGTGCGGTGGTCGCACCCAACGTCGCCCCCTATAGTCCCTACAAGGTGAACCTCGTGGGAAGGCTCCGGCCCCCCTCGTGGGAGCACCCTTTCGGCACCGACGAGCTCGGGCGTGACATCTTCTCACGCGTGCTCGTGGGGACGCGGATCTCCCTGCAAGCAGCGCTCGTCATCATTGGCCTTTCACTCCTTTTGGGCACGGTAATCGGGACCGCGGGGGCCCTGGCGGGCGGGTGGGTCGACGACGTTTTCATGCGACTCACCGACTCATTCCTCGCGTTTCCCTACCTCATCTTTGCCATGCTCGTCTCGGCGGTGCTCGGTCCCAGCCTCCCCAACGCCATGCTCGCCATCTCCATCACCTGGTGGCCGTGGTACGCCCGCCTGGCCCGGGGGCAAGTGCTCTCCGTCAAGAACCAGCTCTACGTAGAGGCGGCACGGGCCGTGGGAGTAGGCGGCCTCCGGCTCTTCTTCAATTACTTCTTGAGAAACGCCCTCTCCCCCCTAATCGTGCAGGCTACTTTGGACGTGGGATATGCCATCCTCCTCACGTCCAGCTTGAGCTTCATCGGCCTCGGGGCCCAGCCGCCTACGCCGGAGTGGGGCCGGATGGTGGCCGACGGCCGACAATACTTGCTGTCCTACTGGTGGGTTCCCATCTTCCCAGGCCTTGCCATCTTCGTCACCGTGCTGGGGTTCAATCTGATTGGCGACGCTATTCGGGATTTCGCCGACCCGAGGACGCGGAGATGAGGCTGGAGCTCGTGGCGTTAGGCGACATCAACTGGGACACGGTCCTCATCCTCCCACATCTTCCGGCGGCTGACGAGGAGGTGGAGCTCGCCGGAATCCGGGAGACGCCCGGTGGGGACGCGGCCAACGTGGCCGTGGCCTTTGCCCGGCTCGGGGGAAGGGTGGGAATGGTGGGGGCTGTGGGTGGGGACACGGTGGGGGGAACCCTGCGGGGACATCTCGCCGCGGCCGGGGTGGAGGTGCCGAGGGTCCTCCTGCTCGCGGGACCGAGTGGCCGCGCCTTCTCGTTGGTGGAGCCAGGGGGCGTTCGGCGCCTGCTTTATACTCGGGGGGCCAATGCACGTCGGGAACTTGTCGATGAGGACCTCGCCTACGTGCTCAACGCGGAGTGGCTTTACATCGCGGATCCCCTCCCCACCGTCGTGGAGACATTGGGAAAGTGGTACCGTGCAGGATGGAGCTTGCCTCGGCTTGCTCTCGATCCTGGATCGGTGGGGGCTACGAGGGGAGCGGAATTCTTCGCCCCCATTTTCCCACACCTCTCGGCCCTCTTCCTCAACGAGGGGGAAGCGCGAGAGCTCTCCGGACGTGAAGAATTCAGGGAAGCGTTGGAACTCCTCCGGGAGGCGTGTCCCCTGGTCGTGGTGAAACGGGGGGAGCGAGGGGCACTCGTGGTGACCCGGGAGGTAGATTTCGCCTCCCCCGCCTTTCCAGTGAGAGCTGCGGACACTACCGGTTGTGGCGATGCCTTTAACGCCGCCTTCCTCTTCTGCCTCGTGAGGGGAAAGTCTTTGTGGGAAGCGGCTCGGTGGGGAAACGCCGCGGGGGCTTTGGTAGCGCAAAGGCTCGGGGCCCACGCGCCTACTCGGGAAGAGTTGGAGGGCTTTCTCGCGCGGAACGAGGGGGTGAGATAGATGGCGAGATCACGCCTTTGGGAGTTGAACAAGCCGATCATCGGGATGGTGCACCTCCCGCCGCTCCCCGGCTCTCCGGGGTATCGCGGGGAGCCGCTCGAGGAGATTTCTCGGTTTGCCCTGCGGGAGGCCGGGGCCCTGCGGGAGGGCGGAGTGGACGCCGTCCTGGTGGAGAATTTTCACGACTATCCCTACCCGACCGGAAAAGTACCAGCTCCGACCTTGATTGCCATGGCCGTGGTAGCCCACCGCGTCAAGGAGGCGGTGGACCTCCCGGTGGGAGTGAACCTCCTCTTCAACGACGCCGAAGACGAACTCTACCTGGCTTGGTGCTTGGGACTCGACTTCATCCGGGTGGAGGGCTTCGTTGATCTCTTGCTTTCGGATGTGGGTCCACTTCTCCCTGCGGCCCCGGGGCTCATGCGTCTGCGTCGTGCCCTGAACGCCGAAGGAGTGGCGATCCTCGCCGACGTCCAGGGCAAATACACCCACGCCCTCCCCGCTCGGGACCTCGCCGATTCGGCTCGTGACGCGCTGGAGCGTGGCGGGGCCGACGCAGTAATCCTCACCGGGGCCCGGACCGGCGAGGTGGCCCCTCTAGAGCTCGTGCGGCACCTCAAGGACGAGTTCCCCGAGGGCAAGGTCTTCCTGGGGAGCGGGGTCACCCCCACAAGCGTCCCCGAACTCCTGGCAGCCGCGGATGGTGCCATCGTGGGGAGCTACTTCAAACAGGAGGGTAAGGTGCACAATCCCGTCGATCCCGAGAGGGTGCGGGAGCTCATGGCAGTGGTCCGCCACATCCGAGGTGAGGGACGATGAAGGTGATTGTAGTGGGCCACGGTGCCCGTGAGCACGCCATCGCCGCGGCTCTGGCCCGGTCGCCACAGGAGCCGCGCATATTCGCCTACATGGCCACCCCGAATCCCGGAATCGGGCGCCTCGTCGAGACCTGGACGGAAGGGCCCTTGGAGAACGTCGAGGCCTTGTTGCGGTACGCGCTCGCGGTGAAGCCGGACTTCGTCGTTTTCGGCCCGGAAGTTCCTCTCGCCGCAGGTGCCGTAGACGCCCTCGAGGGAAAGGGGATCCCCTGTGTCGGCCCCCGGCGAGGGTTGGCCCGGATCGAAGCCGACAAGGCGTTCATGCGGGAGTTCATGGTAAAGCACCTGCGCCGGGGATATCCTCGCTGGTGGACCTTCACGGATCTCGCCTCCCTGGAGACGCACCTTCGGTCTCATCCCGATGTGGTCCTCAAGCCCATAGGTCTCACCGGGGGAAAGGGTGTACGGGTGATGGGGAGGCAGCTCTCGGGTCCGGAGGAGGCCCTGGAGTACGCACAGATGTTCCTCGAGAGGGAGGGGATGATCCTCGTGGAGGAGCGCTTGGAAGGGGAGGAGTTCTCGCTGATGGTGTTCACTGACGGCGAGCGCTCTCTCCCAATGCCTTTGGTTCAGGACTATAAGTACGCCCGCGAGGGGGACACTGGGCCAATGACCGGGGGTATGGGTTCTTATTCCTGTGCCGATCACCTTCTCCCCTTCGTCTCGCGGGAGGACTTCGAAACCGCCCTCGGGATTGTGGAGGAGGCGATAGCGAGGCTGGGGGAGGTCACAGGCGTCCCCTACCGAGGGGTACTCTACGGCCAGTTCATCCAGACGGAGAGCGGCCCGAAGGTGCTGGAGTTTAACGCCCGCCTCGGCGACCCCGAGGCGATGAACGTTTTGTCGCTCCTCGTTTCCGATCCTCTGGAGGTCTTCGCCTCCGTCGCCATGGGAGACTTGGTGGAGAAAATCGGATTCGAGCACATGGCCACGGTGTGTAAGTACCTCGTTCCCAGCGGGTACCCCGAGGCCCCGGAAGTTGGGCGTCCCTTCACGTTGCCCGTGGAGGAGTTCGCCGCCTCCGGGATCGAGGTATATTTCGCCTCGGTGCGGGAGGAGGCTGGGAAATACCTCACCACTTCATCCCGCAGCGTCGCCCTTCTCGCGCGGGCATCATCCCCCGAGGAGGCCAAGGTACTTCTGGACAGTTTCCTTGGGACGCACTGTCCTCTAGGGCTCTACTACCGGCACGATATTCCCCGCGTTCCCGCAAACTAGCTGTGGGTTTCCTCCGTTGTCCGTCGGCTACGGGCCCCGTACACTCCCCTCGAGGGGGTGGCATTGAGCATAAGGAATTTAGACAAGATCTTTAGGCCCCAGCGCATCGCCGTCATTGGGGCGAGCGATAATCCACGCAGTGTAGGGTACACGGTGCTGCGCAATTTGGTGGGTTCCGGGTTCCCCGGGGTCATCTATCCCGTAAACCCCAAACACGAGTCCGTACAGGGAATCCAAGCCTACCCTGATGTAAAGAGCCTTCCCCGGGTACCAGACCTTGCCGTTGTCTGCACCCCGGCCCACACGGTTCCTGGGATCGTGCGGCAGTGTGGCGAGGTGGGAATCCTGGGGATCGTCATCATCTCCGCTGGCTTTCGCGAGGTGGGCGAAGAGGGGCGGGGGCTCGAGGATGAACTCCGAGCGATCCTTAACGAATTCGACGGTGTGCGCATTGTTGGGCCCAATTGTCTAGGGATCATCGTTCCTTCCCTGAAGTTGAACGCCAGCTTCGCCGCCTCCACACCCAAGTCGGGCCACGTGGCTTTCATTTCCCAGTCGGGAGCGCTGTGCACCTCCGTCCTCGACTGGGCGCTGGAAGAGGACATTGGGTTCTCTTACTTCGTCTCCGTCGGCAACATGTTGGACGTCGACTTCGGGGACCTCATCGATTACTTCGGCGAGACCTCCGAGACGAAATCCATCATTCTCTATGTGGAATCCATCTCCCAGGCGCGGGAGTTCATGTCCGCTGCCAGAGCTTTCGCCCGTACCAAGCCGATCGTGGTCTACAAATCGGGACGGTTCTCCGAATCGGCCAAGGCGGCCGCCTCCCACACCGGCGCCATGGCCGGGGAGGACGCGGTGTACGACGCCGCTTTCCAACGGGCGGGGATTGTACGTGTGTTCGAGATCGATGATATCTTCGACTGCGCCGAGCTCTTGGCGCGGGGGAGGGTGCCGAAGGGACCTCGGCTGGCCATCGTCACCAATGCTGGTGGTCCGGGGGTGATGGCCACCGATGCCCTCATCGCTCGCGACGGGGCCTTGGCCGAGCTTTCCCCGGAGACCATCGAGAAGCTGAACGAAGCCTTGCCCCCGTTTTGGTCGCACGGGAACCCGGTGGATGTCCTCGGGGACGCCCCGCCTGAACGCTACGGCACCGCAGTGGAGCTCGTGTTGGCGGATCCAAACGTGGACGCTGTCCTGGTGATCCTTACCCCTCAGGCGATGACCGATCCTACCGCCACCGCCCGGACCCTTGCGGGACTGGGACAGCGTACGGGGAAACCCATTCTGGCCGCATGGATGGGGGGACGCATGGTGCAGGAGGGTGTCCGTATCCTGAACCAAGCCCGTATCCCCACCTACACTACCCCGGAGCAGGCGGTGCGGGCGTTCATGCACCTGGTCTCTTATTCCCGTAACCTAAAGATTCTCTACGAGACCCCGCGAGAGGTGCCGGTGAGCTTCTCCCTCGACCGGCAGCGGTTACGTGCTCTGTTCGACACCATCCTCATGGAGGAGGGCGAGGTGCTATCGGAAACTGTTTCCAAAGCCCTATTGGAGGCGTATGAGATCCCTGTCACAAAGCCATACGTCGCTCGATCGGCAGATGAGGCCGTGGAGATCGCCCGTCAGATCGGCTACCCAGTGGTGCTCAAGGTTTTCTCTTCAGATATTACCCACAAGACCGATGTAGGGGGCGTCGTCCTGGGTCTAAAGGCGGACGACGACGTTCGCACCGCCTTCGGGAGGATAGTGGAGACAGCCCAGGAGAAGCGCCCCGATGCCCGGGTGGAGGGCGTCACGGTGCAGCGGATGGTGGTCGCCGAAGAGGGGGTCGAGATGCTCCTCGGGGCGAAGAAGGACCCCACCTTCGGCGCGGTGATCATGGTGGGTATGGGGGGCATCGCGGCCGAGGTCTTTCGCGATCGGGCCCTGGGACTGCCGCCGCTCAACGAGCGTTTAGCCCGCCACATGCTCGAGTCACTGCGTTCGTGGCCCCTGTTGTGCGGTTACCGTGGCCGTCCAGGGGCGAACCTCGACCGTCTCATCGAGGTGTTAATGCGTTTCTCCTACTTAGTGGCCGATTACCCCGAGATAAAGGAATTGGACGTTAACCCCTTGCTCGTAACCCCAGATGACGTAATCGCCTTAGATGCCCGGGTTATTGTGGACCGGGCGCTCGTCGGCAAACCACTCAGGCCCTATGCGCACCTCGCCATCCGGCCTTATCCCGAAGAGTACACGCACAAAACCACGCTCCGAGACGGTACACCCGTGGTACTTCGCCCTATAAAGCCGGAGGACGAGCCCATGTGGCATGCGCTCCTCGCCAGCTGTTCCCGGGAGTCGATTTGGCGTCGTTTCCGATACTTATTCAAGGGGACAACACATGAGATGGCGACCCGTTACTGCTTCATCGATTACGATAGGGAGATGGCCATCGTGGCGGAGGTGAACGAAGGCGGCGGGCGTAAGCTCATCGGTGTGGGACGGCTCGTGGCGGACCCAAACCACGAGGCCGCGGAGTACGCGGTGCTCATCGCCGACCCTTGGCAAGGGAAGGGCCTCGGGAAGCTAATCACCGACTACTGTTTGGAGATCGCCAAGAGCTGGGGCATAAGGCGGGTCTTGGCGGAGACGGCACCGGACAACGCACGGATGATGGCCATCCTGCGCACCCATGGGTTCACATTCAAGACGGATCCCGAAGAAGGCGTGGTCCTGGCCCAGAAGGACCTCGTCTGAGGGGGTCGGACGCTCATCATGCGGCCATNGTCCGGGCGGGGTTCCTACGTAACCTTCATCACACGGAGGTCGTGGTGACAATGGAGNCAGGCACGATATTGGTGACAGGGGGTACGGTGGTCACCGCCCGGAGGACGGTCCAGGCGGACGTTCTCGTGCGGGGAGAGAAGATAGTTCGAGTGGGGAAGGTTTCCCCGCGGAAGGCAGATGAGACGGTGAACGCACGAGGGCTCCTGATCTTCCCAGGGTTCGTCGACGCCCACGTTCACTTCGCGCTGCCGGTGGGGGGCACCCGCTCCGCCGACGACTTCCGCACCGGCCCCCGGGCGGCGGCCCACGGGGGGATCACTTGTTTCCTCGACTTCACCGTGGGACACCCGGAGGTTTCTCTCCCCAACGCCCTGGAGCGGCGCTTGAAAGAAGCGCAGCCAGCGTGCATCGACTACTCCTTCCGGGCCGAGATGATCGGCTGGAGTCCGGAGCGTGCGGGAGAGATCTTTCAGGTGGCGGAGATGGGGGTTCGCTCCTTCAAGTTTTACACAACTTATTCGGATTCCGGCCGCCGCACCCCGTTGGGGCACCTACGGGCCGCCATGGAGGCCATCCGCGAGCTCGGGGGCGTGGCCATGGTGCACTGTGAGGCGGACGAGCTCGTGGATCCAGGGGGCGGTCCCTTCCCGGCGGCGCGCCCTCCCATTGCCGAGGAGGTGGCCATCGCCGAGGTAGGAATCCTCGCCCGTGAGACTGGCTGTCCGACCTATATCGCTCACATCTCGAGCGCTCGGGGATTGATCGCCTATCTGGAGGCCAAGCGGAAGGGGGCCCCCCTTATGGGTGAGACATGCCCACACTATTTGCTCCTCGATAACCGCGTCTATATGCGGCCGAACGGCCACCTCTTTTCGGTGACGCCGCCGATCAGGGAGGCCGAGGACGCGGAGACACTATGGTGGGCCTTGGGGCGGAAATTCCTCACCGCCGTCTCCACCGACCACTGCCCCTTCGCCAATTCACATAAGGAGGTCGGCCGAAACGATCCGGCGAAACTTCCTTCGGGGCTTCCCGGGGTGGAGCTCCTTCCGGCCCTCCTCTTCTCGGAGGGGGTCGCCAAGGGGAAGATCTCCCCGCGCCAGTTCGTGTATTACCTATCTGACGGGCCGGCACGCGCCTTCGGACTCTTGCCGAGGAAGGGGAAACTCGCCCGGGGGGGCGATGCGGACCTCGTGCTCTGGGACCCCCACGCCCGCTGGACCGTGGAGGCGAGGACGCTTCACATGAACGCCGACTTCTCTCCTTACGAGGGGATGGAGCTTCAGGGCCGGCCGGTGGCGGTAATGGTCCGGGGCAGGTGGGTCGTGCGCGAGGGGGAGTTCGTGGGGACTGAGGGCCACGGCGCGTTCGTTCCCTGGCAGGGATGAAGGAATTGGTGCTCGTGCGGGGAGCGGGGGACGTGGCCACGGCGGTGGCCATCCGGCTGCACGAGCGGGGCCTCGCGGTGGTATGCACGGAGCTCCCTCAACCCTTGGCCATACGGCGGGCGGTGGTCTTCGCCGAGGCCGTCTATGAGGGCCGGTGGGCCGTGGAAGGGCACGAGGCGGTGCGGGCGATGTCTCCCGGTGAGGCCTTGGAGCTCTCCGAGCGGGGGGTGATACCCGTCTTGGCCCCGGAGGGGGACGCCGTGGTGCGGCTGCGTCCGGAAGTAATTGTGGACGCGCGGATGGCCAAGCGAAATTTGGGAACACATATCCACGAAGCCCCACTTGTGATCGGCTTGGGCCCGGGCTTTACCGCAGGAGTGAACTGCCACGCCGCCGTGGAGACCCTCCGGGGACCGCTCCTCGGACGGGTCTACCTCCAGGGCTCACCCCTCCCGCCCACGCACATCCCCTGCCCCATCGGCGGGATCTCCCGGGAGCGGGTGCTGTGGGCGAAGCGCGCCGGACATTTCTTTGGTTACAAGGTCATCGGCGAGCGCGTGAAGAGGGGGGAAAAGGTCGCCTGGTGTAGCGGCGAAGAGCTCCAAGCCCTCTGCGACGGCGTAGTACGGGGGATATTGCGTTCGGGTATCGAGGTCCCTGCGCGGATCAAGGTGGTGGAGATCGATCCCCGGGGCGATCCGGTGGTCTGCTTCAGGGTGGCGGAGCGTTCTTGGAGGATCGCCGCTGGGGTGCTTGAGGCGCTGGACCTCCTTGGGTTCTAGAGCCCACCCGCGATTTCACATTCGCCAAGATTTTTTGTTTAATCGAAATTAGTTTGAAACTTTGGCCCCACGGACGTGTAATATGAAGAGGGGTGGTCCAGCGTGGAACATGTTTTCCCACTTGTGTTAGTTGTCCTGTGGGCACTCTCGGGGATGGTTCAGTACGGTTCCGGGGAGGAGGTCTATGGGGGCGCTTCGTTGCATTTTTCGGGGCAGCTCATCACCACCGGAAGTTGCCGACAGCTGGCTGAAAATCTGATTCGATGTCAGGTCCCGGCCGGAATGCAGGGGACACTGCAGCTCACCGCCACGGTGACCCCGAGCACGTACCCCGTCAGCATCGCCGCGCTGGCGCTCCCTCCGTGGACGAACTTCCAACCTGTCTCGATGTACGGCGCGGCCCAGGTGACTTGTACTTTTCTCCCCCCTCCCGAGACGGCGGGGAGCAGTTTTGAGCTTCGGTTCCGGGCATCTACGGCCTACGCCATGTACTTGGACCTCGTGGTGATCCTCGAGGTAATGCCGTCGGCCGCGGAGTACCGCACCGATAGCCGGGGGAAGTTCTCCGTGCCCGTGGAAGAGCTCCCCGACACGTGGGTGACGGGTACCCTCACGCGCTGTGGGAATGAGGCCCTCGGCGGGGTGCCGGTGATCATAGAGCTTATCCCCAGGGAGGGAAGGGATACCATCAGGACGCTTATCGACATCGGGACGGTGAAGATCTCGTCACCGGGGTACGGGGAGACGTTAGTTCCGCGGGAGAAACTCGGGTTTCTCTCCTCGATGGATCCGAGCGGGCGCGTCCAGCGTACTGTCGACGTGGGAGTGGTTTGTTTACAGCCTTCGGGCGGGCCAATTCCTCTGGGCTCTATTACAGGGATAACTGACGCAGACGGTAAATTTTCGAAACCATTTCCCGAACATCCGGGGATTGTGGTGACGGGGAGGCTTACGGAATGCGGGCAACGACCACTCCCGGAACAGGAATTCTCTTTGACGCCAATTCAAAAGGGCGACGAAGTCGCTGGATTCGAGCTAGAGGTACCAGGATACAAGCCGGTGGTGATCACTGATTTCAACCAGATTTCCTTCTTTGGTCTCACAAGATACATACTGGGCGATCTGTGTTTGTCACCCGAAATCGGGGAGGAGGAAACCCCAGCAGTTTCGAAGGGATGTGGCGAACTTTTATTGCGGATCCTTACCCAAAACATGATGTTGATCCCCAAGGTCCCCGAGAAGCACGCCCCATTTCGGGATCAACGCGCCAAGGTGCTCACCGCATCGCTAGGAGAAATGGGGGAATGGGGAAGGAAATTCGACATAATCTGTTTCCAGGAAGTTTGGCATTACCGTCAAAAAGGGAATATGCAGTACAAAAATGCCGTGTTACGGGGGTGGCTAGGCGATTCAAAACTTAATTTAGATGAGACAAAATGGTGGCGGGAAATCACGCCCCCGCGAAAGGGTGGAAAAGATCAGACTGTGACGGTCGATGGGGCCCAGGTAAACGTCCTTGCCAGACAGCCGGCGGCCGCTACAAAGACAGTCCGTGTCGCCATATTTAAGAAAGGAAATCGCTACGCGGTAACCGGTCCGGACTCGACTGCGGGATGGTGGAGATGGACCTTTGATAGTGGGCTGATGATTCTTTCCAAATATCCAGTAATTGCGGTAAGTGCCTTTGTTTTCTCAGATCAAGCCGGTGCTAAAAGCATTCTCGAACCCTGGACGACAGAGGAAGTAACTAATAAAGGGGCACTTTACGCGCGTGTCCTGCTCGATCCCCACAATTCAGAGTGTTACATCCATGTTTTCACGGTGCATCTAGCGGCAGGGGTACAAAATGCTCCTCATCGGGCAAAGCAGCTGAAAGAATTGTTGGAATTTATCGATGCTTGTACGCGCGATAAACAAGGAAAGCCAGATGGTCGGCCCATCATTCTGTGCGGGGACCTCAACATCATCGGAGGATCCCCGGAGTGGCAAAATAGCCTGGGGAACCTGAAGGCCGCTGTTGGCCAGCTTAAGGACGCCTGGCTGAGCAGCGGCAAGAAAGAGGATCAAAGTGCGGTTACATGGGTGGGTATGGATCAGCCCCTCGATCCGAAAAGTCCTTGGGGGAAGAAAAACGTAGTGGCTAGCGCTTCGGGCAAACCTCAGAGACTGGATTATATTCTCTATTTTGCGGGGAAACGCTGCATCTCATTGGAACTGAAAACAATTGACCGAGAGCCGACTCAGAGGCAAGCTAATCCCTACCCGTGGAATGGGTACACCCTGTCGGACCACCTAGGAGTACAGGCCGAGTTCAAAGTAAAACCGATAAAAAGATAAAAGCCATTGAATTTGACCGCTTCGGAAATGAAACCCTTGTCCGGTATGGACTCTAGCCTCCTTGAAGTTGACCGTGACATCCAAGCGGCCAACTGGCCCGAACACGCACATACCTTCGAAGGGAAGGGTTAAGTCAAGCTCCTCACCCGTGTTCGTATTTATTCGGTTACAATTTTTGTCAAATCGAGGACGTAGATGGGATAAACGGCGAGGCCCCGGATGCCGGCTCGGGAGGCGATGACGCGGTGTGGATCTTGGATAAAGTAGTTCACTACCTCCTCAGCGATGATCCGTTGGGCCCTCTCGTAAATCTCCCGCCGCCGCGCGGGGTCCATACAGGTCTTCCCCTCCTCGAGCAGTTGCTCCAGCTCCTCGTTCTTCCAGCCCCGACGGAAGTAGTAATCGCGGCGCTCCGCCCCGTAGCCGGTGAGCATGAGAGCGGGGTCTAGCCTCCCGATGTGGCCGATCACGGTGAGGTCGTAGTCGGCCTGGGCGTAGACCCGCTCGAGCCAGGTCCCCCAGTCGACGAGGCGGATCTTCACCCTTATTCCTACCGCGGCTAGTTGGGTCGCGACCAGTTCGCCGGTGCGCACGTGGAACTCGTAGTTGGAGGGCAGGGCCATCGTAATGTCGAATCCTTCAGGGTACCCGGCCATGGCGAGGAGCTCCCGCGCCCGCTCTGGGTTGTAGGGATAAAGGCCGGTAAGGTCGATGTAATAGGGCATTCCCGGGGGAACGGGCCCGCCGATGGGGGTCGCGTAGCCCAAGGAGACCAGTTCCACGATCTTCCCGCGGTCGATGGCGTGGGCGATGGCCTGGCGTACCCGCAGATCGGAGACCGGTTCCCGCGCGTTGTTGATGGCGAGGATTTGGACCAGGTTCATGGGGCCGGAGATCACCGTGAACGTCGGGTTGTCCTCCAGGGCACTGGCGGCCTGGTAGGGGATGTCCACCGCGATGTCCACATCACCGGCCTGTAACGCGAGGGCCCGCGCCGCGCCGTCGGGGATGAAGCGGAACGAGACCCTCTCTATCTCGGGGATACCTGGCAGGTAGTAGTCCGGGTTCCGCTCCAGGACGATTCGTTCTCCGGGACGCCACTCGACGAACCGAAACGGCCCGGTGCCCACGGGGTGCTCCCCGAGAGGCTTGCCCGTCCGCGGCTCCGTCGGGACGACCACCGAGTCGGCCTGGGCCAGGATCGCGAGAAAGTAAGGAACGGGTTTCTTCAGGTGGAAACTCACCGTGTAAGTGTCCACGGCCTCGACCTCGGCGATGTCTGTATAGTACTCGGGGTGTGGATTGGGCGTGTCAGGGGACATGGCCCGGAGGAACGATTTCCGCACCGCCTCGGCGTCGAACGGGATGCCGTCGTGGAATCGTACTTCGCGCCGTAGCTGGAATGTCCACGTACGGCCGTCGGCCGATGCCTCCCACGACTCAGCGAGTTGGGGGTAGAAATCCCCGTTCGAGTCCACCTGTACCAGGCATTCGTAGAGGTTGTAATGGAGGACGAGGTCGATGGCCGCGGCGGGGTTGGCCGTGGGATCGAGGGTGGGAGGCTCGGTGGACACCGCCACCACGAGCTCTCCCCCGAGGGCAGAAAGGCCCCAAAGGAGCCAAAGAGACAGAAATAATTTCATCGCGGAGTGTCACCTCCTTTACGGAGTGTCACCTCCGGTTTTTTTCCGGCGTTATTTTAGCCCCAGGTCCCCCGAAAATCTCGGGCCGGATTCCTGCGGGGGAGTTCGGGTAGAATGAAAAACTGCGGAAAGGAGGTGACGTTGGCGGATATCGTCGTCCCGCCCCTGGGCGAGGTGGAGGAGGTGCGGGTCGTTCGGTGGCTCCGCGAGGTCGGCGATGAGGTGTACGCCGGGGAGGCGGTGGCGGAGGTGGAGGCGGAAAAGGCCGCCTTCGTCATCGAGGCCCCCGTTGGCGGGAAGCTCTACGCGATCCTCATTCCCGAGGGGAAGACCGCTGCCCCCGGAGACGTGATCGGGAAGATCGAGGAGGCGACCGAGTGAGGGGGAGAGTGCTCTGGATTCATCTGGGCCGGATACGTTATGCGGAAGCAGTGGATTTCCAATGGAAACTGCACCACCTGCGGCTCCGGGGAGAGACCGAGGACCTCGTCCTCGCCCTGGAACACTACCCGGTGATCACCCTGGGGCGTTCCGCTGATCCCCGCCACCTCCTCGCCGACCCCATGGCCCTCCTCGCGCGCGGTGTCGAAGTTCTCCCCGTGGAGAGGGGAGGAGATGTCACCTATCACGGACCTGGCCAGCTCGTCCTCTATCCCATCTTAAACCTGCGGAGCTGGGGGAAGCGTATCCGTTGGTACGTGTGGGCCTTGGAAGAGGTGATGATCGAGGCGGCGGGATCCTACGGGGTAAGGGCGGCCCGGATTCCCGGCCGCCCCGGGGTCTGGGTCGGGAACGAGAAACTGGGAGCGGTGGGGGTGTACGTGCGGGGGTGGGTCACCATGCATGGACTCGCCCTGAACGTGGACTTAGACCCGGACGGGTTCCGCTGGGTCGTCCCCTGTGGGATCCACGGGGCCGGGACGACGTCGCTGGCGCGGCTCCTGGGAAGATCGTTGGACGTCTGGGAAGTGGAGGGAAGGGCTAGGGCGGCCTTTGCCGAAGTTTTCGGGGTTCGCGTGGCCGAGACCCGACCGGAGGAGATCGGGGCGGTGATCGCGGGATGAAGCCAGCCTGGCTCAAGGTTGAGGTATGTGCCGACGGCAAGGTGGAATTCATGGAAAAGATCCTTCGGTACCACCGGCTCCGCACTGTATGTCAGGCGGCCCATTGCCCAAACCTCCCCCGGTGCTGGGGCGTGGGCACGGCCACGTTCATGATCCTGGGAGAGGTCTGTACCCGGACGTGCCGATTCTGTGCCACAAGGACGGGCTGGCCGGGGGGGGCGGTGGACGCCAGAGAGCCCGGACGGATCGCCCGTGCGGTGCGGGAGCTCGGCCTCACCTACGTCGTCCTCACCTCGGTGGACCGGGACGACCTCCCCGACGGAGGCGCCGCCCACTGGGCCCAGGCCATCCGTGCGGTGAAGCGGGCGGCACCAGGTGCCGCCGTGGAGGCCCTGATCCCCGATTTCTCCGGCCATCGGGAGGCCCTTGCGGAAGTACTCGCCGCGGGCCCGGCAGTGGTGGGCCATAACCTCGAGACGGTGAGGCGCCTCACCCCCCTCGTTCGGGATCGCCGTGCCTCCTACGGGCTCTCCCTGGATGTTTTGCGGGCGATAAAGCACATCTCCCCGGGAACACTCACCAAGTCGTCACTGCTTTTAGGACTCGGGGAGACGGACACGGAAGTCCGGGAGGCCCTCCGGGAGCTCCGGGAGGTGGGAGTAGATATACTCGTCCTCGGCCAATATTTGCGGCCCGGGCCGCGGCAGGCCCCGGTATCCCGCTATCTTTCGCCGGAGGAGTTCGAGGGCTGGCGGCAGGAAGCCCTACGGTTGGGGTTCCGGGCGGTGGTGGCCGGGCCACTTGTCCGAACCTCTTTCCGGGCGGCAGAGGTGTACCGGGGGCTTTTATGCGCGTGATCATCGATTTTTCCCTGCGCGATCCCGCGGAGAACCTCGCCCTAGAGGAGGCGATCCTGTGGAGTTATGGGGCTGACCGGGTTCCCCCCACACTGCGCATCTGGCGGAATCCCCGCTGTGTGGTGATCGGCCGGGGTCAGAATCCCGAGGACGAGGCGGATCTCGAGTTCTGCCGCCGCTACCGGATTCCCGTGGTCAGGCGCCCGAGCGGTGGAGGGGCCGTCTACCACCATCCGGGGAACCTGAACTTCTCCCTCTTCCTCCCGCTGGACGGCCCTTGGCAGGACGTGCGACGAGCCCATGAGCTCGTGGGGGAACTCCTCGCCGTTGCCTTGGAGGAGCGGCTTGGCCTCCGGGCGGAGGTCGGAGAGGGTTCGCTCTTCGTCGGGGGGCTCAAGGTCTCGGGGATGGCCCAGTACCGCTGCCGCGGCCTCCTCTACCATGGGACCTTGCTTCTGTGGGACGACCGGGTTCCAATGAAGCAGGTGCTCCTGGCACTTCGGCCCGGATATTCTCCCTCGGGGGTGCCCTCTAGGCCGAGCCCCACGGGATCGCTCTCGGAGATTCTCAGTCGGGAGGTCTCGCTGGAGGAGGGGGTGAGGCTCCTCCTCTCCGCCTTCAAGTCCTTGGGGAGGTACGGGAAAGAGGAGCTCTCGTTGCGCGAGTGGGCCCTGGCCTGGTCACTCCTTCCGGAATACCGCTCTCCCTGATGGACCGCGCTCCGACGGACCGAGATCTCCACGTGATACGCTGGCAGATCGATCGGGCCCCAAGGGGGGTCGTGGCCATTGCCCGGGATTGCCCCCATGGATACCCTCAGGTTACGGTGAACCGGCCCCTCCACCGCTATGACACCTCTTTCGAGCTCTTCCCCACTCTTTTCTGGCTCACTTGTCCCTACCTCGTACGCGAGGTAGGAAAACTCGAAGCCCGGGGCCTCGTCAAACGATTCGAGGAGCGTCTCGCCCGAGACCTCGCGCTCCGGGAGGGGTATCTGCGGGCCCACGAAGCGTATCGCCGTGAGCGCTTCTCTCGCCTCTCCTCCGAGGAGCGATCGTTCCTGATGCGTGTCGGTGCCCGGGAAGCGGCGGAGACGGGGATCGCGGGATTACGGAATTTCTCTAGGGTGAAGTGCCTCCACGCTCAGCTCGCCCACTACCTCGCCCGGGGAGAAAATCCCATTGGTGGGGAGGTGGCGCGTCTCCTCACGGCGCTCCACTGCTCCGACCGTCTCTGCGACCGCGCCCTCGTAGAGCTAGAATCGAACCAGGGGTGGGCGCTATAATTTTGTTTGGGCCGAGGTGGCGGAATTGGCAGACGCGCGGGACTCAAAATCCCGTGCCCGAAAGGGCGTGTGGGTTCGACTCCCACCCTCGGCATGAGCTAAATGCGAAAGTTTGTCCTCTTCTTTTATTGGCTCACTGGTAGGCGGCACTTTTGGCAGTATTACACCAACGTCACCTCGGAAACTTGCCCCGAGTGCCTGGCGCTCCACGGTAAGATCGTCCCCGATCCTTCGGCCTTCCCTGCCCGTGACGATGGCTGTCCTCGAGAGCTCTTGCCCTTCTCGGTGTGGGAGCTTCCGGAGTACCGGGAGAGGGAGCGGCGGATGCGCGACCTCGCCCAAGCGGAGCTCGAACGTCGCGCGCTCTTCGCGCAGGCAATGGAGGCGCTCGAGGGTTCCCCCGAGGAGGCCCTCGCCCTTTTCGACCGGGCGGGGGAGATAGAGTTATATCTCTCCGAGGTAGAACGGTTGGCCTCGGAGAAAGCCGAGTTTTTGGCCGCTCGCCCCGACGTCCGCCGCAGGCTGGGGAAAATCTTTCTCCGCCGGTGGAAGGGCAAGTTCGGGAGGCGTCGGTACGAAGTTTGGTCAGAGAGGATGCGACTTGAGCGCGAGAAGTGGGGAAAGAAGCGGATCGAGGAACTCTTCCTCTGGGAATGACGTCCGCTTCCTCGTCGCCGCGATCATCTCTTTTTTGCTCGTCCTCTACGCTGGGATCCGTCTAATACCGCCGGTGAAGAGAGAGTCGTCCCCGGAGTCCCGGACCTTCACCCTCGAGCTAAACGTCGCCCCAGTGGAGTTCACAGTGAAAGGCCCGTTGAATCTGAACTCCGCAACCGCCGAAGAGCTGGAAGCGCTCCCCGGAATCGGGAGTGAGCTGGCCCGGCGGATCGTCTCCTACCGGGAGGCCTACGGCCCCTTCGAGGACGTCGACGACCTCCTCAATGTGCGGGGCATCGGCTCCGCGATCCTAGAGCGGATCCGGGAACTGATCACTGTTGAGGAACCGGAGCTTGGGCTTCCACGGTGAAGCGTTCCAAGGGCTCCCCGGCCAGGGGGACGATCTCGCCCCTCTCCTCCCCGAGCGGGACCCGGGCCACGGGGACCATTTCCACCGCAACGGACTCTTCGTCCACCCGAACGCGCATATAGTGTAGGACCAATTGTGCCGAGAATAGGGTTCCCTCTACCGGTTCCCCCAGGGGATATGCGGGGGCCCCCCCGCCGCCCGTGGACACGTAATGGACACCGTCGCGGACGATGTGCTCGTAGGCGTGCACGTGGCCGCAGAAGACGATGTCCACCTTCCTCTCGACGAA
Source organism: Candidatus Acetothermia bacterium JdFR-48 (assembly GCA_002011425.1). Taxonomy (GTDB): domain Bacteria; phylum Bipolaricaulota; class Bipolaricaulia; order Bipolaricaulales; family Bipolaricaulaceae; genus UBA3571. Next base: position 8,888 of record MTNJ01000012.1, on the reverse strand, counting down.
GATAGGATGCCAGAGCTTGGCCAGTCCCTCGTTCCCCCCATAGTACACGTCAGAGCTGTAGAGGGGATGATGGAGGAAGATGAACTTAAACCTGGCGTCCTGGGAGAGGACTTCGTTGAGCCAGTCAGTCTCTTCGCGGAGGCCGGTAAACCGGAGGAACTGGGTGTTGGAGTCCAACCCCACGAAGAGTACGTCGCCCCAACGGAAGCTCCACCACTGCTCTCCCTGCTTCCCCCCTGCACCCGGAAGTTCGAAGAGCCTGTAGTAGGAAAGGCTGTTGCGTTCATGGTTCCCGAGCACGGGGAAGAAGAGCTTGGAAAGGAAGAGCCTACGCCCAGACGCGAAGAATGCGTCCCACTCCGCCCTCATGGGCGATTCGATGAGGTCACCAGTGTGGACGACGAAGTCCGCGTCCTCCTCGGCCATGCAATCGGCCACCAAGCGGTGACGGTCGTAGAAAGTGCGGGTATCACCATAGACGAGGAAGGTAAAGGGAACGAACTCCTCAGGAGGTGTTGCGAAGTGGCCCTGAGGGGTGAGAGATCCGTCGGCGAGGGCGATGCGGTAGACGTAGCGAGTGTTCGGCTTGAGTTCGGCGAGCTTCACGTGCAGAGGTTCGTCCGCGGCGGAGAAGGTTACCCTCTCCACAAGACCCTCATCCTCTGGTCCGTACAGGACCTCTCCTCCCATAGGGGATTCCAGTTGGAAGGAGACGCTCACTGCGTCGCCCACCGCGGAGGTCCACGGTCCCCGGACGATGGCGGCGGGAAATCCCTCTACCCCGGGGGGCCATTGGAGGGACTTCACCGCGGTCAGGACCCCGATCAATATCAGTACGGCGAAGAAGATCCACTTCTTATCCATACAATTTCCTCCTCGCCCTCCGAGGATAAGGGCCACGCCCTTCCTCCGCAAAATCCTCATATTTTTTCACCCCTATCGATCACATATCCCCATGAGCTCTTTTGCCTCGGAAGGGCCCTATGGATATACTCCGCAGGAATCCGCTTCGATCGAGGTGATGTGGATGGGGCAAACTCGGAATATCGGTTTCGTAGGCCATTCTGGCTCCGGTAAGACAACGCTCGCGGCCAAACTTTTGGAACAGGCCGGGGAGAGGGAAGTTCAACTCGACTCATCTCCTGAGGAGAAAAGGAGGGGCTATTCCATCGACCTCGCGGTCTGTTCTTGCAATTGGAGGAACACCAAGTTCAATCTGCTCGTGGCCCCGGGCCTCGGCGAGTTCTTCGAGGAGACGATAAAGGCCGCTTACACCGCAGATTTGGTGGTGCTCGTCGTCCATGGGGAGAAGCCGGTGGAGGTGGTCACAGAGCAGGCATGGGAGATCCTCACCAAGATCAAGAAGCCCGTGGTGGTCTTCGCGAACATGATGGACCGCCCCGAGGCGGATCCTGATAAGGCCTTGGAGGCCCTGCGTGAAGGCCTCAACGCGAAATTCTGGCCTATCCAGTGGCCCATAAAGGATAACGGGGAGCTCCTCGGCGTCGTGGATCTCCTGAACGGTGAAGCCAAAGGCCCGAAGGGGAAGGTCTCTGTCCCCGAGGGGATCAAAGGCCGTGTAGAGGAATTGAAGGGTCAGCTCGTCGAGGAAATTGCTTCCCTAGACGATGCCTTGGCGGAGAAGTTCCTGAGCGATGAGGAAATTACCGCTCCTGAGCTCGCCTCTGCTCTCGCCAAGGGGGTCGCTGAGGGGACCTTCGTCCCAGTGCTGTGGGGCTCCGCTGGGAGCGGGGTAGGGATCGGCGAACTTCTTGACGGCCTCCTGGCCCTGGCTCCCGAGCCCAAGATCGAGGAGAAACCGCGTCTTTGGACGTTCAACGTCCTCTCCGATCCGTACCTCGGCCGGATCGCCTTTGTACGCGTGACGGGAGGTGAGCTCACGGAAAGTAACGCCTGGCTGCACCTCCGCACCGGAAACAAAGTCCAGATCCGCGATATTTATACATTACGTGGAACGAAACTCGAGAAGACGGGAAAGGCCGCGGGCGGCGACATCGCCGCCCTAGGAAAGCTCGAAGATATCGCCCTCGGCGACACCATTGCGGTGGAGGGAGCGGAGCCATTCCCCGAGCCTCCGTTCCCGAAGCCCGTCTTTTCCCGCGCTGTCTACCCCAAATCCCAGGGAGATGAGGAGAAACTCTCCACCGCCATGCGCGACATCGTGTCCACCAAGGCCACCCTCAAGTTCGAGCGTGACAACGTCACCAAGGAAGCCATCCTCGCGGGAATGGGCGATGTGCAGCTAGATGTAGTACGGGAGCGCCTCAAAAATCGCTACAACGTGGAGGTGGAACTTCGGATCCCCAAAATACCTTATCTCGAGACGATCAAGAAGCAGGCCACGGCCCAGTACCGTCACAAGAAGCAGACCGGGGGCCACGGTCAGTTCGGAGAGGTCCATCTCCGCATCGAGCCTCTCCCCCGGGGCGAGGGGTTTCGGTTCCTGGACGAGACCAAAGGTGGCGTCATCCCGCAGCAGTTCATCCCCGGGGTGGAGAAAGGGGTACGCGAGGCGATGCAGGAAGGGGTTCTTGCCGGATACCCTATGGTGGACATCAAAGCGGTGGTCTTCTACGGGATGTACCACCCGGTGGACTCCTCCGAGCTCTCGTTCAAGATCGCGGCCCGTCAGGCGTTCAAACTCGCGGCGGAGAAGGCGGAACCGGCGTTGCTTGAGCCTATCATGCTCCTTACGGTGATGGCGCCCGAAGCCTTCACCGGGGACATCATCTCAGACCTCAATGCTCGCCGCGGCAAAGTCCTTGGGATGGAGTCCCAGGACGGAAGGACCGTCGTCAAGGCGGAGGTACCGCTCGCCGAACTCCTTTCCTACGCCCTGGACTTGAAATCCATGACACAAGGGCGGGCCACCTTCCAGATGGAGTTCCTCCGCTACGACTTCGTGCCGGCGCAGCTCCAGGAGAAGATCGTGGCGGAGGCGAAAGCCTCCCATGAAGGTTAGGGCGTGGATGGAACCCGATCCTCCCACGGTGCTGGTTGAGACGCCGGTGGAGGAAGCACAGAAGCTCGCTCAGGATCTGGGGCTCGCCCTTGTGTTGGTAGTGGACGAGGGGGAAAAGCTCGTCGGATTCCTTACCCGGAAGGCCCTGGACGCGGCCCCAAAGCCCGACCTCCCCGCGGGGAAGCTCGCGGCCCAGCCCACGGTGGTCCTCCAGGCCGACGATCCCGTGGAGCGGGCCCTGGCGTTGCTCGTCGACCGTTATGCCGTTCTCCCCGTGCTGGAGGGGGAGCGGCTCGTGGGAGTAATCACCCGGGGGGGAGCACTCCGGGCCCTGGTCCGGATGACCGGGATCGGGGAGGAGGGGACGAGGATCCGCCTAAAACTCCAAGACCACCGGGAGATCTACCGGGTCCTCGCGGTCCTCTCCCGGTGGGGGCTCGAGCTCGTCTCGGTCACCCGGGGCGAGGATGGAGAAGTGGTGCTTCACGTAAGGGGTCTCGAGGACAAAGATGGCCTCATGCGGGAGCTGGAGGAGACGTTGGGATGAAGCACGTGGAGATTCAAGTCTCCACCCGATCCCATGATGAGGTCCTCGACATCACCCCCCGGGTGGAGGAAGCGATCCGGGAGTTGGAGCTTGAGGAAGGGTTCGTGATCATCTTCTGTCCCCATACCACCGCGGCCCTCACCGTGAACGAATCGGCCGACCCCGATGTGAGGGAGGACGTCAACCGCGCGTTTGCTGAGCTCGTCCCCTGTATCCCCTTCCGCCACATGGAGGGGAACTCCCCCGCCCACTTTCGCTCGGCCCTCCTGGGGCCGACCTTGATGCTGCCGGTGGAGGGGGGACGGCTGGCTCTGGGGACCTGGCAGGGGGTGTATTTCTGCGAATTCGACGGGCCGCGGCGCCGCCGCGTCCGCGTATACTCCATCCCCGTTGACCACCGTGGAAGGCCAGAATAGAATTTCTTTTTGGAAGCCCGTGTAGCTCAACCGGTAGAGCGTCCGCCTTGTAAGCGGAGGGTTGCCCGTTCGAGTCGGGCCACGGGCTTCAGCCTTTCTTCCTCAGAGAAGGAGGTTAAAATTTGGTATCTGGAGGGGTAGCGAAGCGGTCAAACGCACCGGGCTGTAAACCCGGCGGCTTGAGGCCTTCGGGGGTTCGAATCCCTCCCCCTCCACCACTTGTTGCGTTCCATTGAGAGGTGTAAAATGCGTATCTGCTTGGGCCCGTGTAGCTCAGTCGGTAGAGCATCCCGCTGGTAATGGGAAGGTCGGCGGTTCGAATCCGCCCGCGGGCTCTAGCAAGGGGCGCACACGCTCCATAATTTTTGCCACGCCAATAACAGCAAGGAGGTAGGATAGGGATGGCAAAGGAGAAGTTTGTCCGCACGAAGCCGCACTTGAACGTGGGGACGATCGGACACATCGACCACGGAAAAACCACCCTCACGGCGGCCATCACCAAGATCTTGGCCATGAAGGGCCTCGCCAAGGAGCGCTCCTACGACGAGGTGGCCAAGGCCGATGCCAAGCTCTTCCGCCGTGACGAGACGAAGATCTTGACGGTTAACGTGGCTCACGTGGAGTACGAGACCGAGAATCGCCATTACGCGCATATCGACTGCCCCGGCCACGCGGACTATGTGAAGAATATGATTACCGGTGCCGCCCAGATGGACGGGGCGATCCTCGTCGTCTCTGCTGCCGATGGTCCCATGCCCCAGACCCGCGAGCACGTGCTCCTCGCGCGCCAGGTGAACGTTCCCGCCATCGTGGTCTTCCTCAACAAAGTGGACATGGTGGATGATCCGGAGCTCGTGGACCTCGTTGAAATGGAGGTGCGCGACCTCCTCAAGGAGTATGGGTATCCGGGCGACGAAGTCCCCGTGATCCGGGGCTCAGCGCTTCAGGCCCTGAAGGCCGCTTCCCTGGACGATCCGGCCGTGAAACCGATTCTAGACCTCCTCGAGGCCCTGGACAATTACATCCCGCTTCCCAAGCGCGAGGAGGACAAGCCCTTCCTCATGCCCATCGAGGACGTGTTCTCCATCAAGGGTCGCGGTACAGTGGTGACAGGGCGTGTGGAGCGTGGACGCCTCAGTCCGGGCGACGAGGTTGAGATCGTCGGACTCATCGATGAGATCAAGAAGACCGTTGCCACCTCCATCGAGATGTTCAACAAGGTCCTGGACGAGGCTATCGCAGGCGATAACATCGGCGTGCTCCTGCGCGGTATCGAGAAGGACGAAGTGGAGCGCGGTCAAGTCTTGGCGGCTCCGGGTACCATCACTCCCCACACCGAGTTCCTGGCTCAGGTTTACGTTCTCTCCAAGGACGAGGGCGGCCGCCATACCCCGTTCTTCTCCGGGTACAAGCCGCAGTTCTTCTTCCGTACCACCGATGTCACCGGTGAGATCCAGCTCCCCGAGGGCGTCGAGATGGTGATGCCCGGCGACAACGTGGACGGGCTCCGTTGCAAGCTCATCAAGCCGGTGGCTCTTGAGAAGGGTCAACGGTTCGCCATTCGTGAGGGCGGCCGCACCGTGGGAGCGGGTGTGGTGACGGAAATCATCAAGTGACATGGCGAAAAAGGACAACGTCCTCTTGGTGAGCCTAGCCTGCACTGAGTGTGGGCGAAGGAACTATCATACTACACGCAATCGCAACAACCGCCGGGATAAGCTCGTCCTGCGAAAGTACTGTAAGTGGTGCCGTCACCACACGGCCCACAAAGAGGTTTAAAATAAAGGGTGGACAGGCCCGTAGCTCAACTGGCAGAGCACCGGACTCCAAATCCGGAGGCTGGGGGTTCGAGTCCCTCCGGGCCTGCACGGGGGCGTAGATGATCCAGAAGATCAAGGGTTATTTTCGGGCCGTAATCGCTGAGGCCAGGAAGGTCAGTTGGCCTTCGTGGCAGCAAGTGGCGGCCTTCACGGCCTTGATCCTCCTCATGGTGGTAGCCCTGGCCTTGTACCTGGGCCTTGTGGACACCGTCGTGAAGGCCATCCTCAGTGCCCTCCTGAAGAGGTAGAGACAGAGAGCGAGAGCTCAACGGCCATGCAGCGCAAAAAGTGGTATGCCATTCAAACCTCTGCCGGTTCCGAGCTGCGCGTCAAGAAGCAACTCGAGGAACGTGTGCGCCAACTCGGCTGGGAAAGGTATTTCGAACCCGTCCGCAAGGATGGCGAAGTGGAGTACTTCCTCGTCCCAGTGGAAGAAGTGGTCACCTCTCGCTCCCGACGCGGTCGGGCCACCGAGTACCGTGTTTCCTACGATTACGATCTCCTCATAAAGAACAACGAGCGGGTCGAGCGGGGGACCCTTATCGCCCGCCGTCCACCCCGTCACCTACCTAAGCCCGCTAAGGTCATTTCCATCGAGTCCATGTGGCGCATCGTGGTGGAGCGGGTGGACCGAACGGAGAAGGAGTACCTTATACCTCAAGAGAAGCAGCTCCGCCGCGATATCCGGGTGGGGGAGCGAGTGCGTACCGGGGTCCCCATCACCACAGATTCTGACTCCCGCCACCGCATCGACGTCCAGGGTCAAATCGTGGCTCGGGAGAAAGTGAGGCGGGTTACCTTGGAATACGAAGACGGGACCAAGGAAACGCGGATCATTCCCGAAGAGCTCTGTCCTCGCCTGAAAGAAGGCCAACAGCTTCCCGAAGGGTTTGAGATCGAGAAAGAACACAAGATCTATGCCAACGCCTCAGGCCTGGTGAAGGTTAAGGAATACAAGGAGAAGCGCATTATCTCTATCCACCGGATCGAGAAGCGCCGTCTATTCCCTGGGTACGTGTTCGCCAAGATGGGGTTGGACGAAGAGCAGATGCGGGAATTGCTCTCCGGGATCGAAGGGGCCCGGTTCGTAGGGAACCGGTTTCACCCTATCCCCATCGACGGACAGGAAATGCTCGCGGTGCAGCGCTCCGCCGGACTGGCCGAGGCCCCGACAGTGGAAGAGGAGCGCAAGCCCAAGATGGAAGTGGAGTTCGAGGTAGGCGAAATCGTACAAATCATCGAAGGTCCCTTCGCGGACTTCACCGGCGAGATCAAGGAGATCGACAAAGAGGGCGAGGAGGCGGTGGTCTCGGTCAAGATCTTTGGCCGGGAGCTCCCGGTGCGGATAAGCTTGGACGGTATCGCCAAGATTTAAGGAGGAAGAGATGGCTAAACAGGTCGCGGCCAAGATCAAACTGCAGATACCCGCTGGACAGGCAAGCCCCGCGCCGCCAGTGGGGCCGGTGCTCGGCATGCACAAAGTAAACATCATGGAGTTCTGCAAGAAGTTTAACGAGGCCACCAAGAACGAGGAGCCCGGTATCCTCATTCCCGTCGAGATCACCGTTTACTCCGATCGATCCTTCGACTTCGTCCTCAAGCAGCCCCCGGTCTCGGTCCTCTTGAAGAAGGCGGCCGGAGTCGAAAAAGGGTCGCCCGAGCCTAACCGCGTCAAGGTGGGCAAGGTCACCATGGAGCAGGTACGTCGTATCGCCGAACGGAAGCTTCCTGACATGAACACCAAGGATATCGAGGCCGCAATCCGCATGGTCCTCGGCACGGCCAAGAACATGGGAATTGAGGTGGTCGAGGGATGAAACGCTCTAAGCGATACCTGGAGACGGTGGCGATTGTGGATAAGACCCGGGCCTATCCGGTGCGGGAGGCCATTGAACTCATGAAGAGGACAGCCACGGCTAAGTTCAATGAGACGGCTGAGGCCGCCTTCAATTTGGGAGTGAACACCTCTCAATACCCCATTCGGGGGACGGTGGTGTTGCCCCACGGGATTGGGAGGACCGTGCGGGTCCTGGTCTTCGCCCGGGGCGAGAAGATCCGCGAGGCGGAGGAAGCGGGCGCCGATTACGCGGGAGGCGAGGAGCTCGCTGAGAGGATTCAGAAGGAGGGATGGTTGGATTTCGACCGGGTTATCGCCACCCCGGATATGATGCCAGTGGTGGGGAAGCTCGGTCGCATCCTCGGTCCCCGGGGGCTCATGCCCTCCCCGAAGACTGGAACAGTGGCGATGGACGTCGCACGGGTGGTAAAGGAGATGAAGCAAGGGATGGTGGAATTCCGTGCCGACCGTTACGGGATCGTCCACGCCCCCTTCGGTAAGGTTTCCTTCGAGACAGGAAAGCTCCTGGAGAACCTGGTGGCCCTCACCCGAGCCGTCCTGGACAAGCGCCCCGAAGGGTTCAAGGGGCGTTACCTGCAGCGAGTTATGGTCTCTTCCACCATGGGCCCGGGGATCCCCGTGGACGAACGGGAGCTCATCCAGTTGACACAGAAGCTTTGAAGGGGGACGAGATGCCCAGATCGGAAAAGGTAGCCCATGTCCAGGCCTTGAAGGAGAAGCTTTCCAAGGCCCAGGCCCTGGTGTTGGTGGAATACCTGGGAATACCCGCACCGGGGATGGTGGAGCTGCGGGAGTTCATGAAGGAGAAGGGTCTGGAGTTCCGCGTGATCAAGAACACCCTCACACGCATTGCCGCCGAGGAGCTGGGTTTCGTGGAGCTCACCAAGTACCTCTATGGACCGAACGCCATCGTGATCGGTTACGACGACCCCACGGTTCCCTTCCGGGCGGTGCGGGAGTCGCGCAAGAAGTTTCCCCAGCTCAAGGTCAAGGTGGGGATCTTCGAGGGGGAGACGCTTCCCCCCGAGGAAGCGGATAAAATTGCGGACCTCCCCAGCCGGGAGGAGCTGCTCGCGCGGCTCGCTGGCGCGGTCGCCGGCCCAATTCGGGGCTTGGCCGTTGCCCTGGCGGGCATCCTGCGTAAGCTTGTTGTGGCCTTATCCGAAGTCCAAAAGAAGAAGGAGGCGTCGTCATGACCAAAGAGGAAATCCTGCAAGCCATCGAGGAGATGTCGGTAAAGGAGCTGGCTGAGCTCGTGGCCGCC